>NZ_JAVJSK010000144.1:0-4381 GCF_040219495.1 Phaeodactylibacter sp. | reverse complement strand
TATGGTTCTGGCAAAGTCACTAAATTTGAGTTTAGCGGGCTAAATGAAAATTTAGTGAGGAAGTCAGAGCTTGCCCCGCATTTCTGCGGGGTTCATAAAGCGTTGATTTGCAATAGCAACGAGCTCCAAACATGCTCTTAGCCGTTGCTCAAAAAACAAAACAGGCTCAACCGGTACAAGACCAGCTGAGCCTGTTGTTGTTAACGTGCTAAGGGTTAGTGGATGACCACAATCCGCTTAGTGGCTTGTCCTTCCGGCGTCTGAATACCCAGGAAGTAAGTACCTGCGGAGAGGTTAGCGGTATTGAAAGTGTAAGTGCCGCCTTTCACGCCTTCGTAGACGTTGCGCTCAATTACCCTGCCGAACATATCAACCAGTGCTACGCGCACTTCGTCTGCATATTCGTCCAGCTCCAGCTCCAGTTGGAAGGTCTCGTTAGCGGGGTTCGGGAAAACCGTCGCTTTGTTGTCCGCAAGGGTGATGTCCTCAGCATTTACGCTAAAGCCATCCAGGTGCAGGCGCACGACCGCGCGGAAGTCACCAGCCCAGCCACCAGTGTAGAGCTGATCCGTGAAGGTCATGGTGCTTAGACCAGGATAAGCTTCATTGCCAGCATAAGTGTACCAGGGTGGAATACCCAAAGCAGAGTTTACGCCGTTATACTGTGCCATGAGTAGGTAGCCGGTATTGGGCTTGAGCTCAACGGGCTCAGGGAACTCAACCGTTAGAAGATCGTAAGGCTCTTCGCTTCCGTTTAGGATATACACAGCCTGCCCTACAGGTTCGAAGGTGGAATAATCGATCTCATCACCCGTAGCGCTCTGACCGTCTCCATCCGGGTCGGTGTCATATAGCGTCAGGAAGAAAATATCGGCATCATTAAAGCCTGTACGGATGGAATCAGGGTTGCCCAAGCTGAAGGTAGCATAAGTGGCTGTCCCACCCTGACTATTGGTTTCAAAATAGTTGCCGAAGTCATATGTGAGAAGGTCTTCCACGAATCCCTCGCTAGTGGCAGCGATCCAACTGTCAACCGGCCATTCCGGGATGTTGCCGTTATCCATCTGGAACGTGAAATCTGTAACCTCAAACTGACGCCGCAGGGTATCCGCGGTCAAAGAGTTGGTGTACAACATCTCGTAGGTACCCACTCCAGCAGGTGTGTAAGGATCAAACTCAAAAGTGTGAATAGCATCGGGATTGATGGTATCCACCTCAGCAGTCAGCTTGGTTTCTATGCCGTCAGGAGCGATAATGTCTACCGTTGCCGAAACATCAAGAATGGGGGCTTCCGGATCCAGGTTAAGTAAGTTCACCTTAATGCTGTCTATCGGAGTTACCTGAGCCAGCGGCGTTCCGTAGCGGTCAGGCCCCAGGTCGCCAAAGAATCCACGCACCTGGAAAGTCCCGATTACGGTTTCACCGGCATCCAGGGCAGCAATAAATCCGGCAGCTTCGCCCGGGTCATTGATGAAGACACCCGGAATGGTGATATCCAGTGCTTTTTCGTCACCAGCAGCCATTCCGCCCGTTGGGTCGCTACCGTCGGCATTAACAAGAACAGCTGCGATCGCACCCGCTTGTTGTGCATAATAGATTTTGTCGCTGAAGAAGCATTCGCCCCGGCGCACAAGTACCATTTTGCCGGTATAGTCTACCATAGTGGAAGTGTCACAGCCCAGCGTGTCCAGCCCATCACCCGCAATATCATCATCGTCTACCCAAACGACTTCAGCTGAAACGGTGGTACGTAGCGGCTGTGTGCCCCATTCCGTAGAGTTGCTCATTGAGGTGTAGTCTCCAATGGTACGGACAAGCCCAGTGCCCGGGACTTCAAAGAAAACATCTACAGGAATGGGAGAATCGTTTGGAATCTGTGCCATCAGAGGATTGACAGCGAAACTGAAAAGGCAAAGTACTGCCAGCAGTTGGTAAAGTTTTTTCATACTAAATGGTGTTTTATTAGTTTCAAAACTAAAATTAGGCATATGTTGGCTTTCTGACAAAGTCTTTGGGCGTTAAATTTTCAAAGTTGTGCAACTTTTGAGTTTTCCAACCGTCCTTGTGATAGATTCAAGTCTGAAAAACAGGCTCTTTTGTCGATTCTATTGGCTACGCTGGTAGAAATTCCGTATTCTTGCAGTGACTTTTAAGATAGTTATAAAATGAAAAAGCCAAACACCCGAACTGTAATTTTTTCCCTGGCACTGGCAGCCAGTATTTCTGCCTACACTTTTCTCAACGTAGTTTCCACTCAATTAGATATTGTTGAAGATGCTGCTATTGAAGAAATGGATTACGAAGACCGAGTAGAGTCAGAGTCTGGCTCAGTCGTTCTTCCTGATGTGCGCCTTATTAAAAAGGTGTTTGAAGTAGGCAAGCGATTCCTGCCAGCGAGCTAAGCGACTGGTTTTTCACCTATCATTCAATCACCCGACGAAAAAAGGGGAGGCTAAATTTTTAGCCTCCCCTTTTTTCGTCGGGTTTGTTGAGCCTTTTGTAGTCAAGCCAAGTAGCAGCGTGCCACTTGCACTCAAGTGATTGAATCCTAACACGCTGCTCTTATTCTGTTGTTGCTTAACGCTTGCGGCGGGCGCGTCGGCGGGCAATACCGCCCATTTTCCTACCCTGCTTGCCTGTTTTTCCACCCGGTGCTCCCATCCCCATACCAGGCATCTTGCTCATTTTGTGCATCATCTTCCGCATTTGGTCAAACTGCTTAAGGAACATATTGATTTCCTCAATCGTCTGCCCGCACCCAGCTGCAATACGCCGTTTACGGCTCGTATTCATGAGCTCCGGGTTCGCACGCTCCTGTGGCGTCATACTGAAGATGATGGACTCTACTTTATTGAAGGCATTATTATCGATATCCAGGTTTTTGGTCATTTTGCTCATGCCCGGTATCATGCCGATCAGGCTTTTGAGATCCCCCATTTTCCGGATCTGGCCAATCTGTTCCAAGAAGTCGTTGAAGTCAAACTTGTTCTTTTTGATCTTCTTTTCCAGCTTCTTAGCCTGCTCCTCGTCAAACTGCTGTTCGGCGCGCTCCACGAAAGAGATGATATCACCCATACCTAGGATACGGCTCGCCATGCGGTCGGGGTGGAAGACATCAAGCGTGTCCATTTTTTCACCGGTGGATACAAACTTGATTGGCTTGCCCACCGTGTACTTAATGGAAAGGGCTGCACCGCCCCGGGTGTCACCATCAAGCTTAGTCAGCACCACGCCATCGTAGTTGATGCGGTCGTTGAATGCTTTGGCGGTATTCACCGCATCCTGCCCGGTCATAGAGTCAACGACAAACAGCGTTTCATTGGGCTGAATTGCTTCTTTGATATTGGAGATTTCCTCCATCATTTCTGCATCTACAGACAAACGGCCGGCGGTATCAACGATCACGACATCATGCCCGTGTGCCTGAGCATGCGCAATGCCCTTGAGTGCTATTTCCACCGGGTTCTTATTCTCTGTTTCCTTGTAGACCGGCACCTTGATTTGGTCGCCAATGACCCCCAGCTGATTGATTGCTGCCGGGCGGTAGACATCACAGGCTACGAGCAACGGGCTCTTTTTGTTGTTGACTTTCAGGTGGCGGGCAAGTTTGCCGGAGAAGGTCGTCTTACCCGACCCCTGCAGGCCGGCAATAAGCACTACCGAGGGCTTACCCTTGAGGTCGAAGCTCGCGGCTTCACCCCCCATCAGGCTGACCAGTTCGTCATTGACGATTTTGACCATCATCTCCCCCGGCTTAACAGCATTCAGTACATTTTCCTGGCCAAGCGCCTTTTCCTTGATGGTATCGGTAAATTCCTTGGCAATTTTATAGTTTACGTCAGCTGCAACCAAGGCACGGCGAATTTCCTTGACGGACTGTGCAATATTCAGTTCCGTAAGTTTATTCTCTCCTTTCAGGGTTTTAAAGGCACCCTCCAGACGTTCGCTCAGGCTATCAAACATAGATTTTGACTGATTTTGGTACAAAACGGGGCGCCATTGAAGCAGGTGTTCCGGCGCTACCTCCGTTGGTCATTCTTAATCGTGCAAAAATAAGAAAAAATACAACAACCAATTAATTAACGCGAGTCTGCCCAAGAGGTTGGGGTCGTGCCCGGTAAAATTCAATCCTTTGGTTGTATTTTGGTGAGTGGGGCGGATCCGAAAATCCTTTTTGAGTTTGTCGGCCCACTGCAGGAAATGAAGTGCAGGGGATACAAGATTGTATTAAAAAGGGTATCTTAGAGCATGTTTGGAGCGGTTTCGTCATGAAAATCAAGGATTTATGGTTCTGGCAAAGTCACTAAATTTGAGTTTAGCGGGCTAAATGAAAATTTAGTGAGGAAGTCAGAGCTTGCCCCGCATTTCTGCGGGGTTCATA
>NZ_JAVJSK010000143.1:0-38804 GCF_040219495.1 Phaeodactylibacter sp. | reverse complement strand
CATCGCAAACGCCATCATTATCGCTGTCCTGGAAAGTTCCCGCGCAGTCGCAATCCGAAGTATAGACATCATTGATGGTGCAGTCGTCCCCGTCATTACAAGAGGTACCGATGAGGCTGTCATCAAATCCGGGGCATTGGTCATCTGCATCACAAACGCCATCATTATCGCTGTCCGGGCAAGCGTCATCGGCGGTAGTAAAGTTATCAACCCCGGAGTAGGGGGAGTTCTCGTCATTGCAAAGCGCACGCACCCGCCAGATATAGGTGGTATTTGGCGATAAGCCGGCCAACTGATAACTGTTGGTGCCTGCGCTAAGCGTAGTGACCGTATTCATAGGTGCCCCTTGCTCGAGGTACTGCAGCTCGTAGTTTACAGCCGCCGCCACCGGCGACCAAGTGAACGTAGCGGTATTAGCCGTAACCTGAGATACGTTTAGATTGGTTGGGGCGGTACAAGGCTGAGCCACTGGCAAACAGAAGTTTGTTGTTTCTTCAGCATCAAAGCTGCCACCACTGGCCAGTGTTGCATTGGTGGCATTATCAGTCAATACATAACTACCGTTGCCTTGGCCACAGCAGAGACCATCGCCATAGGAATCGAAAATGGTGAAATCAAAGCAGCCATCCGGCAGGCAGACCTGCTCGGTAACGGTAGCGCCCTGCGGCTGACTGCCGTAGCCACCGCCCGAAGCGAGCACCTCGTTGTTGGTATTGGTGATCACCCAAGAGACCTCGCCCGGATAGTTATCCAATGTAATAGAAAGGGTAATGGGGTTCTCTCCGGTCATAAAACTGGAACTGGCTTCATCGTTGGCAGGGACCGCATCGGTGCCGCCATTGGGATTGCTTGTCGCAACCGTAAGGGTATAGCTGCCATTGCTGAAGTTGATGGCAGGCAGGGTCACGTCTTCGGCTTGTGCGCTGCCCAGGCTGCCTGTCCAGTTGTACGTATTGGTTGCCCCGCTATTTAAGGTGTAATTGATCGATACCGCAGTCAGCGTTTCAGTACCATAATTGTTCAGGACGACCACAGGTTGGACGGTATTGCCGCAAACTGCGCCGTTGGGCACCTCAATACTGGCGATACCTGCATCAACGGTATTCACAGAAGAACAGGGGCTCAGGCAAGATGCATTGTATACCTCATTGCGGATGAGGTCGCCGGGCTGCTGCCCGAAGTTTTCGGTAAACGAAATACCGACACCTGAAACCAGGTGGCAATAGCTCATGATGGTGCCCGCATTGGGCGTTTCCCCATTATCGAAACAGCCATCAGGAGTATAACCCGCTACCGGGCCACAATTATCGATGGGGGTATTATCGCCATTCCAAGAGCAATCGTGGGTGTGCGGAGAGCCCAGGTTGTGCCCGATTTCGTGGGTAACCACATTGACCGTCCAGCTGTAAGTCGGCACCGTATTATAAGAGGAGTTGATATCACTGTACCCCACACCAAAAGTGCCGCTGCAGATGACATCGAGGTAGGCGATACCACCGCCACCCTGATAGCCCACCAAGTGCGCCATGTCTGCACCATTGTAATCGCCATTGAGATGGGTGCGGAACTGAACCAGGTAGTCCAGTGTACTCGGCCCGGTGTAGGGGTCTTCTGTATCCCAAACGAACACTTCGCTCACCACCAGGTTGATACTTTCATCGGCATAGAGTGTGCTCACCTGGCTGAATACACCGGAGACATAATTGGCGGCCGCTGTAACGCCCCCCTTGCCATCGTGGATGTCTTTATCCACCTCTACGTACATTTTCACACAGTTGTCGGGATTTGGAGAACGGGTGTTGGCGGGTTGATCATCACCCGGGCGGTAGTCAGGCAGTTCTTCAGCGTAGCAGCCTTTCACCGGTGGGTCGGCCAGGGCCTCCGCCGGATAAAGGATGTGAACGCCATCAGCACCTTCCACCTTTCCGAGGTTGTACTGCTGCCCGCGGAACTCGATGATGCCCGAGATTTCATCCGGGCGCACCAGGAGCATGGCAAGAGAATTGGGCGCACCATTTACGGTGCCCCGGTAGTGCAGGCCCGGGTCGAAGGGGATCACCCGGTCAGGGTTGGAAGCTTTGCGCAATTTGAAATCCGGAGACAAGAATTCTGCCTGATACAATTCGAGCGCTAAAGTTTGCCCGTTGTGGTCCTGCAGGCGGAGTTTGAGCTCCTGTGGCTGATCGCGCCTAACCTGATGGAGATTTTTGTCGTGCAGGCTAAAGTACGCGGCCCGGTCTACTTTTTCACGGACCTGCGCTGCCCAGGGGCCGCCCGGGGTTTGCGGTTGCAACAGCAGGCGCTCCGGCTGCACCGCCAAAGTGGCTTGCCGCCGGGCTATTTCTTCTGCAATAGGGTGGTTGTGATGTTGTGCAGAAACAGCAGTGTAACTGAACAACAGGCTGAGCAATGCCCAACAGAGGGTAAGGGAGTTTGTGTGCATTTTTGTTTTGTTTAGGTTAAGACTGTTCCAGGCTTGACCGGAAACACGTCACGGATTACTAATGCCATCGAAACATATTATTAAGCTAGACTATAGATCCAACTTTTACAAGTTTGTTTTAAAGAAAATTAGCCTTTGGCAGATATTTGCCTTTTTCTTTTCAAGAGCAGTACCCGGCATGCCCAAAAGGCACGCCCTACCCTATCCGATTACCCCTCAGCGTTCTTCTACGTGGTCAGCCGGGCTAAGTTTCACCCTGTCACAATTTTTAGTTTTTTCCCGGAACTATCCTGCGCTACCGGAAGTTTAAGAGAACGTTGCGAAACACCGGTTGAAGGGCAGAAATAAAAAATTTCGCTTTTTTTCTTGCACATCAATTTTTAGCCGTTTATCTTTGCAATCGCAATTGAGAAAAACGCTTCTCAAGCTGGTTATAAAGACCCATGGTGTAATTGGCAACACAGCAGATTTTGGTTCTGTCGTTCTAGGTTCGAGTCCTAGTGGGTCTACAAAAAAAGCTCTGGCACTTCGTCAGGGCTTTTTTCGTTTCCGGCAGTGCCCGGACTGCTTTATCTCCCCGTAACTCAGATGTAGATTCAGATGGAAGGCAAGGGGCTTCCGTTTATGGACATCTCTACTCCCAACTCAACGGTCCGCCCAATTAAAGTACAAGACCCCCTCATGATTCATAAAGGTGCTTTCCTTTCGGTTTAAGTCCAACCGTCCTCCATTAAAATTCGTTGCCGGCAGCCCCAATTCCTGGTAAATACAGGCGGTGGCTGCAAAATCCCAAATGCTCCCGCCGCCCTGTTCCTTTTTCGGAAACTTCAGCATACAGGCCGGGCCGTTTTCAAGTACACGGAGCGCATTCAGTACAGCGCCTGCGCCGTTTATTTCCTTTACGCCATTCAGCTGCAACGTTTCTACCTGCTCCTGCAAAAACGAGTTGATTTCGGCCGCCTGCGGGGTATCTTTCAGCTGGCGGTCGGTCACGTAAGTAAGGTGGGGGTTGGTGCATTCCGGGCTCCATGGACGGTCATTCTTAAACGCCCCCTTCCCCTTAACCGCATGGTAAAGGGTATGAGTAACCGGATCAAAGACCACGCCGATGTAAGGTGTGCCGTCTTTGGCGACTAAAGCAATGGAGACCGAAAAACCAGGTCGTTTATTGATAAAAGCCAGCGTCCCGTCCATAGGGTCCACGCACCAAAAGAAGTCTTTTTCGAACCGGCTCCCGTCATCTTCGGTCTCTTCCGATAAAAGGGCTAAATCAAATTCCTCGCAGGTAGGAATCAATTCAGACAGAATTATGGCTTCACAGGCCTTGTCCACCGCCGTTACGACCTGGGAGGCATAGCTCTCCCCGCCTTGTTTCTGCTCTACCACGACGTCTTCATTAACCGCTTTCTGAATGACTTGACCGGCGGCAAGAGCTGCCCTGATCGCTATGGTGCTCAACAGTGGTAAATTCATGGTGTAAGGCTTTTTATCACTTCTGCCGATATACGCTCGCTGTAGGCATTGATTTTCCAGTGGCCGGGGCTCCATCCTTTCAGAAAGCGATGAAAATCCGCCCAGGCGACCCGGTACAACGGCCGCCATTCCTTCTCCAGCGCTTCATTCCGTTCTCCCAGTGCGGTTTGTAAATGGCCGAAGTAAGTATCGAGGATTTGGCCTTCCAAACGTTCACAATCCCGTTCAGACAGGCAGCTGCCGATAAAATACGCCACATCTTTCATGCCGCAACCGCCACCCACATACTGAAAATCCACTCCTGCGACTTGCCCTTCTTTGGAAAAGCAAAAGTTAGCCAGCTTAGCATCCCCGTGAACGAAGGTTTTAAACTTACAGGTGTTCAGTTTTTCATCAATGGCAGGAGCGGCCTCCCTCAGCGCCTGATCAGCCAATACTTCCAATTCCTGCGGCCGGGTGGCTAAATGCCAGTAAGTGCCCACTTCCCAAAGCCCGTCCGGTGCTTTCCCCAGGTAACTGCTGTGAAATTGGGCCAGCCATTCCAGGCAAGCGGCTATTTCTGCCCATGTGACCGCCTGCTTACGCAAGGGGTAGCCTGCTTCATCCAAATCTTCCAGCACCATCAACACCTCATCGCCCTGGGTAGCGACAGACAGGCACCGGGGGAGGCGGGCCGTGCTGTACTTACTGTAGCGGTCATACCAGGCCGTTTCTACCTGGTACGATTTCACTTTCCGTTCATGCCCCAAATCCGTATTCCATCCCCGGGGGTGGTTTTGGTTTACTGGTAATTGAACATGCTTTACGACAACACTTTTGGCAGAAGCCCCCTCCAACCCAATTCGCATGATCTTGCCGTACCCGCTCCACAGCTCCTGTATGGCTTCTTTTTCAAACAAGGAAGAAGCGCCCGTTTCTTGCAGAATAATTGAGGTAAAGTGTGTATTCATAAGGCTGCAAATATATATATAGTCTGACAACCCACAATTTGAGGATTCTGGCTTGAAGAACGCTAAGAGCGTATTCATTAGAGATGGCAGCAACCGGTAAGACTGTAGCACAAAACAGCCCCATCTGCTTTTCTAAGGGCTCGCCGGGAAAAACCTCGGGTCGTCTTAGAGTATATTTGGAGCACCTTTACGTTGTAAATCACCTCCAAACCTACTCTTTGCCCGAACCAACAAATTCCGTACCTTTTCGCTTCATCCAACGAATACCTGCCATGAAAAAATGGGTCAAGATTCCATTAATTGGACTGGGGAGTTTGCTCTTGCTCGTCCTTCTCGCTGGACTGGGCGGCTGGCTTTATCTCCGCTCCGGTTTTCTATTCTTTGAGAAAGATTATCCGGAACCTACCGGGCTATCGACGCTGACCATCGATGGCTATTCCTTTGTGGACCGCAACAGCAACGCCCAGCTCGACCCCTACGAAGATGACCGGTTACCGCTGGACGTCCGGGCAGATGACCTTTTAGCCCAAATGACTACAGAGGAGAAAATCCACCTGCTCAAAGGGTCGGGTATGGCTTCCGGGCTCGGCATGACCGAACCGGGGGAGGGCATCCCGGGCGCCGTGGGCACCATCGTACCTACCCCCCGCCTGGGCCTTCCTACCGTCTACCTTTCCGACGGGCCGGCCGGCCTTAGAATTAACCCTACCCGTAAGGGTGAAGACCGTACCTACTACTGCACGGCTTTCCCAATCGGGACGATGCTGGCTTCTACCTGGAATACCGATTTGGTGCAGGAAGTGGGCAACGCCATGGGCAACGAGGCACTGGAATATGGCATCGATGTGATTCTGGGGCCCGGTGCCAACATCCACCGCCACCCTTTCTGCGGCCGCAACTTTGAATACTACGCGGAGGACCCTGTACTGACCGGCAAAATAGGTGCTGCGATGGTCAATGGGATAGAGTCGAATGGCGTGGGCACCTCCGTGAAGCACTTTGTGGCCAACAATCAGGAGACCGACCGCCACCTGAATAACGCCATCGTATCAGAGCGTGCGCTACGGGAAATTTACCTCAAAGGATTTGAGATTATTGTGAAGGAAGCCCAACCCTGGACCCTCATGTCTTCCTACAATCAGGTCAATGGCACCTATGTTTCCGAAAGCCGGTACCTGCTCACTGATGTGCTGCGGGGCGACTGGAACTTTGAGGGCATCGTCATGTCGGACTGGTTTGGCGGACAGGATGCCGTTGCACAAATCAGGGCCGGGAATGACCTCCTGGAACCGGGCACCAACAAGCAATGGAAAGCCCTGCGCAAAGCCCACGAAGCGGGGGCACTACCGGAATCCGTGATCGACACTTCAGCCAAACGTATTTTGAAGCTCGTACTGCAATCGCGCAAGATGCAGGGCTATCACTACCGCAACGACCCCGACCTGCAGGCGCACGCACGCCTTGCCCGCCAATCGGCAGCCGAGGGTATGGTGCTGCTGAAGAACGAGGGTGCTCTCCCTCTGGAAAAGGAGCAGGATATCGCCCTGCTGGGCATTACGTCCTACGACTTCATTGCCGGCGGTACCGGCTCCGGGGATGTCAATGAGGCTTATACCGTTGCGCTGGAAACCGGCTTGCGCGCGGCAGGCTTCAACATCAACGCCACCGCCCGGAAGTGGTTTGACGAGCACAAAGCTGCCCATGAAGCGGCCTTTACCAAGCCGGAGGGCTTCCAAGCCATGACACAACCCTATGATCCCCCTGAAATGGATTACACCGACGCACAACTACAACAAGTTACTGCCGAAGCCGACGTGGGCATTCTTACGATCGGGCGCAATAGCGGC
This sequence comes from Phaeodactylibacter sp., assembly GCF_040219495.1. Taxonomy (GTDB): domain Bacteria; phylum Bacteroidota; class Bacteroidia; order Chitinophagales; family Saprospiraceae; genus Phaeodactylibacter. The sequence goes on along the minus strand of NZ_JAVJSK010000143.1, from coordinate 32,091 downwards.
GAAGGGGGCGACCGGGTGAAAAAGAATGACTTCCTGCTTTCCGAACAGGAACAATCCCTGCTCAACCGCGCTTGTGATGCTTTCCAGTCCTCTGGCAAGCCATTGGTCGTGGTACTCAACATAGGGGGGGGCATCGAGACTGCTTCCTGGAAGGAACGCCCCGATGCCATTCTGCTCGCCTGGCAGGGTGGGCAGGAAGGCGGGCACGCCGCCGCTGATATCCTAAGTGGTAAAGTCAACCCCTGTGGCAAGCTCCCGATGACCTTTCCCCTCCGTTTGGACGATCACGCGTCCAATGCCAATTTTCCATTGGAAGGCGGTGCCATCAATTTCATGAACCTGGTCCTGGGAGAAGCGCCAAAGCCTGAAGCAGCGCAAGTCCGCAACAAAGACTTCACCCGCTACGAAGAGGGGATTTACGTCGGCTACCGGCACTTTGACAAGACAGGACTAGACGTCTCTTACCCTTTTGGGTACGGCCTTTCCTACACCCGGTTTGAGTACAGCAACCTGGAGGCCAGGATGGACAACGACACCATTCATTTGGCTTTGAACGTACAAAATACCGGCGCACGGCCAGGGCGGGAGGCGGTGCAAGTGTACGCGGCCAAACCGGAGACCACGGTAGACCGCCCGGTGCAGGAGCTCAAAGCTTTCGCCAAAACACCAGCGCTGTTGCCCGGCGCGGCAACCACCCTGCATTTTAAAATCCCCGTATCGGATTTACAATACTGGGACGAGGAAAGCAAGAGCTGGGCGCTGGAAGCTGGCCTGTACCTACTGAAAGCCGGCAGTTCTTCCAGAGATATACGGTTGGAGGAGGGGATCACGGTTACACATTCCAGGTGACCGGTAACGGGTGGACTTGCCCAGAAAGTGTTTAACGTAACGGTTCAGTTAACCCGGGGCTTCAAAGCGTGAAGCCCGCCGCATTATTTCTGACAGGATGATCTCCGATTCTGATACCGCTTCTGCCGCAGCAGGCTGATATTTTGATGGCTTCATCCCTGTTCAGTCATAAAATATTCCCGTTCGGCGAAAAAAAAGAGCCTAAACTGACAATTCCCTGACAAATTATTTACATTTGAACATAAAGCCGCATAACACTAAGTCCGGAATTACGAATTAGGAGCGTATTTGGACTTTATCCTTTGACCTGGAAAAGCAAAGTCCTGAAACGCTCTAAGCCTCAAACACCCTGCGTGTTCCTGGGAGGCCATCCTGACTTATGCTCAGCCTGATCCTGCCAGTCCGCTGCAGGAAACAAATATGCTACCATGCCATCAGTCATCCACCGGATTTACGTCTACTCTATGGCGGGGATTGTACTGTTAACAGCCGTACTGCTCGCTTACTATGGTGTATCTTACTACACGACCAGCCTGGAAGAACGGTTTTACCATACCGCACATGACTACTTCAAGCCCAGCGGGTTGTTCGGTCATGGCCTGGGTATCCTGGGCACCCTCCTCATCTTTATCGGTGTCACCTCCTATATCATACGTAAGCGCTACCATTTCATGTCACACCTGGGCCGGCTGAAGCACTGGCTGGAATTCCATATTTTTCTTTGCAGTCTGGGCCCGGTAATGATTTTATTCCATACCGCCTTCAAGTTTGGAGGTATCGTTTCCATTGCATTCTGGAGCATGGTAGCCGTGGTGGCAAGCGGAGTGATCGGCCGGTTCATTTACATACAAATACCCCGCACCATCGAAGGGCGGGCGCTGAACCTGGGCGAAGTCAAAGCTATGAAGACCAATATTGGCGCGCTGTTACAAGATCACTACCACCTTGACGAGCAGAGTTATACCGGTATTCTGGAAGCTGTAAAAGTGAAGCCTTTCCGGGATACAGGGACTTTTCTGGGCAGTATTTTAAATAAGCACCTGGAAGACCTGCGGACACTTCGGAGCGTCCGCCAGCTGCTGTCGCAAAATCAGCTTTCCCGCCCGGATGTCAAAAAGGTAACACGGATTGTCCGGAATGAAATTTCACTCAACAACAGAATTGAGCGGCTACATACCATGCAAAAGCTCTTCAAATACTGGCATGTGGCGCATTTGCCTTTTGCCCTCATCATGCTGGTTATTGTGCTTTTGCACGTGGGTATCACTCTGGCCTTTGGCTACAAATGGATTTTTTAACGCCTAACTGGTGCAAATATGCTACTCGAACAATTCATCATCTACGGCTTGGTTTTCCTGTTCTGCGGGGCAATTGTTTTCGTGTATTTGCGAAAGCTGAAGCAGGCCTCGCAGGAAGTGGAAGCCAAGATTGAGGTTGCCAAACAGGAAGGTATACACGAGCCTGTGTCTCTGCATCCCCGCATTGACCTGAGTACTTGCATTAAGAGCGGAGCCTGCGTAACCGCCTGCCCGGAAAAAGATATTCTGGGCATTCTCAATGGAGCGGGCACTCTGATCAACGCTTCCAATTGTGTGGGCCATGGTGCTTGTTTCCACGCCTGCCCGGTAGAGGCTATCTCCCTGGTGATTGGTACGGAGACGCGGGGCGTCGACCTGCCCCACGTCAGCGAATCTTACGAAACAAACGTACCGGGCATCTATATTGCCGGGGAACTGGGAGGTATGGGGCTGATCAAAAACAGCGTGGAGCAAGGTATGATGGCCGTGGAAAACCTGGTTCGGTCCGGGCTCAAAAAAGACGATTCCTCCCTTGACCTTTTGATCGTCGGCGCTGGCCCTGCTGGCGTTTCGGCTTCCCTGACTGCTAAAAAGCATGGGCTCAATTTTGTTACGCTTGAACAAGACACGCTTGGGGGCACCGTGTTCACCTTCCCCCGTGCCAAAGTGGTGATGACGGCCCCAATGCACCTCCCCCTCCACGGGCAGGTAAAATTATTCGACACCAGCAAACAGGAATTGCTGGACCTGTGGAATGAGGCCCTGACCAAAAATGGGATTACCATCCGGGAACAGACTAAAGTGGAGTCCATCATCCCGGAAAACGGACTTTTCAAGATAAAAACTCAATCGGGAGAGTCGTTCATAGCCAAACGGGTATTGCTTGCGATTGGCCGAAGAGGCACTCCCCGAAAGCTCGGCGTCCCCGGAGAGGTATCAGAAAAAGTAGCCTATCGCCTGCTCGAACCAGAACTTCTGGAGGGAAAGAAAATCATGGTCGTAGGCGGAGGAGACTCCGCTATTGAATCCGCCCTGCTATTGACCGATCAGAATGAAGTGACGCTTTCTTACCGCAAGGATAAGTTTAGCCGCCTCAAGCCTAAGAACCGCGAAAAAATCCTGCAGGCCATCACCGATGGGGACCTGAAAGTCCGGTACAATACCAACCTGACCGCGATAGAGCCCGACCGGGTATTTCTGTCTACGGATCAGGAAGGAGAACAGCTGGAATTGGAGAACGACCTGGTATACATATTCGCTGGGGGGGAGCTGCCCACACAGTTTCTCCAAAATACCGGCGTACAAATCACTAAAAGATTTGGGTACACCATGAAAACATACCGGTGAAACATGATGGGGCGCAAAATTGCGCTCTTAAAAGGCTCTAACAGGCCAGGCAGCCTAAAAGAAAAGATTTCAACGGCCCATGGGCCGGCGTAAAAATGAACATAAAACGACTGCATACAAACCTATTACTGAGCATGAGCATTTACTGCTTTACTGACCTGCAGGCACAACTCTCGCCCGGAGCGTTAACCCGTTCGCATGCCGAACTGGAAGGGATCAGTAATTGCACCCAATGCCATACGCTGGGCGAAAAAGTCTCTAATGAAAAGTGCCTGGCTTGCCACGAGGAGATTGCAGTCCGCATAGATCAACAGCGAGGCTATCATGCTGCTCCTGCTGTGCGCCGTCAGGAATGCGCCGAATGCCACAGTGAGCACCACGGCCGCAACTTCGAAATGGTCCGCTTTGATGAGGCAACGTTTGACCACGACCTGACCGGCTACGAACTTACCGGTGCCCATCAGCAGATAGACTGCCGTAGCTGCCACCGGCCCGATTTTGTTGCCGATGACGCACTCAGGGGCCGTGCTGAAACCTATCTCGGGCTGCCAAAAGAATGCGCCGACTGCCACGACGATTATCATCAAGGTACTTTATCGAGCAGCGAATGTACGCAGTGCCATACGACCAATGCTTTTGCCCCGGCTGAAAAATTTGACCATCAGCAGACGGCTTTCCCACTAAGGGGGCAGCACGAACAGACAGACTGCGCCGCCTGCCACGAAGAAACAAGCCGCAATGGCGAGCCCTTCCAGGTTTTCACCGGGCTGGACTTCAACAACTGCAACAGCTGCCACGAAGATGCGCATAACCGCAACCTGGGCACCAACTGTAAGCAGTGCCATACAGAGCAATCCTTTGCTTCCCGGGCGAGTCTGCGCCGTTTTGATCATAGTCATACCCTCTTTCCGCTCAAAGGCGCACACCAGCAAACGGATTGCGGGCAGTGCCATACGATGGATGTACCTGCCGCCAGTATCTTTCAGGACCACCTCGGAGTTCTGGTCAACGAATGCAACCGTTGCCATGAAGATGTGCATGAAGACCGCTTCGGGAGCGATTGTGCGGCCTGCCATAATGAACGCGCCTTCACGGATGTTGATGAAAACCAGTTTGACCACAGTCTTACCGCCTTCCACCTAAAGGGCAGGCATCAGGAAGTGGACTGCCGGGAGTGCCACACCGAAAGCTTCATTGAGCCCGTCCCCCACAATGAATGTGCCGCCTGTCATCAGGATTACCATGAGGGCGACTTTACTTCGGCAGGGAATAGCCGGGATTGTGCCGAATGCCATTCTGAAGAAGGCTTTGATGTCACCTTATATACTCTGGAGGCCCACAATCAGAGCCAATTCCCACTAGATGGAGCCCACCTGGCTACCCCTTGTTTTGCCTGCCACATGGTAGAGGACCGCTGGGTATTCCGGGAGCTGGGGGCACGCTGTGTCGACTGCCACGAAGATGTACACCAGGGGTATATCTCCGAAGACTATTACCCGGACCAAGACTGCCAGCGTTGCCATGTAACAGACCGCTGGGAGGCATAGCACTTTGATCACAGTACAACCGGATTCGAGCTATTGGGTGCACATGCCCGGCAAGGCTGCATGGATTGCCATGCCACTAAAGACGAGCGTTTGCCCACATACGCCGGTTTTTTGAACCTTTCTACAGATTGCAGCCAATGCCACGAAAATGTACATGGCAGCCAATTCGAACAAGAAGGCCTGACGGACTGTGCCCGCTGCCATGGCTTCGAAAACTGGGGCATTGGTGATTTCAACCACGACAATACAGCCTTCAAACTGGAAGGGCGGCACGCAGCAATTGCCTGTGAAGCCTGCCATAAGCCTACTGAAATAGACGGAGAACGCATTATTCAATATCAATTCAAAAGCTTTGAATGCATAGACTGCCACAAATAGTACTGCTGTTGCTGTGGGGACTATCGCTTCAGGCACAGTCTCCTCACGGGCCCGACTTCCTGGTCAACTGCTCCGACTGCCACTCGTCTGCCAGTTGGGAAATTAATGTGGACACCCTGTTCTTCAACCACGACACCACTGCTTTTCCACTGGCGGGCCAGCATCAGTTTGTGGACTGCCGGGCCTGCCACGAGACTTTGGTATTTGATGAGGCCCCTGGCCAGTGTATAGATTGCCATACTGACATTCACCGGATGACGGTAGGTAATGACTGTGCCCGTTGCCATACCCCCGAAAGCTGGCTGGTCGATAATATCACCGAACTGCACCAGGAAAATGGCTTCCCACTGCTGGGCGCGCACGCGGCCATCAGCTGTGCAGACTGCCACACCTCCGCCACCACACTTGAATTCAACCGTATTGGCAACGACTGTATCAATTGCCACCTGGATGACTTTAATGCCACGACCAACCCTAATCATCAGGATGCAGGCTTCCCTACAGATTGTGCGACCTGCCACAGTCCTGATAGACTGGATTGGGGAGCAGAGAATATTGACCACAACTTCTTCCCACTAACCAAGGGGCATGATATTACCGATTGTACGCAGTGCCATACCACCGGAGACTATAGCACGACTACTGCCGAATGCGTGTCTTGCCACCTGAATGACTTTGAGAACACCCTGGAACCTCGCCACGAAGCGGCCGGATTCTCCAATGATTGTACCCAATGCCATACGACCGATGTGGGATGGATGCCAGCTGTATTTGCAGACCATGATGCATTGCATTTCCCTATCTACTCCGGCTCGCACCAAGGTGAATGGATGAAATGTGCCGAATGCCATGATAACAGCAACGACTATGCCTCTTTCACCTGCACCAACTGCCATATCAACCCCGAGACCGATGATGACCACGACGGGGTCGGTGGCTATGTGTATGAAGACAATGCCTGTCTGGCCTGCCACCCCACAGGCGACGAAGACAGTAATTTTGACCATAATGAGTCAGGCTTCCCACTGACCGGGGCGCACCTCACAACGGATTGTATACAGTGCCACGCCGATGGATATGCCGGCACGGCCACCGAGTGCGCCGGGTGCCATACAACCGAATTTAACGCCACTACAAACCCGGACCACAGTGCTCTAGGCCTGTCCACTGACTGTGCCAGCTGCCACTCCACGCAGCCCGGCTGGAGCCCAGCTGCCTTTGCCGATCACGACAGCTACTACGCCCTCAACGGGGCGCACGCTGCTGTCGCCAACGATTGTGCGCAGTGCCATAACGGAGACTATAACAACACCCCCAATACCTGCGCCGGGTGCCATACCCCCGACTTCAACCAGACCTCAGACCCCGACCACGAAGCTGCACAGTTCCCTACCGACTGTGCCACCTGCCATAGCGAAAGCGCATGGGTGCCCTCTTCCTTTGACCACAACAATTACTACCCCCTGGACGGCGCGCACCAGATCATCGAAGACGACTGCGTGGCCTGCCACAACGGTGATTATGCCAACACCCCCAACACCTGAGCCGGCTGCCATGCTCAGGACTATTCCGCAACTGTCAACCCGGACCACGAAGCCCTCGGCCTATCCACCGACTGCGCCAGTTGCCATTCCACGCAGCCGGACTGGGCACCCGCTGCCTTTGCCGACCATGACAACTACTATGCCCTCAATGGGGCGCACGCCGCTATCGCCAACGATTGCATACTCTGCCACAACGGCGACTACAACAACACCCCCAATACCTGTTTCGGGTGCCATAGCGATGACTACAACAATACCGACGACCCCAACCACGCCACCGCCCAGTTCCCCACTGACTGTACCGCGTGCCACTCAGAAGACAGCTGGGTGCCATCGACCCTGGACCACGACGCACAGTACTTCCCCATCTATTCCGGTGCCCATCAGGGCGAATGGAGCGAGTGCATTGAATGCCATACCAACCCCGCAGACTACACCTCCTTCACCTGCACCAGCTGCCATACCAACCCCGGGACCAATGATGACCACGACGGGGTCGGCGGCTATGTGTACGAAAACACCGCCTGCCTCGCCTGCCACCCTACCGGCGATGCCGATAATGTCTTTGACCACGATATGACCGCCTTCCCGCTGACCGGGGCGCACCTGGCCGCCAATTGCCTGGACTGCCACGCCAGCGGATACGCCGGCACGGCCACCGAGTGCGCCGGGTGCCATACAACCGAATTTAACGCCACTACAAACCCGGACCACAGTGCACTCGGCCTGTCCACTGACTGTGCCAGCTGCCACTCCACGCAGCCCGGCTGGAGCCCAGCTGCCTTTGCCGACCACGACAGCTACTACGCCCTCAACGGAGCGCACGCTGCTATCGCCAACGATTGTGCGCAGTGCCATAACGGAGACTATAACAATACCCCCAATACCTGCGCCGGGTGCCATACCCCCGACTTCAACCAGACCTCAGACCCCGACCACGAAGCTGCACAGTTCCCTACCGACTGTGCCACCTGCCATAGCGAAAACGCGTGGGTGCCCTCTTCCTTTGACCACAACAATTACTACCCACTGGACGGCGCGCACCAGATCATCGAAGACGACTGCGTGGCCTGCCACAACGGTGATTATGCCAACACCCCCAACACCTGTGCCGGCTGCCATGCTCAGGACTATTCCGCAACTGTCAACCCGGACCACGAAGCCCTCGGCTTGTCCACCGACTGCGCCAGTTGCCATTCCACTCAGCCGGACTGGGCCCCAGCTGCCTTTGCCGACCACGACAACTACTATGCCCTCAATGGGGCGCACGCCGCTATCGCCAACGATTGCATACTCTGCCACAACGGCGACTACAACAACACCCCCAATACCTGCTTCGGGTGCCATAGCGATGATTACAACAATACCGATAATCCAAACCATGCCACCGCCCAATTCGCTATTGACTGTCAGGAATGCCATACTGAAGACGGCTGGGTGCCATCAACGCTCGACCATGATGGGCAATACTTCCCCATTTTCAGTGGAGCGCACGAAGGCGAGTGGAGCACCTGCATGGAATGCCATACCAATGCCTCCAATTTTGCTGAATTCAGCTGTACCGGTTGCCATACTAATCTGGAAACCAATGACGAACACGCAGGAGTAGGTGGATATGCCTATGAAAGCAATGCCTGTCTGGCCTGCCACCCTACCGGCGATGCCGATAATGTCTTTGACCACAATTCAACGGCCTTCCCGCTGACCGGGGCACACCTGTCAGTCGCTTGCCAGGATTGCCATACTGACAGCTATGCAGGTACTCCAACGGCATGTGCAGCCTGCCACACCAATGATTATGCTCAAACCATCAATCCCAGTCATCAAGCTCTTGGGTTTACGACCGAATGCACCACCTGCCACACTACCGAACCGGGCTGGAGCCCCGCCACCTTTGCTGACCACAACAGCTACTATGCCCTCAACGGGGCACACGCGGCTATTGCCAACGATTGTGCGCAGTGCCACAATGGCGACTACAACACCACTCCGAATACCTGCTTTGGCTGTCATAGCGATGATTACAATCAAGCCACAGAACCCAACCACGCCGCAGCGCAGTTCCCCACCGACTGCCAGCAGTGCCATACCGAAATCGCATGGGTACCGTCCAGTTTCAATCACGATAACTACTATCCCCTGACGGGAGGGCACCAAATCATTGCCGATGACTGCAACGCCTGCCACCAGGGTAATTATACCAATACGCCCAATACCTGTGCAGGTTGCCACACTCAGGATTACGCTGCAACGGTCAACCCGGACCACCAGGTACTTGGCCTGTCTACCGACTGTGAGAGCTGCCATACGACGACACCAGACTGGAGCCCCGCCACCTTTGCTGACCACGACAGCTACTATGCCCTAAATGGTGCGCACGCGGCTATCGCCAACGACTGCATACTCTGCCACAACGGCGACTATAACACCACTCCGAATACCTGCTTTGGCTGTCATATCAATGACTATAATCAAGCCGCAGACCCCAACCATGCCGCAGCGCAGTTCCCCACCGACTGCCAGCAGTGCCATACCGAAAACGCATGGGTACCATCCAGTTTCAATCACGACAACTTCTACCCCCTGACTGGAGGGCACCAAATCATTGCCAATGACTGCAACGCCTGCCACCAGGGCGATTACACCAATACGCCCAATACCTGTGCAGGTTGCCATACTCAAGATTATGCCGCAACGGTCAACCCGGACCACCAGGTACTTGGCCTGTCCACCGACTGTGAGAGCTGCCATACCACGACACCAGACTGGAGCCCCGCCACCTTTGCTGACCACGACAGCTACTATGCCCTCAATGGGGCGCACGCGGCTCTTGCCAACGATTGCGCGCAGTGCCACAACGGAGACTACAACAATACGCCCAACACCTGCTTTGGGTGCCACACCAATGACTATAACAGCACCAGCAACCCCAACCATACTGCAGCGCAGTTCCCCATTGACTGTGAGCAGTGCCATTCGGAGACCACCTGGGTACCCTCCTCCTTCAACCATGATAGTTACTACCCATTGACGGGGGCACACGCCGGTATTGCGACTGATTGCAATGCCTGCCACATGGGGGACTATAACAATACGCCCAACACCTGCTTTGGATGCCATAGCGATGACTACAACAGCACCAGTAATCCCAACCACGCTGCGGCCAACTTTTCTACCGACTGTACGCAGTGCCATTCGGAAACGAGCTGGGCACCTTCCTCCTTTAACCACGATAATTACTACCCATTGACGGGAGCCCATGCCGGTATTGCGACTGATTGCAACGCCTGCCACATGGGGGACTATAACAATACGCCCAACACCTGCTTTGGATGCCATAGCGATGACTACAACAGCACCAGCAACCCGAACCATGCTGCCGCCCAGATCGCTACAGAGTGCCAGGACTGCCATAACGAAACCACATGGGTGCCCGCTACTTTCGACCACAATAACTTCTACCCGATTGAAGGCGCTCACCAAGCCTTCGAGAACGACTGCAATGCTTGTCATATGGGTAACTATACCAACACGCCCAACACCTGCGATGGCTGCCACCTTGATGACTACAACAGTACCAGCACTCCAAATCATGCCACTGGTCAGTTACCACTGACTTGTGAAGATTGTCATACTCAGACAGCCTGGGCTCCCTCTACATTTGACCACGATCAGCACTTCCCGCTGACGGGAGCGCACCAGCTCATTGAAAATGAATGTTTTGAGTGCCACCAGGGCAATTATAACAATACGCCCAATACCTGTGAAGCCTGCCATAACGACGATTACAACCAAAGCACCAACCCGAACCACCTGGCGCTCGGCATCCCTATGGATTGCGCATCCTGTCATACTACTGACCCCGACTGGATACCGGCCAGCTTTGACATCCACAATCAGTATTATGCCCTCAACGGAGCGCATGCCGCTATTGCCAATGACTGTGTGCAGTGCCACAACGGCGACTACAACAATACCCCTAACACCTGCTTTGGCTGCCATAATGATGACTACAACGGCACGAGCAACCCCAACCACGCTGCCGCCAGCTTCCCGACTGACTGTGAGCAGTGCCATTCGGAGAGCACCTGGATACCCTCCTCCTTCAACCATGATAATTACTACCCGCTGACGGGAGCGCATGCCGGTATTGCGAATGATTGCAATGCCTGCCACATGGGCGACTATAACAATACGCCCAACACCTGCTTTGGATGCCATAACGATGACTACAACAGCACCAGCAACCCCAACCATGCCGCGGCTCAAATCGCTACGGAATGCCAGGACTGCCACAACGAAAACGCATGGACACCTTCTTCCTTCAACCATGACAACTACTACCCGCTGACAGGAGCCCACGCCGGTATTGCCAATGACTGCAATGCCTGCCATATGGGCGATTACAACAATACACCCAACACTTGCTTCGGATGCCATAGCGATGACTATAACGGCACGAGCAATCCTAACCATGCTGCGGCGAACTTCCCGACTGATTGTGAAGCCTGCCATAGCCAAAACACATGGATACCCTCCACTTTTGACCATGATGCCATGTACTTCCCGATTTACAGCGGCAAGCACGAAGGTGAGTGGAATGCTTGTTCAGAATGCCATACCACACCCAATAATTACGCCATTTTCGACTGTATCAACTGCCATAATAATGCAGCGGACCTGGCGGATGACCACGATGAAGTCCCCGGTTATATGTTTGAAAACAATGCCTGTTTTGCATGCCACCCAACCGGAGAAGAATAGAAATCGTTACAAATGATAAAATACCTTTACATAGCATTTTTTGTGGCTTCGGCCACTGCGCTTTGGGGACAGGGCAACACCGCGTGGGAAAGCGGTGCGGTTTCCTTTACCTCTTCGCGCAATGTATATGTAAAGTTCTCAACGACAAAGGACATAAAAATAGGCGATACGCTGTTCATCAGTACCGAGGGCCGCTATTTGCCTGCTCTGCTGATTGACAACAAGTCTTCCACCTCTACGGTATGTACCCCAATTGCGGACCGCACCTTTCAGAAAAAGGATCTGCTGTTTGCCCGGGTGCCAAAGCCCAAGTCGGAGCCAATGCCGGAAGAAGCACCCACCAAAGCCGTACCAGAAGAAACAGCGGAAGTAAAAACGGGGGCGGCTCCCGTCCTCACGCCGGAGGAAGATCAGGATGACCAACCGGTTTCCAACGAGAAAATCAGAGCCAGGCTGTCCGCAGCCTCCTACAGTAGCCTGTCGGATTACCGGGATCTCCACCGGATGCGCTATGCACTGTCCTTTCAGGGAGCGCACCTGAATGACAGCCGTTTTTCTACCGATGCATACGTCACTTTCCGCCACGAAATCGGGGCATGGGATGAGGTTCGGGACAACCTGTCTAACGCCCTTAAGGTGTATGCACTTTCCGTTCGTTACGATATTGACTCCATGTCCAACCTGACTTTGGGCCGGCGCATCAACCCCAATATGTCCAGCATTGGCGCGATTGACGGGGTGCAGTACGAAAGAAGCTTTGGGCGGGTACAACTGGGCGGTATTGCAGGCTTTCGTCCTGATTTTACCAACTATGGCTTTAATCCGGACCTGCTGGAAGCCGGAGGCTATGTGATGCTCGTATCCGACGAAGCAGCAACCCACCACCACCAAACCACCTTTGGGTTTATGGAACAGACCAACCGGGGGAATACCGACCGCCGGTTTGCATACCTGCAGCACAGCAGCAACCCCTTTGATGCCCTCAACCTGTTTGGGTCATTCGAAGTAGACCTTTACGAAAACCTGAACAGCGAAGCACATGGCACTCTGAAGCTTACCAATTTGTTCCTGTCCATGCGGTACAGGGTGAACCGCAAGCTGCGGCTGTCCCTGTCTTATGACAACCGGCGCAATATCATCTATTACGAGTCTTACAGAAGCTTTATTGATCAGCTCGTGCAGGATGAAACACGGCAAGGGCTGCGCTTCAACCTCAACCTGCGCCCTATAAAGCTAATCACGCTGGGGCTCAATACGGGGTGGCGTTTTCAAAAAAGCGGCAATAACGAATCCAAAAATCTGAGATTATTCCTGAATTGCTCCAGGATCCCCAAGTTGAATATGCGGGCTTCACTGTCTGCCAACTTTTTGCAAACCAGCTTTATTGAGAGCCAGATTTTTGACTTGAGGCTATCTCGTCAAATCATTAAAAAGCGCCTGGACGGGGATGTTTACGGCCGTATAGTGGAATACCACTACCGGCACAACGACTCCATCGTGAGACAAAATATTGTTGGGGTGAGTTTTTCCCTACGCATAAGAAAACAATTGAGCTTATTTTTATACTACGAAGGGACTTTTGATCATCGGGACGAGCAGTTCCATCGGATCAATACAAAAATCATTCAGCGGTTCTGAGTGAGAGCGCACCATGCTATGGCATGCTGAACTATTAGACGTGATGTGTTGAGTACGTGTAGTGGGAAAATGAACTGTTTCCAACCGCACTCCGGCTTTTTGAAGGCGTTAAACGGCTGAAGAAAGGCATCCCGGTAGAACCGGGATGGGAAGGGGCAGCGCCATTTCACCCCTGCTGTAATTCCCAACGCATTAATTTTCTTACAAACAAAACATTAGCCAGCCTACCCCGGCCAGCGACTACCTGATTCTAAACTGTACATTATGCATAACTGTGATTTGAGAGCCATTGTGCTCTGTTTTTTTACCGGCTTCCTCGCATTGGGCTTTATGAGCTGCGAGTCTAAGCCAAAAGTCATTGAAAGCGAGGCCTCTGTGCCCGCTGATAAAAATACTGGCACAGCCACCCTCCCGTCGCTGAGCGAGGCCAGTAGTAGCCCTGCGGCAACGGAAAACCAGCACAAGGTGACCGTGAGCGAAGTACTGAATACAGAGCGGTACACCTATTTGCAGGTTGATGAAGAAGGAGAAAAGTACTGGATAGCCATTTCGAAACGGGAAGTTGCTGAAGGTGATACTTATTACTTCAAGGGTGGCCTTATGAAAAAAAACTTCTTCAGCCAGGAGTTCAACCGTGTTTTCGAAACCCTCTACCTGGTCTCCAATTTCTGGAAGCAACCCTCTGGTAGTGAAGCGGCACTGGATGAGGCTTTTGCGCAGATGAATACGGCTCAGGGTGCCCCCGACCTGGAGGTCCGCCCCGGAGATATTCAGCTGGCCGAAGGGGCCGTACCCCTTGCCAAACTAATGGCCAATAAAGCGCAGTACGGCGAACAACTGATCAAAGTGACCGGCAAGTGCGTCAAGGTGAACCCCATGATCATGAACCGCAACTGGGTACACCTGAAGGATGGCTCTGGCGAAGGGGCCGACCTGACGGTAACAACAGCTGAACAGATCCCACTTGGCGCTATCGTTACACTGGAAGGCACCATCGCATTGGATAAGGACTTTGGTGCGGGTTACCGGTACGATATCATTATGGAAGAAGCCGTACTTCGGTAATTGTTAAGAGCTTGTTGGAGTTTTACACTTTGGGCTGCTCTTGCCAAATTTCGCTCTGCGTCTACGGCGTAGCGCTCCGATAGTTCATCAGGCATTTCACAGCCTGATTGATACACGCACGGAGCCTAATCGTGGCGCTATAGAGGACAGTCAACACCTCACGAAAAGCAGGCTCAAAAGGACGAGTTTGGGTATCGTAGGTAGTTTCCGGACCCTCTCAGTTCGCAAAACACCCATTATCATGAAAATGCTTAAGCTAATTTTTAACCGCCTGTTTTCAACCTCCGCAGCAGGCTTGTATATGATCCTTTTTGCGATTGCCATCGGAGGAGCAACCTTTATAGAAAACGATTTTGGTACAAGCGCTGCCCAGAAAGTTGTTTTCAAGTCGTGGTGGCTCGAGCTGCTGATGGGGTTGTTCAGCATTTCCCTTTTGGTCAATATTTTTCGCTTCCGCATGATCCCACAAAAAAAATGGGCGGTGCTGTCCTTTCATGCCGCTATTGTCATCATTATCGCCGGGGCGGCAGTAACCCGTTACTACGGATTTGAAGGCATGATGCACATCCGGGAAGGGAGCAGTGCCAATACTTTCCTGAGTGCGGAGACCTATCTGCTCTTTGAAGCGCAGCAAAAAGGCAACAAATACCGGTTTGACGAGCCTGTATTATTTGCCAGCCTTGGCAACAACCACTTCCGGGAGCCCTACCAATTGGGCAGCAAAACCATTGAGGTAGAGGTGACAGAATTCATGCCCAACCCCAAGGAGTTCCTGTTGAACGATGAAACAGGGTTGCCCACCCTGCAGATCGTCATTGGCGGGGCAAACGGCCGGGAGGAATATTACCTGCAGGAAGGGCAGCGCAGCCGTATTCGGGGCACGCTGTTCAACTTCACAGACCGGGAAGACCCTCAGGCATTCAATATCAAGCTGGAAGCCGGCCAGCCCTATTTCAAGGCACCGGCGACCTTCACTCAGATGGTGATGGCCACTCAGGAAAAGGACACCCTTGCTGCCGGGCAATACCACCCCCTTCAACTCCGTAGCCTCTATGCGAGCGGGCAGCAGAGCTTTGTATTCGGGCAGTTCACACCTACAGGCCTTATTGAGCTGGCTTCTTCCAACCGGAAGATGGAAAGCAACAGCACTGCCGGGCTTAAAGTCAAGGTAAGCGATGGCACCAATACACAGGAGCAGTATATCTTCGGCAGTAAAGGTGTGGAAGGGCGCCCCCGGACCTTTCTGCTAGGCGATCTGCAACTGTCGGTGGCTTATGGTTCCAAACGGGTCCAACTGCCCTTTGCGCTTAAGCTCCGGGACTTCATTATCGAAAAATACCCCGGTACCAACAGCGCCTCTTCCTACGCCAGTGAAGTGACCCTGCTGGACAGTCCCAACAACGTCAACCACGATCAACGCATTTACATGAACAACATATTGAATTACGGTGGGTACCGGTTCTTTCAGTCTTCATTCGACCCGGATGAACTGGGCACTTACCTGAGCGTAAATCATGACTGGTGGGGGACCTGGATTTCTTACCTGGGGTATGCCATCCTCACCATTGGAATGATCCTGACGTTCTTTAGCAGAAAAAGCCGCTTTCAGCAGCTGGCCCGCAACCTGGAAAAAATGCGTAGCCAACCCCAAAGTGCGCTCATCCTACTCCCGGTTTTGCTCGCTTCCAATTTGGCTCTGGCGGCACCTGCGCCCAATTATATCCCCGGGCCTGCCGTTTCTCTGGACCATGCCGAAAGATTTGGGCGGCTCATCATGCAAGACCACCGGGGCCGGATGAAACCATTGAACACCTACGCCAGCGAAATTCTACGCAAACTCTCCCGCAAAGAGACCGTCTATGGATTAACCGCTGAGCAGGCGATCATCAGCATGGCGGCGCACCCCAAAGACTGGTACCATATCCCGTTGATCAAGATGGGGAAACACGATAAGACACGAAATCTTATCCCGGTAGAGGGCAAACTGGCGGCTTACAGTGACTTCTTCGACCAAAATGGTAAGTATATTCTACAGGAGCACGTGCGGCAGGCCTACAATACACCCAAAAAAGACCGGGGGGTATTTGAAAAAGAAATGATGAAGCTGGACGAGCGCGTCAATATCTGCAATATGGTTTTTTCCGGCAGCTTCCTCAAGGTTTTCCCCATCCCCGGAGACCCTAACCACCACTGGGAATCGCCCAATGATGCGCACCGGCACGGTCAGCAGGAAGCCTCCTTTGGACAGCGGTTTTACGATGCCTACATTCCAACCGTACAAACCGCTTTGCACGAAAGCGACTGGGCACTGGCCAACCGGCTCATTGACGAGCTCCGGCAGTTTCAATACAAAAACGGTGCTGCAGTCATTCCATCTGAAGGGAAAGTAAATGCGGAAATCCTACTCAACCGGCTCAACGTTTTTAGCCGGTTGGGCAAAGTTTATGCCCTGCTGGGGCTGGCTTTTCTGGGCTTACTGTTTGCCCGGGTCTTCAAGCCGGGGCTCCGCCTGAAGTGGGCAACCCGTATCGCGTTGGGCATTTTCCTGGCCTGCTTCGCTATGCATGCCTTCGGGCTGGGGCTCAGATGGTACGTATCCGGACGGGCACCCTGGAGCAACGGGTATGAATCTATGATTTATATCGCCTTTACGACGGTACTGGCGGGTGTCCTCTTTGGCCGCAAAGCATTAGGCAGCCTGGCGGCTACCTGTATACTGGCTGCGACCATCCTGATGGTGGCAGGCCTGAGTTGGCTGGACCCCGAAATTACACCTTTGGTACCGGTGCTTAAGTCTTACTGGCTGACCATACACGTCTCCCTCGAAGCCGGCAGCTATGGGTTCCTCATGCTGGGCGCACTTATTGGAGTGATCAACCTGCTCTTTATGATCTTTCGCAACACCAAAAACGCAGACAACGTCAACCGGATCATCAAAGAGATGACACAAATCAGTGAGATGACGCTCATAGGTGGCTTGGTGATGGTCAGTGTGGGGACCTACCTCGGCGGGGTTTGGGCCAACGAGTCCTGGGGCCGTTACTGGGGCTGGGATGCCAAGGAAACCTGGGCACTTGTCACCATATTAGTCTACGCTTTTATTCTGCACATGCGGTTTATTCCAGGGTTCCGGGGAGCGTATGCTTTTAATGTCGCTTCCCTTTTTGGGTGGGCCTCGGTCATTATGACCTACTTTGGGGTCAATTATTACCTGTCAGGGCTGCATTCGTATGCTGCCGGAGACCCGGTGCCGATCCCGTCATTTGTCTACTATGCGGTTTTTAGCCTTACCATTATCAGCCTGTTGGCGCTTTGGCGCAATTGGCAGTTCAATAAGGCATCCAAATAGTACGGGCCTAATCAGCTCTAAAAAGAACGGGAGGCAGCCGGGCAAAGGCGGTCTCCCGTTTTTCTATTAGGCTTGGCTAGTGCAAAAGGAACTGTGCTCTACAGCAAAAACACCACGAAGCTTCCAATCAGATAAAGGGCTGAAAAAAAAGTAAGGCATCAAATACAAACGGCACCTAACGCAGCATCGCTAAGCCTGTTGGAAATGACTTTCATCATTTCCAATCTGCTCCTATTGGCGTACTTTGATTTAAATAACGCCCCCTTATGCACCTCAAGATATTAGCATTGGACTTTGACGGGACACTAACAAACGATGGTGTTGTGGAAGACAAGACCTGGGAGGTATTGCGTATGGTCAAGGAAGCTGGCTATGTGCTTATTTTAGTGACGGGACGCCGTTTGGCAGTCATCCCCGAATTAGGCCCCTTTGATGAATTGTGCGAGGCGATCGTTGCCGAAAACGGTGCTACGATTTATTACCCGCTCATCAACAGGGTGGAGACCCCCTTCGGCAAACTCGCTGACGAGGTGGTCCAAAACCTCAAACTCCTTAATATTGGCGTAGAATTTGGTGAGGCCATTGCCGCCACCTGGACCCCTCATGACCGCGCTGTCCTGGATAGTATTGCGAAAACGGGGTACGCTGCCACGCTGGAATACAATAAAGGCGCTGTGATGGTGCTCCCGCCCGGCGCCACTAAAGGATCGGGCTTGAAACATGCACTGGCCAAACTTGGCTATTCCACCCGCAACGTCCTGGCCTGTGGAGATGCAGAGAACGACCGCAGTATGTTTGAGCAAGCCGACCTTTCCGTTGCGGTCTCCAATGCTACTCCTAATATCCGCAATCTGGCCGATTTGGTGTTGGAAAAAAAAGGTGGGGAAGGATGCCGGGATATGCTGGCCAACTTAGTACAAAACAAAATTCCGCCATACCGTTGCCAGCCCAATCGACGGATAAACCTGGGTAATACACTGAAGAAGGACCCCGTGTGTTTAAGTTCGTTCAACTTCCTGGATAGCAATTGGTGCATCGCAGGATCAAGCGGGACGGGCAAAACCTGGATAGCAGGGCTCATTCTGGAACAGTTGCTCGACATGGGCTATCAGGTCTGCGTAATCGACCCGGAGGGCGATTACCGCTCCATAAAAGCAGTACCCCGGACCATCGTATTCGGTAGTGCGTACTCCCCGCCCCCGGCGGTATCGGATGTGATTACTTTGCTCGAATACGCTCAAATCAACATCATCCTGGACCTTTGCCAGTACAACCTGGACGAAAAGAGAGACTATGTCAGGCGGTTTCTTCAGGCTTTGGGCGGGCTCAGGGCGAGGCGGGGGGTGCCTCATTGGTTCTTACTCGATGAAGCGCACTATTTCTGCCAATGGGGAGGGGACTCTTTATCTGAATTGATCATGGAAAATGCCCGGGCAGGAGGGTTTACCTTCATTACCTATCAGGTGGAGGGGCTGCCAGAGGCGTTACTCAATAGTATTGATCACTGGATCATCACCAAGCTCCAACATGAGCGGGAAACACAGCATATTCAGAATATCCTGCGTGAACAAGGGCTACCCGTTCCTCCATCTATCCAATTTGGGGATATCCCCAAAAGGCAGTTTTATTTGAGCATGGGGAATACAAATCAGCAAGAACCACCGCAATCCGGCATAGTCAGCCTCGACCAGATGAGCCGTACCACCCCACACGTACGTCATTTGCATAAATACCTGATTGCGCCCCTGCCCTCCAAAAAACAGTTTTATTTCCACACGGAGCACGGGGAGGCAGCAATCAAACCGGCGGCTAGCCTGTGGGAGTTCAGTCAGATCCTGCCACTGCTCCCCATTGATACGATTCGTTACCATTTGGAGCGCAAAGACTTTGAACGCTGGCTAAGGGACATCATAAAAAACGATGAGCTTGCCCATCAACTCCGCAAAATAGACAACCGGATGCTCTCGGATAAAGTGCTGAAACAAACCTTGTGTGATACTGTAAACTACCACTTTGGGAAACAGCAAGGCTCTATTTAGCGACGAGCCCTGTCTTCTAAAGTGGCAAACAAAAGGTCACGTTGTACTTCAGAGCCGAAACCGGCTGGACTGGACCAATTCCTGCTACAATGCAACGACGACAAGCCCGGCGGTATTCCGGCATGGCGTATGGGGTTGTGTATTTCCAATCTGGATTTGGAAGCAGAGCTGAATCAGCTTTGGCTATACCGACGACGAAGTAGTTTGGGACCAACCATGACTTCGTGTCGGCATATACTCGTGCGTCGGGTTTGTGCATTACGCCCAGACCTCTCCGTTCCGAGTATAAAAGAAGTAGCCCGTAATACAGAAGAAGATTTTTGTATCGTATCTACGAAATCTTTGATACAGCTGAAGCAACCAGAGGTAATTTATCTTCCTGAAAGCTAAGTTATCGCTTTTTACCCCCACACCTACTCCCACTCCGCCAGCGTAGCCTCCGCCAGCAACTGCTCAAATAGTGGGCGCAAAGAAGCAGTGTAGCCGATGTAGTTGCTCCCAAGCGTTACCCACAACAATTGCCAGAGAAAGATTTTTTACAAATTGACGAACCGATTCATCAATTTGTAAAAAAGGTATAAATGCTTATTTTTGAGCATGATAAAACGTCACATTGAACCAGCAATCGCATCATTGGTCGGCAAGTTTCCCGTTTTGACCATTACAGGGCCGAGACAAAGTGGGAAGACGACGCTGATCAGAAATCTGTTTGGTGATCTACCCTACTTTTCGTTAGAAAGCCCGGACGTATACGAAAGGATCGTTCGGGACCCCAGGGAGCTCTTTGCCACCTACGGCCACCGTATGATACTGGATGAGGTACAACGAGCCCCCCAACTGCTGTCTTATATTCAAGGCATTGTGGATGACCACTCTGAAGCCTTGTTTATTTTAAGTGGTTCACACAACATGCTCATGATGGAAGGGGTAAGCCAGACGCTGGCCGGGCGTACAGCTATTTTTTACCTGCACCCGCTTAGCTATGCAGAATTGAAGCCTTATCTCCCCACCGATTTATCGGCCAACCACCTATGCTGGCAAGGAGGGTACCCAAGGATATATGATAAGTCTATCCCCCCCCCAGCTTTTTACCAATCTTATTTGGCCACTTACGTAGAGCGCGATGTACGTCAGATTAAGAATATCAGCAACCTGGATGCGTTTACCCGTTTCGTTAGTATCTGTGCAGGATTTATTGGGCAAACGATCAATAAATCAACCCTGGCCTCTGCTGCCGGGATCGACCGCCAAACAGCTTCCGCCTGGCTATCTGTACTCCGAACTTCTCATATATTGTATACGGTACAGCCTTATTTTCGGAACTTTAAAAAACGCCTCGTAAAATCTTCAAAACTTTATTTCCGCGACACGGGCCTTGCTTGTGCACTTTTGGGCATCAACACTGCAGAGCAATTGCTTACCTACTATCAAAGAGGGGCTATTTTCGAGAACTTCATCTTCAACGAAGTGTCCAAATCATTTTACAATAATGGATTAACCCCTCCCGTATTTTTTTGGAGAGACAACTCACAACACGAAATTGACCTGTTGTTGAACGTTGGAGGCCAGATACGGCCCATTGAAATTAAAAGCGGGACGACTTATCGGAATGATTATTTTAAGCAGTTAGATTGGTTTAGTAAGACCGCAGATGTGCCCCTTTTTCAGCCTACCGTCATCTACGGCGGGGAAGATTCTCAGCCCATTGGAGATCATTTCTTAATGAGTTGGCGGGAGGTAGGCAGCTTGGTTGCTTAATCTTTGCCCTTTTGCAAAAAAGTGAAGGCTCAGGATGCCGGCCCCGTGTCACATAGTGGATTGAGCCATAAACCCAACGCATCAAGTCTATTTCAATACAAAAAACCAAACAGCCACAACGGCAACCGATGAGCTGTCGCTACGTCCACATTATCAGAGACGACCCACGCATTTTCTACCGACCTGATCTGAGCCGTGGACTTCCCGGACCTGCCTAGTTCGAAGAGGCGATTTTGACCGACGAGAAAGTCACCTGCTTTTCGGGGGTAGCGGACTTCGTGGACTGCACCGGCCTGGTTAAGAAAAAAGGTCTCTCTTAAGCTCCCCCTATTCATTGCGCTACCTTTAGATAGCGCGTAGGCCAGATTGGGATTTTGCAGATATAATTTTTCCGGTTTATTGAGCAGGCTGACGCCTTTAGCTTCACTATACAGCAACTGCAGCAGGTCCGCACGGCCAAGGTATTGTAAGTACTTAATGAGGGTTTCCCGGGATGGTTTACCCCCAAAGATAACGCTTGAAAGCCCCAGACACCCGACATACCCGCTGAATGGACCAAGTCTGCAAGTTATCAATTTCTGTTGACTCCATTTTACACTTTTTCAATAAAATGCTAAGTGCAATTTACATTATTCGCATTCAATTACAAAAGCAGGTTGCAAAATCAACAATAACGAGACACGGGCAAGCATTGAGTAGGTTTGCTGCTCCGATCTTTATCGGAGACCACTTAATCGTCAGTATAAAAGCAGTTGCTCAGTAAAGCGCTATGAACCCGGTATCCCCAGCTTTTAAGTTCGTTTGGATTCAGGTTTGATACCATTAAAAAATAGCTCCATTTTAAATTCCTGCTCAGTTAGTTCATCAATTAGGAGTTCATCCAGTCCAAATCTGGTGAATCGGTAGAAATAATGTTTCCCTCGCTCTATATTTATAATCAGCGGCTTCTCTGGCTCACCACCATTGGCAAAAAAGCCCAGGTAGTCTTCAGATACTTCGAGTAGTGTATAGCTATTGGGTGTTAGTTTCACCGGATCGTCG
Organism: Phaeodactylibacter sp.; assembly: GCF_040219495.1. Classification (GTDB taxonomy): domain Bacteria; phylum Bacteroidota; class Bacteroidia; order Chitinophagales; family Saprospiraceae; genus Phaeodactylibacter. Next base: position 9,474 of record NZ_JAVJSK010000143.1, on the reverse strand, counting down.
GGCGCGAAGGTCGTCCAAAGACGATAGCCTGCAACTGCTCCTGTCGGGATTCTGTACAGGATATGGATTGAAGCCACCTCTTCTTCGGCATCAGCCTGCGGCTCGAATTTAAACTGGGACTGTCCCTGAAGCGGGCAAATAGCCCATAGAAAACTAAGGAAAAGAAAAGTGCGCATGATAGCTTATATTTAAGAGCGGTAAATAATGTATAATATAACCCTAAAAACCATGAAAAACAAAGAAATCACACCCTACCAGCAAAATCAGGCGCTCAAAAAGCAATTTGCTGAGCTGGGGCTGGACCTCGAGCCAGTCATGGAGTTCACCCCGATGGATATTGACCTGGAAAACCGCCGCCTGCAAAGCTTGGGCTGGCAGGAAGACAACGAAGCCGTCGGCATGCACCTCAGAGCCGAGCTTCAGGATTTTGTATCCATGAACCCTCAACCGAAGGAAGTGCTCGATGCCTTCAATGAAGAGCTGGAGGAGGAAATCAGAGGGTTCCGCAGTGCGGATCCGAAAAACAATTAATTGTGGATTGGGTGAAGGGATAATGCCCCAATCCTGGCTTGAAGTTGAGCATGTGTTCCGACACCTACAGGCAGACCGTATCCGAGCCGATAAGGCAGGGGACGGATAAATCGTTGGGGAAGTCCTGCAGCACTAAGAGCGTGTTGGGACTTTTGTCTTCTAGTCGAATACTAACAATTTTTTGGTTAGACGAGGCACGAAAACCGGAGTTTAGCCTTAGCTAAATAGCCTGTCCCGCAGTTTGCGGGAAGGATTTTCGGGACGAAGTATAAGCAAAAAAGTGTAGTTTGCAGACCGATTACTAAAGTCCCAACACGCTCTAACATAAGTCACGCATAATTCCCTACTTTTACCCCATCATTTCATCAAATTTAATTCAACCAATGAAGCTTAACATCCTTCTGTTTATTTTTTTAATGCTGGGTACCAGCATGGGGTTAGATGCTCAGGAACTAAAATTCTCCGGCATGGACCCAAGCCCAATGGACGCGGCACACTATCCCCGCGGTGCAGCCTTTCAAAACTACCTGGATGCAGATGACCCCGACCGTGTTCAGCAAATCAAGGTTTTGTACTGCCGCCCTCAAAAGAAAGGCCGCGAAATCTTTGGCGGGCTTGTACCCTGGGGACAGGACTGGCGCCTGGGAGCCAATGAAGCTACGGAGGTAACTTTTTTCCAACCCGTAGAAATTGGCGGCACCTATCTTCCTGCCAGCACCTATACCCTGTTTGCCCAGCCCTATCCACAACAGTGGATCATCAAAATCTCTGAGGAGCGCTTCATCGGTGGTGCTGAAAACCGGGATATTACTAAAGACATCGCTGCGGTATCCGTACCCACCACTTCAGTAGCTGATGTGCGTGAATACTTTACCATAGGGTTTCAAAAAGTAGACGATTACAACGTAAATATGGTTTTAGAATGGGACCAAACCCGTGCCGAGTTGCCCATCAACCTCAATCCACCGATCATGTCAGGCGAAGACACCAGCCCGATGGACTTGGTGCAGTATCCTAATATGTCCCGCTTACGCAACTACGTGGAAGAAGCGGAGCTCGCGGCTAATGAGCCCCTGGTACGTGCTGTCTATTCCCGCCCGCAAATGAAAGGCCGGACCATCTTTGGCGGCCTGCTGAAGTATGGCAGCATGTGGCGCGTAGGCGCTAACGAAACCACAGCGCTGACTTTCTTCAGGAATGTGACAATTGACGGTACCGATATTGAGGCGGGCCGTTACGGGCTCTTTGCCACCGTCAATAAAGACAACTGGGAGTTCATCATCCATAAGAATGTACAGTCCTGGGGCCCACCTAATCACAATGAGGAGGATAATGTCGTGAAGGTCGTGGTACCTACCGAGAAAACGCCGGAAACACTGGAAGCCCTTTCCATGACTTTCGTTGAGAAAGGTGATAATCAAATCGAATTGGTGATCGGCTGGGAAAACACTATGGCGCGCCTTCCTATTACCATTAAGGCCGACTAAGCACTAAGATATTGCACACTACCTATCCCGCATTTTGGATTGCTCAAGATGCGGGATTTTTGTTGTATAGCCACCCAAAGTTGCCGAATGCTGGACTTTCACCATTTTTTTGCGATTTTAGTATCCTTATTTGCCAGCCCTGCCTTAATATGTAGTGGGGCAAAAGGTGTTCTCTCCCTTACCCGGTAGCAAGATTGGCAGCAAAGGGTATATGAGCGCCCGGGTTCAGCCTAACTCCCCTACTGATCATATTGACGATATCGTATGGCAGGTATTTGATGCCTGGTCGTATGGGGTGGGTGACCTCGTGCTCGGCACTAATCCCGTATCCAGTGAGACGGACGCAGTAGCGAAAATCGAAGCGGCTTTGTTTGACCTCCTGGCTACCTTCCAGCTCGAAGATACACTCCCTAATTGCGTATTATCTCACATTGATATTCAAGCCGAAGTTGAAGAACGGTCCGTATTTTTGACGGGCTGTATACGATGGCGAGTTAGAGCTTTGTCCAGCCCTGAGGCCGACAGGCAGAAGCATGGGTATACAGCTTACCTGATTGCCAATGCCCTCTGAGATAGCAGATGGGGTGCTATTTTTTCCGCTTAATTTTCATTTTCGCAACGGAGCGCTCAAAAGCGAAACCGATTAATCTCTACCAGCCCTTCCTGAAGGGCCACAACCACGAGCCCGGCGGTGTTGCGACATTGCAATTTGGACAGTAGATTGTTGCGGTGCCCCTCCACCGTGCGGGTGGAGATGAAAAGCTGCTCAGCGATTTCCGGCGTGGTCCGTTCTTCGCAAATAAGTTGCAGCACTTCCTTTTCGCGGGCAGTGAGGTTGGGCTGGAAAGGCTTACTGAGTTTTTGCCGCGTAGGTTTCACTATATTTTCGCGGATGATCGCCATGACTTCATCATTGTAGAAAAAGCCTTTCTCAGCCACTTCCCGCACGGTGGTTTGCATCAATTCAGGCGTGGCATTTTTAGGCAAATACGCAGCAGCACCAAGCTCCAGCATGCTCAGTACAAAGGATTTGGAGAAGTATGTGGACAGCACAATGAACTTAAGGCCAGGGTATTGTTCCTGAAGCACCGTTGCCGCATCCACTCCATTGAGCACCGGCATGTTCAGGTCCAATAGCAGCACATCAGGCTGAACCTCCGCACGAGCTAACTGATCCAGCATAGCTTGTCCGTTGTCCGCTTCAAAGAGTATCTCCGTACCCTCCATTTCTTCCAGTATAAGGGCGATGCCTCTGCGGAAGAGCGCCTCGTCGTCTGCCAGGGCAATCTTCATGACCATGTTTTTTGTGCCGTGAAGACGGTTCCGCTTCCAGGCGTGCTATCTAATTGGTAATCAGCCTGTATGGTACGCATACGGCTTTCTATGTTTTTTAGCCCCATCCCTTTTTGCTGGCCCCGGGCATTGGGGTCAAACCCAATGCCGTTGTCCTGGTAAAACAACGCCAGCGAATGGGGCTTTATAGCAAGGGATATTTTGACGGTAGTAGCCTGACTGTACTTGTAGGTATTCGACAGCAACTCCTGTACTACCCGGAAGAAATTGAGTACGACTAATGGGTCAAGCTGAATACTACTTTCTGAAAATTCGTACTCCAGTATTACCGGTGACGATTGCCGGTACTGATCGCACAACTCTTCCAGCGCCATGAGCAGCCCGAATTTTTCCAAGGTTGGTGGCAGCAAATCGTGGGCGATGCGACGGGTGGTCTCTGTGGTCGTACGGACCAGCCCAAAGAGGTCTTGAAAAGACTGTTGTGCCTCGGGCGTTGTGCCCTGCTTTTTTAGTTGGTGCAAGCCCAGATTGATCACATTGAGTTTGGAGCCAACCTCATCGTGCAGTTCCCGGGCCAAACGCTGCCGTTCGTCTTCCTGGGTTTTGATACTGGCAAGCAGTAACTGCTCCCTGTGTTCGATCTCCAGCTCCTGGGCAAGGAGTTGCTGTGCCTGGAACTTGCGCTGGGAGAAATAAAAGAACAATACGAAGGCCAGCGCCAGCAATAGCATCAAAAAAATCCCGATAAGGATAGTAGTCAATATTTCGGTCTGCGCCGGAGTGGTATCCATAAGCTAATGAAGATCAGGAGGTGAAAAACCACCAGAAGCAGCGCGTTAATGACCCAGAGCCCGTGTTGCTGCACACTTGCAACGCCGTATTCCCTGAGCAACCTGGAAAACATAAATATAAACAAGGTGCCCGAATAATACAGCAATACAGCAAAATTGATGAAAGTAACGGACTGAGCAGCCGCTTTCGTCAGGTCTATTTTCCCAAAAGCCAGGAAAAAATACCGGATGGCAAAGCCGACAAGCAATACCTGAACCAATGTTTTGGCATTAGAGTTAAATCCGGTCAGCGGCTCCAGAAATATGGAGTTGAGTACCAATAGTATGCCCAGCCCTCCTATCCCAGCGAAGAATATCCGCTGAGCTTTGGGGGGGTGTTCGAAAACCAGGTTGAAAAACCACCCCCAGGCCAGCAACTCCCACAGGGTGTAGATATGCAACAGGAAGAGGTTATTCTCCCCCTGATAAAACAACCATCGGGAAGCCAGGTCCGTCGCCAGGCTCCCCAACAGAAAAAATCGAACACTGCGGACTTTCACCGGCAGTCGCTTGTACAACAGCAATACCAGAATCACATTCAACACCAGAATGACAAGGTATACCTTACCAAAAAGAAGTGCCAGATCCTGATACATGTTTAAGGTTTTTTGGGCTTAAAGCGGTCCGTGCACGGTGCTTTATTCATCACAGAGTGGCGGGCAGGGTGTGGCAAAATCATAGAATGTACCCTGCAGGAAAATATTGCCCTTGCCCGGTTCTACATCAGATAAAATCAAATCAATGGTATCCCGGGCCCCATTCGCACCCGGCAACAATCCAAGGACCGCGTAAACCTGCTGCCCGCCAAAGTGGCGGAATACCTCGGCGATCTCGTTCCGCTCCAGCTTAAAGTAAACAGGGATCGCTACCACGCCGGTCGTGTCCAAAACCGAACGGCCATTGATTTTGGCAGAGGTATCGCTTAATACCCTTTGATACCGTTCCATATAAGTGGCAATCATCTCCACCGCCACCTTACTGGAAATGCTGTCACTGACGGTCTTTACAGCCGAGGCAGGTGCCGCATCAGCGGTATCTGTATTGCCTTTTGAAGACAACTGTTGGTAGGCCAGCACACCGGCAGCCAGTAGGAAAAGCAGGGTCCAAAGGTTGGGTTTTAAGTTCATTGGTGTTTCGTTTTGATAAAATGTACCTGTGTAAGATAACACTAAATAGCGCTCCGTCAGCGCCCACCGCCACAAACCACGTATTTCTACCTGCTTCTTCCCGTGGTTCTGCCGGGTTTACCCGATCACGTAGAACAGCGCTTACCTGCTCCCGGGGGCCGGCCTAACTTTGTCCCATCATTTTTTCCTCCATTTCAAAACCAAAAAACCCAATGAAAAAGATCACAAACCTTACCAACGCCAATCACTTTGCCAACAACAAGCCTCCCTGCGGCCAGACAGGCCCGAAAGCCATTGCCAAAGCGATCGTATTTTTCTTGTCCTTTCTGGCTTTCACCTCTTCGGCTGTGGCTCAGATTCAGAGGAGCGACTTTGCAGGCAACGGTGTGCCTATTAAGGTCACGGATTTCAATAACGCCAGTGGCGGTGTGTATACCCTGGACCTGAATTTACTGACGAACACCTACAACACCAAAGCCAACATGAAAGCTACAGTGGACCTGGACGCCAGGAAGATCAACGTCCGGGAGTACAGCCATTTTGCTTCCAACCAAAAGAACGACCCGGTTATGGGCAATGGTACCAGTCAGGTGACCACCCAATCTGAAGCTTATTGCAAGTACAAACTCTACCTACGCGGCAATACCCTGTACGCAGAGCAGATTATGAACCCGGGCGGACCGGCTGCCAAGCTTAGAGTAGAGCCTTCTTCCTGGACTCCACCGCGTGTTGATGGGACTAATGTTACGCAGGTCGTCTACTCCGGCCCGAGGAGCGGGTACTTCCAGCAGTTATGCGGAAAGGACTGGGTGGAATACAAAACTGGTAAAGTGGGCACTCACGCTTCATTTAAAGAGACGCACCGGGACGAATGGTCCGTCTACCTCCAGAAAAGTGATGGTGCACGCATACAGCTGGACCTGCATACCAAAAAAATGAGCGTCAACAACAGCGTCGCTGCAAATATCTCCACTGCCAGAGCAGGAGGTTTACAGTAAACCTTTCTTCTGGTTACACCTGGCACAACGCCCTTTTACTCATAGCAGGCGTTGTGCACAATTCTCCCTGACAGGGAGGCAATCCAAATCATTTTTCAGATCAAAACCTTTTACTATGAAAGCTTTGTACTCAATTGCTTTGCTCGTTTTCAGTACCGCTATCACCCTTTTTGGGCAGCAGCGCCAAAACCTCCTACAAAACCCGGGCGCCTTACAAGGCAACCTTGATGGCTGGGAAATCATCGAAAATGGTGGTGATGGCTGGGGGCTCAACATCTACGGCATGGATGGCTCCAGCTGTTTTGCGACCTCTTTCCAGCGATGCAGCAAATCTCAGCTCGTTGACCTGCTCGAAGTTGGCTATTCCGAAGAGTGGCTGGACCGCGCACCTATTGTGCTGTTTTCAGACTGGTACAGAACCCTTAGCTTTGACCACGACATTTATTTCTTATCTGTAGATCTGCTGGATGCCAATGACAATGTGATGGCTTCTTATTCCACCGGAGACCTGGCCACTACCGCTAACTGGCAGCAAGTGAAAGGGCACTTTTTGAATTACGGGCAGGGGCTTAGGAAAATACGGTTCACACATGGCGGGGAGGATACTGAAAGCTGGGCAGGCCAGTTTGGTGCCGCTATTGATGGCTCCTACCTTTCTATTGGCAACCACGCTTACTATAGTGGTGGCTCTACAGGTACGTTTGCGGGTTGGGACATCATCAACAACGGAGGCAGTGGCTGGGCTATCAATGGCTTACCGGGCGTTTTCACTACTTCGTATAGTTGGTGCTCCAAAAGCCAAACCATCGACCTCTGGGAATACTACTCCGCTGAGCTCCTCGATTTACAACCTAAAATTGATGGCTGGAACTTTGTCAAAGGCCATGACCCCAACTATCAGGATAAGGCTCAAACCATTATCAGACTGCTGGATAATGAAATGAATATTCTGGCCGAATACGACTCGGATATCGTAGAACTATCTGAAAACTGGGAATATTATGGCGCTACGTTCACAGCCTACGGTACCGGGCTCAGGTATGTCTATTTCGAACACGGGGGAAGAGATGCAGAATTCTGGGAGGGCAACTTTGGTGCTCAGTTTGATGATACAGAAGTACTGATCGATTTTAACACCCTTACTTCCAGTGAGGACATAGTCACGGCACCTGATCGGTTCTCGGCCTTCCCGAACCCGACCCGGGGGCATATCACCGTTGAGTTTGAAATTGGGACCGGCGAAGGGTATTTATCTGTGTTCAACCTCTACGGCCAGCCCTTAAGGCAGGTCACGGTACACGGACAGGGCTCAGTACAGCTAAGCCTGCAGGAATTGCCCCGGGGCAATTACCTGCTCCACCTTCAGAGCGAATCAGGCATTAAAACCCAAAAGCTGATCCTGAACTAAACCCCATTTTCAGGGCATTTTAGACTGTGTTGGGATTTCACCCTTTGGGCTGCATTTGCCAAATTATATCCTGCAATTCGTTGTTCTTCAGTCGCTTAGCTCAGGCTATGTGATTCAAGAATGGGCCCCTTTAATCCCATTCTTGAATGTATCGCGCCTTGTTCAGAATATAATTTGACTACATTCGCTCCAAAAGCGAATTCCCAACACAGTCTAATTGAATAAGAGCACCCCAAATGCTGGCTAAAACCAGGGTTTGGGGTGCTTCTTTTGGCAGTATCCTCTACAATCGCTAAAAAATACAAATTCGGACACAAAAAATTTCAACAAATATGTATTTTAGCCCCGGAAAGATAAAATCCGGCAATGAAGCAACTCCTCTATTCCCTCTTTGACTACCGGTTTATTTACCTCGGCATGTCCACCCGCAATCCGGGACGGATCAAAATTGGTATTGCGCGTAATGTAGACCTGCGCTGGAAAGCTATTGGCCGTAGCATGAAGGGGCGGCAGTTTCCGGTTTTCTCCCTTCCCTGCTTCTATGCAATCTGGTTTGAAGGGCATCTCCACCGGGTGATGAAGCGCTTCAACCGCCCGGTCAAAGGCTCCGGTGGCAGCGAGTTTTTCTCCTACCTCCACCCGCTGAGCTGGATCGGCTGGGTGTATGTCCTTTGCTGCATCCTCTGGGCCTTTGCGGTCAGCCACCTGCTGATTTACGGTGCGCTGACAGGCCTTTGGTGCTGGTGGCGGGAGATTGAGTTCTGGAGTTTCCAACGGGAAGTGCTGGACTTCCTTCGGTTCTGGATTTCTTAACGCTCCCGCACTCCCCTGACCAGCAAATAAACCATCAGGGATACTTCTCCGAGCGCTGCCGCGCCGCCCACCAGTAATGCCAGCCATGCATCATTGCCAGGGAAGAGGAAAACACCAAAAGTTTCCATCAGGTAAGTTATGCCTGCCAGGCTCATCAACACCCCAAAAGCTTTAGGGATTAAATCAGACCGGTAGATCAATATGCCAAGCAGGAGACAGTGCAGGCCGAACAGTGCACCTGCAATCAGATAACCGGCCCGGTGGGCATCCATAAACAGCAGGGACCAATCATATAACTGCTCCGGGCTGTGCGACAGCGCCCAGTCTTTTGATTCCAGCACGTGCTGCGCCATGTAATGGTTGAGAAGGTTGAGGCTGGCAATAGCAGGGTGGGCCAACAGCCGTAGAGCGGCAGCCACCATAGAAAGGGTTGGACTGACCGGCCTGAACAACTGATAAAAAAGTACGGCAATGACGGCATCTGCGGTGAAGGCGATCAGGTCAGCCGCCAGCCCAAGCCGGAATAAACTGCCTTCCTCCAGGATATTTAGGGCGGTACCAGCTGCATCGCCGGGTACCATTACGCTTCCCCGCACGTAGCCCTGACTAAAGCCCGCGCAAATAATCACAATAAGATAAAGGAGCCCGGTGATGCGGGCCAAGTGTTTGGGAGCAGTCGGGTGATCTTTCATTTTACTTCGGTTTTGATTACGGAAGCAAAATTAGCGGGATGCCCTCCTGACAGCGCCCCGGTATATAATCCCGAACGGATTGCCAAAAACGACGAACAGGCAGCCCGTCACCGGACTGCCTGCTCGTAGCTTACTTTATTTGAGGGACCTTTATTAGAGTTTATTAACGCAAATTTTGTATGTCTCTGAATGGTCTTTTTCACCAGCTCTGCATCTCGTCCTCACCTTCGTAGCTTAGGCTACGAGGTTCCGGGCGTTCTTTGATCTGGCAAAAAATACTCATCCATACCCTATA
>NZ_JAVJSK010000142.1:0-45684 GCF_040219495.1 Phaeodactylibacter sp. | reverse complement strand
TTGCTCATGCCTGAAGAAGCTTGCTCTTCTAAAAGTTGCGCCATCTCTTCGGCGCGGCCATTGTTTTTCATCTCTTGCCTTTTTCGACAAAGGTCGCGCTTGCGACTGGCGCAGGCAATACGGGGTTGCTCGGACGTTTACCCTGAAACGATTGAAATCTATGAAACTACCGGTATCACGCTCTAAAAAATAGGCCCCAAAAAATCCACCAACCCTTCTTTCCACTGCGGCTCACCGAGTGGTTTGACCATCAGGGAATGCTTGACCGAGTGGCGGGTGAGCCCCAAGGACTGCTCCCCGGTGATCATCATCCAAACGCAGGGGTTGCTGACCAGTTGGAAACCATTGTCGAGGTAAAGCTGATGCTGACTGGCCAGGAGGACGAGAAAGTCAATCCGATGAGCCTGCCCCAGGTCAGTGAGCTCGTCCAGCAGGTAGCTGGCAATGCGGCGGCGCTGGAAAAGCGGGTCTACGCAGAGGTCCATCACGCCAAAGACCGGGTACAACTGACCTGCATTGTGCAGCAGCCGGTGCTCCACAGCCATGTGGGCCATGAGTTGCTCCCCCTGAAAGCCCAGGTAGCGGAAATCCGGCAGCTGCCGGTAAAAGGTACGGTCCGGATAGCCCGGAAAAGCGGTCTTCAGCAGCTGTTGTATGCTGAGCTGCCGGTGCTCAGTCAGGGCAAATTCCTCCACCCGTTCCACATGAAGCCCCTCAGGTAATTTAGTAATACTCACTTAGTAAAGATTTCAGTTCCTGCTCATCAAGTTTGCGGCGAAGCTCGCCTTCTGCCGCAATGGATATATAGCCGGTCTCTTCAGATACAATAAAAGCCGCCACATTGGCCCGCTCGGTAATGCCTACTGCTGCCCGGTGGCGCAAACCGGCGCTGCTGGGCAGATTGGGGTTTTCAGAAACGGGCAGTACGCAGCTGGCGGATTGTATGCGCCCGTTGCTGATGATGACGGCCCCGTCGTGCAGAGGGCTGTGTTTATTAAAAATACTTTCCAACAGCGGCTCCGTGATGTCGGCGTCCATCGCTACCCCGGAGCTGACCAGCCCGTCGAGGTCCAGGTTGCCGGCCAGAACAATCAGGGCACCGGTTTGGCGCTTGCTCATGCGTACAATAGCCGACCGCAGTGCCCGCAATTGCCGGACCTTTTCTTCTGTGTTTTCCAGGTTGCGGTCCAGGATGCGCCCCAGGAAATTGGAACGCTGCCGCAGCGTGGTATTGCCCAGGAACAACAGGAAGCGCCGTACTTCCGGCTGGAAAATGATAATAATAATAATCACACCAACGCTTACAAACTGATCGAGCACGGCCGATAGCAGGTCCATCTCCAGTTGGTTCACCAGCCACCACACCACGTAGAGCGTCAGTACCCCCACAAAGATATTGAAGGCGATATTGCCACGCAGCAGCTTGTAAATCTGATACATGAGGTACCCGACAATGATGATGTCGAGTACATCCCAGATTCTGACCGGCAAAAAACCAATATCAAAAAGGTAGATCATGTATGCTGCGTTGGCTTTTAATACTCCCCTCGGTCACGAGAGGTGAAATTTTTGACGACTTTATTTTTGTGGCCTGCAAGGTAAAACCACGATGGCACTCGCTGTGCAGAGCAAAGTAGACGCGAAGCGAACCGCAGGCATAGCCCGGCTACGGGGAGCATTTTTAACGCCGCAGGGCGCAAAAAGAAAAAGTCAAAAATCACTTATTGTGCCCGAGGGGAGTATAATCCTTTACGGGCGTTTTCAAATGGTACAATAGAAACGCCATGACATCTGCTCCTGTTCTACCGAAGGGCTGTGCTTGTGGTACCGGATAGACGAGCACGGGGGCGTTGCCGCTTTGCTGATGTTGCAAGACTGCCCCCATTTTCCAGGTGTGCACGGGCATGACGGCATCGCTGCCCTGATGGGCCAGCAGCATCGTTGCCGGGTACTGGTCTGTCGTTAGTTTTTGCACAGGAGAGTAGGCGAAGATGTGGTCAAACTGCTTGGGGTCGGCGGGATCGCCAAACTCGGGCAGCCATTTCCAGCCGGAGCCTAACTCCGGATAGCGCAGCAGGTCGTACATGCCATCCGCCCCCGCTACCGCACCAAACAGGTCGGGGCGCTGCGCCAGGCTGGCTGCTGCAATCAGTGCGCCGTGCCCTTCTCCGTACACGGCAATCTTTGCGGCCTTGGTGTAATCATTGGCGATAAGGTATTCGGCGGCAGCCTGAAAGTCGTCAAAGGTGTTTTGCTTGTACTCCCGCTGACCTGCCCGCCGTTTGGCCGTTTGCAGTGCGCTGCCGCCCCGAAGAGCAGGGATCGCACAGATACCGCCCTGCTCCAGCATGAGCTGAGCCAACAGCCGCTCCGTGGTCTGATGCATGGGCGCAAATGGCCCGTCCTTACGCCCTCCGGCAAACAACAGGACCGGCTGTTTACCGTTGAGCTTGGTGCCTATTTTGCGGGCGATATACATGGAGAGCTCAGTCTCGTCGTAGCTCTTGAACTGTACCAGGCTGACCTTAAAGTTTTTGGGGTCCAGGGTGGTGACCGGGGTATGAAAAGCGGTCATCCGCTCTGCATTCAGGTCGAGGCGGTAGATCTGCGGCGGCTCCAGCAGGTGGCCATAGCTGATGAAGACATCCGGGGTGTCGTACCGGCTGCTGATGTCAAGGACGCACCCGTTGTCGGGCAGTTTGGGGCGCTTGAGCAATTTCCCCTTGGTATCGTATAGCGCCATGGCACTGCCCTGCGCTGTTTGGTAGACGGCGAGTATCTTACCGTCTGTCCAGTGCACGGACTGCAACGGGGCTTGCCCGGCTGGCAGGATGGTCTCCCAAAAAGAAGGGTCGGGCAGCTCCGGGTCTATCCGCACGAGGCGGCGGTTGGGCGCATCGAGGTTGGTAATGAGGTAAATACCGGTGGCATCGGCGCCCGCCCATTCAAACTGGAAGGCTGCATCTTCAGCAATGGTGGAAAAAGGGGCATCCGGCTGGTTCAGTGACCGGGCATAAACAGCTTGTCTGCCTTCTGAATTGGTGGCAAATAGGAGGAGATACCCCTGCTCCTGGCTCAGGTAAGTCTCAAAACGGTAGCGGGGGTCGCTGCGGTCTGCGTAGACAAGTTCGTCTTCCGACTGATCGGTGCCCGCACGGTGGTAGTACATCTGCTGGAAAAGGTAAGGCTCAAGGTTGTCGCCGGGCCGGGCGTAGCGGCTGTAGAAAAAGCCATCGCGGTACCAGGTGATGTTGCTGTGCCGTACAAACTGCAGGGTGTCCCGCAGGAAAGCTTCTTGCTTAAGGTCATAGATCAGAATGTCCTCCCATTCGGAATGGGCAACGGAGCGCTTCAGTGCCAGCAGCTCGCCATCGGCAGAGGCCGCCAGGCCGGTGATTTGAGAACTGGCCGCCCAGCCTTCCGCTTCCGGGTCGATTAGCTGGGTTTCCGGCCCCTGTATACTATCCCTGCGGTACAGCCCCTGGAGAACACCTTTCCCCGATTTCAGGAAATACCAGGCCCCGTTGATTAGCCGGGGAGGGGTGATGGACACATAGTCTTGTAATTGGTCGAGCTGCCGGCTCAGGGCTGCCTGGCCGGGCAACTGGCTGAGGTAAGTACCGGTCATTTGGGCTTGTTCGCTGATCCAGCCCTGTGCCATAGCCGAGTCGGTCTGCTCCAGCCAATGGTAGGGCGCAGAGACTTTGTAGCCGGCATAGCTGTCCGTGCGGGCGGTGTCCCGGGGTGTTTCCGGGTAAGAGACAGGAATATCAGGGAAGTCATAGGCTTGGTCAGATGCCCCCGATTGGCAGCCTGAAATACAGAAAGCGGCGCAGCATAAAAAAAACAGACCCTTGTTTCTCATGGTGTTCGTATTTTGATTTGTCCCTGATTTTTTGCCTTCTACCTCAATTTATGGCTATCTTGAGTTCAATTTCGGAAGAACGTTCAGCAAATTCATTGACGCCATGCAAATTAAAGCATTTTTCGCCATCCTGTTGTTTTGGGGCACAGTAATCAATAGCGCCCAGGCACAGAATGAGGATGTTTGGTATGATGAGAAGAACCGGCCTTATATGCTTGATGAGGAAGGGCAGCGTAAGTACGTGTTCTCTATTGGTGAAGGGGAACAGGCCGGCCCGGCTCATGCCATATTGGATGTGGAAGTGCTGCCACTGCCGGGAGAGACCATCGTTACCTTTGACGATCTGCGCCGGATTGCAGACCGTAAAGCCCAACTGGCACGGCAGGCTGCTGACATCGCTCAGCAACGGGCAGATGAGGCCCGGGAACGTACCCTGGCGCTGGAAAAAGAATTGGAGAATGCTAAAAAGAAAGAAGGTGATTCTAAAGAAAAACAGCAATTGCAGGAACGCCTGAAAAATGCCCGGGAAACCGAGTCTATCGCTGTCCGGGAAGCCAGAATGGCTAATAACGAAGCGCTAAATGCCCGTCAAATCCGTGACAATCGCAGTTATGTGGAAGCTTACCAAAAAGAACAGGCGCAGAAACGGCTCCAATTGCAGCAATTCGAAGGAGTGGATGTCCTTTCCTCGGACTCTTACGAAAGTGTGCTCCTTGATGATGATTTCCGCCCCTTCGGGCATAGCAATGAGGTCATTCAGTCCCCTCAGTATCAATGTGCCTTTGCGTATGAAGGGGTGAACTCCGCCGGTAAATACCAGGTCGACCAGGAGAAAGCGCTGCTGTTTACCCATACGCCCACCGAACGGCTCCGCCCAGTACTGCAAGGGCGGGAATACCTAACCTGCCGGGCTTCTTTCAATCAGATGGGCGGTTACCGCTATATTGCTTTGGACTTTACCTTCGCTATGGAAAATGCACAGGAAATCTACGGCGCTATCCAAAAAAATTCCTTCCTGGTCATGGTCACCCTCAATAAGCAGTTTGTTAAACTGCTGGCAGGGAAGGGGAGTAGCGGGGTGTTGAATGAACGGACCGGTGAATTGACCTACAGCGTCATCTATCCCATCGATCAGGGGCAGGTCAACCTCCTCAAGCGCTATGAGCTGGATAAAATCATCCTGGGCTGGAGCAGTGGGTACGAAGAGTACGAAACTTATCACCCGGGCTTGTTTATGCATCAGATCCAATGCCTGGAATCCCGCTGATTTGCTATATTTGCCAGTCCTTATAACCAATCCGCTACCCACTTATGGATGTAAGAACCCGCGATGAAGAACTGAAGGCCGTCCAAATGCTCGGCCTCAAATTGCCGACCGACCCCCGTTGGGTGAATCTGGCAGAGATAGAACTGGAAGAAATTCTGACCGACCACGCCTACTGCGAACAAAAAGCAGCGACAGCCTGTATTTCCCTCATTCAGGGCTACCCTGAGCATGAGGACCTGGTCCGGGAGCTGGCGCCTATCGTTACGGAAGAGTGGGGGCACTTCCGCATGGTGCTCAAAGAGCTGGACAAACGAGGGTTGAAGCTGGGGCGGCAGCGCAAAGACGAATACGTCAACAAACTGCTGGCTTTCCACAAAAAAGGCGGTAGCCGCGAAGAACGCCTGCTGGACAAACTGCTGACCTGTGCGCTGATCGAGGCGCGTAGCTGCGAGCGTTTCCGACTGCTTTCGCTCAATATCAGTGAGGAAGAACTGCGGGAATGGTACCATAAATTCATGGTCGCAGAGGCCGGTCATTACCGCTTGTTCATCGACCTGGCCAAACAGTACGGTGAGGAGGATAAAGTCCGGGCCCGCTGGAAGGAATTCCTCGAACGGGAAGCGGAAATTATGGATGAACTCGAACTGCGGGGCGATCGTATGCATTAGGGCGGATTGGTTATGAAAACCAAAGGGCATGCACAGGTTACCTTCCAAAACGCTATCCGAAACGTACTGCCCCAAAGTAATTTTTGAAGCGGCGCTTTACTTCTCTGCGGCCCACATTTCCATTTCTCAGCAGATATCCTTATTATCGCTTTTCCTACCAAATAAGACCAAATAGAGAAATTCGGTAACCACCTGCACAAAACAGACTGGCTTGCCGTTCCTTTCCCGAAGACCCGGATATCGCAAACCTCACTAACTTAGTTTTATGTCGCAGCAAAACACGATTGATCAGGACCCGCTATGGTTCAAGGACGCCATTATTTACGAATTGCACATCAAGGCATTTCAGGACAGTAACGCCGATGGGATCGGCGACTTCAACGGCCTGATCCAACGGCTGGACTATCTGCAGGATCTGGGCGTGACCGCCATCTGGCTGTTGCCCTTTTACCCTTCTCCTCAGCGGGACGGTGGCTACGACATCTCCGATTACTATTCCATCAACCCGGACTATGGAACGGTGCGGCAGTTCAAAACCCTGCTGGACGAGGCCCACAAAAGAGGCCTGAAAGTCATTACCGAGCTGGTGATCAACCATACCTCTGATCAGCACCCCTGGTTTCAGAAAGCCCGAAAAGCACCTCCGGGCAGCCCGGAGCGCGAATACTACGTCTGGAGCCAAACCACCGACCAGTACAAGGATGTCCGCATTATCTTCCAGGATTTTGAGAAATCCAACTGGACCTGGGACGAAGAAGCACAGGCCTACTACTGGCACCGGTTTTACAGCCACCAACCTGATTTGAATTTTGATAACCCTGCCGTACAGGGAGAGATCTTTAAGATGATCGATTTCTGGACGGATATGGGCGTGGATGGGTTCCGCCTCGATGCGATTCCCTACCTGTTTGAGCGCGATGGCACCAACTGTGAAAATTTGCCGGAAACTCACGTCTTCCTCAAAAAACTACGTGCGCACGTCGAGGCCCGAAACCCGAACGTCATGCTTTTGGCGGAAGCCAATATGTGGCCCGAAGACTCTGCCTCTTACTTCGGAGACGGGGACGAATGCCACATGAATTACCACTTCCCCATCATGCCGCGCATGTTTATGGCCATCAAGATGGAGGACCGCTATCCGATTATCGACATCATAGAGCAGACCCCGGAGATCCCGGAGAACTGTCAGTGGGGTATTTTTCTGCGTAACCACGACGAACTCACTCTGGAGATGGTGACCGACGAGGAGCGCGACTATATGTACCGTGCGTACAACAAAGACTCGGCTTCCCGTATCAACCTCGGTATTCGTCACCGGCTGGCACCTCTGCTGGACAACAACCGGCAGAAAATCGAGCTGATGAACTCCCTGCTCCTCAGCCTGCCCGGCACGCCTGTCCTCTACTACGGGGACGAAATCGGTATGGGCGACAACGTCCACCTGGGCGACCGCGACGGGGTGCGTACACCTATGCAGTGGAATGTAGACCGCAATGCAGGGTTCTCCAATACCCACCCGCACAAGCTCTACCTGCCCCTCATCAATGATCCGGAGTACCAGTATTCAACCATTAATGTGGAGGTGCAGCAGAACAATTCCTCTTCCTTGCTGTGGTGGATGCGGCGCATCATCAACGTGCGTCGGCGCTACCGGGCCTTTGGTCGTGGGGACATCAAATTCCTGTCGCCTGAGAATGCCAAAGTGCTCGCCTTTACCCGTTCTTTCGAAGAGGAGCACCTGCTGGTCATCGCCAACCTGTCGCGGCACGCACAGGCGGTAGACCTGGAGCTGCCGGAGTTCGAGCGCTATCAGCCGATTGAGACCTTTGGGCAGGCACAGTTCCCGCCCATCAACCGGGGGCAGAACCGCTTCACGATCGGGCCATTCGGATACTACTGGTTTGAATTGGAGCCCGCCTTCCAAAATGAAAGATCGAATGTGACCATCCCGGAGCTGCAATGGAAACCCGAGCAGTGGACGGACTTTGCGCAGGACAAAAAGTACCACCCCGAACTTCGGGAGGTGGTCCGCAAGTTTCTGAGCCGCACCCAAAAATACAACATCGACGGCCGCAAGCTGGACAGTGTGGAAATCATCAAAGTAGAGCCCCTGCGCTACGAGGGCGGGCGCTCTCTGCTGATGATCCTGCAGACCCACTACACAGAAGGCTTTCCGGAGCTGTACTTTATGCCGCTGGCTATGCGCAAAGGCGATTATCAGCGGCAGCCCAATGCGCCGGCTGCCAATCAGATTCTCTGCTGCCTGACGGGCACTAAGCAGGAAGGCTATCTCTTTGAAGCGGATGAAAGTACCGGATTCCGCAATTACTTGCTGCGGTACCTGCTCGAAGGGGAAACGGAACTGCCCGAGGGCTTTAGTTTCCAGCACAGCTCCCGTTTGAACGGAGTCCCTTCCAATCAGGCGCTGCCACCTGCCCGGGTCATCGCTACCCAAAGCAACCACCGGGCGCTGGCCTTTGGTGACCAATACTTCCTGAAGGTCTTCCGCCGGCTGGAGGATACCCCCAACCCGGAACTGGAGATCAACCGCTATGGGGACGATTCCCAGCTGCCTGTCCCGGGCTACCTGAGCCACCTGGAGTACAAAGACAAGAACAAGCACCCCTACGTTTTGGCAGCCCTGCAGCCCTATGTATCCAATCAGGGCACCGCCTGGACTTACTTTTACGACAACGCACGGCGCTTCCTGGAAGACATTAGCGTGGAACAGGAAGCCCTGCCGCCGCTCGATGAGGGCATTAAAGCCCGGTTTATTGGTGATATCTCGCTGAACCGGGCGCAGTTGCTCGGTCAGACGGTCGCAGAGTTCCACAAGGGGCTGACGGAAAATGACCTGCCGGACTTCCAGCCCGAAGCTTTTTCTCTGCACTACCAGCGTTCCCTGTTTTCGGCCTGGAATTCCCAGTTGCGGTCGAGCTTCCAGCGGATGAATAAATCGGACCGGATGTCTGATCATCAAAAAGCGGTGCTGACCGAACACAAAGAGCGCATTACTGACGAGCTGCGTAAAATCTACGACCACAAGCTGGATGCACTGAAGATTCGGGTGCACGGTGACCTGCAGCTGGAAAAAGTGTTGTTTACCGGCAATTCCTTTGTGCTCTTCAATTTCGAAGGCGACCGTACCCGTAGCTTCAGCGAGCTGCGCCTGCGGAAATCTCCGGTCCGTGATTTGGCCAGCCTGTCGAGCTCACTATACTACGCTGCAATGGGCGCACTGCTGACACAAATCAAGCCCAAACAGCCCAATGAGAGTGTACTGCTGCCGTATGCCGAGGCCTGGTATGATGCCATCCATAATGCTTTTCTGGAAGGCTACCTGCCGGTTGCCCGGGCCGCCGGTCTGCTGCCCGCCTCAGACGAAGACTGGGAGTTACTCATGCACACTTTCCAACTGGAGCGCCACCTTTACGAACTGGGCTTTGAGCTGCAGCAAACCCGGGAGTGGGAAGCAATCCCTTACTGTGGGCTGCTCCGGCGGATTGGGGTAAAAAGATAGGCCCGTGCAGGGTTTTTAGTGGAATTAGTGTAACTTTATTGGCGATAGCATTTCATTGTTTTGTTGACAACGCTACGTTATGCCGGATGAATTATTGCTTGCCTTACTCTTCTTGCTGATTGGATTGCTGGCTGGTGGGCTGGGTGGCTGGCTGATGGCCAAAATGCGGATGCAGCGCCACACCTTTTCCAGGGGAGAAGTAGAAGCCCGGTACGTGCACCGCAGCCTTTACCAGCAACTGGAGCAGCAGGCCGATGCACAGCGGGAAGACTTGTTTGAATTGCAGGAAACGTACCGCTTGACCTCGGAAAAAGCAGCCCGCCTGGAGCAGGCCAACCTGCAGTTGGAGGATACCCTGCGCCATCAGAAAGCAGAGGCTGCCGAACTGCAACAGCGGTTTCAGGCTGAGTTTGAGAACCTGGCCAACCGCCTGCTGGAAGAAAAAAGCAGCAAGTTTACCGCACAAAACCAACTATTGCTGGGCCAGTTGCTCAACCCGCTGAAAGAGCGGATCAAGGCTTTTGAGACGGGTATTGAGCAGCGCTTCCTGGAAGAGACCCGCGACCGCGTCAGCCTGAAAAAAGAAATCGAAGGGCTGCGCGCCCTCAATCAGCAACTGAGTGAGGATGCCAATAACCTGGCGAGTGCACTCAAAGGCGATAATAAGGCACAGGGCGACTGGGGGGAGGTGCAGCTGGAGCTGTTGCTCGAAAAAGCGGGCTTGCAGAAAAATGTACACTTTCAGGCGCAGCCTACATTCCGGGATGAAGATGGGAAAGCCAAACGGCCGGACTTTATCATCCACCTGCCGGAAGATAAAACCCTCATCATTGATTCCAAGGTGTCGCTAAAAGCCTATGACCGCTTCTACAGCACCGAAGATAAACAAGAACGGGAGCGCCATCTCAAAGCCCATACCGATAGCATCCGCCGGCATATCCGCGACCTCGGCAGTAAGCAGTACACCAATCTTTACCAGATTCAGACACCAGACTATCTTTTGCTTTATATTCCCATCGAGCCTGCTTTCGCTTTGGCCGTTCAGCAGGATCCGCAGCTTTTTATGGATGCCCTCGACGCTAACGTGGTGGTCGTTTCCAACTCCACGCTACTGGCTACGATGCGGACGGTAAGCTACATCTGGAAACAGGAGAAACAGAAATCCAGTGTGCTGGAAATTGCCCGGCAGAGCGGACTGCTTTACGATAAGTTCGTCAATTTTGTGGAAGACCTGAAAGAGGTGGGGCAGCGTGTTCAACAGGCCCAAAATGCCTACGATGGTGCCATGAACAAGCTCGTGGAGTCCAAAAAGTACGGAGATACGCTGGTCGGAAGAGCGGAGCGCATACGCGAGCTGGGAGCTCGGACCTCACGGCAGCTTCCGGAAGATATGGTGGAAGCTGCGCGGTCCTCAAAACTCGATGTGCCTAAATCTGACGATGATTGATCTCTGAGCCGTGGGGCCAGAAATAAATGGTCTTTTTGTGATAATTGATGGCAAAGCGGTAGCGGGCCAGAAAGTCAAGCCCCAGAATGCCATCTACGTCAGCGGAGATGGCCTTTTTTAGTTCTGTGAAAACGAACGTGGTGGGGTCGAAAGACCGGCCGCTGATTGTTAGATCAGATACCGGCGCTTTATCGAAATAGTCAGGCATATTGGCAAAATCCAGGAGTTGCTGCCGGGAAATCCTGCCTACGATTTCTCGGGGAAGGGTTTCGAGCAGGTGCTCCCGCATCAGGTTGTAGCGCCCACCGATGTCGAGCCCAAGGCGGTAGGTCCGCCCACCCATCTTTGTACGTAAAACCGGCAGCCCCTGTTCCAGCTCAAAGGGCAGGCTAAACTGTGGCCGGTGCTGCTCGTGCAGCCAGCTGCTCTTGCGGTCGTACAGCAAAACAACCTGATTGCGGAAATCAAACATCACCTCAACTTGCTGGAGGACCTCCGCACCGATAATGCCCATGATTTCCTGATTGGCTGTAGATTCCAGGTGGCTGATATTCATGGCAACAGCTTTCATATCCTGACGCTCCATGCCGGCCCATTCAAACTGATCCACACTAACGGGGACGCCACTGAATGCTGATTGCGCCTGCGGAGCCGGTACCCGCACCAAGCCTTCCACCTGATGGGGATTGACAACAGATAACGGGAAGCCGGTATCCAAAATGAAGTTGCCGGTCGTTCCGTTCATCCGGGCTTCCACAATCACCATATTATTGACAAGCCGAAAGGGTATTTTCTTGAAAGCGCTGTTTTGCGGCAAGGCGGAAGTGCTGCAAAAGACAGCGAGCAGTAGTATGGTGAGTAGCTTCTTCATCTCTTCTGGTCTTTTTTCACAGTACGGGCCTGCCCGGAAAATAAGAGCAGGTAACGTTCAATTAATGGTAAGTTAACATACAGTTAACATTAAACGTTTGTACCGCTTTATAAGTTTCCTGTTCGGCAATATTTCCCATCTTTGTGGGAATAACTCACTCACATGGGAAAGCGACTTGCAGCATTATTGCTTCGATTGTCCGGTTGGCGGCTCAACCCGGCAGTGCCGAAAGAAGTAGAGCATTGTGTGATCATAGCGGCACCACATACCTCCAATTGGGATATCTACTACGCCCGGTTAGCCTTCTACGTTATGGGCATACCCCTGAAATTCACCATCAAACGGGAGTGGATGCGTTTTCCGCTCGGCCTGATCATCGGCCCGCTCGGCGGTTTGGCTATTGACCGGCGCCCCAGGGGGGATTCCGGTGAGCGCCCAAGCTACACGCAGCTCATGGCAGAGTTGCTGGAATCGCAGGATAAAATGGCGATTATGGTGACGCCGGAGGGCACGCGTGGTAGGCGGGAAAAGTGGAAAACGGGTTTCTATTATGCTGCCCTGCAGGCAAAGGCCCCGATCTGCCTGGGTTACCTGGACTACACCAAAAAGGAAGCTGGCGTGGGGGCTTTCATCTATCCAACCGGAGATGTTGAGGCAGAACTAAAGCAAATCATGGACTTTTACAGGAACATCAAAGGCAAATACCCTGATCAGTTCGCCCTGGACCAGCGTTATGTTTCCTAACGCCGCGTAAAGAACGGTTTATCAGTGATGCAGGACCGGCTTACGGTACACCCGGCCGGCAATACGTGCCCGCAACAGGTACCACCCGGCGGGCAGTGCTTCAGGCAGCTGCAACCGAAGGGACTGGCCAGCACTCAGGTAGACTTCCTGCTCCAGGTGCACCTTACCATCAATACCGATCAATTGCACTGCGGCCTGATCATCAACAGAAGTGTGCTGCAGTTGCAGGGTTCGCCCAAATGGATTAGGCCAAACCCTTAGTGCCTCCTCCTCCTGAAGCGTGCTGGTCTGACTGGGGGTCAGCTGCTCCAGAATATCTACACAGTAGTCTTCTACTTCTCCAAAATGAATATGCGGTTCACAGGGCAGGGGTTTCATACTGCCAAATCCGGCCCATTTCAGGCTCACCCGCATCCGGGTAGTACCGGGCAGGGCATTTCCCGGGATGAGCAGGGTGGTGGACAGGCTGTCTTGAGCGGGCAGCAGCAAGGTGTCGAGCAGTAGCTCTGCTGTCGGAGCGAATTGCCCGTCCTGGTCCAGGTCTATCCAAACCCGGATGTACTCCGGGAATGCAATATGTTGAAAACCCGGCCGTATGCTAAGAGGCACGGTTTGCCCTCTCCCGACGGTAAAACCAGGGGTGGGGAAGAGGGGGGTGCCTTCATTCAGCCCACTGAGGTGGTATTGGTCCCCAAAAGTGACGGCGTCAATCCATTCGGTGCCAGAGGTGCCCCCGTAGGAAGTACAGTAGCTAAGGTCAGTGCAGCTACCGCAGCCTTCGGTCACAAATCGGAATTCAACGCTGTTGCTGTCTTCGTTTTGGCAAACCGGTGCAATCATAGCTTTGTAGGCCGTACAGGGCGATAAGCCACTCAGTTGAAGACTGCCGCCATGATGGGTGGTGTTAAAGATCCAACCGGTTTCATCTTGCACCTGAATCTGATAGAGTAGGGGCTCCCCGTTGGTGTCCCAGCTGAGTGTAGCGCCGGTATTGCCCAGGGCAGTAGCGGAAACGTTGCCAGGAGGCAGGCAGCAACCGCTGGTCCATACCTCAATCGTTGGTGAAAATGCGGTCTGGCTGTCCGCACATTGGCGGGCTATCTTAATCTCGTATCGGGTACAGGGCAAAAGGGCATGCAGGGCCACCGGTGGTATGGCTTCGGGCACCTCCTGCCACTCGTTAGCGCCTGCGGGCCTCCAAAGCAGGGTGTTGGCATCTTCCGGGCCGGTATTCGTCCAGGTCAGCAGTAGCTCCTGCTCGTCGGCTTCTTCAGCAGCAAGGTCAAGGACGGGCTGACAGGGGGTACAGTTCAGGGCGAGTTCTTCTAAGGCCCGGTAAGCATTCAGCCGCCCCCCGGTGACCGTCTGCCCGGCCATCCCGGGAGCAGGGTCTGTGGTGTTGAGGAGTAAAGCTTTGGCTTCGAGGGCTGCTGCGGCTGGGTCGTTGTGGGCCAGAGCGCCCAGATCAGAGCAGGCCGAACTGTACAGCAAGGCTACTGCGCCTGCTGCGATGGGGCTGGCGAAAGAGGTGCCAGAGCTCCACCCATAGATGCTGCCGGGGTGGGTGGTAAAGACCTCCCGGCCGGGTGCAGCGAGGTCAACGGCAACCGGACCGTAAGCGCCCGTGCATTCATCCATACGGTTGGACGCCGTAACCGTAAGGAGGTAGGGGCTGCTGCAGGCAGTAGGCATATCACCTACTTCGTCTATATTCCAGCTGGGATTGGCGGTAGCGGCGCAGTTGAGTATACCAGCGGCGCCCAGTTCATCATAAAACTGGCACCAGATCGGGGCTTCGGCGGGAGAAAGCCCGTTGATTCCCCAGGAGGTATTGGTGGCCACTACAAAAGCGCCCTGTGCGCCCTGGGTTTCGTTATAGCGCAGGCGCTGCTCCAATACGTAGGCGTAGGCGGCAATGGCATCGGCTTCGGTTTGGCTGCTCCCGGCTACCACCATAATTTTTATCTGGGGCGCAATACCCGTCCCACCCGTCCCATTTTGCCAGGCAGCAGCGATCATGCCAGCAACAGGCGTGCCGTGGTACCCCTGATGGATATGGTCGCTGCCCAGGGTGGGGTTCCAGCCCCGGTGGTCATCCACGTAGCCGTTTTGGTCATCGTCAATATGGTTGTTGGGGATCTCATGATGGTTGCGCCACAGGTTGGGCGCCAGGTCGGGATGATCGGCCTGAATGCCATCGTCCAGCACCGCGATGACGATGGTGTCCCCGAGGGCAGTAGTAGGGCCGAAAGAGGGCAGGCTCCAGGCCAAATCGGCGTCTACATCCGCATCTGGCAGGCTGTTTTGTTCGGAAAGGTTCAGCCATTGCCACTGCTGCGGGAATAGGGGATCGGTGGGGATGGTATCGCGCAGTTGCAGGCGGTGGTTGGGTTGGGCCAGGGCCACGCCGGGCTGCTGATTTAGCCTTTTTAGGGCATCCGGGAGGCTATAGCGCAGGGTATCATAGGACAATAGGTGGATTCGGGCGCTGCGGGACAGTGTTTCCCGGTAAGTAAAGCCAGGAGCCCTGAGGATTTGTTCCGGAGCCTTATCGGCCATTAGTTGTACCAGGACTTCACCGGGCACACTTTGGGCATTAGTGAGGGCAGCACAAGCCCAGCAAACCAGGAAAAGGTAAAATTTTATGCGCTTAGCGCCGCCCATAGACCCGTCAGATTTTTTGAACACAACAAATCAAAAAGGGTGGCCGTTATGCTGCTGTACGCTTTTCTGGTCAGAAACCCGTACTGTTGCTTAGGATGCGACATTTCAAAAAAGTGTTCAACAAAAGCAACGCATCAGAATATGGTACAAAATGAGATATTTAATTTTTCTTTACCTTTGGCTGAAGAGTTTTCGGTATCCTCAAATCCGAAATTGAAAACACACGACTATGAAACTATTGCTCAGCGCCCTTACGGCAGCGTTTTTTTTGACAGCTATACTGCCAGCTCAGGCACAATTGGGGCGGGCTAACAAAGATTATGAATTAGGCGCCTTCAACCTGGCAGTCCGTTCTTACCTTGAATTGCTGGAGAAGCGTCCGGCTAATTACGAAGCGATGGTCAAGCTGGCGGATTCTTACCGCTACCTTAACGAAATGGAAGAATCGCGCAGCTGGTTTGAGAAGGTCATCCGGGATCATCGCCTGGAGGGGGAACAGCTCTTTCAGTACGCGCAGGTACTGAAGGCCCTGGGGCAGTACGAAAAGGCAGAACAGTGGTTCCTGGCCTACGCCCGTGCCAATAAGGATGATCAGGAGCGGGGCAACCACTTTGCCCAAAGCTGCCGCTTTGCCCGTAATCAGATGGGGCAGTCCTCGCCTTATTTGGTGAGCAACGAGTTCATCAATTCCAATGCCTCCGATTTTGCGCCTGCTTTCTACGGCGATCAGGTGGTTTTTGCGTCTTCGCGCAATGAGCGTCAGCAGCCTGGCGCTTCCTGGACCGGGCGTTCCAACAATCAGCTCTACATGGCACGGCTGGGCAACAACGGCTTCCTGGAAGCAGAAGTCCCCCTCCAAAGCCGCCTGCGGGAGGGCTTCATCAACCTCGGTCCCCTGGGCTACAGTCCCAGCCTGCAGGAGGTGGTGTACACTAAGAATAGCTTTATCGATGGCACCCGCCATATCCCTAACGGCGGACTGGAGCTCAGCATGGCTATGTCGCCGATCAATCAGAATGGCGAATGGACGGAAGAGAAGCCTTTCCCATACAACGGGTCCGGTTTTTCAACGGGCTGGCCCAATATCTCACCGGATGGGAATACGCTTTACTTTGCTTCCGACCGGCCCGATGGCTTCGGTGGTTTTGATATTTATGTGTCTTACCGCATGGGCAACACCTGGAGCGCTCCGGAAAACCTGGGCCCGGTGGTGAATTCTCCGGGCGATGAGATTTCGCCCTTCCACGATGGCGACTACCTGTTTTTTTCCAGCAATTACCATCAGGGTATGGGGGGGTATGATATCTTCCGGGCTGAGCAGGCCAACGGGCGGTATGCCCGAATCTTTCACCTCGGCAACCTGATCAACAGCAGCCGGGATGACTACGGGTTTATCTACGATAGTTTCCGCAACCTGGGCTATCTGGTCTCCAACCGCTCCGGCGGCCGTGGGCATGAAGATATTTACAAAGTCTTCAAGTCGGCTGATAATATTGTCCTGAAAATCCGCAACGCTTCCGATGGCACGCCTATCCCCTATGCCAGTATCGATTTTGTCAATTGTGGTGAGGGGTTGTTCAAGGCAGATAGCCGCGGGCAGTACAGCTTTCAGGCGGTTGAAGGGCTGGATTGCGAAATTGTCGTCCGTGCGGATGGCTACTCCGATGCGGTGTTCCGGGTCTCGACCCTGGGCTTGCGCCAAAACCGGGAGCACGATATCATGCTGGCGAAGCAGGGAGAGCAATACACCGGGCAGGTGCTCAATTATCAGTCCCGTATGCCGGTCGCTGGCGTACAAGTGACCGCCACGAACCTGTCTACCAAAACAAGCATGGAAGCGCAGACCGACGGGAATGGGGAATATGCATTGGCGCTCAGCCCCAATGCGACCTACACCGTACGGTACTCCCGGCCGGGCTTCCGCGATATCAGCCGCAACATCAATACGAATGACGGTTTTGACCGGTCAATTCTGGGCATCATTTCCATACTGCCTATTGATTCAGCGCCCGCAGCGCCTTATCAGCCGGGCATTGATACCCGCCCGGGTACTCAGGCAGATGCTCCTGTTGATGCGGAGCCCACTATGAGTGGGTTTGCAGTACAGGTAGCCGCCCTTAGCAAACCCGGGTTGGAGCAGTTCAGTAAGCTTACTTCCATCGGGCAGGTGTACTCCAAAGTAGAGAATGGCGTTTATAAGATCCGGTTGGGGGTATTTTCTACCCGTCCGGAAGCGGATCAGGCACTGAAAGCGGCCAAAGCCGAGGGCTATAAGGAAGCCTTTATCGTAACGGAGCAGGGTACCGGTCAAAGTATCCGCCCTAAAGGGTACGATGCACCGGGCACGGGCTTTACGCCCAAGGGGGATGGCACACCGCAGTCATATGGGCAATACCCGGCTGCACAGGTTGCTGAAACCCGGCCGGCTACCGGCGACTACATGATACAACTGGCGGCTTATCAGGATGCCCGTTGGTTCGACCCGGCCACGGTCCGTGACCTTGGGGAAATCCGGCAAAATCAAAGAGAGGACGGCCTGACGGTGATGTACCTGTCGGGTTACGCGACTATGGAACAGGCGATCCGCGCCTGGCAACAAGTCCGGTCTAACGGGTACAATACGGCCTACGTAGTCCGGGATACCAACGGTAGCCTGGAGAAGGTCTATCCGTAAGTTTAGAAACTATCTGGTAATGCACCTAACAAGAGCTCCGGTGGAATGATCCCGCCGGGGCTCTTGTCGTTTGGTTTTAGAGCTTGTTGAGATTCTACACTTCGGGCTGTATACGTTCGTTCCAAAAGCAAAAGCCCAACAAGCTCTTACTCAAAATGCACTTTCACCCCCGCAAAGAAAGTCCTCGGCCGCACCGGTCCGTACACGTACCCGGCATCGCGGTCTGCCCCACGGTCAAAGTCTTCCTGAAAGCTGTTAAAGATGTTTTGAACACCTCCAAAAATATCAAGATGGAAACGGTCATCGAGTTTCAGCTCGTAAGTGACCTTGGAATTCAGCTCAAAAAAAGAAGGAGTGCTTTTCAGTACAGTAAACTCTGTCTCCGGGTCGATGATATGCGGGACGTCCATAGTGCCTGTGAAGACGCCGGACAGGGACAGCTGCAGGGGTTTTATTGGACTGTAATTGGCCATGAAATAGCCATAAACATTAGGGGTGCGCAGCAGGTTTTTAGAAGTGGCCACACTATCCTGGTTGGCGTCCGTAAGTACTTCCGGTGCCCAGATTTCTTCCGGAGTATCATACTGCGCGGTTTGCAGGGTACCGCCCATTTGAAGCATCCATTTGGGGCCAAAAGCAAGGTTGGCTTCAAAATTGGCTCCGGCTACAGTAGCACCATCACCGTTGCGCTTGGTCACGGTAGCGACCCCGCTGGGGAGTTCCGTTGCATTAGCCGTGATGAAAGGATTGTCCAGCCGGGTAAAAAAGCCATCCACTACAAAGTTGGATTCAAAGCTTCCCGCGCGGTAGGTGTAGTCCAGCGCTGCACTGTAGCTGTGCGAACGTTCCTCCTGAAGGTCAGGGGATAAACGGGTAAACAGGGCTGCTCCCCCTACGGTTTCAATATGCAGATCCTCGTCAAAAGCCTGCGGCGCCCGGTAGCCCTGAGCGTAGGAAAGCCGTAGTTTCAGGTCCGGATTGATGAAATACATAGCCGTCGCTCTGGGCACAAAAATGCTGAAGTCCTGGTCTGTCCTCAGGTCTTCCACGCCAAGGCGGTACATACCGTCAATTCGGAGGTTGTCATATCGCCCCCCCGCCAGCAGCGACCATTTGTCTGTAGGCTTCCATTCCACCTGAGCGTAAGTGCCCCAGGTGCTGACTTGTTGGTCTATCTCACGGTTGTAGCCGGGCATGGCGTCCAAAACATCATTGTATTGATACTCGGTTCCGGCGGTAAGCATCCATTCCGAACTGATGTTGTAGGTGTATTGCACGCCAGATGCCAGCGACAGATCCTCCGATTCGCCATAGGCATTGAGCGCCAGAATATCGCTTTCAGTCAGCGTATCCTGAGGCCCCAGCACCCGGCCCCCGCCACCGTAGTAGCTTTGCCGGTTGACGTGGGTGGCGGATCCGTAAAGTGCAAATTTGTGCCGTTTGTCTTTTGAAAACTGCTCATACGATAGCCCGCCCCCCAGAATTCGGTGGTCCAGCTGCTCTGTGATGTCTGTTTGGTGAGCTGGCAGGTCGAATTGGTTGCCTCCTCTCCGGAATTCGCTGATATTAAACAGGTTGACTTTGATTTTGCTCAGCTCCGCAGGGTTGTAGAAGGCATCGAACCCAAAGGTGGTGTTTTGTAGCTGCGTAATCTCGGAAAAGCCATCACCATTGGCATCCCAGGGTTCGCGGTTGCGGTTGAAGGCAAAAAAGCTCATGCCCTTTTTGAGTTGTTCGTCCACTATAGTCCCATTGGCAGATAGCGTATACTCAGGGGTTTCACCATTGATCAGCGCCAGGTTAGTGCCTGCTTCAAAGGTATTGTCTGTGGGGTCTTTGGTAATGATATTGACCGTGCCGGCAATCGCGTTGCCCCCAAATAAGGCGGAACCACCGCCCCGGACCACCTCTACCCGGTCAACCATATTGGAGGGGATCATCTCAAGCCCGTAAACGCCAGCGAGTGCGGAAAATACCGGGCGGCTGTTGATGAGAATTTGGGTGTACGGTCCATCCAACCCATTCATTCTTAATTGAGTAAAGCCACAGTTCTGGCAGTTGTTTTCCAGTCGCAGCCCGGGCGAAAAGCTCAGCCCTTCGGACAGGCTCAGCGATTGGGTTTGTTCAAAAATACGGTCATCGATGCGGTTGACCATCATGGGGGCCCGGTGAGCCGGCACGCCGTTACGGGTAGCCGAAACGACGATGTCTTCTAGTCGTAGGATGTCTTTTTCCAGCTCTACCGACAGGGATTGGTTTTGCCCTTTTTTCAGGAATAGCTCCACCTCTTTAGTACGGTAGCCCAGGTAGGAAAAGCGAAGGCGGACAGGACCGGCGTCCAGGTTATTTAGCTGGTAGTTGCCGTTTTCATCTGAAATAGTACCACTCGGGGTGCCCACTGCAAGAACCTGAACACCGGGAAGAGGGGTGCTATTAACCTCGACAGTACCCGATAATTCTATAGTTTGACCCATTGCCAGAACGCCAGTGTACAGTACTATGCCTAAACTAACTAGAAGTCGATTCATTGTTCTGCTTTTATTATTACTGAGGTGATACACTTGAAAAAGCAGGTTGGTTCGTGAAATTTAGACTTTTTTAATAGGCCTTAAAGTAAAAAAAATGAATTAACTAATAAAAATTTTAGATTAATCTAAAAAAAATGACAATACCTAACTTCTATTGATTCAGGCTCAGTCCTTTTCAGAGAGTCCACTATTTGTTATTTATTTTGCGCTGCTGCAAATCGTTGATATGATGATTGAGCAAAAGCCCCAAAAATTGATAGCCTTCTTTATTAAAATGTATGCCATCACGGAGTAGGAAATCCGAGGACTGCGATAGAGGAGTCTGAATATCGATGTATCTGATGCCTTGATCTCTGGCCACTTTTTTAAAAGCGTCGTTCAGAAAACGTACTCTTTCGGCGCTACCGTGGTACTTCTCTTTCAGTACCTGGTCTTCCCCGATTGGAGGAGGTGAAATCATGATGATTTCCGGACACTCGCTGTTTTGGTAATATGCTGTAATTGTATCGATCAATTGATTGTAAAAGCCCGGGACTTCTCTAAGCCGTTCATGAAAGACTTTTTTACAATCATTAGTACCAAGCATAATCAGAATCTTGTCCAGTCTGTCTTTGCCGGGGTCGTGTACTTCCAGATGACTAATGATATTCCTGAGTGTGTTTTTGGAAGGTAGGCCTGAGTTGTCAAATCCAATGGTATTTCCTGAAATACACGTATTGATCAGTACATCTTTAAACCAGTACGTCTGTAGTTGGTCTACCCAGCCACCTTTGTTCTCTCCGTTGGAGTCCCCAACGGCTAGTACGGTCTCTGACGGGATATGATTTAATGCGGCGGCGGTGAGCATTTCGTGATTGCCTTCAAAAATGATAATTTGAACTCTGCCCTCAAATGCCTTTTTCAGGTGGATATCCCTGCCCGAAATTTTTTCTTTCTTCTTACCAGGTAGAAAGCGGCCGGCAACGATTTGCTGAATGGTTTCACGGGAAATCATTGCATCGGCTGCTGTCGGGTTGAAGTCACTCACCACTTTGTTATACATCTCCAGGGAGTGAGTTACAGGTACGGACCCTTCATAGCCGTCATGAATACCAGCATAGATATAAAGTTTGCTGTTTTTTCTTTCTTCGAGTGGCGTCTTCAGGTATAGCGGGGACCTTCTCTGTGCTTCCTGTATGTCTACCTTCCAATCTACGCCCGTTGTAGCCAGGGCGATATGGCTCGCATATTTGCGGTTTCTTCCAAGCGATTCATAATACCATTTTGTGAGGTCAGAGACAGGCACCCATGCCGAAAAAGAACGGATATCATGTTTGGAGCGCATGTAGGATAATAGCGTAGCGTGGCCTCCTCCGCTTACTCCAATGATATGGATATTATCAGGGTCAACATTACTATTGTCCAGGGCATAAGTAATTGCATCGTCAATATCGCTGATTACGAGAGGGCTGCCACAAGCCTCGGGCGTGTTATTGGGGCCACGAAAGTTAGGATGAATGTAATTATAATCTTTGTTCAAGATATCTTTTAAAAGGGGGTCTTCTTGTTGATAGTTGTTGCTCCAGGTATGCAGGCTGACAATAAGTGGCATTGGTCTTTGGCGGCTCGTAGCATAAAAATAAGCCTGTTGGATTTTACCATCAGCCGAAGAAGGGATGGCTATTTCTTTACAAGCCTCCGGCCACAGAGGGCGGTCGGTGTCGTCCCACAGAGGGTCTTGTGCATTTGCACTGCCAAAAAACAGCATGAGCACAAAAGTGGCAGCTATGGATTTGGCTACCATAAGAATTGGTAGCCCTTGATACTGCAATTGGTTAGTTATCATTTGATTGGTACAGGCTTTTGAAAGCTCAATAGAGTCAGTCATTATGTTGTTCTATTTTTTTCAGCCAGTTATCTGCCCCGGGGCCTCCTCCGATGGCAATTCGGAATCCGAGGTCACCTTGCCGGTTGCCATGTCGTTGTTGTTGTCGTAAACTAAGACCGATGCTGTGTGGCATGCTGGACCACGCTCCACCCCTGGCAATTGGATAGGACAGTACTCTTTTGTCTCCGTTCGGAGTTGTAAAGTAGGCTCGTGATTCACCCGCTGAGGCGGTCCATTCCATAACACTTCCCACCAGGCCGTAGTAGCCTCCCAGGTTAGGTGTCAGGGTCTTTACAGGAAGTGGGCTAGGGTTTTCGGGGTCAATACTCAACGCATGAACAGATCCTGTTTCGGTGGGTGGTTGTGCATGCTGCTGACCGGAAACGGCAGCCGCAAGCAGCCACTCTTCCTCAAAGGGGAGCCGGGCAATCAGACCGGGGTGCTTCTGCTCAAGTTGCTCCAGCCAGTCTATGATTTGAAGGTAATTCACCATACTTACCGGATGTTCCTTTTCCGAATTCGAAAAATCAAAGTTTGGATTTGGCTCAATGGCCTGCCACTGCTCAATGGTCGTTTCTGTTTCAGCCAGCCAAAAACCGTTAGTAATGGTCAGGTTTTTAGTGAAGGGGGCTGTTTGCTTGTTTCTGAAGTACAAATGTTCCGGTAAGTGCCAATTGCCAGGCTCTACCCAACGGAGAAGAATATCTACGGTGTCATTCAAAGAAAGAGTGGCCCATTGTCCGTAAACATCAATACCCCCGGTACTTGCCCAGATAGGCATGTCAGTTGGTTGCTCTTCGCTTATGCGTTTAAAGGCACTTTCCAGCCTGGGGTCTTCAATAGTCTGCAGTATTTTTTTTGCTTTATCCGTGGATTCGGTGCGTAGGGCATTATTGGCTTCGTGGAGCAGGCTGAAAATTTGTTTTTCTCTTGCCGTTTCTTCTTTGGCTTTCTCTGCAATGCTATTGCTTCCGTTTGCAGCAGAGTCAAGGGAAAGTGCATTTTCAGCTGAATAAAGAGCATGGAACCATTCTCCCCTTTCCAAAGCATATTCTGCGGCTACTGTTTCCTGCCGGGCTAAGGTTTTCCTGGCTCTTTGTAATTGTTCCTGGTCATCGTGAGCCCAGCTTTCTCCAATCGGGTTCCACATTAAATCGCCATCATGAAGAATAATCCAATGACCGTGGGGGAGTGTGTGCCCTCCGTTTGTAGTATATTTCTGTACAAGGACCTCAACTGCAGCAAGTGGTTCTTGAATGTCATTCAGGAGCCTTACGGCAGAGGTAAGGTTTCGCTCTCTGTTCTCCTTTCGCAACTTTTGGCGTAAATGGGTCTTAAAGAATTCCGTTAATGACTGAAGGGGCCCAATAGCGCTATGGCCTCCGGGGACTATTTCTAACTGAGCATCACTGCCAAGGGCCTTCCATACTTCCACAGCCCGCTCGGCATCGGTGTGGTCACCGGCATAGTCGGAGGCCCCCCTGAGGACATACAACGGAGGCATATCCATGGAGAGGTGGGGTAAATGGCTACGGATGCGAATCCGGTGCCGGGCCGCATCGTCCCATGCCGGATGTTCGCCAAATAACAGACGGGGAACACTATAATTGCGGGGTTTGCCGAAAGCTGTCCACTGACTTGCAGTAGGCCAGTCCCAGGCTGAGCCTGCCCAAAGCCATATAGCTGCGAAGTTGACCGGGCTATTGCCCCATGGCAACCCCTGCCGGTGAAATTCATTTTGATCTGCGGTAGCGGTCAGTGCAGCGATACGGGCCCCCGCACTGTGACCAGCAATCCCAATAGAACGGGCATCAATTTTCCAATTTGGGGCATGCTTCGATAGAAAGCGCAGCCCGCATAGTACATCACTCACAGGAGCAGGCCAGCCGGCTTCCCGCGCCAGCCGGTAATCCATCGAAGCCACCGCAAAGCCCTCGTCCAGTAATGCCCGCATGGCGTTGCCGAAACGGCTCTTTGGGTCCAGGACCTTTATTTTGGAAGAGCCGCCAATGAATCCGCCCCCATGGACATAGGCAACAAGCGGGAATGAGGACACCACGTCTTCCGGAGGTAGTAGAAGTCTTACTGTAATATTCCTGGGGTCATCATTCCAGGTATTCAGCCGGGCTACAATCAGGTCATATTGGCGATAGCCCCCTTCGAGTATTTCCGGTTCCGTGTTGAGGGCGTCCAATAGCAGAGCCTCTTCATTTTGAGGAAGAGGAGGAGGTATCAGAGGAGTTATCTGAGCAGCAGGCGTTAGGGGGAAACTGTAAGCAGCCAGCAAAATTAGAATGGTTTGTTTCCACCTTTGAAATAGATATGATTTGATTCCTGGCATTTCTTCATGATTTGGGTGTAAGGTGCTAATTTAGGGGCCTCTTACAAGGTTTAAAGCCCAGGTAAAGTGACTTCAGAAATGGATGGCCAGCCAGTCTTGGTTACGAATTCAATATAGGTTTTGGCCCGCTCGGTATCCTTCATTTTGGGCCATTCAATTACGGGTTCATGCCAGGTCCATTGACCGCTTGGGACTTCGTAGGGATACTCCTCGATAGCTTTTATGGAAGACCTCAACTCCTCTACCCCTTCTGCGATTATGGGTTTGATTGTAGCTTTGTAGTGGCTGGTATCGGTTACATACAAGCGATACCCGAAATAAGCCTTATGGGCTGCACGGTGCATTTTTGCGGTAATAAGGGTGCGGTTGAAAGTCTCATATAAGTCCTTGTAGGCTTTCGCATCTTCCACCAATGTCTCTGCCTTTGCTATAGTATGGAGCGCCCACTGTGCTTTTTCAACGGCGTAGTTTTTCTGCGTGATTATATCATTCAGGTAGGTGATATTGATTTTTTCTTCAGGGGTGATCCAGTTTTTTTCAAAAACCTCTGGGTTTTCTCCGTAAAACCGGCTGCCGGTTTCTTTGTATTTTGCCGGGGATAAATGCTCAACTACGTCTTTAAAGTAGTGAAAGGTTTTGTTGACGTTGTGTCCAATATAAACAGTGGGTGGGTCGTACCAGCGACCCGCAATAAATCGGTTGTAACTGCTGATGTAGTCTATGTGAAGGGCCGAGTGGTTCGTAGTATTGGTGCCCAGTGTGTAAAAGCTGGCATTATTAATAGCTATAGCTGCTTTGAATGCCGGTTTAATGTAGGGGATGCTCTTTTTTCCATACGCTCGGGTTATGAATTCATCGCAAACCTGGTCTTCTGAGATAGTTGTATCTTCGGAGGCGCGTTTCAGGGCATGCAACAGCACCTCGGAAGGACGGTTAATGATGGCCGTAGTACCATAGCGGTCTGTCCGGGCTACATATCCAACTACGTTATCAAATCGCATGTAATATTTCCAGCGGTCCAGTATGAGCTGGGTAAAGGTATTGGCGACAATTCCCTGCCCATTGTACTCGTGAGCGGCATCGAATTCTATGATCACAGGATATGTTAAGTCTGCTATGTAGTCTTGTACAGGGTGGTAGTTGAAGAAGTCGTGCGGCGTTTCTTTGACCATTATTTTCAGGCCGGGGTGATTCATGAGGGCGATCGAGCCCATTATGACATCGCGGTCCCATTGATCGTGTACAAAAGTACGGATGTGCATTTTTTTATGAAGCTCAGCTATCACAATGTTTGCGACCGTATCTACCACCATTGCCATTTTCTCGTAGTCACTTAAAGTAGCCGAGTATTGATCCTGTATCCGGGAGCCAGTTTCAATAAAAGTGAATACAATACCGTCCACATTGGGCAGAAGTGTAAACATTTCCCGGTAGTCCTTTCTGAACCACCGCCAGAATTCAGGGTCATCAAGGTTGAGCCTTGGTCCTTTATCTGTATCGACCAGAAACTTTTCCGGATAATACTCCAATGGGTAAAAAGCACGATCCCATACAAAAACATCCTTGACCCCGGCATGATGTGCGCTATCGATAAGGCGCTCAGTCGTTTTCCGCCGCCAGTCTGTCCGCACGTGGCGCAAGTCCATTATCAGGTGGTGTGACAGTTCAAGGTGGTTGATCCCGTAGAACTGGCTTGCCTTTATTACTTCGCACCCATTCTCAAAATGGTCCGAAAGAATATTCCAACCCCTCACCTCAAACGGGGGTTCGTTTTTCGGGCTACAGGCCGCGGTTATCACAATCAGACAGATAAAAACGACGGATGGTCTCATGTAGTACTTTTTTGTCAGCAGCTGGCATCGTAAATGCTTCATCATTCCAAAGTCAGCGCAGTCAATACAGACTTGGGAAAACACAAAAGCAACACATTCAGGTCTTAATCATTAGTGATTTGTAACTGTTAAGCCTTTCAGGTAATAATTGCAAAAGGCTTACGGCTGCAGGAGGATTACGTCAAAGTGGCAAAGGATACAGTGTGCATATCTGCTGGCAGAGAAAAGTTGGGTAGGATGTGCTTGGTGGCGTAAAAAAGCCCGGCTTCTTATGGGAATCGGTCCTACGTTTACATGATGATCCCAGCAGGATTGGCTGCGCCCTTCCTTTGGGCTCCAAGGTCAAAAAGTATGCAGCCTGCTCGCTTCGCTCGTGTCGGCTTTTCCCATTTATCCGCTTGCGCAAAAGGGTTTTGCGACGCTCCTAAATGGAAAAAGCCTGTACCCTTTGGGGCACAGGCTGCGTACTTTCTCTGGTGATCCCAGCAGGCAGTGTCTAACGCGTTTAGGGTCAGGGTTTTAAGTGGAGCGGTAAAGGCTGTATTGGCTTCAGTACAACACAGTGTTGATGGAATAGGGGAGGAAGCGCACAGTCTGTTTTGAATAGACAGTACAATATGAGTAGACAAAAAAAGGGGCGGCCCGAATCTTACAAAAGGCCACCCCTGAGACAATATGACTATTCTTTAAGCTTCGTCAAAAGCCTTGTACCCTGGATTGCCAGACTGTAGCAATACCTTTTCCTGGAGGAAGAACTCTACAGTTTTCAGCCCTTTTGCATTCATAGCTTCCTTTACATCAATGAATGGGATCAGTTCCGGCCGGTTCTGCCGGATTCTCGCTTTTGTGAT
This sequence comes from Phaeodactylibacter sp., assembly GCF_040219495.1. GTDB lineage: Bacteria > Bacteroidota > Bacteroidia > Chitinophagales > Saprospiraceae > Phaeodactylibacter. The sequence continues at coordinate 18,545 of NZ_JAVJSK010000142.1, read as the reverse complement.
ATTGGTGCAGTGGGCAAGGTTAGCCAGGTTGAGTAATGAGATTTCCGTCTGTAGCTTTTTCACCACCGGTGCCAGCTCCGGCCGAATTATCATCATAGTGTTTCGGCGCTCGATCTCGTTGCGTTCGGTTGCGCTGACCGGTACAGGCTTGAACTTTTGGGCGGTGTCTGACCAATACCGGCGTGGGTTTTCAGTGTTCAGCCGGTCTACGACTTCCCAGGCATCAACCAGGGCTTTGACTTCATCCGGAATGAAACCGAGTGCTTCCTCAGCGTATTCGGGTTTGATCTTCAACTTTCCTCCCTCCATTCTCAGCCATACGCCAAATGCATCGGTTTTGATTTTCTTGCGAAGTTTGTCTTCCTCCAGGAAGAAACCACCATCCCGGTGGCCACTAAATAGGAGGAACTGCTCTACATCTGGATAGACAACATCCTCTTTACGATAGAGCTTACATACAGCGTGGCGGAGAGCTTCCAGCGCATCGGCATTTTCGGCCCGGCGCTCTTCGAGTGCCTTTATCTGCCGGTCGGTATCGTCTTCGCGGACTTCAAATACGGTAGGTTCTAAAACGGACATATTGCTAAATTTTATAAATTATAAACATTTGTAATATCAAAGCAGCATGAAAAAATATGCTGCAAAGAAATTTTAAAAAAGACAACTCCTTTGTTGTCAGGTCTTTAGGTGGCTGTGGGCTGTAGCTGTAGCGAAGCAGTAAGAACGCAGATAGCATTAGATACCCGACTTTGCCTGTCGTGTTTTGCAATTGCAGGCCCTGGAGTCCAGGAAATATGCAGACAACCGGTTCCCCGGTCGCCTGCAATCGGATCATCAACAAAACATTAATGCCTGATCTCTCCCCTGGCTATCTTATCCCACTGCTGCATCGTCTGCCGGAATGCTTTGTCTGCTTCCCGCTGTTCTGCCGTGGGTGCTGCCTGGCTCTCGCCATTGACTGCCTTGAGGAAGTCGATCAATTTACTTTGTGCATCGGTATTCAGTTCGCTGAATTGCTGCAAAAGGTCTTTCACCATCTGCGCATCTTCCTGTTTCATTCTAGTGCCTTTGGGTAGGTTGCTCATGCCCTTAATTTTCATGGTCTTCTTTTTGGTGGTAGGTCTCCAGCTCTACAGATTGTAAGTGACGGTACGCCAAATACTGGATGTATGCGGATAAACTTAGTTCGGCATCGAACGCCATCCGCTTCAGTTTTGACTTAACATCTTTTTCGATCCGTACATTTAGTACAGCATCTTTCCGTCCTCCTTCTCTGGTTGGTGCGCCTACCATGGTTTAATAATTTGTTGTTAATACAAAGGTCAGACCTTGTGTGACAAAATGAAAGGACAAGGTTTTGCACCTACTTTTTACGCCATCGGCTGGGGATCAGTCGGCGCATCCAGGCGATGAGACGACCCCACCAATTGCGCTGTGGCTCCGGCTCTTCCGGTGGCTCTGGTATGGGTGCGGACGATCTCATCTGAAGGGGTGCTTCCGGCTGGGGGCGTGGGTGGTGTCGGTTCAATCCTAGTCCTAATCCTAGTCTCATTTTTTTCACAATTTTAGGTTACACAATCATTGATGGAGGACAACAGGGAGAGAGTTTTTTTATACTCTCTAAGTTTTGCCGTTTTATCTTGTGACGTTGTGACACGCCATATTTTATAGGGGTTACAGCCCGGTTTCGATCTTGTGACACAAGTTGTGACAGGGGCTTTATCTTGTGACATTTTTGTTAAATTCTTAATATGTCACAACTTGTCACAACTTGTCACAACTTGTCACAAGATTGATTTTTTTGATCTTGTGACACTTAACACGTTGATGCTCTTAGTATTTATGAGGTGTCACAACTTGTCACAACTTCTTTTAGGGAAAACTAAAAAATTAGAAAGGCTCTTCTTCTTGTTGTCCTTCTTTTCCATTCACAATTTGGTTGACTTCTTCATCTGTGCGTTCAATCATGGCATAAACCCAAATGCGGCTTTTCCCATCCCGCTTTTGGAATTGTTCAAACCCATTTGCCTTTAATGCCTCCCCTAACTTTTTCTTGGATAGTCTGGCTGATGTTCTGACCTGGAGGAAGTTTAGCACATGAGATATTTTAAGGTGCCTGACTCCTTCCCCATTACGATTATCGGGTTTCACATAGTAGGTGGTAAGCATTTCCGCTTCAGTAGTCTGTACTTCGTATTGGCTATTATGCTCGTTCAGCTCCTTAACTTCCTCTTGGGTCAACCAATACTGAAACCCTGACTTATACAGGTGGTAAGCTTCGGCCCAAACTTTATCTATATCCATTGCCTGGGCTTCATCAATGCGGATATTGTTTATCTCAAACGGCACAAATCGCCGATTACCGGTGGGGTCGTGTAGAAAACTCTGCTCATTACTGGATGCAATGAAACTACATATCTTTGGTAGTTCTTCAGTATAACGAGCATAGGCCCGGCGGCCCTCAACCGTGTTACGGGTGATAAAGGCTTTCAGGCTATTAATCTTCTTTTTGGTAATATCGGCAAAGTAGTCATCTAGGTTGTAGATGAAATTTGATGCAGTTGCAAACAGGTGATCTTTATTGTCTGGGTCGAGTCGATCTTCCAAGTAATATTTCTTCAGTTTCGGGGGGCATAGATTGGCTATCCATGAAGATTTGAATTTCGCTTGTTCGCCTGAAACCAGGATAAAACAGATATGGTTGGCGCATTTATGTTTGATGAAGACGTTAGCTACAGCACCAACGGCCCACTTCCTAAAGTAGCGTTCTACCATTTCCGTGGTATCGCTCCCATCTACTCTGGTTGGCTCAAGTGTTTGGCAGAGTTGGCGGATATGGTCTTCCCCATCGTAAACGAGTTCTGAAAAATATTCTTCAATAGGATTAATAGGTCTTGCAAAGCTACTTTCTATGGTTTCCGCAACTTTGGTGCGGCTCACTTTGTCAACACCTCTATGCCTTAGCTCTCTCGTGATTGAATTCAGCTCATAATCATTAACGGGTTCAAAGTCTTTATTGCAATCGACTTTTCGGAATTCCGGCATACGGGAAATGGTATTAAATCGAAATTCCCATATTTCTTTTAGTGCTTCCTCAAACTTGCCTTGACCACTTGTCTTGTTTTCAAAGTCTTCTTTTTCCTCCTCCGGCTCCTCTACCGTCACCGGTGCAGCTGGAGGTGCAGGAGCGGGTGCCGGTGCATCCAGAGGAAACAGCTGGTTGAGTTCTCGCACATGGTCACTCCAACGGATACCGTGTAAATCACAGATTTCGTAAAAGGTGGCAATATGGACTGATCCATCGTGTTTTTGACTTACCCGGTCAAACTCTCGATCCGTTTCCAATTGGTTATAGTCGTTATGGAAATAGCTAACTCTTTGGAACATATCTCTGGCAGATGCTCCAAACTCACTGAATAACGCACAACCTACTTTGAACCAGTTTTCAGTGCCTTGAGTAATGCCTATCCCCTTTTCCTCAATCTTGCGAATCATCAATTCCACCTTTTGAGCATGGGTGTGACGATGCTTATTCTGTTCCGCTGGTTTGGTGGGTGCCGGTGGCGTGCTGCTCTCCCCCCTGTTGTCCTTTTTCGGCATGGTGAAGACGTGCAGCTGAGGGGCGATGTAAATAAGGTCATGCGGTACAGCGGTGAAGAACCATAGCCTGGCAAGGTCGCCCACTGTACTATCAATGTAGGCTTTGCCCTGGGAATCAAACTTGCCATCTGTTTTGTGTCCAATCTGTAGGGCTTCTGCGATCCGGCTACAAACTTCGTGGTAGTAGCTCTGCCGGGTCTCTGGTGTGCAATCGGTGTAAACAAATACGCGAATCCCCTGCATACTTGGAGACGGAAATGCAGAAAGGACAAACGGTATCTTTTTCAGCTCCTCTAGGTCAAAGTGAAGGAGGTCTTCCTCTACATCGTCAATGTCGAGTCCCAATATTTGCGGATGCTCTTCGATGCTTTGATTATTCCGCTTGGTGGCTTTGCCTGAGACTACAGCGGGAAGATTTTTTTGGCGGTATGCAACGTACGCGTCTTTGTCGTCCTGTTTGGATGGGAGTTTGTCAGTAATTGCTTTCAGCTTATCAGATGGGTTCAACATCTTTTGCAGGAAGTCTGCAAAACTGCCTGTGTCTACTGGCTTGGTATTGATTGCACCCTTAAAATAGGTCACAGGGTGATCCTGTAGGCGCTTATCATTGATTACCGTGGTTTTTTGTTCTATCTTTACCATTGATAAATTTTTTAGTTAAAGCCCGCCATTGCTCAGTCTGCCATGTTGCGGGCTTTTTTAATGAACAAATGTCAATTACCTTTCAAAGGTCTGACGTTGTGTTACAAAATGAAAGGACAAGGTTTGAACCCTTGATTTTACTGGCTTTCTGCTCTTTTCGATCAATCCTGAATTGATAGTCATTCAATCCTAAATTGAAAATGCCCCGGCCCTATTACAGGGCGCGGGGCGGTCGTTCGGCTTAGGAATTTTCCCGGTAGTAATTTTCCCGCCACAAATCAAAATCGAAATGGTATTGTAGCGCGAGAATGTACTCCTTCTTCGCCTTATGCCATTCTTCGCCAATGCCATCTGTGTTAGCCAGTGCAATGCGTTTCCGCTCTACATCTTCCCATCGTTTCCCGCCGGTGAGGTGGTACAGGTCTTGGATAAATCGTTGTGCGCTCGGCTCGAAAATGTCCATGCTCATAAGGTCATTGAATGCGGGTATCGGTGGGCGCTCGATATAGCAGGCCCGGAAATAGTCAAAGTCTGCCGGGTCAACCGGTTTGCCCTTGTATTGGGTGCTTACCCGGTATTTCAATTTCATTATGAGCATATCGTCACCGTGCTTGATCTCGGTCACGTCCCGGCATATCTCAACCGGAATGCCGGTTTCCTGCTTAATGAGTTCGGCGTTCTGCTCATAGCCGATCCAGCTTTTCAGCTGGTTACGATTGTAGGCCGTTACAACTCCCTGGAAAAACTCTGGTGCGCTTATGGCCCGCAGGTGGTAATATCCTTCCGCTGGCATCATGGCACTGTTTAGGATGTGGGTTGTCATATTGTAGCTTCTTTGAGTTCGGTAATAAGATTATTCAGGGTATAAGCAGCCCTATAATTTCAAGGTCAGTCCCTCCTTGTCTTCCTCTGTAGGCGTTTTTTCCCGCATTATCCTTCTGAGGTTTTCCCTGATTTCTGCGATTAGCTTCAATACTTCATTTCCCTGTTCCATTTTCGGTTGATTTGCAGGGTCATTCTCTCGCTTGATCTCTTTTCCGCAATTATGGCAATTCATAGACAATAAGAGTTTAGTGCCGGGAGTGATCAATACTCCCGGCATGGTGGTAGAAAATAAAGTGTACTGCATTCACTTACAGGGCCGTGGCTGGCTCATTACGCCGGTTGCGGTAGTACGTATTCTTACATCGTTTAGAACAGAACTTCCGGTTCGGCGTACTCTCCAGCATAGCCGAATGACACTGTTTGCAATGCTTTTGTGGCACAACGGCCACAGGCTTTATTGGGTGCCGTTGCTGTAGGCTGGCACCTGGTGCCCGTTGCTGGATGCTGCCGGACGGCTTGACCGGCGCTGTGGGTTTCCCAGGCTTGTGTTTTGACTGGTGAGGATCAACCGGATTTCCAGTATCAGACCAACCAGGATGAAGAACACAAACCAACCTTTGTAGACGCTGACATCTGCAATCTGACTTCCGGCCCATAGCTCGGCTACGTGCGTGGCGGTAGTGATCTCATGCCAGACTAAAGCCACTGAAGCGATCAGGCCCAACCAACCGTTACCTTTCTTATTGTCGCTGAAGTCGCGGATAGAGGAAATGAGCAATGCCAGGCGAACACCTTCCTCGATGAATGCGGCAAAAACGGCCATGGCCATAGCAGCCCAGGGTTCAAACCGGACTTCAAATAAATGACTGTAGTAGTCGGTGCGGAAGATGCCAATAATCACAAAGGTGCCGATTGCCATAATGAGTAGGGCAAAGGGTGCATACTCGCTGATCTTGTTCATAATGGGAGTTACGTCGAAATTCCTTAAATTTGTCATAGTCATTTACAATTTTAAATTGTGAATAGCCCGCTTCGAGTGTCCGCTCGGAGTGGGCTTTTTTAATGATGGTTACGAATTGCGCAATACTTGCTTTAGCTCTGACCGTAGCCAGTAAATCTGTTTGCCCTTCCGGTAGGAGGGTTCCAGCTTGCCGTCTTTGTGGTATCGCCGTACTGTTGGCATAGAAACCTGCAATATGTCGCACATTTCTTCCATGACGACAATTTCGGTGACTGGCTTGCCTTGCTTGTTGGCGTCTTCGATCACGGCCTCCAATTCCGTTAGGTCTGCCGTCACCGCTGCCAGCTTTTCGCGGGCTTGCCTGACGGCTTTTGAAAGGTTGACATTCATACATCGTACTGTTTTAGTGATAAGAAAAAATAGGGTTAATGAATCCGCTTTCGTTATCAAATATACAACTTGTACGTTTAGTGTGCGTAATTTTATACGCACATTTTTGATAAAAAAACATCTACCGAATTACTGTCATTGATACCCATTTGATAATCAAAGGAATATCTGCTTTTCCCACATCGAAAAAAAACAGGCATTGCCATACGATAGACTTCGCGGATTCATTTTTGAAGAACCCTAATCCCCGTTTTTGCGCATCGGTCACAATAGGGGTGTGGTTGAGTAAGAACTCAGAAAAGTGTTGAGCTAAAGGCGTGGTAAACCAATCTAGTGCAGTTGTCACCGGTGCATCTTCCTGCCATTCTCTGCCGGTGTAGCCCGACAAATAGACAAAAGCCTTCAGGCTTATTTGCAGGTCATCTGGTAAACTGGATAGGAACTGAAGTACATCTTCTTTGCCTAATATTTCCAGTATGGCCCAAAGAGAGTACCAATCCGGGGCAATCGTTTCTGTGGCTTCGCCAAATTCGATTACAGCACGTTTCAACTGATTTTCCAGTAAGACAAATAGGGGGGAATCGTAATGGTACAAGTCATCGGCAAACCCTTTGAGGGTAAACCGGTCTTTGTAATGCTTGTACTCAATTCGAATGACCTTCCGGGCCTTATCCTCAAATAGCTGAAGTTGGTTCGCTACTTCAGGCAAGGTGGCTAATTCAGTCGCTTGTAAGAACTCCTGCTTTGTCAAAGTTCCACCTTTATAGATTAGTGGGACGTTGCACTGGATGTTTTTCCTGTTAAATGTGATCTGACAATACACAGGAAAGGTTTCTTTTCCAGCGATCATTTTAGGCTTCAGCCGGTCATTCAGATAGAATCGAATCCCTATTTTCTTTTCCTTAGCCATCTACTGCCATTCAATTTTTTCGAGTTCCCGTTCCACCTGCGAGTTAGCCAGGCGAATGTAAATCTTAGTCATATCCAGCGTGGAATGATTAAGCAGCCGTTGCAGCACTGGCATCTGTACCCGTGGTGCCATCTGCGTTGCAAAGGTGCGCCGGCTGACGTGAAAACTCAGCTGCTTATCTATCCCGGCAAGCCCTGCCAGCTCCTTCAGGCAACGGTTGGTGTATTGGTTGGTGAGCTTGAACAGCGGGAAGGCTTGTAAGTCCTTCCGGTTGTCGAGTCTCTGCTCTGCCAGGCGGTCACGAATGATCTGTTCCGGCTTGCTCCATTGGATGCTGTCCCGCTTGAATAGCAGCCACAGCGGTATGGTGTGTTTGTTGCGGGTCTTCTCGATCCGCATCGTGATCTGCATTCCCTTTGCCGTCTCTTCAATATGCTTCCGGGCCAGCTTCACCACATCCCCGAATCTTAGCCCGGTATAACAGGCAAATAAGAACATGTTCCGGATCTTCTCCAGGTACTTGAAACCGGAGGGGATCTCCAGCTGCTCCAGGAGGTGCAACTCGGCTTCGGTCAGGTACTCGCGGTGGGGTTCTTCCTGCCGTGGCTTGAACTTCCGGTACGGGTTGCCATCTATAGGCAGATAGTCGTGCTTGATAGCCAGGTTGATGTAAGTGCGCAAGCACTTATGGTGCCGGAACGCGGTATTCAATCCCATGGGGTGGGAGAGTAGGTATTTGTTGAAGGACGACAGGAAGGAATACTTCAAATCTGAGAACAGCACGTTCGCCTGGAACCGCTTGAGGTATCGCAGCGTTACCCGGTGCTGACGCTTGGTGCTTTCCTGAAGTTCCGGGCGCTCGATCTCCCGCTCAAAAAACTCCGTGAATGTCAGATAGGGATTAAGGTCGGGCGCATCCTCAGCTGCGGGATTTTCCAACAGTCGCAGCGGTGCCGCTCCAAACCGTTGAAGGAGTTCCAACTCCCGTTTTTTGTAGCCCTTAATTTGTTCGTGGATCAGGTCGTTTAGGTGCAGCTCGGAAATGTGGCTTTCTGATACCCGGCGGTGAGTGGTGTCCCAGTGGTCCGGCTCGATGTAGATGCCGGTAGAGAAAAACCGGGTGCGCTGCTCTGCTGGAGAGTAGGCCCGGACCTGAATGAGGGCTTCCCCATCCTGGTTTAAGATGTTGTTCCGATTGTAGACCACTGAGAATTTGATCTTTTTGAAATGCGTTGCCATGACTGATTAAGTTGAAAGGTTAAGTAATTGCGGATCAATAACCCTTTCAATACAAAAACCAGTACAAAAGCAGACTATCCGTTGATAGTCAAAAGTTGCGTTTTCGCGCTCAATCCGTTGATTGTAGGTAAGTTGTGGTTGTCATTTGACAACCAACAACCTACGTTCGTGATCCCAGCAGGATTCGAACCTGCGACCGCCTCATTAGAAGTGAGGTGCTCTATCCAGCTGAGCTATGGGACCGTTTTTTGCGATTGCAAAGATACTGTTTTTTTCCTTATCGGTCAACAAGTTCTAAAGGGGAGAACCATCGCCCCGGCTTTCCTGTTTAAAGAGAAGTTATTAAGTTTTACTGCAATACACTAGGTTTTAATCGATAATCCCGTGAAGAAAATTGTAAAAAAGAAAAGAATATATTTCTCATTCGCCTTTTTCCTACTGCTTATTTATGGCTACAACTTCATGGAAATGAGGATTAGCACGCCTACTTATGAGCGGATACTGGCAGACAACCCTCTTGGTCTGAATGCAGAGTTTGGTACCCTGATAACAGAAGACCGGGAGCTGCGTTACCTGGAAATCGGGCGGGATTCCATGCCTTTGATTGTTTTCATACATGGTGCGCCGAGCTCTTCTTCCTTTTGGCGGACTTTCCTGAGGGATAGCAGCTTGCTGGGCAAAGCCAAACTCATGGCGGTGGACCGGCCAGGCTATGGCTACTCTGGCTATGGGTCGCCTGAGATTTCCGTTAAAAAGCAAGCGGCTTTGATTGCCGAAGTGATTCGGCAAAAACGGGGGCAGCACCCTTCTGTTATTTTGCATGGATCGAGCTATGGAGGGACCGTTGCAGCCCGCATTGCGATGGACTTCCCCGACCTGGTGGACGGCCTCCTTTTGCAGTCGGCTTCTCTCATGCCGGGCAAAGAGAAAACCTTCCTGTTTACGCACATCACTAAACACTGGCCTTTCCAGTGGCTGTTGCCGGGGTCGATACATGTAGCTAATATGGAGAAACTGAGCCACAAAATGCAGCTTGACTCCATGGCAGGGCTCTGGGGCCGTATCAAGAGTGCGGCCATCGTACTGCACGGGGACTCCGATAACCTGATCTATCCTGAAAATGCTATATTCGCCAAAGAGCGGTTGGTGAATGCTTCGTTTTTGGAGCTCAAACTGCTGGATGGGCGTAAGCATGACCTGCTTTGGACCAAACGGCAATTACTGGAACAGTCGCTGGAGAAACTACTCCAAATAACAACCGGGCATTATACCGGCGCTGATGGCTTCTCCTCCGTTCAATACTAGGTGCGTTTGGGAGCTTGCTCTTGTTCCAAACCAGGGCTTATGAACGCCTCATTATCGCATCAAGGCTATTCGCCTTTGATCTGCATAATGAATGTGCTCCAGAATGCTTTAATAAACGATCTGTCAATCGCATGAGCCAAGTCAAAATTGAAGAAAGCTGGAAAGCGGTGCTCGCTCAGGAGTTTGAGCAGCCGTACTTCCAAAGCATTGCTACCTTCCTGAAAAAAGAAAAAGCAGCTGGAAAGCAAATCTACCCACCCGGTTCCCTCATATTCAATGCGTTCAATACGACCCCCTTCGATCAGGTCAAAGTGGTGGTGCTTGGACAAGACCCCTACCACAATCCCGGGGAAGCCATGGGGCTTTCGTTTTCGGTGCCCAAAGGGGTGCGGGTGCCGCCATCACTGCGCAATATTTATAAAGAACTACAGTCTGACCTCGGGTTGTCCCCTCCTGACCACGGCGACCTCACGCAATGGGCTGAACAAGGCGTCTTTCTACTCAATGCCATGCTGACCGTAGAGCATAAATCCGCCGGGTCTCACCGAAAAATTGGCTGGCAGGATTTCACGGACGCCGTTATCCGAAAGTTATCAGAACAGCGCGAGGGTTTGGTCTTTATGCTGTGGGGCGGTTTCGCCCGCCGGAAAAAAAGCCTCATCGACCGCAAAAAACATTTGATCCTTGAGGCCGCTCATCCCTCTCCTTTGGCCGGCGGCGCCTATTTTGGCAGCGCGCACTTCTCTAAAGCTAATGTTTACTTGCAGGAACAGGGTCAGACAGCCATCAATTGGCAGCTCACCTAACAATGCATTTCCCGAGCGCTGAACGCAAATATTGATAATTCATAGCCCGGTATTTGCATTATTAAAAGCCAATACATAAATTTGATACGCAAACGTGCAACTTCCTACCTGAATTTCAGGTCTGTACTCTGAATAATCTCTGGTTTTCCAGTCCTTCTAACAGAAAATACAAGATCGTATAGCTGAGTCGGTATGGCTTGGTCTCTAAAGTTATGTCCGACAGAAAGAATTTTAATCATCCATTAACCCTATTGAAATTATGAAAAAGCTTGTTTTACCCATTCTTGTCTTAGTAGTGGCGTTCCTGTCGGTTCAGCCAGCCCACGCGTTCGTGGTAAAGGTGACCGATCAGGATAAAATCCAGACCTCTGCCGAAGCTGCTGGCCTGGAAATGAACGGTTTGGAAAGCCTCACTATTGACGAGTTCCTGGACCTGACCCCAAAGCAAATCCGCCAGGAAACAGGCGAAAAGCTGAACCTCAAGGAAATTGTTGCGCTGAAAGCGGCTCAGAAAGCCGTGAAGAAAGAGTTGCGCAAAGGCAATAAAGAGGGCAAGCCGAAAAGTCAGCTAGTGGCATTGCTGCTCGTTCTTTTAGTTGGAGGTATTGGCATCCACCGGTTCTATCTGGGCTACACTACCATTGGTATTATTCAGCTCTTGACGCTGGGTGGCTGTGGTGTTTGGGCGCTAATCGATCTTATCCGTATTGTAATGGGCGATCTTGGCCCTGCAGATGGAAGTGCTTATGACCCAACCCTCTAAGCAAAAATTATTCGCAAAGGTAAGGCTGGCAGCAATGCTGGCCTTACCCATTGTGCTTTGGATCCTGCCCGCCGATTTCTTCGACGACGGGCAATCCGTTTGTGTCTCCCGCCTGCTTTTTGATGTGGAATGCTATGCCTGTGGGCTCACCCGGGCGGTCATGCACCTGATGCACCTCGACTTTGCGGAGGCTTTTTACTACAATACACTCGTAGTGGTGGTGATGCCGCTGCTCATTTTGCTCTGGGGGATTTGGGTCCGGCAGGATTTACGTACACTTGGGCTTTTCCCCAAATCATCTTCAGCCCCTGCCGGCGAATCTACGGCTTGATACCCGTCAGCCGGTAAACCGTTTCCCGTTCGAGTTCCTTCACCCCACCAATGGGCAACTTCAGACTTTCGAGGCTAAGCTGTTGTATCTTGGTACGTACCAACCGCAGTACAGGATAGCCTATCGCCGCGCACATGTGCCGTACCTGACGGTTTTTGCCTTCGGTCAGTTGGATGGTAAGCCAGCTGTCGGGCACCGTTTTCCGGAAGCGGACGGGCGGGTCACGCTCGGGTAGGGGAGGAGGTGAGGCAAAAAGGGTGACAACCGCCGGACGGGTCTGATACGTTTGCTTTTTTACCCGGATAGATACGCCCTTGCGCAGCTGTTTTAAGGCTTCCGGAGTAGGAGTCCCTTCTACCTGTACCCAGTAAGTCCGGGGGTGGGCAAATGAAGGGTTGAGCAGCTGATGCGTTAGGGATTTATCATTGGTAATCAGGAGCAGGCCTTCACTGTCTTTGTCCAGCCGCCCCACCGGGTAAACATCCTTCGGGAAATTATACACATCGCCCAGCACACGGTGGTCAGGGTGCTCCCGCGTAAACTGACTGAGCACCCCATAGGGTTTATTGATGATGTAGTATTGGAGTTCCGGCATTATACGTTGAAACGGAAGTGCATGACATCACCATCGGTGACAATATATTCTTTGCCTTCTACCGCCATTTTCCCCGCTTCTTTGACGGCTTGCTCTGAGCCCAGCTTGACGTAGTCGTTGTACTTGATTACCTCTGCACGGATAAAGCCTTTCTCAAAGTCGGTGTGGATCACACCGGCTGCCTGTGGTGCTTTCCAGCCATCCTGAATGGTCCAGGCGCGGACTTCTTTCTCTCCGGCTGTGAAGTAGGTAATGAGGTTGAGCAACTTATAGGTGGCACGGATGACCCGGTTGACGCCCGGCTCTTCCAGCCCCATGTCATTCAGGAACTCCATGCGTTCCTCTTTGGTCTCCAGCTCCGCAATATCAGCTTCGATAGCGGCACTCACCAGGATCACCTCAGCGGGCTCGCCTGCCACAGCGGCTTTGAAGCGCTCGGCGTGGGCATTGCCACTATTCACGGCATCTTCTTCTACGTTGCAGACATACAGGATCGGCTTGGCGGTCAGCAAAAACATTTCCCTAAGCAGGGCTTGTCCGGCTTCATCCAGCTCAATCGAACGGGCGGGCTTTTCGTCTTCCAGGTGGGCCATGATTTTCTGGCTGATCTCCAGGTTTTTCAGGTCCTCCTTGTTATTGCTCTTGGCCTGCCGCTTTAAGCGATCGACCTGCTTCTCAACCGTCTCAATGTCCTTGAGGAGCAGTTCGGTATCGATGGTTTCTTTATCGCGTACCGGATCAACGTTGCCGTCAACGTGCACCACATTCCCTTCATCAAAACAGCGCACCACGTGCACGATAGCATCAACCTCCCGGATATTGGCCAGGAATTGATTGCCGAGCCCTTCCCCCTGACTGGCCCCTTTGATCAGACCGGCGATATCGACGATCTCGATCGTAGTGGGCTGCACCTTTTGGGGGTTTACCAGCTCCGAGAGTTTATCCAGCCGCGGGTCAGGAACGGTAATCACGCCAACGTTGGGGTCTTTCGTTGCGAATGGATAGTTAGCCGCCAGTGCTTTGGCAGAGGTCAGTGCATTAAAAAGGGTGGATTTTCCGACGTTGGGAAGCCCTACGATACCCGCCTTAAGTGCCATATAGAGTATTTGATTGAAAGTAACGTAATCGACAGGCGGCAACTGCGCCACCTGTCAAATGCCTGATAAGGCCGCAAAGGTAAGGAATTGGTTAGAATAAACCGTGCAGCTCTACATTAACCTGATTAATGATACCGCCCAGGTCTTCCGGATTGTGCATGAAGTCTACGTGGTCGGCATTGATGATGAGCAGTTTGCCATCCTTATAGCCGCTGATCCAGTTTTCGTAACGCTCATTGAGCCGCTTGAGGTAGTCCAGGCTCATGTTGCCTTCATAGTCGCGCCCCCTTTCCTGAATATGCTCCACCAGGGTCGGAATGCTGGCCTTAAGGTAGATCAGCAAGTCAGGGGGCTGAATCTGGGAAGACATGGTCTTGAATAGTTCGAAGTAGTTTTGAAAATCGCGGGTAGACATCAGCCCCATATCGTGCAGGTTGGGCGCAAAAATATAAGCATCCTCATATATGGTGCGGTCTTGTACCACCGTCCGGTCGCCCGCCAGGATTTTCAGGACTTGCTGGTAACGGTTGTTGAGGAAGAAGACCTGCAGGTTGAATGACCAACGTTGCATATCTTCGTAAAAGTCGCTCAGGTAAGGGTTGTCATTGGCTGATTCATAGTGGACATCCCAACCGAATTGATGGCCGAGTTTTTCCGAAAGCGTGGTTTTGCCTGCTCCGATGTTTCCGGCTATAGCAATATGTTTTATATTTGGCGGCGGCTTCGCGCTGTTTTCGCTCATTTTCTTCAGGATTTCCTGCGAAAATATAAAAGAAAGCGGAAATAATCCGGTTCAATCGGCTACTGTTAGGGGCGAAAAAGAAATAAAAAGTAGCACTTTGGGCTTCTTAAAGTCAGACAAGCCACTGATGTAAAGGCAGTTGTGGCTAAATCCGGAAAAGCCCCGGAGCCAAATTGGAGCCTGGTTTTTCCGTCAAACATGCTCTTAGAGCATAAAGAGTTGTTTACCGATGAATTAGGGTCAACCATCTAATAATTTTTTATGAAAATTGACGAGTCCTTAATATTGAAGCTGGAACAATTGTCCCGCCTGCAACTTTCTGCCTCCGAGCGCTCCGGTATCCGCGAAGACCTCAACCGTATTCTGGAGATGGTCGAGCAACTGGAGGAGCTGGATACAGAGGGCGTTGCCCCGCTGACTTACATCAACGAAGATGTTAATGTGATGCGGGAAGACACCATCCGCGGGCAAACGGACCGGACCGCTGCCTTGAAAAACGCTCCTGATCAGGATGGAGCTTACTTCCGGGTACCCAAAGTAATTCCGTCAAAGACGGCAAAAAAATAATCATTTATGCAGCCCATCATAGCAGTTAAGGGACTTACGAAAACCTACACCATGGGTACCACTAAGGTACATGCTTTGAGCGGAATTGACCTGGAGATCCAACCCAACGAATACCTGGCTCTAATGGGCCCATCGGGCTCGGGGAAGTCCACGCTGATGAACCTCCTGGGCTGTTTGGATACCCCAACGAGTGGCGAGTACTGGCTCAACAGCGTCAACGTCTCTACTATGGAGGATGACGACCTGGCAGAGGTCCGGAACAAGGAAATTGGCTTTGTCTTCCAAACCTTCAACCTGCTCCCGCGCCTTTCCGCACTGGAAAATGTCGCCTTGCCTCTGGTTTACGCCGGGCAGTCGAAGTCGGCCCGCCTCGAACGGGCCCGCGCGGTGCTCACGGAAGTGGGCCTGGGCGACCGGGTGGACCACAAACCTAATGAGCTATCGGGCGGGCAGCGGCAACGGGTGGCTATCGCCCGGGCGCTGGTGAATAAGCCTTCTATTATTCTGGCGGATGAGCCGACCGGTAACCTCGATACCAAAACTTCCATTGAGATTATGGGGATTCTTGAGCGCATTCACGAAATGGGCAATACCGTAATTCTGGTGACGCACGAGCCGGATATTGCTGAGCATTGCCACCGTATGGTCCGGCTCCGGGATGGTGCCGTGGAAGTCGACGAGCGCAATGATAACGTGGTCAAAGCCAGTGACCCCACCCACCGTTACAATCAGGATTAAGAGGGTGTGGGGGGCTTTATGAACCGGCCGCCCAACCAGCCTTATACGCTTCCAGGCCTTCTTTTTTAGAACCTCCTGCCCGGCCCGCTTGTTGATCCATGAAAACGACAACCAATCATGGGATTTAAAATCTATACCAAAACCGGCGATGCGGGCACCACGGGGCTTTTCGGCGGCAAACGCCTGCCCAAAAGCCACCTGCGTATTGAGTCTTACGGTACCGTTGATGAGCTGAATGCCCACATCGGCATGGTGCGCGATCAGTTCACAGAACCAACAGTGCGCGCCTTGCTAAAAGCCATTCAGGACCGCCTGTTTACCATCGGTTCCAATCTGGCCTCTGACCCGGATAAGGATATGATAGTACCGGATATTCAACCCGAAGACATCGAAGCTCTGGAAGCCGCCATGGACGAGATGGACAAGACTCTGCCGGAACTGAAGAACTTCATCCTCCCGGGCGGGCATCCGGCAGTTTCCAGTGCGCATATCGCCCGTTGCGTATGCCGCCGGGCGGAGCGGTTGGTTGTTGCTCTGGACCAGGAGTCCCGTGTGGCACCGGTCGTGTTGCAGTACCTCAACCGCCTTTCTGATTACCTGTTTATACTGGCCCGCTTCATTGGCTACTCCAAAGGTGTGGAGGAAGTCGTCTGGGCACCTCGTAAACAGTAATAAGGCACTGTTGCTGCCTGGTCAGCGAATTGCTCCAAAGAGTGCCGCGCCAACAAGTTCTAAATCCGTATCTTTACGCCTATGAGTGCATGGAAATCGACGATAGAGGGGCTGCCCACACTAGTCAAATACCTGATGGTGGCTGGTGTGGTGGCGATCATCAGCTTCCTGTTCCCGAATAATGTGAAGTTCAAATATGAATTTGACAAGGGGCAGCGTTGGCGCTATGAGGACCTGCGGGCACCCTTTGATTTCGCGATCCTCAAGCCCGAACAGGAAATCGAGGAGGAACGCGCCAGGATCCGGGATAACTTTTCGCCCTATTACGAGGTGCTCCCAAGCATTACGGAAGAACAAATCGCTGGCTTCCAGCAACGGTTTGATGCCCAACTCTCGGAAGTCAAAGCGGAGCAGTTCCCGGATGTGACCAAGCACCCGGATGATTACCGGTCCTTCGGCAAAACCCTGCTGCAGGGGCTTTATGATTCGGGCATAACGGAGCTGGCCCCCGTGCACAAGGACAAGCCGAACGACTTCGTGGTGAATGTGCTACAGGGCAATACTACCCACCCTCAAACTTTAGAGAACCTGACGACGGTGCCGGAGGCTGCGGCTTCCCTTGCAGAATCCCTGCCCTACAGCAAATTAGCGGAATCCGACTTCCTGTACGGGTTGTTGGAAGCCTCCATTGCGCCCAATATGTTTTTCAATGACACCCTGAGCGAGCGTTTGCTGTCGGAGGAGCTCAGTCAGGTGGGGCTTTACCGCGGGCGGGTCTCCAAGGGGGATCTCATCGTCACCGAAAACGGCTACATCACAGAAGAGATTTACCTTAAACTGGCGTCTTTCAAATCGAAATACCGGGAGGAAGTCACCGATGAACAGTCTTACACAGGGGTATTGGCAGGGTATGCCCTGCTGACGACGCTCATCATCGGTATTTTTCTGCTGTACGTACGCCTGTATGCGCAAGCCGTCTTTTCCCGGTTCAATAAGCTGGTATTCATTATGCTTTGGTTGGTGGCCTTTAGCTATCTGGTGTATGCCGTTGAGCAGGTGGCGCTGCTGAGCACCTACATGATCCCATTTTGTATTGTCCCTATTGTCATCAAGAACTTCTACGATGAGCAACTCGCGCTATTCACCCACCTGGTGGTGATACTGCTGGCCAGTTTCCTGTCTTCCCTGGGGTATGAATTCACGTTCCTGCAAATCCTGGCAGGCATCGTAGTGCTGCTGAGTGATGTGGATACCCGCGACTGGACGCGATTTTTCTACTCCATACTATATATTTTCGTGGTCTACTTCCTGGGGTACGCCGGGCTTTCCCTCATTCAGGAAGGCAGCTATGAAGACATTGACCTGTCAGTGCTGTCCTGGCTGGGCATTAGTGCTTTTATGACCTTGCTGGCTTATCCGCTCATTCCACTTTTGGAGCGCTTTTTTGGCTTTACTTCCGCCATTTCTCTGGTGGAATTATCGGATATGAACCGGCCACTGCTCCGGCAGCTGGCGAATAAAGCACCGGGTACGTTGCAGCATTCCCTGCAGGTGGCGAACCTCTCTGAGGAGGCCGCCCGGGCCGTCGGTGCCAATCACCTGCTCGTAAAGGTAGCCGCGCTTTACCACGATGTTGGCAAAACCCTGCAACCGGATTTTTTCATCGAGAACCAGAGTGTTAAAAGCCCCCACCTGAATATTTCAGACAAGGAAAGCGCTAAGATCATCATCAGCCACGTCCCGGAAGGGGTGAAAATGGCAAAGAAAGCCCGGCTGCCGAATCTCCTCATCGACTTCATTAAGTCCCACCACGGGACTACCCGGGTTGAGTATTTCTACCGCAACTACATCAAGGACCATCCTGAAGAGGAGGTCGACGAGCAGGAGTTCCGTTATCCTGGCCCTAAGCCGGTCACGAAAGAAGAAACCATTCTCATGTTGGCCGATAGCATAGAGGCGGCCTGCAAGAGCCTGAAAAACCCCACAGAGGCTGCCCTGCTGGAGCTGATTGACAAGATTATTACCGGGAAGATTGCGATGGGGCAGTTGGAAGACTCCGAGTTGACGTTCTCTGAGCTGGAAACCTGCAAAACGGTTTTTCAGCAGCTCATGCGCAGTGTGCATCATGTGCGTATTGAATACCCGGAAGAGGAAAAGTCGGAAGAGTAACTCCTTATTTACCTTTCTCCCAACTTTTGCACCATTAGCATGCAGCTGGATTTTTAGAGCTTGTTGGGAAATTTCATTGGGTAAAAAACGAATATCCCGAATGAAAGAAAATAAAAGGGTTGATGCTTCCTTATTTTCAAGGATTTAAGAACCTGACGTCGAAATTAAACCTTCACTTAGCCCGCTAAGCTCA
>NZ_JAVJSK010000141.1:0-74725 GCF_040219495.1 Phaeodactylibacter sp. | reverse complement strand
TTGTCTTCTAGTCGAAAACTAACAATTTTTTGGTTAGACGAGGCACGAAAACCGGAGTTTAGCCTTAGCTAAATAGCCTGTCCCGCAATTTGCGGGAAGGATTTTCGGGACGAAGTATAAGCAAAAAAGTGTAGTTTGCAGGCCGATTACTAAAGTCCCAACACGCTCTAAAATAGCTCATTTTTCCCACTGCACTGACCCGACGCATCAAGTTTACTGTATGACGGAGCCCCGGGAGGAGCTCTGCCATCAAGCCTAGTGATTAACGAGTTACCGGGCACTAATCATCGTAGTGCATGATAAGCAGAGGTACCGTTGTATGGAACACCACCTGTTGCGTCACGCTCTTATGGAACAGGCGCTCGAGGAACTTCCGGTGCATCGTGCCCATGACGATCAGGTCGGCATGGGTATCGCAGGCGTATTGCACAATACCTTCCTGTACATTCGGGCATTCTATTTCGACGGAGTTGAACCCAATGGTTGCCGTGCCGTAAAGCTGTGCCTGTTCGTACAGCACCTCTTCTACATGATAAGGCGACTGGGTTTCGTTATCGACATGAACGAAGTGGACGTTATTGATTTCAGGGCCGGTGATGGTCAGCAGCTTCTTCACCATCGCTTCGTCAGCCGCCTGATAATTACTGGCGTAGACTACTTCCTCGAAATTGCCACACCGGCAATCGCCGGGCACGAGCAGCACCGGGCAGTGGGCAAACCGCGCCACGTAGGTGGAAACGCTGCCAAACGCTTTTTCCAGCAGGTTGCCCTCACCGGTTGTGCCCAGAACGATGAGATCATAGTCCTTGGACATTCGGACGATCTCCTCAGACGCAAAGCCGATATTCAGCATAGGTTTGGGCATAGTCGCTACTGCACCGTCACCAAGAGTGTTCCCTTCGATAAACTGATCGAGGAGCTCGCGCTTAATACTGTCGAACTCCGCAGCGGGCATATCGAGGTAAGGGTTGGAATAATCAAAGGATGGATGGTAGGCATGCATAATGTCTACCTCCGCGTTTTGCCGCTGTGCAATCTCCTGTGCGAATTGATAGGCATTAGCGGCGATTGCGGAAAAATCTGTGGGCACCAATATTTTTCTCATAAGGCCAGGACATTTTAATCAATTAGGAATAATCGAAAACACTGCGCCCGCCTGTGAAACCAAGCGGGCGCAGGCAGGTGCATCATAAGAAGCTGCGCCCAACAGCGCTAATGTTGTTTCTTGCTTTCCAGGATTTCTTCTGGCGTAACTTTGGTTTGAGCAACAGCTTTGATGATGTCAAAGGTGGTCAGGATACCTTCGAGCTCGTCATTCTCGTTCACAACGGGCACTGCGTGGAAGCGGTTCTCCAGGAATACCTCCAGCGCTACATTGATGCGGTCATCAGGCGAAAGCTTGGCAATACCTTTCGTCATAATGTCCTCTACGTTATAAGCGCGCATGCGCGCCTCGTTCACAAAGCGGTCTTCCTGATTGCGGTTGAAGCCGCGCAGGAAGTGCATAAAGTCAGTTTTGCTGATAATGCCCACGAGTTCCTTGTAGCGTACTACAGGTACATGGTGGATGCGGTTGTTGTCAAAAACCTCTTTCACGGAGGTCAGCTTATCGCCCGTACTAACGGTGATGAGCTTGGTGGTCATGATACTTTTGACAGGATCTAGGACGTTCATTGCTTTAGTTTTTTCGTATTAATGAGGCAATTGGCTTTTACACTGCTAATATGAGCAAAAGGTGTTTGCGGTCGACTGACTTCTGTCATAGCGTATTTATGATTTTCATCATTATAGGGTTTTCCTTCTTTTCTAGCCGGGAGTTTGTATTTTTGTTTTCTCTATTTGACCTGATACCTGTAGGGTGCTGATGCCTGCAGGCTTTGATGTTTAAGCCGGTTGCGAATTGCTGCCGGTACAAAAGTTTGCTTTTCTTTCTATGAGGCTATTAATCATTTTTACTTTTTGCTGTTTTGCTGGTTTGGCTTTCGGCCAGAACACTATCGAAGACCTGAAGAAACAGTTGCAGGAGGCTGGCAGTACTAAAGAGAAAATGTACCTGACCTATGATCTGGCAGAGGCCTACCTGCGGAGCAACACCGAGACTTCTATCGAATATGCCAAGCGTGCCTATCAGCTCGCCACGGATATCAATAATGCCAATATGGGCGCGGAAGCTGCTTTTCTGGTGGGCCGGGGTTATGAACGCGACCGCAATGAGCGCAACGCCGAGGTCTGGTACCGTACTGCGCTGGCGAAGGCCAAAGAAGCAGGCGACTCTGATCTGATCATCAAAAGCGTAGAGCGCCGGAGCCGCCTGGCAGAGAAGGACCGCAATTACCGCAAAGCGTACCAGATTGTAGAGGAAGCCTTCAATTACTTCAGCCAAAACGGGACGAGTATCAGTGACCTGGAGCGCAAATACGAGCAGCAGCGCAACGCTCTGGATCAGGAGCGGCAGCGGCTGCAATCGGAAATCAACCGCCTTTCAGATGAGAAAGACCTCCTTTCTACTGACCGGGATCAGCTACAGCAGCAGCAACAACGCCTGGTAAAGGAAAAGAAGGAGGTAGAGCAGGAGGTCAGCCAAAAAGAAGAACGCCTGGCAGATGTGTCTGCCGCAAAATTAAGAGCAGACTCCCTGGCTGAGATTAACAAAAAGAAATACGAAAAACTTTCTGCTACAGAGGCCCAGCGGGAAGCCGTGCTACAGGCGCAGAAAGCAGACCTTGCGGAGGCGAAGCTGGAAGCGGAGCGCAGCCGGCGGGAAGCCGAACGCAACGAGGAGCAACGGGACCAACTCATGATCCTGGCTGGCTCCGGTATCTTGCTGACCCTTCTTCTGCTGGTCCTCTTTCTCATCAGCCGCCGCAACCGCCGGCAGCTCAAGGACAAAAACCGAGTGATCGAGCAGGAAAAGGAGCGCTCCAATGAGCTTCTGCTCAATATCCTGCCGGCCAACATCGCAGAGGAACTACGAGAGTACGGTAAAGCTCAAACCCGGAAGTACGAGGAGGTGTCGGTGATGTTCAGCGACTTTAAGAACTTCTCCAGGATATCCGAGCAGCTTTCTCCGGAAGAACTGGTCGAAGAGCTGGACCGCTGCTTCAAAGGCTTTGACTTCATCATTGGCAACTACCCGGAGATTGAGAAGATCAAAACGATTGGTGATGCTTACATGTGCGCTTCCGGCCTGAATGACCGCAAGACAATGCCCGCAAGCATGATCAAGGCTGCACTCGAAATGCAGGAATACCTCGAAGAACAAAAGCAGGAGCGCATGCGCCTGGGCAAGCCTTATTTTGAAGCCCGTATTGGCGTGCATACCGGGCCCGTGGTTGCAGGTGTAGTGGGCGTTAATAAGTTTGCCTACGATATCTGGGGGGATACCGTCAATACAGCCTCCCGGATGGAAACCAACGGGCAGCCCGGCAGGGTGAATATTTCTGAGGCGACCTACAACCTGATCAAGTATCAGTTCGATTGTGAATACCGGGGCAAAGTGCAGGCCAAGAATAAGGGCTTAATCGACATGTACTTCGTCAAAGGCGTGCGTGCTAATGCTACGGTTCCTGTTTAGTTAGCACACCAAGGCAGTGTAATCAAGCCTGGAATAAGCAGCAATCTCCTTACTTTGTCGGCAAGTGGCTAAGGCATTTGTGCAATTCCCCGCCCGGAATTCCCGTTCTTGCCGTGGCAACCACCCTCACATCCATTCCTGAACCTTTGAAATCAAGAACTATAATGAGAATGAAGCTACTTTTGGCAGCGGTGGCGCTTGCGGTACTGCCGACAGCGGTTATGCTGGCTCAGCAGGATTTGAGCACCCACTTTTTGCGGCACACCTGGCAAGCGCATCAGACAAACCCGGCGCTTTTTCCGGAGTATGAAATGGTGATTGGGCTGCCCGGCGTTTACAATAGTTTGCGGGTGGAAAACCTAACCTACAACACCTTATTTGTAGAAGACGGGAATGGGAACCGGATGCTGAATGTCGATCAGGCTATCCTGGACATGGAGGATCGCAATGTGATTCGTGAAAACCTGGATATCGAGACCCTCAGTCTGGGGGCTCGCTTTGGGCCTTTAGGGCTCAGCCTTTCTCACACTTTCCGCTTCAGTGCTTTTATGGACTACCCCAAGACCCTGCCACAGCTCATCTGGCAGGGTAACGCACAGTTTATCGGGCAGGAAATTGAGTTTGCGCCAGACATTGATGTGTTGAGTTATCAGGAGTTTGCTATTGGCGCACTGATAGAGCTCGGCGATGCCGTGGTGATCGGTGGACGGGCGAAGTTGCTCTCAGGTGTAGGTAGCGTGAATAGCAGCCGCAGTCAGTTGCGCCTGAGGACAGATGACGAAATTTATCAGCTCAGACTGGATGCCGACTATCAGGTCAATTCCGCTTCTGCCTTGACCTACGATGGCTTTGACGATATTCAAACGAACTTCGACTTCAGTACGTTTTCGGCCGAAGACCTGTTTACCGGCAATACCGGTTTTGCCTTCGACCTGGGGGCGCACGTGAAACTTGGTAAGCTGGAGCTGGCTGCGAGTGTGCTGGACATCGGTGGCATCGACTGGGACGAAGAAGTCAACAACTATAGCCTCAAAGGGACCTACGAATACGAAGGGCTGGATTTCGCCCAGCGTATTTTTGATGATAGCACTAGTTTTGGATCTGTATTGGATACACTGGAGCAAATTTATGAAGTGCAGGAATCTGCTGAGGGTTTCCGCACTACAATACCCACCCGGTTCTACTTGAGTGCCACCCTGCGTTTACGCGACAACTGGACGGTAGGAGGATTGATCTTTAATGAATGGTACCGGGGTAATACCTATCCGGCAGCAGCCATATCAACAAACCTCGAGGTGTTGCCATTCCTGAATGTAGGCGGTATCTACTCTTGGCGCAGTAACCGTTTTGACAATTTTGGCATCAATGCCACGCTTAAAGCCGGCCCTTTGCAGTTGTTTGCTGCAACGGACAATATCCTGACCGTTTTCCGGCCCAAAGACAGCAATAGCAGCCACATTCGGCTGGGCCTCAATTTGCTTTTTGCCCCCCGCGAAAGTAAAATGGCAGACAGTGGGCCTAAATGGTTTTGATCAGTTCGTCTTTCAGCCTTTGCGCCATCATGGTAAAGATGCGGCGTACAGCTTCTTGCTCAAATTGTAAAAACGTCGCGTATTCACCGGTGGTAAACTGTCCAATCACCACGCCCAGCAGTTGAAAGCGTAACCGTTTGTCTTTGCTGATGCTATGGTCGATCTGTGCCGCCTGTGCTTTGGGGGCTTGTTTCAGAAAAGGCACCTTTCGTTTGTCCATCATGTGCAGGAAAACCGCTTGCAGCAGGGTGTTTTGGAGTTTCAGCACGGGCCGCAGGGTCACATTCTGAAAACGTTCTGCTGCTGTACTTTCAATATCTTTTGTTGGTACCTCAGGCCGTATGCTTAGTTTCTGCTCGTCTGGCATGGCTTCTTTTTGTCTTTAGAAAAAATATTCGCAAAAAAGGTTGCATGGAATAGGCTTAAAGATTTATCTTTGCAACCGCAAAAAAAGCAGAATGCTGCTTGATTTCGATCAAATTTTGTTGTCTTCCCGGTTTTCCGGGACAATATGGCGTGGTAGCTCAGCTGGTTAGAGCGCAGCATTCATAATGCTGAGGTCGAGTGTTCAAGTCACTCTCACGCTACAATCTTACTTCAAAGCCCCTTGACTAGATGATAGTCAAGGGGCTTTTGTGTTGTATGCTATGCCTGTGCGCTCAACAACAAAGAAAAGGCGCTCCCAAAGGGGGCGCCTTCCAACTATTGAACCTTATTTATGCGAGAATTTATGTCTTAGTGCACTTCCACACGCTCTTAAGGTTTGATATAGCCCGAGCTATCGTTGGTTACATAGAGGGACAGTTCCTGATGCACAAACACCTCTTCATCAGGTAACTGATTCCATTCCTGAATCTGTGCCGTCGTGATATTGAATCGCTTGGCTATATCTGCTGCCGTTTCCCCGGGACGGACTTTGTAAGTCATCTGGAAGCTGCTGGGGTACAGCAACTGGTAATCCATCTGATATTTTCCGGAGCGGGTAGCGATTAGCGTTTTCAAGTTGGGCATTCCTGAAGCAGGCAGCAGCAGAAAGTGGCCATCTTCCCGCTTAGGTACCACGTTAGACCGGTACGCTGGGTTGAGCTTGCGGATATCGCTTAGGGGTACGCCCGAGGCGTGCGCGATTTCTCCGAAAGTAAACTGCTCGTAGAGTTTGATGCCACTGATAGGCTGATTGAAGACGCCCCGGAAGTCTGGCTGTAAGCCGTGGTGGCTGTAATAATTGGTGATGTAAGCCGCCGCAATGAAACGGGGCACATAGTGGCGCGTCTCCTCCGGCAGGAAGTTCGCAACCAAATAGAAGTCCCGGCTCCCGGCCTGTTTAATAGCAGCATTGACCCGCGCCGGACCACAGTTGTAGGCTGCAAGCACCAAAGGCCAGTCTTTGTAGTGGCTATGCAAACGGGAGAGCATCAGCACCGCCGCCTCAGTGGAACGATATACATCGTACCGCTCATCAACCTTATTATTGACCTCCAGGTCGTAAAGCCGTGCCGTAGGCTGAATGAATTGCCATAGCCCGGCAGCGCCTGCGTGAGAGTAAGCTCTTGTTTGAAGGCCCGTCTCCACAATTGGCAGGTAGCGCAATTCACGTGGTAGACCGTGCAAGCTCAAATAGTGCTCGAAGATGGGGAAAAAGGCCGGAGTACGACCTAACATAAGCTCCGTATCGCGGTAGCCATCAGTGACGTAATCTTTAATCCGATTGCGCACTTCCTGGTCGTATTTTGCTTCGAAGGGGATAGCAAGGCGGTGAATCCGCTCTTTGACTTTATTTTCAATAGCAACCGACCAGCGAGCGTTATACGCGTCTGAGCTTTCGGAAAAGGGGGCAGATTTAGGGGTAGCAGTCAGGCTGTTCACAGCCAGGACAGCTACGATTGTCCATGGGAATTTCATGCTCAATTATTTTGCATGAAGCTTTACTGCATAGGGTTTAGCCTATAAATATGCAGCGCGAGCTGCAACAGGGCTGCATATAGCAGACCGTTACACTCACCACGACTGCCGGGAAAGCAGCCGTGAGCTAGCAACTAGTTTTACACTCTTCTTGTTTTCGTACATGTATCAAATGCAAACAGGCGCTTTGCGTGTCTTTATTTGATGGGGCAAAACTATCCTCTTTGGGGTTAAAAGTCAACGATTTGCCGATCCTTGCCTTTTTTTATCATCCCGGAGCTGAAGGTGTTACCACATGTAGAGAAAAAATATGTTTTGCAGGGGGTGGCAAATGTTCTGCATGAGCCCCATGATTCATAGTGCAAAAAGAATAATATACCTTATGCAGCAGGGCATTCAGTAGTTCGTACCGGCTTGCAGGGCCCTGATCTTATGTGGTCTTAACAAGTGTTAATGTTTTGTTAAGGAAATTAAGTTTACCTGCCTTCGAATGGGAAAAGCGAGTTCTTCTGGTGTCATTTTTACTGTAAAGGGCACTCAAATGGTAAGATAAAGGAAGTCTACAATGGAAATTCAGGTTATTGCGTTCGGCATTGCAAAAGATATACTCGGGGGCCATCAAATAACGATGGAACTGCCGCCTGCAGCAACCGTCAGCGACCTTAAGTCCAAGCTGATGGGCCAGTTCCCCGATTTCGCCAAATTGGCTGCTCTTTCTGTTGCCATCAATACAAGCTATGCGACAGACGATCAGGAAATAAGACCGAGCGATGAAGTTGTTATTATCCCTCCGGTCAGTGGCGGGTAGGTTGTCAGGGTCCTAAAAAAAGCTTAACTTTAATGAATCGGGTCTTGTCCAGCATGGCAAAATCCACCTACTCCCCACTGCCTATGCAGCCCATGGACATGTGCAGTAACAAGCTTTGGCAACACGCCCGTTTTCCTGATTGACACTTCCTCTCTATGAGGAATGAATACATGTATTGATCATGTCCATACTATGAGAAAAACAGTATTAATACTATTGGCTATCAGTAGCTTAGGTGTGCTGAATGCACAGCCGGCAAGTGTTGCCGCTCAGCATCAGAACCGGGCAGCTTCCCTGTTGCTGAATCAGGACTACGAGGCTGCTATTGAGGAATTGGAGCAAGCCGCAGGGTCTTATAAGGCTGCTCAATCCTGGCCCTACTATTTTTCCTGTCTAAATCAAATTACCCAGGCTCAGATTGAGTTAGGGCAGCTGGATGAGGCAAAGCAATCTGCCAAGAAAGCCCTTTGGCAAAGTATAGAGACCCTTAGCCGTGATAACGATGAAGCTGCAAAAGCAGCCCATAAGCTCGGGCAGGTTTACGAAGCAGCAGAGCGGTACGAGGATGCAATGGAGTGCCACCGCATGGCTTTTGATATTCGCGAGAACTTGTTTTCCCGAAGGCACCCCCAAACGGCTGCTTCCAATATTTTTATGGCGATCACTACTCGTAAACAAGGTGCCTACACCGAGGCTGCCGCATTCCTGCAGGAAGCGGAAGAAATTTTGACCCAATACTATGAAGCCGGGCACCCTGAACTTGCTAATGTTTGGGAGGAAAGAGGGATGCTCCTGGAAAAGAGGAATGAGCCTGCACAAGCCCGGGCGTCTTATCAACAGGCTATTGATATTCTAAAGGCCTTCCCCAATCAGTACCCGGAGGCCTTGGGGCGCATTTGGTGCCGGGTAGCCAGGTTGCTGCCTGAAGGGCAGCGCGCTCAGGCTTACCAAAGAGCCTACCACTTATTTGAAGCCAACGAGCGCATGCAAAACCTCTTCGCGGCTGAAGCGGCTCTGGAACTGGCTCAGGATGCACTGAAAGCCGGTCAGCCCGCTTTGGCGGTGCAAATGGCCAAACGGGCGCTGAGCAACCCTAATATCGATTTATCCGTAGCGCCCTTACTTGCAAAGGCTTATCTGTTGCTCGGTCAGTTCGAGCCCGCCCTTCTCCATTTTCGAGACTGGATCGGCTTTGCACCCAATGACCTGCAGTCAGAGGATTGGGCCAATGCTATAGAAATAGCTTTGTTGCATGGGCAGGCTCAAACCGCTCTGCAATGGAGTAAAGTGTACGCTGAGCGGTCAGAAGGATTACTCGCCAGGTATTTTGTGGCCCGTTCCTATGCTTTATTGGATAACCAAACGCGGGCGCAGCAAATTTTGCAGAAAATCAGCCGGTCTGAAGAACCAGGTAGTGTCAAAGCATTGGCAGAAGAAGTACTCGGGCAGTTTGATCTTGAAAACGGAGACACAGAATCTGCCATCTCGCACTTTGAAGCTGGGCTGGCGAAAGTATCAGGCGGCAGCTTGCACAAACTCAAACTGTTGGCTGTACTTGCTCAGACGCATACCTCACTAGCGCTGCAGGACCGTCACACAGTGGATAATATAAATGCGGCCACGGGCTACTATGGGGAATTGAAGATGCATTTAACTCAATTACAGGCCGTTCCGCTCACGCCTTTTGAAGCCGGATGGATGGAGCAGCACCTGGAGGGCCTGATCAGCAGCGGGATGCAGCACCTTTACCTGCGTCAACAGTACGCACGCCAGGATTTTTCGGTTGAAGAAGCTTATCTGTGGTTTGAAGGTGCCAAAATTGCGCTTTTGAATTTCCATACTCAGCAAAAACAATCTGCTCCCGCATATTGGAAATATCGGACCCTTCGGCTTGCCAGTCAGCACCCCTATTCAGAGGAGGGTGAAAAGCCTTCCTCTGCGATTGCACAGGCCTGGTCGCGAGCTCGCTCCGAACAAGCCGGGCAACTTCGCTACACCCTCTCCGAAGCCCTTTCGTTTGACGCGTTTCAGGGAGTGCTTTCATCGCTTGATCTAGGCTGCTATCATTATTGGAGGTCGGAGCGGTTCCTGTATGTACTGCAACTTCATGAAGGCTCCGGGCGGTTGTATCGTACAAGCTGGAGGGATAGTACGAACCGTACCATTCAAGACCAATTGTTGTTTTTTCCAGACTTACAGGCATTGAAAGAGGCGGGCACAGAGGGGGTGGTGGTGTTCCCCATCCATCAGCTATCTATGTACCCCTTTGGGCAGGTGCAGTTGGATGAGGGGCGCCTTGCGGGCTCCTTTGCCCTGTATCGGCATCTTTGCGCATCCTCTTTTGCTGCCGACCGGGCTACTGCAGCTCAGTTGCCGGGTGCGGATGCGCCAGCCTACTTCTTCACCAAAGCGGGCGTGGTTCCGGAAAAAGAGACTGCGGTAGCTTTGCCAACGAGCCATACGGCAGTGCATGGCTGTACGACCGAACTGGGCAACTGGCTGAAGGACGCCCAAGCCCTGAAAACCGCGCAGCAGCTGGATGGAATCATCAACGCCCGTATGCTGCTGTGTGCTGATGCAAATAGTGCTTTAGCCCTGACCGAAAACCAAGACCGTACATTCAGAACGAGGTACCTGGCATTGGATGGAGCCTACACGGACTTCTTCGGGAACAGTACGGAGGGGCTGCTCAACCGGGTTTGGTCTCAGCAACATTTTACAGGCACCTTTATTGAGCAGCAAGGGCTTTGCCAAACCCCTCAGGCCTATACCGCCTGGCTGGATGCCATGGCGTCAGCGACAAACCTGCAAAGGCAGTTGCAGTTACTCCAAAACCAACCGGGCTATGAAGTACTGCATAGTGTTCAGGCTTTCGGCGCACCATACGATCAGCCTGAAGAAAAACCGGCGCAAATTCCGGTCTTCTGGATTCTGGGCGGGGTATTCGGACTAATCCTGATGGGATTGTGGGTGCGTCGCTAAGAGCTTTTTTGGAGCGGTTTCATCATGAAAATCAAGGATTTATGGTTCTGGCAAAGTCACTAAATTTGAGTTTAGCGGGCTAAATGAAAATTTAGTGAGGAAGTCAGCGCTTGCCCCGCATTTCTGCGGGGTTCATAAAGCGTTGATTTGCAATAGTAATGAGCTCCAAACATGCGCTAAGCGATGAAACCGAGCGTTATGACAACAGCATTGCCTGTATTTCCTGATAGGCAACAATCGAGGATTCCGTATGCGCAGCGCAGGTTTCCCAAAGTTGCTGATTGAATTCCTGATTGTAAGTGATCGGTGAAGATTTGATAATCTGCCCGCGGAATAAATATTTTCCGCTCAGCCGCTCGTAATCATCAGACAGGGCGAGCCGTAGCAGGGTATTGATCGACTCTTCCGAAGTACGTTCCCAGAAGCGGGTAGCTAGTTTTACTGTCCAGTAAAGGAAGCTCGGTACCTGTTTTATCGTGGCCGGGTGCCGTGCTCCGGTCGAAAAAGCATGCACATCCACTCCTGTGCCGGCAAGGCGCCGGTTGAGTTCATAGGCCCAGGATAAGCGAGCCAGGGCTACCTGCCGCTGAGCATCCCGGATAGAGAAATTATACTTCAGGCCGGGGTCGCTAAAATTAATGGCCCCCAGGCGGTGAGATTCGTAGGTCAGGTTAAGCACCCGCGCGCCATCTGCTGCCATCAGCAGTGAACTCAGCTCATTCGTAAAAAGGTATGGCGCCAGTACGTTGTAGGCGAAGTTGCGCTCCTTTCCGCTGCCGGTAAGTTTCCGGATTGGGAAGTAGGCCTCCGCAAGGTTTAGCAGGACGTGAATCGCATGGTATTGATGTAAAATCTCATTCGCTTTCGCTTTGATGTCTTCCTGCGAGAACCAATCCACAATGATCAGATCAATGTTCGGGTTCTGGCTCTCTCCAATTAGTTTAACTCTCGCTTTTCGGGCCCGCTTTTGATGGTCACAGACCATCACGACCGTTGCGCCTTCCCGGGCAAGCCCGCGTGCGGCAGCGTAACCAAGGCCAGATTCGGCGCCCGTTACGAGGCAGATCATTTCTTCCATTTTTTTGTTGCTTACCGTTTACGCTAATGTTCATGGGCTTGCCTCCTGATAACAATCAGGACCGCAGCAATAAACTTTATTGAATCGCCAAAGCAATAGAGTTTTTGAACGTAATTTTGTATGCCCCTGAATCATTTTTCCCGCCAGCTCGCATCACGCCTGTCTGTGTCTCGTCGCCTGTGGGCTCTGCCCACCGGAGACCGAAGTATCGACACGCAGGCAGGTCTTCACCTTAGTAGCTACACGAAGAAAGGGAATTAAAGGCCCCTTTCTGAAGTCTAGGTTCCAGACGCTCTTAGATCTGACAAAAAACCTTGATTCATAAACTCTAATATAAAATTGTGATGGAGCGAAAATAAAGAGGATTGCCTGCCTATGGAGTGACTTTTGTCACCCAAACTGTAGATTAACGGCCATAAAGGGCTACTTTTTGTCGTAACGGTGCAAATCAAGGTCTTCAATAAGGTTGATGATTTTCTCAGCGTATTTGGGATCTGTGGCGTAGCCTGCTTTTTTCAATCCCCGCGCCCAGCCCTTGTAGTCATCCGCCGATAGTTTGAACAAAGGCTGGTAGCGGCTGCTGCGCTTCAGCAGTAAGCTGTGGGCGCGAAAGCTTTCCCAGGCACTTTTGTAAACTCTGAAAAAATCCTTGTGGCTGTCGTCAGTGAAGTTGCTGCAGTGCCCACTGGAGCAGCTTCGGGAGAAGCACTTCATCCCAAAGTGGTTGTTGTTGCGGGTGGCGAGCTTACTTTCTCCCACATTGCTTTCCAGCAGGCCCTGTGCCAGGGTGATACTCGCAGGGATACCGTACTTTTTCATTTCCAGCTGGGCCACTTTTGTAAACCGCTTGATGTACGCTTTCTGTTTGCGCCGTTTGAGGGAGCGGTCGGCAACGGCTTCTTTCCTGCTTTCGCCTTTGTTGTCAGCGGTGAGGTTGGAGTAAGTATTGGCGAGGTTGCTGACGTTGGCCCGGGGCGTACTTTTGGGCAGAGCAACTGTTTTTTTAGGGGCGGTTTTTTCTACCATAGAAGTATTCATAGGCTCAGCTTCAGGAGTCGGCATCCGGTAGGCCACCGTTTGCGCAGTAGGGTGGGGAACTGTCCGGGCTTGTACAACCGGAGCTAGCGGATTATTCAGCTGCAGGTCTATATCCATATCTTTCTGGTAAGCCATGTAAGCCGCTGCGCCCAGCAAGGCGGTTTTGAGCCAGTGTTTCTGAATAGTGAGGCTTACCTCTTGCCCTGCCCGGTGGGCCAGTTGCCGAATGGTGGAGTTGTGGAATACATTCATACTTATTGCGATTGAGCACCGGGTGGCAGCCTGCTTTCCGGCGGTTAAAACAAAATGATGCAACAAATTTAAAATAAGCTGTTTTAAAAACAAATTATTTTAAACATATTCTGTTTTTTTACTGCCCTCCCCAGGTTTTAAGAAGGCATTAACCAACTCCTGCTCAATTTTTAGGCTCTTATTATTGTTGTAGTCCTTGTGTCCAACTACCTTTGCGAAAATTTTCTTTACGGACGATCAAGTGATTCAATTCAAAAAAACAACATAATATGAAGTCATACCTTTTTTTCGCCGCCTTCTTGTTCCTGGCCCCTACGCTCACTATGGCGCAGAAATACGGCCACCTCAACTTTGGCAACCTCATCTCTTCGCTTGAGGAGACCAAAGCCGCAGACAGTGAGCTGGAGGCCTTCCAAAAGCAGTTGGTCACTAAAGGAGAAGAAATGGCTGCGAATTGGCAGAAAGAGGCACAGGCCTTTGCTCAGCAAGTACAAGGTGGCAACCTGACGCCAAAAACACAGAGCGAACAGCAGGCTAAGCTGGAACAAGAGCGCAATGAAATCCTGGCTTACGAGCAGGAGGTGTCTCAAAAAGTGCAGGCCAAACGGCAGGAACTCCTTGAGCCCCTCATTACCCGGGCTGAAACAGCCATTCAGGAGGTAGCCAAGGAAAACGGGTACACTATGATTTTTGATACGAGTGTATTCAACGCCATCCTCTTTGCTAAGGATAGTGATGATGTATTGGAATTGGTGAAAGCGAAGTTGTAATAAAGCCTTCTTTCCCGACTGTTCTAAAAAAGCCGCTACCGGGTTCTCTTCCCGGCAGCGGCTTTCTTGTTGTTCGGAGTTTGCAGCGCATCGCCCGGGCATTGGAGCTTCCGGCTTGCTATACAGGGCCATTGCCTGATGGGTTGGTTTGGAAGTGCTTGAACGTAAAAGTTCAGCAAGCTAAGGGCTTCAATGCGTGAAATACGCCCAACTATTCCGGCCGGGCTTCGCTTCCTGCCAAAATGCCTCCGTCAACGTGCAGCTCTGTGCCGGTGACGTACTTCGACTCATCGGTAGCCAGGTACAAGGCTGCGTAGGCCACATCTTCCGGCTCCCCAAATCTGCCCAGCGGAATACCGGCTTCCACCTCCCTGATGATTTTTTCGCGCTGCGGGCCATTCCCCAGCATCATATCCCACATCGGGGTCATGATGGCCGCGGGGTGAATGCTGTTGCAGCGGATGCCATACTTATGTTCGGCGCAGTAGAGGGCGACGCTCTTGGTGTGGTTGCGCACCGCCGCTTTGCTGGAGGCATAAGCTACTGCACCGGGGATGCCTACAATACCGCTCCGGGAGGAGATGTTGATGATGCTGCCACCGGTTGCTTTCATCAGTGCAATACCGTATTTGCAGCCCAGCATAGTGCCCGTGCTGTTCACCCGGTGCACGGTATCCCAGGTGTTTAGGTCAGCATGCTCGGGGTCAAAAGGGCCGGGCGCTTCCAGAAAACCGGTGATGCCAGCGTTGTTGACCAGGACTTGCAGCGAGCCGAAGTGCTCCCGAATGTAATGGTCCGCTGCCTGCCAGCCCGCTTCTTCCCCAACATCAAGATGGAGGTAGTGCGCCCGCTCCCCAAGTTGGCTGGCAATGGCTTGCCCTTCTTCATCGCGTATGTCTGTTAGCAATACCGTGGCGCCTTCCGCGTGGAAAACGGTAGCGATGGCTTGCCCGATGCCCCGGGCGGCACCGGTGATGAGGGCGGTTTTATTAGTGAGTCGTTGCATGTTTTTTCTTCAAAGGTAAAACACATAGGTGTCTGGAGCGTACGGGAATGAAAATCGGGACGCCCTGGGGTGCCAAATGGAAAGAAAGGGTTAAATTTATTGATCTGATAACTCAATACCCCATATTTTGTGAAGCTTGTCTACTCTTTTTCGTGGACAGCAGTATCGTGCTTCCTGCTCCTTTTCACGGGTTGTTGCAGTAATTATTGTGCCGATAGGGGTGGTGGTGATTATGTCTCTCCCCTGATTGAGTCCATGGAAGCCCACGGGGATTCGAAATCAGTAATGAAGAAATTTGGCGTGTAAGGATTTCTATGTTACGGGGAAGCGGTCAAAACGGCAGGCTGATGTGAAAGCAGGAAAGGGCTGCTACCCAATCCGTAATCCGTTGGGTACAGGTTGATCCGTATTGAGTAGAATCACGCCTCCGTCTTCGCCCACCGCACCCAATACCAGGCACTCGCTGACCATATTGGCAATTTGCTTGGGCGGGAAGTTGACCACCGCAATGACCTGCCGCCCGACCAAGTCTTCGGGGCGATAGTGGTCAGTGACCTGTGCAGAGGTTTTGCGCTCCCCCAGGACCCCAAAGTCAAGGTGAAGCACATAGGCTGGCTTGTGGGCTTTTTCATTAAGGTAGGCCCGCAGAACAGTCCCCACGCGCATTTCTACTTTGGTGAAGTCTGCCCAGGTTAGGTTGCGGTCTGATGTTGCTTGCTCAGGCATGCCGTATCGATGTTTTTAGCAAAAATAGGTTCCTGTCCGGAGATTTTAGCCCTATCGCTTCATTTGTTCCTGCAATGCGCGCCGGGTCTCGGTACTGTAGCTTTGCCAGAGCACCTTGTCCATGCGCCACTTCCCCCGGGCGTCTTGCGATAGCAATACGTAGTCAAAGCCCCAAATTGCACTGACTTTTGCCGAAGCGGTCTGACTGCCGATGTCGAAGATTTCGACCTGAACAGGAGCATTATTCGGAATGTGCCCCTTAAGGTTATAGCGGGCAGCAGTGTATACCAATTGCTGGAAGGTCATATCAGAATAACTCCATGCCCCGGACTTATCTGAATAGTAATGACCAGACTTTTGCAAAGTAGTGTCCGTGACTGCATATACCAAGCTGCTATCTACTTTGTAGATGGAGTGGACATAGTTGTTCAGGACTTCGCGGATTGCTTTTTCGTCCGCTGCCGGCAGGGCATCCATGAAGGCGTGTATGGATTTGAAGTAAAGCGCAGGCTGATCGATCCATCCGTAGTGCCCGCATTCCGGCATTAGCACCCAGGTGGAATTGGGGAAAGCATCCCGGGCAGCTTTCCCCGTTTGTGGTAAAATGACATCCTGTTCTCCCTGAATAATCAGGACCGGCTTTTGAAAAGCGGTGGCCGCCTCCCTCACATCGTACTGAATACGCTGCAAGTTCTGCCAGATCAGTTGATTGATTTGCCTGTTACTCTGCCCCAGCCGCTCAGCAACCTTCGGAGCGTACCGGTCGTCGTACAGATACGCGGTTGCCATGAAGGCAAGCCGCTTTTCCCGCACCCGCTCAGAGGTGTCGCCAGAGCTGAGCTGCGCTGTCCAGTACATGAAGGAGTCGCGCTGCACCTCCGTCATCTGCCGGGTGATATCATAGTTGGTCAAAAGACCGAGGTCAATACCACCGGAAGCCGAGGCGATCATCGCTCTGACCGCCGCCGGGTATTTTGCTGTGTAGTAATTGCCAAGAATGCCGCCGAAAGAATGGCCCAATACAGTCCATTCCTGATAGCCTAGGTGTTTACGCAGGGCTTCCAAATCAGCCGCCATCAGGTCCATGGTTATGTTTTCCGGGCTGACTTCTTTCATGTTGCTTTGCCCGGTGCCACGTTGGTCATAAAGGATAACCTGATAGCGCTCGCTGAGCGAAAGGGCTAAATCCTGAAAGCCATTGCTATTTAGGCCCGGCCCTCCGTTGATGATGACTACAGGCGCTCCTCCACCGTAGAGTTCATAGTAAATATCCACACCGCCCGCTGGCGCAAAGCCGGTCTTTGTCTGCGCAAAAAGGATAAGGCAGGGCAGCAGGGACAGGCACAAAAGAAAAGATCGCTTAGCCATAGGGAATGTTTTCCAGGAAGCTAAGCGATCTTATTGGAACGGAGCGGTCAAATCTTGCTAATTGCAATGAGTAGACCGCACTATTTCCAAAGTTTTGCCGGGTATTGGCCCTCTGTGGTCAATTTGGCGAAGGCCTGCTGCACCATCGGTTTGTCTTCCTGATAAGTGACGCCGTACCAGCGCTCCGCATTGGGGATGACGGTGAGGTTGATCTTGCCCTCATTGATCAGCCGGTTGATGACGAGTGGGATGTAAAATTCGGCCCGCGGCTTGTCCTGATTGTCTTTTACAAACTGAATGAATTGCTGACGGGTGGCTTCAAAAACATTGGGATGAAAGCCCCAGAAATTCATAGACACCAGAGCATCTGCACTGAGTGGGTATTGTGCGCCCTCTTCTTCGTAAACAATACCATTGGGCGTGCGCTGAATCTTGTGCCGCTCTACCACATCAGTCAGGTGGCCGGCTTCGTCTACCTCACACACACCCCGGTTGACGTGGCCGGCATCCGAGAGCGTCTTGTCCAGTTGGTAGCCGATCATGCTGTAGTGGTCCGGCGCGCATTGAGCCTTCAGGAAGTCCGCCATGGCTTTAAAGCTGCTGATGCCGTAGTAGTCGTCGGCATTGATGACGGCGAAAGGCTCGTTGATCTTGTCGTGGGCCACGAGTACCGCATGGGCTGTACCCCATGGCTTTTCCCGTTCCGGCAATTCATCTACCCCTTCTACAGGCGTATTGATGGCTTGAAAAGCGTACTCGATTTCGACCTGATCGTCAAATTTGCCACCAAACTTTTCGCGGAAAGCCGCTTCGATATCTTCCCGGATAACGAAGACGATTTTTCCAAAACCAGCACGGATGGCATCGTAGATGGAATATTCAATAATGACTTCTTCATTGGGTCCCAGTCCGTCGAGTTGTTTGAGCCCGCCGTAGCGGCTGCCCATACCAGCGGCAAGGATAAGCAAAGTTGGTTTCATGGATTTTTGCTGCGAATATAACGGGAATCTCTGGCTTTGCCATCCTGTAGGAGGATTAAACCCGGATGGGATTGGGCCGGGGCTTTACTTTAGCTTATCAAAAATAGAGTATTAGAGGAGTTGCTTTTCCCGCCGAATCAGCTGTACCATTTGCTCCACCCGCTGCTCTACCCGGTACCGGTGCCAAAGCAAGCCGCCGACCAGCGACAGGCAGCCAATGCCAAAGATGGTATTGCGGGAGCGTTCGATCAGGTCGGCGTGCATTTCGTAGAAGGGGCGTACCAGCAAGACTTCAATAGCTATGACCAGTGCAGCCAATAGGAAAAGAAAGATGGCAGTGGCTTTAGCACGTTCCAGAAAGACCGGCTCCATACGGCGCAGGCACTTTTTCAGAAAGCTGATCGCATCGGTATTGTAGGGGTCGATGCGGATGAGCTGCATCAGGACGTAGTGGCACTTTTCGTACTGCAGGCACTGAAAGTGAGAGGCCGCTTTCCGGAAAAGCAGTTGTTCGTAGAGGTTTTCGCCTGGCAGGCTTTCTACATTGTGCACAATGACTTCCTCTATGGCAACATCCACCATCAGCAAGTGTTTCTGGTGGAAGCCAACCTCAAACAGGCTGTTGACATAAGCAATCAACATCTCGAAGTACTCCTCAAAATCCAGTCCGCGGATGGTGTCCTCCCGGGCTTCATAGAAGTGGATAATGCGCCGGTAGTTGGCCGCATCGATCTCCTTGAAGTCGCGGAAGATTTTAGAATGATAAGTGGACTGATAAAGGGCCATTTATTTTGTGCGTTCTAAGGTGTACAGTACCGGTTTGCTCGGACTGGCATCAATTTCAAAGCTTGCAATTTGCAGGTTTAGTAAATATAATCCATCTCGGATAGAATTGTTTACATAAATCAGCTCTGTAATGGTGGAATGTGTGCGGGGCTGTTCCGGGTAGTTCCAGAATGCCCGGTGCCCGAGCAGCTGCCCACCGTCCTCTTCCCGGTCTACTGAAGGGAGGTCGAGTAGCAAATGCTCCACCTGCTGCTCCACCAGATAACTGATAGCACTGTGGTGGAGGTAAGGCGGATTGGCACCCGAATAGTTGGTGATCATCTTAAGGTCATCATTGGGCAGTGTGCGGATGAGCAGGGCCGGTGTGGGCGGGTGCTCGTCCAGTAAAGCTTCGAGCTGTTCCCGGTAGATGACCCGGTCGCCCTGCTCATTTTTGGTGGGGAAGACGCTAATGAGCCGGGCCGCAAAGTGGAACTGCTGCAGGCATTGATTGATGGTGTAGGCCTCCCTGGCAATGTGCCCAACGCATTCGGTGTGAGTCCCGTTGCCGTGTGGCGTGAGGCGCACGGTCAGGAAGTTGACCGGGCCGCCCTGTTGAGTCGAGCCAATGAAGTCACCGGCTACCACCGGGCCATGCTCCATAGGCGGGGCATAAAAGCAATTGACCGTTTCCAGCCCCGCTTTGAGCGGAATGGCAACATCGAGTGGGTGTTGTAAGTCGGCTGTGTAGCTCAGGCCGTGCAGTTGCAAAGTGGTTTGCATGGTCATAGTGTGGTTAGTCATCATTGCGGGTGTCAGTACCCCAGGCCAGTTTGTGGCGGATGGTATCCATGAAGCTCACATCATGGAGCTGTACCAGGCGGATGCCAAAGTCATTCTTGCGCACCCCCAGCTGATGAGCGGCGGTGATGGTTTCAAAGCGGGAGTCCAGGGTACAGAGAAAGTTCTCTGCCCGCCCTTCGATCTCAAAGGAAATCACAGAGTCTTCCGAGATGACGATAGGGCGTACATTAAGGTTGTGAGGCGCTACGGGGGTGAGGACGAAGTTGCCGGAGTTGGGGAAGATGATCGGGCCGCCGCAGCTTAGGGAGTACCCGGTGGAGCCGGTTGGTGTCGCCACGATGATGCCATCAGCCCAGTAGGAATTGAGGTAAGCGCCATTGATAAAGGTATGGATCGTAATCATGGAGGAGGTGTCCCGCTTGAGCAGTGTGATATCATTGAGCGCGAAGCGGATTTCCCCAAAAATCGGGAGGTTGGACTCGAGGTAGAGCATGGAGCGTTCTTCGATGCTGTACATGCCCCGTTTGAGCAGCTTGATGGCGTCGTGGATGCGCTTTTTCTCAATACTGGCCAAAAAGCCGAGCCGCCCAAGGTTGATACCCAGAATCGGCACTTTGCTATCGCGGATGTGCGTAGTCGCTGCCAGGATGGTCCCGTCCCCTCCCAGGGTGATGCAAAAGTCGAACTTGTGTGTGGAAAGATCAAGGTAGCCGCCAAAGGTGCCTACCTGTGCCGGCAGGCGGATTTCCCCTTTCAACTGCTCCAGGTAGGGGGCATAGACATAAGCACGGATGCCCTCCTCGTGCAGGGCATCGAAGAGGTGCTGAATGTGCGGTATGTCTTTCTCTTTAAGGACTTTACTGTAAACGACTACTTGCATTTGCTGGATTGATTCTAAAAACGCCTGGCA
This sequence comes from Phaeodactylibacter sp., assembly GCF_040219495.1. Lineage (GTDB taxonomy): Bacteria > Bacteroidota > Bacteroidia > Chitinophagales > Saprospiraceae > Phaeodactylibacter. The sequence continues at coordinate 54,230 of NZ_JAVJSK010000141.1, read as the reverse complement.
ATTGAAGGCTTGGCACCATTTATTCGGACCAGTCGCACTAGTGGATGGAGGCGTAAATATTTGACAGTCAAAGACCGGGCACCAGAAAGGGCTCAAGCGTGAAAATACTATCAAATAATTCGGTCTAGTCGCACTAGATATTCATGCTGAGGTGTAAAAATAACCCTTTTTCCATCAAATCGTTGAAGCTGTACTGTATTTGGATGACTTTATCGTAGTAGAGCACGATATCGAGCCCGATACCGCCGCCCCAGAGCAGGCGGTTGCTGTGTATATTGTCGGCGCGGGCGTAAGGGCTGTTGACGTAGCCCAGGTCATTGTTGAGCGAAAGGAGCAGCCGGATAGGCATGCGGCGCAGTTGTTGAATGGGCATTAGTTTCCCAAAGTTGAAGTTGTACTCGGCAAAGCGGAAGCGTAGGCTCGACTTGCCCATTGCCATATCCATGCCATCAATCACGTAGTATTCCCACCCCCGCATCGTGTGCCGGCTGAAGCCCAGCCCCCGGTTGTCCTGATAGGGCTGACGGGAGCGGATGATGGACAGCTTGGTGCGCATCTCCATGCCCAGGCTCCAGCGCTCGCCCCAGGGGATGTATTTTCCGTAGCCGGTGAGCAAGGTCAGCCCGGAGCGTTCGCCGTAGATCCCCAGCCCTTCCTTGATCAGGCTGCCGTAGCAGAAGGAGCCGGACCAGGGGTAGGGGGCTACATCCCGGTTTTCGTGAAAGTAGTCGTACCGTAAGGCAAAGTAGCGGATGCGGTGCCGCCCGTCAAGGAGGTAGTCCGGGTTGAGGTCAAGGGCAATTTCGTCCCCAATGCGTTTTTGCGTGAAGCTAAGTTCCAGATCGTGGTAGGATTGCAGCTGTGGCCGATAGGTAATGCCCGCCTCCCCGGTGAACCGCTCGTAAATGAAACCCTCTTCCGACCGGAAAAACTGCTGCCGGCTATCGGTCGTACGGTAATTGATCTCCCGGTTGCGCCAGTAGCCCACTCCGGCGAAAGCGCCCAGGGTTTGGGCTTTGTTGAGGTAGGGCAGGCTGTAGGACAGGGCGTACTTGCGCGTGTAGCCATACTTGACTGACCCCTTAAGCTTGTCTTTGCGCCCGGTGAGGTTGATGTGGGCGAAGTCCATCCCGTAATTGGTGCGGTCAAGCGACCGTTTCTGGTCTACCCACCAGACATTGAAGTTGCGGTCGGCCAGCTCAAACACCGGAATAGGGTAGAGGTACCACATCTCTTCCACCGTCACCAGCAGCTGTACTTCATTGGTTTCCCCTTTCCAGGCCTGATAGCTGATCTGTGCCCGGTTGAACAGCCCGGTGTTCATGATCATCTGCTCAGACCAGGTAATCTTCTCCGGTAATTCCTCCAGAAGAATCGTATCTCCCTGCCGGATGGACATTTCCCGCAGGATGATCTCCGATAGCGTCTGCTTGTTGCCGGTCACGGCGATGGAGTCGATGTACACCACCTCCCGGTCACTGCTCCATGCGTTGAAGCAGCTCACCAATCCCACAGTAAGCAAAAGAAGACGGATCATGATGGACGGTGTTCCCTGGGGTATGCGTAGTTTTCTGTTTAGAGCTATGCATTTCGGATACGATCCGGTTAGCATTTTTCTGAAGCACTCAATTTAAAAGGTTTTAGGTAGGAAACAAAAATAAATAAGTAGCGGGTAAGGTAGCGGGCAGAATTAAAAAAATCCATCTGCCTTGCACTTTTGAAGGGAAAAATGTAAATTTAACAATGTTAAACACAAAAGCGCACTCTAACTAACCCGTTTTACGCAGTTCTGTCTGATCATCAGATTGGCATCAAACTAAATTAATTGCATGAATCCAGGAATTGGGCTTTCAAAGGGTGTGAGAACACTCGTTGAGTTGCTCTTGCACTGCCTTTGCCGGGATTGTACTTGTGCAGTGGCATAAAAAAGAATCGCGCAAACCCCTAAATACCAGAGATGATGAAACTAATCGCTCAACTTCAACACTTAGACCGCCTGGATGACCTGATCCGGCGCAAAGCCACAGGCTCCTCTGCTCAGCTTGCGGCCCGCTTTGGCTGCAGCCGTCGTACTATTTATAACTATCTGAAAACGCTGAAAGGACTGGGGGCCGAGGTCGTCTACTGTGACAAACGCCGCTCTTATTATTACGAAACGCCATTGCCGGGAAGCCTGCACGGGCTGCTTTATCCGGATGAAGCGGGATCGGAGGAGTGAATTGGTGGGCTTTTTCGCCAAAAACTTCAAAAAAAATGGTGGAAAAGTGCGAGAGTGCAAAATTTTTGCACAAACGGGGTTTAAATTTAGGCTGGACGCACTAGGCTCCTGATTACACCCACGATACAAGCGGTGGGCTCACTTTTTAAATGAAAAAACATGATTAAGCACACATTATTCTGGATAATTCTAATCTGCGCGAGCGTGAGTACACAGGCGCAGGAAATAGACCTAAGGTTTGGCGCAGGAGGTTCCTTTTTAGGCACAGGGGACATGCGCGCCATTATGCTGGAAAACGAAGCTAACCTCAAATTGAACCGGTACTTTGCGTTGAGCGGGGGATTGGGTTTCGGTACGAGCAATGATGGCGCTCTTGATCAGGCTTCCTTCCTACAGTTAAATGCCAATGTCTATATCTCACCATTTAAAAACGCAGGCAGAAATGACTTCAGGCTCGGAACAGGGCTGAGCTGGTATACGGTTTCAGAAAGTTACAATGCCTTATCGATTTCTCATACTGGAGAAATTGTTGATTCAAAGCTGCAGTCCGATCAACGTAACGCATTGGGCTTCAACCTGATCATCGAAAACACCTATGCTGTGACGGAACGGCTGTTGGTGGGGCTGAAGGCCTTCACACAACCTTATCAAAATGGGGATATAAATTCTGGTATTCTGTTGAAATTTGGGGTGAAGCTCTAGTGGCTCAACTTTTTATTGAGCAGAAAAATTTTCAGATTTCTGAAGGGGTCGAAATAGTGTGTATATGTGACCTTACACATTCAAATAAGCCATCAAAGAGTCATAACGGTCGCGCAACGTATCCAGGTATTCGATTTCGTTGAAAGAAGCTTTGATATCATACTCGTAGCGCTCGAAAGTAGCCAGGATGTTCTGAATGTTCTGCCGGTTGATCTTCAGCGTGACATCCACCCGGGTAGAGTCCAAATTGGTGGTAATGAAAGAGCTGAGAATCGCGGCATTCTCAGACTCCACGATTTGTGCAATCTGTGAAAGCTGGTAATCGCGGCGGCTTATTTCGAGCACGATGATACTACCGGGTTCAGAGAAAGGGGCGGTCCGGGAAAAGTACTGCAGCACATCTTCCATCGTGACCAGCCCGATATAGTTTTCATCTTCATCTACTACCGGGATGAGGGTAAGGCGGTACTCGGAGATCAGGCGCAGTATTTCGTAAAGGTGGTCATTGTGATGTACGTAGGGGCGCAGGAGCGAAAGCTGATAGGAGCCCACTGGCTCGCGTACATCGTGCTCCAGGATATCCTCTTCGGAAATCAGTCCCAAGAGCTGTTTGTCATTCACAATGGGCAGGTGCCGGACGTAGAATTCATTCATGAGACCTAACGCCGTTTCTCCGGTCTCGGAGGTCCGCAAGGGGATAATGCTGTTTGAAATGAGCTGTTGGGCCGTCATGATTGTTGTCGTTCTATTTCATAAGTTAAAACGCAATTTTGCGAAACCTGTTGAGCCGAACGAGTGATTTGTACTTATTGTGACAAATTCATGGTGCGTTTACCCCAGCAGTCTTTTTTTCTGCATAGCAAACTCCTCTTCCGTCAGCAGGCCTTTCTCCCGCAGTTCGCCCAATTGCTTGAGCTGTTCGAGGAGATGAGAGTGGTCTTCCACTTCTTCTTCAGCGGGCATTGCCTGTTTATTAGATGATGCAGGCGTGGCGGACGCTGCCTCGTTGCCCGGCAGGCGGAAGCCATTTTGAGCAAAAGCCTCATACTCGTCCTGTATGCGCAGGTAGGCGAGTTTGTCGTGCGCTTTGATTTTTTGGAAGTCAGTAAATCCGAATTGCACCGCTGCATCCAAGTGCTTGAAAGCCGCTTCCGGCTGTTCGCTGATGGAGTACGCACAGGCAATATTGAAATGCGTGGCGATATCGCGTGGCTCAATCTCTAATGCTTTTCTGAAATCGGCAATCGCGCCGCTGTAGTCGTAGTCTTTGAATTTCTGTACGCCAGTCGTTTTGTAAGGGTTGTTTGGCTTCTTCGCCTGTGGGGCGCCACGCTGAGCCGCTCCACGTTTTTTGGGCCGGTAATAGCTGCGCTCCCGCCGCGACTCCCGCCGGCGCTCGTAGCGTTCCATGCGGCGCATCGCCTCGTCATCGCGGTAGTCGTAGCTGCGCTGCTGTTCCTGCCGGTACAGGAACTCCCGGTTGTACTTGCGGTCAAACTTCTCATTGTCCATAGAGAAAAACGCAATGGCATCAATCAGCCCCACAATCCACATCACCGGGAACCAGAAAAAGAGCAGATAAAAAATACCCAGCCCGGTTTGGCCCAGGTAAAACCGGTGAACACCAAGACCGCCCAAAAATAATGCGAGTATGCCTGCTACGTTCTTTTCCTTCATGCTTGAAATTGCAAGTGCGCTACCGTTGTGATAGGTGCTTCGAAATATCATGATTATTTATTTAACATACAAAGTTGGGCAGAAGTTATGTTGCTACAGCTTGTAGCGCCATTTCTTTGGACGAACCGGTGTGAACTTCAGACTTACGGGGGGCAACTTGTTCTCCGATGAAGATGTTTCCAGACTTTATGAAACCCATTGCCAAAAAGGCGCTACCTTTGCGGCAACTTCTTTTTCCTCCTAAACAAAGGGCACACAGCCATGAGCGATCAGATCAAACACGAGTGCGGGATAGCGATGATCCGCCTGCTCAAACCGCTTGATTATTACCATAAAAAGTACGGTACGGCCTTCTATGGCCTGAATCAACTGCAACTGCTGCTGCAAAAACAGCGCAACCGCGGGCAGGACGGTGCCGGTATGGCTACCATCAAGCTCGATGTGCAGCCGGGCAGAAAGTACATCAGCCGCAAGCGTAGTGTAGCATCCAATTACCTGGATGACCTCTTCCAACAAGTGCACCGCCATTTTAAAGACCTCACACCAGAACAGCTCAATGACCCCGTGTGGCTTAAGGAAAATAAACCCTACGTCGGCGAGCTCCTGCTCGGTCATCTCCGCTACGGTACACACAGCAACAACGGCGTGGAAACCTGCCACCCTTTCCTGCGGCAGAACAACTGGATTACCCGTAATCTCCTCGTGGCCGGCAACTTCAACCTGACTAACGTCGATGAGCTCTTCCAGGAATTGGTAGAACTGGGGCAGTACCCCAAGGAAAAATCGGATACCGTCACCGTACTGGAAAAAATCGGCCACTTCCTCGATGATGAAGTGCAGCGCCTGCATACCTGGTACAAGCCCGATGGTTATTCCAATCAGGAAGTAAACGAACTGATTTACGAAAACCTGGATATTCAGCGGCTGCTGCGCCGCGCCAGCAAGAAATTCGATGGCGGCTTCGTCATGGCAGGGCTTATCGGCCACGGGGATGCCTTTGTACTGCGCGACCCAGCCGGCATCCGACCTGCGTTCTACTATAAAGACGACGAAATCGTAGTGGTCGCCTCAGAGCGGCCTGCCATTCAGACGGTCTTCAACCGGCATGTCGATCAAATCCATGAGTTGAAACGTGGCCATGCCCTGATCGTGAAAAAGGATGGCCGCATCAGTGAGGTGCCTTGTATGGACCCGCTGGACCGGGCTGCCTGCTCCTTCGAGCGCATTTATTTCTCCCGGGGCAATGACCGTGATATCTATTTGGAGCGTAAACAACTGGGCCAGCAGCTGACCGAAAAGGTATTGAAGGAAGTGGACTACGACTTCAAGCATACCGTCTTTTCCTTTGTGCCCAATACGGCAGAAACCGCCTTCTACGGCCTAATGGAGGGCCTCACCGACCGCCTCAACGAAATCAAGAAGGAAAAAATCCTGAAAAAGGGCAAAGAGCTCAAACCTGATAAGCTGGAGAAAATCCTGGCGATGAAGCCGCGCATGGAAAAGCTGGTGGTCAAGGATGCCAAGCAGCGGACTTTTATTGCCGATACGACTTCCCGGGAAGCTATGGTTGCCCACGTGTACGACGTGACCTACGGCATCGTCAAAAATGATAAAGACACCCTCGTATTGCTGGATGACTCCATTGTGCGCGGTACCACCCTGCACGATAGCATCATTCAGATCGCCTCCCGCCTGCGGCCAAAGAAAATTGTGATCGTTTCTTCTGCTCCGCAGATCCGGTACCCCGACTGCTACGGCATCGATATGTCGAAGATGAAGGAATTCGTGGCTTTCCGGGCGCTCGTCGCCTTGCTCAAAGAAAACGACAAGGAACACTTGCTGCAGGAAGCCTACGAGCGTTGTAAGGTGCAGGAGCACCGACCCAAGGAAGAAATTACGAACGAAGTACAGGCGCTTTACGATGAGTTTGACTACGAGACGGTTTCGGAAAAAATTGCTGAGATTGTTTCCCCCGAAGGCATAAAACCGAAAATCAAAGTCATTTATCAGACGGTTGAAGGTTTGCAGGAAGCCTGCCCCAACAACAACGGCGACTGGTATTTTTCGGGCAACTACCCCACGCCCGGCGGCAACCGGGTGGTCAACCGGGCTTTTATCAACTTTATGGAGGGCCGGGATGAGCGCGGGTACGATTAATTACCACCGGTCCAATCAATAAAAAAAATCCCGGGATGCAGGTGCATTCCGGGATTTTTGTTTGTTGCCAGAGTTATCAGCCTTCCTCAATGACGGCAGAAAGCCCGCGGTCGATGAGTGCATCCTTTTTGGGCTTCAATACATCCTTGGGAGCGGTTTTGACCGTCGCTTTGCCTTTGAAATGAATGATCAGAGCGAGCTGTTCGGACTGCTCGCTACTGTGGTCCAGGACTTCCATGAAGCACTGTATCACCCAGTCAAAGGTATTGTGATCATCGTTGTAGACAATAAGCTGGGCTTTCTCCCCTATGCCTGAGTCATCTTCGACAACAACCTCCTCGACTTCCTCTACAGATGTACTGAATAACTCATCGATCATACGCTGATATAGTCTTGCTTCATTGAGACCAACTAGTTAAGCTGCCCCAAAGTTTCCTTAATGGCCTCAAAATTAGGAAGATTTCCGGCATTATCAAGGACTTCGGCATAGCGGACCGCGCCTTCTTTGTCTATTACGAAGGCAGAACGCTTGGAAACGCCCTTCATACCAAAGAAGTCATCGTAAATAGCCCCGTAGGCATTGGACGCCTCTTTGTTGAAGTCAGAAAGCAGGGGGAAGTCGAGTTTTTGCTCGCCCTTGAACTTACCCAGTGTGAAGGGGGAGTCCACAGAAATAGCCACTACCTCTGCATTGAGCTTTTGGTATTCGGCCATGTTGTCGCGCATCGTGCACAGTTCCTCGGTGCAGACGCTGGTAAAGGCGAGTGGGAAAAAGAGCACAATGAGGTTTTTACCTTCATAGTCGCTCAGGGCAATTTTCTCATTTGCGGTATTATTCAGGGCAAACGCCGGGGCTTTGTCGCCAACTTTTACTGCCATTTTGGTTTGAGTTTTGGTTTGATTACAATATAGTGATTGTCTAACACCGAAATTCGCAGACCGTTTATAGAACCGCTAACTTTATCGGCAGGTGCTAAACCGGGTCTCTGGATTTTTATGTTGCTTTGCAGCAAAATCGATCGAACGCCATGAATGAAGAAAAAAGGGCATATCTGGAGCTGCACATCGCTGTATTCCTTTTTGGGTTCACCGCCATTCTGGGAGACCTCATACAGTTGTCTGCCCTGGTCATGGTGTGGTGGCGGGTACTCATCACGAGTGGGAGCTTGCTGCTGCTGATCCGGGTAGGGCGGGTCATGAAAGCCTTTACGCGGGCACAAATCCTCCGGTTCATGGGCATAGGGGTATTGGTGGCGCTGCACTGGGTGGCTTTTTACGGCGCCATTAAGCTCTCAAATGCTTCCATCACGCTCATTTGTATGGCAACCACTTCTTTTTTCACTTCCCTGATTGAGCCTGTCGTCATGCGGCAACGGGTGCGCTGGTACGAACTGCTGCTCGGGTTGCTCATTATCCCTGGTATGGCGCTCATTGTGGGCAGTACGGATGCCTCAATGAATACGGGTATTATCGTAGGGCTGGCATCGGCCTTCCTGGCTGCCTTTTTTGCCACCCTGAACAAAAAATACATCCGGCAATCCTACGAAGTGGGCATCACTTTCCTGGAGCTGGGGAGTGCGTGGCTGTTTTTATGCCTGGTCCTGCCTTTCTATATCCTGTTTTCGGAATCCCCCGTCCAAATACTGCCGCTTACCCTGGTGGACTGGGGGCTCCTGCTGGTTTTGTCTTTGCTCTGTACCACGCTGGCCTATGTGCTTGCCCTGCGGGCACTCAACCACCTGACTGCTTTTGCCTCCAACCTGACCGTCAATCTGGAACCCGTGTACGGCATACTGCTCGCCTGGGTTTTGCTGCGCGAAAATGAAGAACTGACACCGGGTTTCTACCTCGGCGGCGTGGTAATCCTGCTGGCGGTCTTCAGTTACCCGCTCATCCGGCGGTGGCGGCGCAGGCGGGGGTTGGAAAATTAGCTTTTGCTGCCAGATTGGGTTAGCTGCTGGAAGTAAGCTTCCTGGATCAGCCCGCGAGCTGCAGCATCTTTGGCGGCCTGCTGATAGTTGTCTACGAGTTTCATGTCCACGCCCGTTCGTTCAATAAAGCGCTTGATCCGCCTGGCCCGGCTCAGAGAGCGCACATCCCGGATGTAAATGGCACGGATGCGGCCCGGGCGGGCTTTGGCTACCGCTTCGTAGATATAGGGGTCATTTTCCCCGCTATCACCAATAAGCACAAAGGGGAGGTCGGGGTACGTATCGATAATGCGCAGGATACTACCATGCTTGTGCCCGAGGTAGCCTTCCGGATTGTCCTGATAGGGCAGCCCGAAGTCGCGCAGCAGGATCGGGCCTTCCGGCAAATTGTTGAGCGAGAGAAACTCTTCCAGCAGGTCATATAAATTCCAGGGGCTGTTGGACACGTAGAACACCGGATTGCAGGGTTGATGCCCTACGCCACATCGCAGTGCCTGGAAAAAAGCTGCGGCTTTACCAAAGGACTGCCGCAGCGCTGCGGTCTTGAGCAAGGTATGGTACAATACCCGCAACTTGAGCAATGAGGTGACATCAGTCTTTAGAATAGTATCGTCCACATCGCTGATGAAGCCAAAGGAGGCCTCAGGGTGCGGAATGAGCATCGGGACCCAGCTGCGTACATTCGTTTTTCGTCTGGGTGTTTCCTCCAGATGTACCTGAGCAGTGTACCAATCGAGCTCAGGGAGGTCAAGGGGTTGCTTCAGCGGGCCTTCCAGCAGAAAGTACCCTTCATCATCAGTCTGAAGGATGTAGGGGTGGCCGCCTATCTCTATACGTATTGTCGCACCAATGATTTCCCGGCTGTTGAACCGCTTGTAGTTATTGATCAGGGCCCGCCAGGTGGAGTTGACCTCATCCTTGATAATGCGGCGGTCTTTAATGACCCGGCCCCGAATACTGACCCAGTCCGTACGCCCGTACCCACGATAGGGCATGATCTGTATCGGCCAGGTAGGTTCTTTGCCCAGCCATTCCTGTACCGTCCTGCTAAGGCGTACGAAGAGGCGGTCGACCTGTCTGAGGGTTCGTAAAAGGGAACGCTTCAAAGTAGGCAATGATTTTGGTAAACCGTAAGATACGAAACCCCCAACAATTTTCCCCTTTGCGGGTTCCTCCTTCTTATGGTACATATATTGATGTTGCACGGTAACGGTGGAGGGCGCACCCGGTTTTTGCCCTTTTTGAACTTGCTGCGGGAAAAGGAACCGGTTCCTTTTCGGGTACACTTACCTGAATTGCCTGGCTTTGATGGCCGCCCTCTGCCGGAAACAGCGGATGGGTGGGCCCCCTTTATTCAGGCACTGCAAGCGGAGGTGGCACCATTGGCAGATGCACAATGGGTCGTTTACGGCCACGGTATTGGTGGTAGCCTGCTACTGGAATGGGCGGCCCGCGGCTGGGCACTGCCCGGCCACTCCGGTTGGCAGCCACAGCAGGTTTTGCTGCATGGCATTATTGGCGCTTCCCTGGAGCACCGCTTTTTTCCTAAGCTTATGCGGCCCAGGCTCATCCGTACAGCGATGCAGGCCCTTATTGCCTGGCCGCCTATGCGCCCGGTTTGGGAAAAACGGCTTTTCCTTCAGCCCGCAAGCATACCGGAGCATGTGCGCAAGCAGTTTTTTAGCGACTACGCCCGGTGTGCCGCCTTTCCTGTGTTCTTTGACCTGATCACCCCAAACTGGTACCGACAGGTGCAGGAGCAACTAAAAGCAGAAGCCTTTAGCTTTCTCTGGGGCAGCAAAGAACGCGTGGTGGCCTCCAAATACCTGGAACTCTGGCAAAAAGATTTCCCAAATGCTACCTTTGAAATCGTTCAGGGTTGGGACCACTTCCCTATGCTGGAAGACCCCAACGGATTTTATGAAAAATTAACAGCCTACATTTTGCATGAGCAAGCTTAGCCAGCTTCGACAGCTTCAGTCGCTCGGGTATCCGGTGCCGGCTTTTACAGCTGTAACTTATTCAGACTTCCAGGCAGGTCGGTTACCTTCGGGGCTGTCCTTCCCGGTGGCCGTCCGCTCGTCTTACCTCACCGAGGATGGCGGGCAGTCAAGCCAGGCCGGGCAGTTTGCCACCCTGCTGAATGTGCAGGAGGGTGACCTGTCAGTAGCCATCGGTTCGGTTTTTCAAAGCTACCCCACCAAGGATGGCACTGCAGTGCTTGTGCAGGAAATGATAGAGCCGGATTACAGTGGCGTGCTTTTTGCGTTCCGGCACGGGAGCTGGAAACTGGAATACACCGAAGGGCTGGGAGATGCCCTGATGAGTGGGCAAGTCAGCGGTTCAACCCTGTTGTTGCCATTTTTTACAGCCTGGGATGCCCGGTGGTCAACGATTTTTAACTTCTGGGAAGGCCCCCAAACCGGTGGAAAGCGCCTCAGGCAGGCCTTTATCCGGCTCAGCTATACTGCCGGGCAGCTGCTCCGTCAGATGGAGGCAACGCACGGCCTTGATATTGAATTTGCGGTAGCCAATGGTAAGTTGTGGCTCCTGCAGGCCCGGCCCATCACCACGCCTGAAGAAGCAGAAGAAGTGCTGACCTCCGCCAACCATAAGGAAATCCTGCCTCCCGAGCCATCAAGGCTGATGACCGATATAATCACAGATGCAGGGACGGCGCTTTTCGGTTATTATCAGGATTTAGACCCCACCTTACCTGCACGGGCATTCCTCCGTCCGGCTGGTGGTATGCCCTGGATCAACCTTTCTGCCCTGCTCGACACCATGGTCCACTGGGGTTTGCCTACACAACTGGTCTGCCGTTCGGTTGGTGCAGAAGACTTCTATCAGGTAGGGCTGCGCCCCTGGCGTTGCCTGGCCAAGCTGCCCGTGTTCTTTAAAGTGCTAAACCAGCAACGGCGCGCCCGACAGCGCATTCAGGCCTGGCAGAAAAAGGCCGCACTGGAAACCAGCTTAGGCATTGCCGAGCGGGAGCCCCTCTGGGCGTTAGATGCTCCTGCCGCTTTTCAGCAGTGGACTACTGCCTTTTCCGGACTCTATGTGGGCCTGGTGACGAATATGCAAATCCTGACCGGTGCTATGTCTGGCCCGGTGAGCATACTGCAACGCCTGGGGCTTTTACACCGCCTGGCAGCAGCCATTCAGCAGAAAAGCGCAAGTACGGACTACCTTGAGGCTTTTCGGCAGTGGGAACGGGGGGAGCTGCCTACGGCTATTTTCCGGGAGCGATTCGGGCACCGTGGGTTTTATGAATCCGATTTGGGGCAGCCCCGGTTTTGGGAATACAGCCCGGAAGACTGGGAGGCACTGCGTAGGGGGGTGGATTATTTGCGGGAAGAAAAAAGCGCTCCCCAACAGGCGCGGCAGCCTCTGTGGTCCAGGCTGTTTAAACCTGTCATTGACTTAATTCATACCCGGGAGTGGATACGGCACGAGACCATGAAGCTGTTCTGGCAATTCAGAAAAGAATTACAGGAGCAGTTGCCCTTCACGCCCTGGAAGTACACACAGGCGATGCTGCAGTCTTATCTTAGGGGTAGCGTACCAGTAGACGATTTTACCGGTTGGGAAGGCCCCAAGCCAGTGGGATGGGATATGGATACCTTCCTCTGTAATCAGCAGGGCAGGCGATTGCCGATTACGGTGCTCTCCAATGTGTCTGCCGACCAGGAAAACCGTCAGCATGGCGTAGGGGTCTGCCCCGGTAAGGTGAAAGGGCAAGTCTGGCGTGTGACTGCCGCCGACCTGCGTGCGGTTGCTCCTCCTCCGTTCGCTGCTATTATTCTGGTTGCGGATGCCCTGGACCCCGGCTGGGTGCCTTATTTCTCAAAAGTAGATGGTGTCGTGTCGTACGTAGGTGGGCTATTATCCCATGCCTCCATCATGCTGCGGGAGGCGGGAGTGCCCAGTATTACGCAGTTGCCGGCTCACATAACACTCCAAACCGGTGATTGGGTGGAAATTGATGGCCAAAAGGGCACGATTACTGTGTTGTAGGGAACAAAGTGGCACAGATGCCGTATATTTCTGGAAATGGAAGCTTGCCTTACTATGGATAGAAATTACTTACTTGGATTCCCCCCTGCTTTTTTTCTGCTTTTAGGATGGTTGTGCACAGCAACTAACTCCCTGACCGGGCAACCGCAATGGTTGAAAACAGTGCCGGTGATTACCGAAGATACGCCCTACTGGGCACAGCTGATGTATGCGCCTCAGCCCAATGTCCGGCAGGTAGACAGCGCTTATCACGCCTATTACGAAGTGCAGGCGTTTGAAAAAAACACCCATACGCAAAACTACAAGCACTGGCGGCCAAAGGTCGAGCCCTATGTGCAGCCGGACGGTACGGTGCGCTGGCCTTCCGCATTGGAGCGGCAGCAGACCGAATCGGCATACCTCCGGGCGCTGCAGCAAAAACCAGCCAACCGGCAAACCGGGGTTTGGGGCAATCTTGGGCCTTTTGAGACCTTCACGCAGGGAGAGGGGCAGTTTGAGGTGTCCTGGCAGGTCAATGTGTATACCCTCGATCAGGCGGATACCAACCCCTCCATACTGTATTGCGGCACAGAAAGTGGGGGCGTATTCCGGTCAGACAACAGCGGGCAAACCTGGTCGCATATCTCTGCCAATACCATGATGAACAACGTCCGCATCGTCCGCATCGACCCTAACAACGCAGCGGTTGTGTATGCCGGTGATTGGGAGCGCCTCTACCGCACAACGAATGGGGGTGAAAGCTGGGAAATCCTCCTGGATGCTGCCGACTTGCCACAGGCTTCGCTCGGTATCAATGCCATTGCAGTTAGTCCGGCAGATGGGCAGCGGATTCTGGTAGGAGGGGTGGACGGGCTCTGGCTGACTGAAGATGGAGGTGCCAACTGGTCACATCTGGTTAGCGCTTCGGTTTATGATATCGAATTCAAGCCAGATGATCCACAGGTGCTCTATCTGGTGCGTAACCACGGTACCGAGCCCCGCTGCATTTTTGAAAAATCAGAAGATGGGGGTCAAAGCTGGGCCACCAAGGGAAACGGTTGGTATGCACCTGATCTGAGTAGCCCTTTTATAAATGATGCCGGGGCAAAGATTGCTGTATCTGACCTCAACCCTGACTTGGTGGTTGCTGGCCTTATTGGTAACTCTAAGGTGGGGGATGATGGCTGTTTGGGGGTCTGGAAAAGCACGGACAGTGGGGAATCCTGGAGCCTGCAGGGCCCTCATGTAGGAGGGCCTTATGAATACAGCGGTGGGCCGGCTAATCACAAGAATATTATGATTAATGAGGGCGGTGGAGGCCCTTATCAGGGCTTTTATGATTATGTGCTCGCAATTTCGCCCTTCGATGAAGATATCGTTTACACCGGTGGGGTCAGCTTGTATAAGTCTACGGATGCTGGCGCCTCTTTCAACGTCATAGGCGGCTATCAGGGCAATACCTGGATCCACCCCGATATGCAGGAGATTACGGTTGGGCCGGACGGGGTATGGCTTGGCACCGATGGCGGCATCGACTTTACTGATGATGAATTTGCGACCGTGGAGTCCCGCAAGTACGGTATTACCGGGTCTGAATTCTGGGGCTTTGGTAGTGCCTGGAATGAAGATTTGGTAGTAGGCGGGCGTTACCACAATGGGAATACGGCTATCCGCCCCGAATTTGAACAAGGGCAGTCCCTGCGGTTAGGCGGAGCGGAAGCCCCGACCGGCTATGTGCAGCCGGGCGGGCGGAATATTGCTTACTTTTCGGATATCAGTTCGCAGATTGTGCCACAAAGCTTGTCGGGCGCCGTATTGCAGGCGCCAAAGCTGGAGCTCTATCCAACGGAGTCTTACTTCTCGACCCACTCCAGCGAGATAGAGTTTCTGCCTCATTGCTACAACCATTTCTATCTGGGGCGGGAGAACAAACTCTGGAAAACAACCGATGGCGGCCGTTCCTACACCCTGATTGCTGAATTTGGCAATGATGGACAGCCAGTTATGCAGCTGGAAGTCAGCCGGAGCAACCCCGAAGTCGTGTACGTCTATCAGCGTACTGCTTTCTCAGACGCGCGCCTGCTGCGTACCCAAGATGGCGGGCAAAACTGGGCGGTTTTAAATTTTCCGGACGGGCCGGCTTCTAAGCGTGCCGGAGGACTGGCGCTCAACCCCGAAAATGAAAATGAGATTTGGGCTTACTTCGCCCACAACGCCAACGACGGAGCCAAAGTTTTCCACTCTTCAGATGGCGGGCAGACCTGGGAAAACAGGACCACTCCGCTGCTGGACGGGCACCGCATTCATACCATGCTCTTTCAGGCGGGTACGGATGGCACGGTCTATATCGGTACGGATAAAGCGGTGTTCTACCGTGACGAAACCATGGAGGACTGGGCATTCTACAATGAAGGCCTGCCGATGAGAACGAACACCAATATTTTCCGGCCTTTCTACCGGGATAGTAAACTCCGGGTCGGCACCTACAGTAATGGTGCATGGGAAGCTCCGCTGGTGACTCCGAGCCGTTTGATGGTGCAGCCTACGGTAGATAAGCTGGAGGCTGGCTGTTCGCGCGATACCTTCTACTTTGATGATTACTCGGTACTCCGCCACGAAGGCGCTTCCTGGTCATGGTCGTTTGAGCCCGAACCCACCTACATTAGCGATGCCCAATCCCACAATCCCAAAGTGGTATTCGGAGCACCCGGGGCCTATACGGCCACCCTCAGCATCACCGATGGTACAGGCGAAAGTGGCATGCGTGCCCTGCCGCCAATCACTGTGGAAGCCTGCCGGGCAGATAGCATTCCCGGGTTGTGCATGGAAACGCAGGAGTGGGGCGATTACGCGATTATTGATGCCCTGCCTGCCACGGCACCCGAACTAACTATCACTGCCTGGATACATCCCTACGGCGTACAGGCGGAATACACCGGTATTGCCATTACAGAAAGCGGGCCGGCAGCGGGCCTCAACTTCCGGCCAGATATGGAACTGGGCTACCATTGGCCGGGTGGCGCCTGGTGGTGGAGCAGTGGTCTTTTTGTGCCTGCCGGTGAATGGTCACATGTGGCTTTGGTGGTCAAACCCGACGGCATTACGGTCTACCTGAACGGCGAGTCGGCTACCCACACTTTTTCCCCCGAGGCGGTGGATTTTCGGAATACGGCACTCTTCCTGGGCAGCTACCGGGGTTGGGTGCAACGGGGTTTTAAAGGGCAAATGGATGAAGTTCGCTTTTACGACCGGGCGCTGTCGACTACCGAAATACGGCTAAGCCGCCACCTCACCGCCCGCCCCGAACAAGAAGCGGGACTGGTGGGCTATTACCAATTCAACGAAGCGGCAGGAGTGATACTGAATAAAGCTGGCGTCAACCACGCTTTTCTAACGGGTGCGGCTGCCCGTACCGTTTCTTTGGTGCCCGCTGGTGGTGGGCGGAGCGATCAGCTGCAAGTTCAAAATACAGGCGGCTATACTTTTAGTGAAACCGGCGTCGAGCTGCAATTGCTGGCCGGCCTGCCGGTGGCATCCACGGTAGTGGCTACCCGCCTGAATGTACCGGCTTCTGTAATGGCAGGGGCAACGGTACTGCCGGACAGCGGGTACTGGGTCATGAATATCTACGGCGATGGTAGTTTGCAGGAGGCGGGCGCAACGGTTTCGCTTGCTGGCCTGACTTTGCCCGATGAAGCCCCCGGACAGCCCGGCGCTTTTGAGCTGGCGGCCCGGCAAGCCAATGCCGCAGCCGATGAATGGACGGCGGCAGGTGTGGCCTCAGCAGCCGAGCCGGTCAGTGGGGCATTGACCTTCCCGCTGGATGGAGTCTGGGCGGAAGGAAATGGCGCACAATTGCAAATCGTTCAGGGTGAGCTGACCTCTACATGGACCGGGGCCTTCAGTCAGTCTGCATTGGTCTATCCCAATCCGCTGAGGCAAGGGCAGCCGCTGGAAGTTGTGGCTCAGATGGAACTCCCGGGCGAGTTTTCCGTATACAACACCCAGGGGCAGCTACTTTTACAGCAAACGCTAACCAGTGCCCAAACCACCCTGAAGCCAAATCTACCCGCAGGCATTTATACGTACCGCCTGATAGGGGTTGAAAAAATGTACACTGGTAATCTCGTAATTGTGCAGTAGTGCGAATAAACAAATGTTTCTTCAGGCTCTACACTCCTACCGGTGCCGGACCGTGAAAGGTCAGGTACTTATAGTCTGCCAAGTCAGGGTTCATAAGAGCGTGTTGGCAGACTATATACATCAATCTGCTTAGTAGGCTTCCCCCAAGTCCGGAAAGTATGAAAAACACTAATTGTTAATATTGGAGTTTATTAATGGAGGTTTCGTATAGATCAGGGGTTAGGGTTTTTTGCCAGATCAAGCCCTGTCCCGCTAAGCAACGAGACACAGACAGGCGTGATGAAGAGCTGGTGAAAAAGGTAATCCAGGGGCATACAAAAATTACGTTAACAAACGCTATTAAAGGAAACTTATGAAAAGTCAAATCTCAGTTATTTGGAGCTTGCTGCTCTTGTTCGGGCTTGCGCTGCAGTCTTGTGACGAACAACAAACCAATACTGCGGGTACGCTGGGGGCATCCTACGAACAATTCACTTTGCTGCCTGCCGCCGAAACCGGCATTGATTTCGAAAACAAGATCATCGAAAAGCCGGATTTGCACCTTGGTTTTTACGATTACTACTACAACGGTAGCGGCCTTGCTGCCGGCGACTTTAACAACGATGGGCTGACCGACCTGTTTTTCTGTGGCAACCATGCGGCTAATACCCTTTACTTCAACGAGGGTGATCTGAAATTCACGGATGTTACGCAAAAGGCGGGCATCGACTCGAAAGGCAAATGGTCTACCGGTGCCACTCTGGTCGATATCAACGAAGATGGCTGGCTGGATATCTACGTCAGCAATTCCGGCCCAACCAATAACCGGCAGGACCTGGCCAATCAGCTTTATGTTAACAATCAGGACGGCACTTTTACCGAACAGGCCGCGGCTTACGGTATTGCCGATGATTCCCGGACGACACAGTCTGCTTTTTTCGATATGGACGGTGATGGCGATCTGGACCTCTTCGTAATGAACCACTCTCTGCGCAACCGGGAGGGCAATGCCGTCAAGTGGCATGAGACTTTCGCTGCACTGGAGCCCGAGGTGCAAAGGCAAGACATCAACACCTTGTACCGTAACGAAGGCAATGGCAAATTTACAGATATCACCCGGGAGGCGGGGCTGTACAAGCCGGGCTTCGGGCTTGGGCTCGCTATTTCAGACTTTGACGAAAATGGGTTCCTGGACATCTACATCGCCAATGACTATTTCATTCCGGACTTTTTCTACTTCAACAACGGCAATGGCACCTTCACCGATAAAATCAAGAGCAAAAACTCACATGTGTCTTTTTACTCAATGGGCTGTGATGCCGCCGATATTAATAATGATGGGTTGGTAGACCTGTCGGTAGTCGATATGACCCCGGGAGACCACTTCCGCAACAAAACCCTGATGGCTTCCATGAACGTGGATCAGTTTACCTGGCTCAATGACATACAGGGGTTTGCACCGCAGTACATGTTCAACACCCTGCAGTTGAACCGGGGCTATGGTGTATTTAGTGAAATTGCCCTTATGGCAGGTACGGCGCAGACCGATTGGAGCTGGGCAGCGCTGCTGGCTGACTTTGACAACGATGGCTATAAAGATTTTCTGGTGACCAATGGGTATTACCGGGATACTAAAGACAATGACTGGCGTCTCAAGCTGCAAGACCGCTACGAGCAGGAGGGGAAGTCACCTGAGGCCTACTACAATCATTTGCTGACGGCCAACTCCCAACCCATTCCGAACTACATGTACCACAACAAAGGCGATCTGACTTTTGAGGATGTTAGCGCGGCCTGGAAGATGAACACGCCTTCTTTCTCACACGGTGCCGTATACGCTGACCTCGATAAAGACGGCGACTTGGACATCGTGACCAATAACCTGGCCAGCAAGGCTTTTGTCCTGAAAAATAACGACCGAGAAAAGGGCAACAGCAACTACATCCGCTTCGAGCTCAGAGCCGGTAATACGTTCAATGACTGCCTGAACTCCAAGGTCAAGATTTTCTACGGGGAGCAGCAGCAAATGGTCGAATACAGCTTTACCCGGGGGTATCAGTCCTTTGTGGAGCCGGCTGCCCACTTTGGGCTTGCTGAGGTAGCGGCTGTGGACCGTGCAGAAATTCACTGGCCCAACGGGCAGGTGACCACCATACAGGGGCCAGCTATCAACCAAACGCATGTTGTGGATAAGCGGGAGGTAGCGCTAATGGCAAAGCCGGACGTCAAGCGGCAGCCGGCCTTCTCAGACATTACCAATCAGCAAAGGAACCTTGCTTTTCGGCATATCGAAAATAATTATGATGATTTTGCTTCGGAAGTACTGTTGCCGCACCGGCAGTCACGCCTGGGGCCCTGTGTAGCCGTGGCTGACGTCAATGGCGATGGGCTGGAAGACTTCTACGTGGGCGGTGCCAAAGGACAACCCGGCGCTTTATACACGCAGCCCTCAACTATGATCTTCGAGCCTTCGGTTCAGGCCGCCTTTGCAGAGGACTCAGGTTCAGAAGACCTGGGAGCCTTATTCTTTGATGCTGATCAGGACGGCGACCTGGACTTGTACGTCGCCAGTGGTGGCGGAGGCGCATTCCGGGAGGGAGCTAAGCAATTGCAAGACCGCCTGTACCTCAATGATGGGAAGGGGCGGTTTACCAAAGCCACGAATGCTTTGCCCCGGCTGACTTCGAGTACCGCTGTAGTGGAAGCGGGAGACTGGGACAAAGATGGCGACCTGGACCTGCTGGTAGGTGGCCGGACCTTCCCGGGCATGTATCCACATCATCCGCAATCGTACCTGTTGCAAAATGATGGCGGTAAGTTTTCGGATGTGACCGCAGAGGTCTATCCCGGGCTGGAGCGCATCGGTATGATTACGGACGCCTCCTGGACAGATGTCGATGGCGATGGATGGGAAGACCTGATGGTGGTAGGAGAGTGGATGCCCATCACCTACCTGCGCAATCAGAATGGCCGGCTGCAGTCAGTACCGGTACTGGAAGATACAGGAATCCGTGGCTGGTGGTACAGTATTGAGCCCGGTGATTTTGACGGCGACGGCGATCAGGACTTCTTGGTAGGCAACATCGGACTGAACAATAAATTTCACCCCAGTCAGGAAAAAAACCTGCATGTCTTTTGTAACGACTTTGACGGGAACGGCACTCCTGATATCGTCCTGAGCAAGCATTACAAAGGGGAGATCGTGCCGGTTCGGGGGAAAGAGTGTTCGACAACACAAATGCCCTTCCTGGCTGATAAATTCAAGTCTTATGCTTCCTTTGCCTCCTCCTCCCTGGAAGACATCTACGGGGCTGACAAGCTGTCGGAAGCCCTGCACTTGCAGGTTGACAACTTCGCAACCGTCTACCTTGAAAATACGGGCGGGAGCTTTGTCATGCACCAATTGCCCAATGCTATGCAACTAGCGCCAGTCAACAGTATTATTGTGGAAGATTTTGACCAGGACGGCCATTTGGATGCAGTGCTGGCGGGCAATATTTTTGAAACGGAGGTGGAAACGGCGTCTTACGATGCCGGAAAGGGCCTCTATTTAAAAGGGCATGGTGATGGGACATTCTCTACCTCCCTTTACATGCCGGAGAGTGGCTTGTTTGCACATGGCAATGTCAAGGATGTGGCGCTCATCCGTTTGGGCGGACAGCGTCCGGCGCTGATTGTTGGGAATAACGATGCGCCGCTACAGATGTTTGCCTGGGTAGGCGACCGGGCTGTACAGTAGACTTGATGCGTCGGGTCAGTGTAGTAATTTGCAGACTCAACAAGTCGACCGGGAGTAGGGAGATCGCAGCTCTACTCCCGGTTTTTTATCGGTTGAAAGGGCTTTCATTGGTCCAGTTAAACCCTCTGCCCATTAGCAGGAAGTCTTCCTTATCCCGCCAGGTAGCCCCAACCAAGACGGTATCTCCTCTGACCATGCCCCGGAAATGCCAGGAGACCGCGCCGGTGCGTTCATAGTAAAGGGTATCGCTGAAACGGCCCTGCGTAAAAACGGCCCACTGAGCAGAGGTGTCTACTTCGAGGTCAAACCAACGGATATGCCCCGGCATCGTCTGTATCAATGCTCTGCCGGGGAACTCCACCGCGATATGCTGCCAGCGCCGGCCATCGGTGAGCAGCGGGGGGAGCGTGTCTTGGTTACGCACCATAGTATCCACCCTGTACAAACCGTACAGAGGCGGCTTGGGTTGGTTGGTGTATTGACTGATGATAACGGCCACAGCAGTAATGCCGCCAAGCATCACCAATCCCTTAAGGGTGTTCTTCACCTTGCGGTAGCGTGCACTGGAAAACAGCTCCGGATCATAGGCGGCTGCGGTAGGCAGGTTGAGCACAAATAGCCGGGCTAGCCGTGGGCCGTCGAGGGCGAGGAGGAACAAGCAGAAGATGACGAGATGAGTGGACAAAATCTTGACGGGTACATCGTAGCAGTAATTCAGCACCATCACATTAGCCATCACCCCAAGGGTGACGAGCGCCCCGAGGGTGGTGGTCCGCCGGAACAACAGCAAGGCTGCTCCCAGCAACTCCCCCATACCTGTGAAAAGATTGTACCCATAAGAATAGCCCATGAAAGTCCACAACAGCCCCATGGGAGAGGACTCACCAAAAGGTTGGAGCAACCGGTGAAAGGCCGGCTCCGGAAACTGGCTGTAAAGGACTTTGGCCAAGCCATAAAGGGCCATCTGAACGATGAGGTAATACCGAACCACTACCACTAGCATCTGCAATAGCCTGCTGTAAGAAGTCCGCTTGTCTAAAACCGACCATACCAGCGTACACAATATGGACAACGTCAGGAGAAAGGCGAC
Organism: Phaeodactylibacter sp.; assembly: GCF_040219495.1. Lineage (GTDB taxonomy): Bacteria > Bacteroidota > Bacteroidia > Chitinophagales > Saprospiraceae > Phaeodactylibacter. The sequence goes on along the minus strand of NZ_JAVJSK010000141.1, from coordinate 32,598 downwards.
GCTGATGTAATTGTAAAGCCCATCGCCACTGCCTGTTTGTAGTACATCCCTGCTCGCTTCAACTCCAAGCAGCGCTTTTCCGAATACATGAATAAGGGGGTGCCAGGCTTTTCGGAACAGGATGGAAATACCCGACTGATTGGAAAGCATATACAGCAGGAAGTAGATAAACAGGAAGCGGAAACCCGCCCGGGCCAGGGGCGTCCACTGCAGTTTGTTGCTCAGGGGCATAGGCTATGCAAGTTTTGTAAGAGTGTGTTGGGACTTTAGGAATGCGTTTGCAAACTTCAATTTTTTGGTTAGACGAGTCAGCCTGGCGAAAGTTAACAATTAGAGTTTGTTGGCGTTTGTTTTTCAGGAAAATTCAGAGGTGACGGATGGCAGGTTTGCAAAAGACAAACTAAATGTGTATTTTTGATGTTTGAACACCGAAATATAAAAATTCAGCTATGTCTCAATCGCAATTGCCAGCAGATAAAACAGCGCAGACCGAATCTGCGGTACACCCTTTAATCAAAAAACGGTGGAGCCCCCGGGCGTTTGCCGAGCGCCCCATCAACGATCAGGACCTGGCAGCTCTCTTTGAAGCGGCCAGCTGGGCAGCGAGCTCTTACAATGAACAGCCCTGGCAGTACCTGTACGCCCACCGTGCTGATGAAGCAGGGTTCAACCGGCTGCTTTCCTGTATTCTTGAAGGCAACCGTGCCTGGGCACAAGGGGCAAGTGTGCTGGTACTGAGCCTGGCACAAGCCAACCTGGCCCGCACCGGTAAGCCCAACCGCCATTACTTCCACGATACCGGCGCTGCCAATACGAACTTCTTGCTGCAGGCTGCCGATATGGACATCTACGGGCATATGATGGGCGGCTTTGACTTCCAGAAAACCGTAGCGGAGTTTGACCTGGAAGAAGGGCTGGAACCGGTCTGCTTCATGGCTTTAGGCTATCTGGGTGACCCTGAGCAGCTTGAGGAGCCCCTCCGCAGCCGGGAGCAGGCACCCCGCAGCCGCAAATCGGTAGATACCTTCACGCACAAAATTACCGCATCATGAAGAATATATTTTCCTACCTGGCTTTCCTGGCCGTTTTGGGGCTGGCTTCCTGCAGTGCGGAACCGGCACCGGAGCAAACGGATAAAGCCACCAAGGCATTGGCTCAACCGGTAGTAGCAGACCCCGGCTTCAAAAGTGTGCTGCATAAAGCTGATACCCGTGGCGAAACGCGTGCCAGTTGGCTCGTCGGCAAGCATAGCTTTTCCTTCAACCGGTACTATGACCCCAACCGGATGAATTTCGGGCTGCTCCGGGTTTTGAACGATGACTGGATTGCGGGCGGTGGTGCGTTCCCCATGCACCCCCACGAGAATATGGAGATCATTACCATCCAACTGGAAGGCGGGCTGATGCATCAGGATAACAACGGTGGGCAGGGTGTCATCCGGGAAAACGAGGTGCAGGTCATGTCGGCAGGCACGGGCATCCGCCACTCTGAAGCGAACGCCAGCAAAACAGAAGCCTGCAAGTTGCTGCAAACTTGGGTGTTCCCCAATCAGATGGGGCTGAAGCCACGTTACAATCAGCGGCGTTTTGAACCGGAAGACCGCCAAAATAAGTGGCAGGTCCTGGCTTCCCCGGAGGAAGGGGAGGCGTTGTATATTCATCAGCAGACTGTATACAGCCGGGGGGACTTTGACGCGGGCAAAACAGTCCGCTATCCCATTCGCTATACGGGCAACGGGGTTTACGCTTTTGTGCTGGAAGGCCAGTGCAAAATCAACGGTCAGCCTCTGGAACGGCGCGATGGCTTTGGTGTTTGGGATACGGATGCCATAACCGTTGAAGCGGCTACCGATATTGAGCTGCTGCTCATAGAAGTCCCTATGATCAATAAAGGATAGTTATGATCTTTTTGCACAACGCATTTGCACAGGAATTCGGGACCTATCTGGAGCTTGGGTTTACCCATATTCTGGACCTGCAGGGGTACGACCATATTTTGTTTATCGTGGCCCTTTGCGCGCTCTACCGCTGGGAGGAATGGCGCAACGTGCTGGTGCTCGTCACGGCATTCACGATTGGGCACAGCCTGACGCTGGCGCTTGCCGCTCTGGATCTTATACGGGTGCCACAAAGCTGGATTGATTTGCTCATCCCGCTCACCATTTTGATGACGGCTGCGAACAATATCCGCCGGGGCGAAGTGCCCGACCGGGGGCCGCTGTTTGACCGTAGGCAGGTCTTTAACTACGGGGCAGCCCTGGTCTTCGGGCTGATCCACGGCATGGGCTTTTCCAACTACTTTCGTTTTCTGCTCGGGGCCGAAAGCAGTATCGTCAATCAATTGCTGGCATTCAACCTGGGCCTGGAAGCCGGGCAACTGATTGTGGTGGGCCTGTTTATGCTGATGCTGGTCTTGTTTACCCGGGTCCTGCGCACCCCACATAAGGAGTGGAACCTCGTCGTTTCGGGGGGCGCTGCGGGCATTGCGCTGACCATCATTCTGGAGCTAATGGTTGCCGCATGAAGATCTGGAGTGTTCTGGCGGGAGGCGGGGCCATTTTGCTTTGGTGTAGCTGGCACCCTCTGAAAATGAGCTATACGGCCGTAAAATACGAACAAGAGAAGCGCTACCTGGAAGTTCAGTTCCGGGTGTTTCAGGATGATGTGGAAGCGGCTTTTCTCCAGAACTACGGCTACCGTTGCAACATCGTAGCGCAAGCTGATGACCCGGCTATGCTGTCCTACCTGGAAGGTTACTTCGATCAGGTTTTTGATGTCTGGTCGGGCGGTGAAGAGATCTGCTTGTCTTACCAGCGTATGCAGCCCGAGCAGCAAATGGGGCTGGTGCTGTATTTCAAGAGCCCGCCCCTTGATTCCGCGCAGTTGGCACAAGTGCGTATCTTCAATACCATACTAACGACTACATTTCCTCAGCAGGTCAATATGTTTTATTTTGGTCTGGACGCTGACCGCCGCTATACCACACAGATGGATGTGGAAGTGCAGGAAGTCAGCATAACCTTTTAACTGATGAAAATCAACCTTGCTCAACATCCGGTACAGCACAATCCCGAAAGGCGGCGCTTTGAAGTGAAAATCGAAGCTAAAACGGCGGTTGCGGAGTACATCAAGACCACGCAAAAGCTGATCCTTACTCATACCGAAGTGCCCCGCGGACTGGAAGGCAATGGCCTCGCCAGCCATTTGGCGGTAGCTGCACTGACCTATGCCAAAGACAACGATCTTGTGGTGATGCCCCTTTGCCCCTACATGGCCGGCTATATTGCCCGGCATCCGGAGTGGAAGTCTATTCTGGCACCCGGCATTAATGTCAGTGAATAAAGACCTCTGGATATTCCGGGAAAACTCCCGGAGAATACGTACTATTGCAACCGAAACGAATCCATTCCATGAGCAGTATACGCGTTTTCCGGGACGAAGTGCCCACCCTTGATGTACCCCAAATGATTGAAGTAGACCGTTTGATGACGGAGTTTTACGGCATCACGCTATTGCAAATGATGGAAAATGCGGGGCGTTGCCTGGCTGTCCTTGCCCGCGACCGGTTCCTTGACGGCAATCCGCAGGGAAAAGTCGTTGCGCTGCTGGTCGGCAAAGGCCATAATGGGGGCGGGGCATTAGTAGCTGCCCGCCGGCTCATCAACTGGGGGGCGAGGGTGCAGATTTATCTGAGCCATCCGCCTGAAGCGCTTAACAGTGCCACTGCGCAGCAATACCAAACCCTTTCTGCTATGGGCGCCACGTTCTCCCCCGCAGAGCACCTGCCGGAACGCCTGGAAGGAGAGCTGATCATTGATGGTCTTATCGGCTACCGGCTGATGGGCGACCCACAGGGGGTGATCAAGAACTTTATTGAGTGGGCCAACCGCCAAACTGCGCCTACCCTGGCCCTGGATACCCCTTCCGGCATAGAGCTGACCGCCGGGCAAGTGCACTCTCCTGCTATCAAGGCACGGGCGACGCTTACCCTGGCCCTGCCCAAAAAAGGACTGTACGAGGAGGCCGTACAGCGCTACCGTGGCGAACTGTACCTGGGGGACATCTCGGTGCCCCGCGTGCTGTATGCCAACCCTGGCCTGGAGATCAAGGTGCCGGATTTGTTTACGGAATCGGATGTGTTGCGGCTGCCCTAGGCCTATCACGTATTGATCAAACCGCATCCTAGAACAGAAAACCCTGTCAGGATTGGCAGGGTTGATTAAAATGAGTTCGGTGCCGGACTGCAAAAGGGACTGAGTTACCAAAGTGAAGCCATGAAAAAGAGGATAGCTGCCTTTGCTGCTATCCCCCTCACGTTTTTACGGGGCCTTGTGGCTGGCCCGTCATTTGATTTAGTTCTTCTGATTTACAATGGTGGTGTTTCCGTTACCAGTGATAGTATTCACTGTAGAGTGGTTGTTACCTGTCTGCATGATATCCACAGAATTCATATCTCCTGTAATGTCCACTCCGTCCCGATTGAACCAGGAGGTTCCAACCATGTTATTTGCCCCATCTTGTACGATTACAATGTCGTTGTTGTCGCCATCAACTTTACCGGATGTATCATTGCCACTGCCACCATTAACAACATTGATATTGAGAGTGTTGTCATCTGACCGCTCAGGGAAGCTTGAAGAAATCCCCCAAGACCCTTTGTTATCGTTTCCATCTACGGTCAAATTGACCTCATTATTATCACCTCTGAACCCAAAACGGTAAAAGTTGTCATCCCCGGCCTGTGCGCCGTTTAAAGTGTTATTTTCTGAGCCTGCGACCAGTTTCGTTTCCAGATAGTTACCATCTCCATCCTGATCGAAACTTATACTGTTAGCGTTTGCTCCACCGAAGACACCCGCTTCAACTAAAACATCATTGTTGTCACCTTGCTGGGTGATATCTACATCGTTGCGATCACCCACGACGGTCACATCAATGTCGTTAAAATCACCGTACTGCTCCATCGTCATCCAATCATCACCGGCTGCACCATTAGCCACATTGCCGTTATTGCTACCTGAAATGCTAATAGTGGCGGTATTGGCTTCGTGGTTTCCTCCATTGATGCCCTGGATGACCTCTGTTTTGTTTGCATCACCAAGCTGATCCAGATCGGTGCGGTTAGCTACAGGAATGGCGCCACCAAAAGCAACCTGCGCTACGTCAGCTTCGTTTTCATTGCCAATCTGCTGTACATAAGCCTTGTTCTTTTGATTGCCCTGGTACAAACCCATTGTATTGTTACTGCCGTCCTGAAGCAACGTGAAATCAGCTGTTGCTCTTTGGCGAGCGACATCGCCAGTCTGGGTTTTGGAATTTTGCAAGGTGTTGTCATCACCAGTCTGGGTAATAACCGCGGTGTTTGTTTTTACCTCCTGGCTAAGTTTGCTCAGGTTGTTTGCTCCGGTTTGAGTAACCGTAGCACCGTTATTGTTACCGCTTTGGCTTACGTCCGACTTGTTGCCCTGAGCCATAGCCAGGCTTACGCCCAATATCAGGGCAAATGCTGTTAATAGTACCTTTTTCATTGTTCTAAGGTTTGTGTTAATTAGGTTGATTACAAAATGAGAATTTTTATCTTTTGCAGGAATGAGCAGTCAGCCGGGACATACGCGAGTCCTTGCGATAGCAGAGCCTTTATCGCTCTTTCGCCTCCAAATTCTCTGCGATTCCTGAAAGTAGACGATAGCCTACCGGCCCGTTGTGCTGAATCAGCAGGGTTCGGGCCTGCGATAGACCGTCCAGTATAAAATTACCGGGAGGTAAAATAAGGGGGGAGATAAGAACAAGGCCATGACCTTATCCTGAAATTTTGTAGTGTGCACTCGTCCGAATATACAGTATAAAATTACACGCTCCTTTCCTTATTATCCTGACGTTTGGGTCCACAATCCTGCCAACACGCTCTTAAACGGGTTGGATTACCAGTGCGGTTGCTTCAAATGTCATCGCATGTCGACCATAGATGCATCTTCGAATAAAAAACGGCGTTCCGTGCCGTCAAGCTTGACCGACATAATCGAGGAGGGGCCGACCCCGTCATTGGGCATACTGGTAAAAATGACTCTTCCTCCCGTAGCAGAATACCGGGCCTGAATATCGTTGGTGCCGGCAGCTTTTTGTCCTGATAAATTAAGAGTGCTACCGGTACTAATGCTTCGTATAAAAATTTCAACATCAATCAACCGTCCGTTGGCGTTTTGGCTTTCGCTAACATCATAAGTGTAGAGTACAGCTGTCCCATCTACTGAAAACATGGGATTGCCCAAAGTGCCCGGCTGATCCGCCACAAGCATATTTAGGGTACCGGCTGGGTTGATCAGATAGAGTTCATCCTCATAGTGGTTATTGCCTCTTGCCCTTGCTACGACGTGGTTGGAGTGGGAAGTCCAATCGAACCCGGTAAAGGCCCTGCCCTGGGGCGCCTGAGCAAACAATCCCATTCCGGTACCATCGGCATTGATTTTGTAAGCCCGGTCAAAATTCATGAACAGAAGTTGCCCGCTGTTAGGCGACCAGGCATAGTCAATCTGCTCAATTTCGTAGCTCATCACGGGAATTTCATCGGTTACCTGACGGACGTTACTGCCATCCCGGTCCATTACAAACAGGTGCGGGGCTGTACCGCTGAAGGACAGGAAAGCCACTTTTTCCCGGTTGGGGCTCATCCGGGGTTTCCAGCAGTCGCCCATGCCGCTTGTCAGTTGGATCTCATTTATATTGTCCCCCTGGAAGTCGCCGGTCTGACCAGTAAAAACGTTCAATTCACCAGTGAGGCTGTCCGCCTTTACGTAGTGGTAGCGATAATCGGGGAATATTTTGGTGGAGAATTTCCATACCGGGCCAAATACGGGCTCTTGTTCTTCATTGTCGGCCCTGACCTGCCAAAAGTAGGTGGTGCCGTAGTTGAGGTCTTCCAAAATTATAGAAGTGTCGGTTGTTGCCTCAGCAACCACCCTGCCTTCCGGGTCGTGTTCCGAATAAAGGAGCACATCGTAGTAGATGGTATCCTGAGTGGTGTTGCCCGGCGACCAGGAAAGCGACAATTCAACCTCGAGCCCTTCCAGCCCATCCTGTGGCTGTGGTTCAACCGGAGTGCTGAGTGCATCAACTGTCTCGGGCTGCGCAATCATCAGGATAGTAGATTGCCGGGTCCGGTCCGGCTCGATTTCCACATTTTGCAGCCCCTCCCGGTATCCATCTGCTTTTATACGGATGGTATAGTTATCGGTTAGCAAGGAGTCAATGAAAAACTGCCCCTGCTCATCGGATATGAAAACATTAGTGGCTGGTACCGTGGTGATAATGGCCTCGGGTATAGGCTCAAATGTTTCTTCATCGAGTAGGGTACCTTCCAGGCTTCCGTAGGCATCGACCTCAATAGGGTCTTCCTGACAGGCCGCCAGAAAGCCTGTCAGGAGCACAATAAGGAGGAGTTGATAAATGGACTTCATGGTTATACCTGCTTATTTGTTAATGAAAAACTTCACGCCTGCCCGAACTCGCCAGAGGAGGTCATTGTAGCGGCCTGAGCTGATATCGTCCAGCTCATCGGTGAAGAGAAAGTGATAATCAGCGCTGGCATCAAGGGACATCCAGTCGTTGATATAGAATTCCATACCGATGCCGGTATTGGCTTTCAGGTATGTCTGGCCAGCTCCACCAGCGGAAAGGGTATTGGTCTGGTCCAGGATCGCACCGGCTCCAAGCAAAAAGTACGGAGAAAGCCTGTCTCCCGGAAGTATCTGCGTAATGAGGTTGAGGTCACCGTACAGGATACGTTCTTCATAGAGCTCGGAAGCTACGGCCAGTTGGCTGGCACCGAGGTTGAGCTGAGCCTGAAAGCGGGGGGAGAGGGAAACCCCAAGGCCTACTTCGGCACCAGGCCTTAATCTTGACTGCGGGTAGTCACCATCGTAAATCATTCCGCTGGCAGCAACAGTGATGGATGCGCTGGCTTCGCGGTCATAGAGGGCCCGGCCAAGCAGTTGCGTCTCCTGCATTTCCGCCCGCTCCTGCTTGAAGAGGGCAACTTGCCGTTCAGTAGCTTTCTGCTGCTCCGGGTCTGCGGCCCATAGTCCATCGATCAGCCCCTCCATAACGAGTGCGTAGACGGCTTTTTCTATCGCCTCTGTCACGGCCATTTCGGAAGGTTCGTTGTAGGTAAACCCGGTTTCTGCTTCCAGTAAGCGCTGGAACCGTACGAAGCGGAAGAGGCCGGCATCGACCGACTGAGACAGAATGGTTTTGGACGTATAAACGGTCTTGAGGACTTTGCCGTTGGAGGTGGAAATGGCCCGCAGGTAGACGGTAACCCGGTCTTGGCGATACTGCCCGGAAGCACCGGCTCCAAAATAGCGGAGCCCGGCTCCACCCGTTACAATATTGGCATCATAGGAAACGATGCCCCCTTCCAGGATAATGCCGGCAAAGAGTAGGGGCGGGAGCACCGGGCTTCCATTATTCTGTTCGTACTGCTGCCGGCTGGAGCGGATGATTTTACGCTCGTTGAGCAGATTGGCCACATTTTCCCGTTCAATAGGGACAAACCAACCGGAATCATCCATCGCTTTGATAAGGATACTGGTACCGCCCTGTGTGACGGCTGTTGACCAGTTGGCGCCAATCTCGGCGGGCCGGTACTGCCCGGACTGATCGCGGAATTTATATACGGCGGCTACAACTTTCTCTCTGGGCAGGGGCAACCGCCGCAAATCATCGGTGATTTCTGTTTCCTCGCCCAGCCGGGCAGGGGAGCTGCTTAGGGGCTGGTTCATGTAGGCCCCACAACTGCTGAGCAGGAGCACCAGGATCAGGCTGGGCAGCCAGGTTTTAAAAATGAAATTCATAGTGATTAGAGTTTGGAGCGCCCTTGTGTTTGGAAAAAGCTTAGCCACCCATCTTGCCTATTGAGGAAGACAAAATACATCTTGCTTTCAGTTCATTAAGGCTAGGGCAGCCAAGCCATCCAAACTCTACCTTTCAGCCAAGGGCTTAGTTTTTATAAATACCGGGGGAGGGGCTGTATTTTACTTTGATTTGGTTAGAAGTAGGGTACTGTGATTTGAGTCTGCCCTCCATTGGCGAAGTCAATAATGGTCACGTTGAGCCCGTCCAGGCCGGGGACCACGGTGATTTCAAAGTCACCGAGGTTGTAAGTGCCTTCTTCCAGCCCGAATTCACCAAACTGGCTGGTGACCAGTTGGCGGGAGATCTGGCTGAGCAATTGACGGTTGAGGGTTTCCGTGAAGTTGTCCAGTGAGGTGCGGCTATTGGCCGTACTCCTCCGGTCTGCATTATTCTCCAGCGCGGGGTCTGTGAGTCCGTTTTGGACATTAGCGGAGTTGAGCATCCAGCTGTAGTTGAGGTAATTGCCACCGAAGGCAGGATTCTTAGGCTGGTAAGTGAAGTCCTGCGCACAAAGAGTGGATTGCCCGGTCAGCAAAATGAAGCTGAGCAAGACGATAAAAGAAAAAGGTTTCATGTTTTCAAAAATTTAGAGTTTGGAAATCGTTCTGGAGCAGTGAGGCCTAATACAAGCCGCTGCCACTTTGGTCGCCGTCGAGCGCCTGCTCGACCTGCGCCTGTTGTACTACTTTTTGGTTGATATAATTGGCCACTGCCTCGGCAAGCTCCCGGATCAGTTCGGATTTGGGTGGGAGCATTCTGGCAAAGACCTCTTCGCCATCGAGGATGACATTGATGCGGGTAGACCGGCCCGGAGCTGGTTTTTCTTCAATGCGTATAAGATAGCCCAGCTGTGTTTGCGGCTCCTGCCAGCTTTGATAGAAAGCCTCGTAAAACTCCTGACCGGAGCGGGTGCGGGTCTCATCCACGATGAAGCCGCCACCGAGCTCTATGTCCTGTCCGGCTGAACCGTACCCGTTTTGTGGGCCATTTTTTTTTACATCCGGAGCAGTTGAAGGTGCTGCTTTGGGCGGGGTATCTTTTTTGGGGATCTCACCAATGACTTCTCTGGCCTGTGCGATGAGGTCTTCACCTTCGTAAATATCCAGTGTAGCGAGTACGTAGCTTCCATCATCAATGTTGACAGACGTGACGGACAGCCGTCGCTCGCCCTCATGGCCTAGTTCAAATGATCCGCCCTGCTTGGAGGAGGACCGGTTCTGCCGGGTATCTATCCTGAGCATGGTGAGCTGGTAGGATAAGGACCGGTCTTTCCCGGAGTTATTGGTGCAGTGGGCGGAAAGCTCAAGCTGCCCATCCGTTTTCGTGACCTTTAGGGTGGCTAGTATATCTTCCGTTTCTTCTGTTTGGGCAACAGCGGCGGTGCTGGAAAAGAGTCCCAGGAAGACGATAAGTGCTGTAATCCTGAAATTCATGGCTTAAGTTTTTTAATTACTGCCCCCGTTCCGGATAGAAGGAGGAAAATTGGATTTGAATATTAGCACCACCGGATTGCCGGACCACGAAAGGATTTTGGGTGGCCGGAGTGAGGCCATCCTCGACCTGCTGCAGCTGATTGCCATTGCCCTGTTGCTCAACGACCATGTTGACGCCATCGACTTCCGGCGTGAATCCTGCGGGCCCTGAGCGGTCGTAAAGGTTATTATCACCCTGCTGGGCTACGATCATCCGGTTGTTGTCGCCACTGAAGCCCCCAAGGTTCGCCTCGTTGTAGAAGCCCTGCTGTGTGACGAGGAGCTCATTAGCCTGCCCGGTATTGGAAAAGTTGATATTGTTGAAACTGCCCCGCTGCTGCAGGTTCAGGCTTTCTTCCGACGTTTGTTGCTGCTGTATAAAGATGTTATTGTTATCGCCCTCCTGTAGCACGCCGAGCCCTTCGGACAGCCCCAGCTCATCCAGGTTGAGCCCATTGTCGAAAAGGGCCTGAGGGGCAGGTGCATTTACGGGCTGACTATAGCCGGTTATCCAGGCTGATGCGAAAGCGAGGAAAAAGATGAAGTTGCGCATGAGTTTGGAATATCTTGGTTAAGAAAAAACCCGCAGTGCAAAAACCTTGCACTGCGGGCATTATGATCTTATGGTGTAGGGCCTTGCTTAACAACGCAATTGTTGTTATTGCCAAAAACCGCTACATGCGAGTTGTTGAATGCTCCGGTCTGTTGGACATCCACCATATTCATGTTACCGAGAATGCCCACTTCAGAGGTATTGAAGCTGCCATTCTGTGAAATATTGATGGTATTGTCGCTACCGATCATGTTAATCGTTGACAAGTGCCCGGTACCATCCTGGTCAATCATTGAGCGGTTGTCGTTACCGAACAACTCAGTGATCAGGGAGGTGTGCCCCAGGCCATCCTGCCGGACCTCAGCATAATTATTACTGCCGCCAACGTCCCCCAAGACGGAAAGGTGGTCGTTGCCGTTTTGGTAAATATGTGCATCATTGGCGTCGCCCATCAGCTGTCCTACAACTGAGGCGTTATTGTTGCCATTTTGGTCAACCGATGCGTAGTTTTGGTTGCCATTGATCTGCCCGATGAGTGAGCTGTTGTCCTCACCGATCTGATCTACGTAGGCTTCGTTTCCAGTGCCGGTTTGAAAGGTACTGGCAGAATTTCGGGAGCCATTTTGGTTGGTGCGGGCGGTATTGTTGGTACCGTTCTGCACTACGATAGCTTCCCCTTCGAATGCATCACCAAGCCCGGCCATCCCCTGATTGATTTCAGCGGAGTTGCTGCCGGTTTGGCTGACGCTTACTGTGTTCTCATCTCCCCTTGTATTTACCTCTGAGGCATTGGCTGTCTGTGACAAACCAGTGCCGAAGGAGGCGATGAAAATAACAGCAAATAGTATTATTTGCTTCATGGTATCTGAGTTTGGGGAATAAGTGAGTTGAATCTAATTTAACAGAGTATCCGTTTAACTAAAGTACAAGGATAGAGGAGAGTGGCTTTGCACCACCCTCCTATCTACCATGTACTACTAGTTCTTGGATTTCTGGCTTAAGATCCTTCTCTAAAAGACGGATCTATTAATTGTTGCTCTGTGTAACAGTCGTCGCGTTACCGTTACCCATGATGCTATTCAGGCTGCTGTGGTTATTACCGTCCTGCATCACATTGATACCGTTCATGTCACCGTCAATCATGACACCGTCACCAGCAAAAGTAGAAGCGCCAATATTGTTATTGTCACCTGTCTGGAGAAGATCAACGGTGTTGTTGTCACTATCAAAGCCAAAGTAGCCGGAGATCGTGTTGCCATTGCCATCCTGTTTAGCATCAACGCCGTTGTTGTCTACGCTACCACCTGGTGCAGGAGGCGTGCCGCGGAGGTTCATGTAGAAATTGTTATCATCACCCAATTGAGTAACGCCAACATCGTTGCCGTCGCCCCAGATTTCAGTGCGTGCCAGGTTGGAATTGCCAGTCTGGGTATTGCTCACAACGTTGCCATCACCGGAGCCGGTCTGCACTGCTTTGTTGAGATCGCCCATCTGGTCAATGGAACCGATGTTGCCATTACCTTTCTGAGTAACTGATGCTTCGTTGTCACTACCATCTTGTATGATACCGAAGTTCTGACTGAACGGACCAGTAGTAGTCGGGCCACCAACACGGTTGCCATTACCTTCCTGGAAAACAGTAGCGCTGTTGTCGTCTCCCGTCTGATCTGTCTTAGCCAGGTTGTTATTACCAATCTGATCGATATCGACATCACTATAGGAAGAACCGGTTTGACGAGCAAAGATGAGGTTGACATTGCCTGCTTGGTCGAGGTAAGCTTCGTTCATGCTCACACCACCGGACTGCTGTAACTTACTTTCGTTAAGGTCACCAGCCTGGTTTTGAATACCCAAATTAGGACCGTTAAAAGCGCTGGCTTCGGCTACGTTATCGTTACCAGTTTGCGTCTGCCGGTGCTCATTTCCATCGGCAAAGCCAGGGCCCGCCTGAGGAGCGCCGGTATTGAAGTCGCGCTGTACATTGATGCTGGCGCTGTTGCGGTCACCAGTTTGCGTTTGAACGCTCAGGTTATTGTTGCCATTTTGGTTGGTAAGCGCAGTGTTGTCAGCACCGGTCTGTGTAACGAAGGCGTCACTGAAGTTTGCCGTAGCGGGACCACTAGTGTTACCAGCAACCTCACCTTGTGCAACAGTTGAACTGTTGTTAGAACCGGTTTGGTCTACTGTTTGCTTGTTAGTGTTACCGTTTACATCGACAGCCGATTTGTTTGCCTGAGCCATAGCCAGGCTTACGCCCAATACCAGGGCAAATGCGGTTAAAATTACCTTTTTCATTGTTCTAAGGTTTGTGTTAATTAGGTTTATCAAAAAATGGTTGTTCACTTCTTTTGAGGCATAGCTCAGCCACTGCCTCTAGGTGCAACAGCATACTAAAGGGCAGAGAAAAGGCTGCCGCTATGCAGGACATTTAGTGACCTGTATAGCGATACTACACCCTGCATCCGCACATTCCATCACGCAAATAGCATTCAGGGAATATGCAGGACAGCATAGTCAGTTCGGAATAGTCGAAATATAAAGTTGTAAGCGGGGGAATAATGAGTGGGAAGTCAATTGCTGTTCACTTCCCGGAAACTTAAATCAGTTGTTTATAGTGTTGTATGTCCCTCCATAAGGACGATACAAATATAGGTAGGATTATGCACACAATTCTGACATTCTACGCCACAATCCTGCCAAAGTCATTTGTTGCGGTTGATGGCCTCGTTTGGGCGCACACCGTAGTACTGTTGGTAAACGGTAGAAAAGTAATCCGCTCTTTGGTAGCCTACAGACTTAGCCAGTTTGCTGAGGTCGCCAGTGTAGCCTGCTTTAATCATTTTATGGGCTTTCACCATTCTGGCATTCTGAATGTACCGGTTGGGGGTACGGGAAGTGAGCTGTTTGAGCTTTCGGTAAAACTGCCGTTCACTCACATAAAGCTTTGATGCAATTAGCCCGACTGTAAACGAGGAGTCTGCCAGGTTGCTCGCAATAATACGGTCAACCTTGGTCAGCCATTCTCGTTGTGCCGGGGAATGACGGTTGTTCGAAATCATAGCAGAAGGGGGTGCCATAGTGTTGTTAAGTTTTAGGTGTTTGGTCATTAATTAAACTTTCCATATGGGTGGAAAAGACGAATTACGCATTGCCGATAAGACAGGAATGAGGTTGTTTTAAGTATTAAAAAAACCAGGGCTACCCTTTATGCGCTTACAGCAAGCTCTTGCACCGGTTAAAATTAAATTCACCTGCCTCCGGTCAGATATGAGGGAGCTGTTGCCTCTGCCTCATCTGTTCTTTTCTATTGTACAGTGCAAAGAATGGCAAGGGGGTAGACGAACGGTTCCCGGTCCTCGCTTTAAAATACATCAATCGACTGGCTGGGGCGAAAGCCATACCTGGATTCGAATAACCTGGAAAAGTAATTGGTTTTGGCATAGCCAACCAAATTTGCCAGATGACTGGTGCTTTGCACTTGCCCAGCATCCAAAATCTTTTTGGCGCGCTCTAACCGCCACCGTTGGATTAACTGATTGGGTGTGAGCCGAGAGGCTTTTTTGACTTTTCGGTAGAACTGCCTTTCGCTCATTAACATTTGCGTGGCAATTTCATCTACAGTTAAGGATGGAGAAGATAATTGCTTTTCGACTTTTCGCCTGACTTTACCCAGCCAAATTACATCCTCTGCTGAAGTGGAATGATTGCTGGCGGGTAGTGATTTTTTGAAAGTTGAATGAAATTCTTTACGTGTGTTGGACATAGGGTTAGGTTTAATGGTTACCGTGCATACCTGTTCCTGTCAAACATTCAACTATAAACCGTATAGTTTTTATCCGTACTTGTAGGCTAAGCCTCAGCACATAGAAGTTTAGTAAAGGGAATAATCTATTTTTGAAGTAAGGGGGTGGAGCTGGGAATAAATGCTCCAGGTAACATTTGAACCCGCTATTTTTATGTGCAATTATAACAAAGCACAATTTCTGTACGCAAATAACGAGATGTTACGTTTATCATTAACTATGCCCTAAAGATAGGGTTTTGTCAACCTATTATTCTGCCAAAATTACAATACCCGGCTGGAAATGCCCGGTTTGGTCGTCAACACGCGCTTATTTGACCCCGCATTCTGCCGGGCAGACTCCGCCAAACGCGCATTTTTGCATTTATAGACAATTGCAATCCTTTGATTATCAGTTGTTTTTGGTACCAACTATGCTCTTAGCCTTATAAAAAAGCTCTGAACAGTTCTCTGCTGTCAGGATAGCCTTCGCGGCCCGGTGAAGGTCTTCGGTCGTGATTTCCTGATAAAGCGCCGCTTCCTGATTGATGAGGTTGGCATCACCGAGCAGTTCAAAAAAGCCAAGATTCATAGCTTTATTGACGACATTAAGCTCAGAGAAAATCAACATGCTTTCGACCTTATTTTTTAGTTTTTGCAGCTCTCTTTCGGGTATAGGCGCTGCTTTGAGCAATTCGAGTTCTTTCCAGATAGCAGCTGCCGCTTCATCCAGGCTAACGCCTGCTGCGGGCTGCCCCTCAATGACGAGGAGCCCGGGGTCGATACTGCCGGAGACGTAGCAGTCAATGGTTGAGAACAGTTGTTGCTCCTTCAGCAGGCGGCGGTACAAACGAGAGGAGCTGCCGTTGCTCAGTACGTCTGAAATCAGGTCCACGACGTAGTAATCACGCTGATAGCGGGAGGGCATATGAAAGGCCAGGTAGAGCGCATCCACTGGTACATTGGCTTCGTTGATGCGCTTTTCAAAGCGCTTTTGTGGGGGCTCCTGAGGAAGTTGCCGCTTCCGCTCCGGACCACGGGGGATTTCGCCAAACCATTTTTCAGCCAGTCGCCTGACCTCCGCAGTGGTTACAGCACCGGCAACGGTGAGAATGGCATTATTGGGGCGGTAGTGGGTGTAGAAAAATTCTTTTACATCCTCAATCGTCGCATCTTCCACATGTTTGGGCACTTTACCAATTGTCGGCCATCGGTAGGGATGGACCTTGTAGGCCATATCCGCAATATGGTGCCACACATCACCGTAGGGCTCGTTCAGGCAGGTCTCCTTGAACTCCTCGAGCACCACTTTACGCTGTATGTCCAGGACCTCCTCGTCAAAATTGAGGGCCATCATGCGGTCGGATTCCAGCCAGAATGCCGTTTCCAGGTTCTCGGCAGGGAGGACTTCATAGAAATTAGTAATGTCGTTGTTGGTGAAGGCGTTGTTGTCGCCTCCGGCCATTTGGATGGGCGTGTCAAAATCGGTGACGTTGGCGGAACCGCCAAACATCAGGTGCTCAAAGAGGTGGGCAAAGCCCGTTTTTTCGGGCGACTCATCTCTGGCCCCTACGTTGTACAGCACATTCACGGCTGCCATAGGCGTACTATCGTCCTCATGAACGATGACTCTCAGGCCATTTTCGAGCTCAAACCGTTCGAATTTTATCACTTGCTCTTGCTTTTATTACAGCTGTTTGCACAGCAATTGCACGCTATTTACTTACAAATGCTTGAAAAATCAAGGACTACACACCAAACAAGAACATTTTCGCATCTGTCAGGTTGTAACGAATTCCCGAAAAATTAACCACACTGGGCCCGGTGGCAAAATTATTGCCATCATGAATCGAACAGATATTTCCCGCCTGCGGCAGTACCGCAGTACTAACCTTAAGCTTGGCCTGATCCTGGCTTTGGGCATGGTCATTACAGCTTTCAACTGGACCGTTGAGGACGAGCCGCCCCTGCATTATGAAGACCGCATCATACCGGATGACCTGGCGTATGAAGTGGTGCGTACGCAGTCGGCACAACCGCGCCCTAAGCCGCCTCAGGTCCTGACCGCTGAAGTGGAACCTGTAGACGAGCCCATCGCGGCTTTTACACCTGAGCCGGTAACGATTGATCCGCCAGTTATTTCAGAACCAGGCCCGGCAGTTGGTATACCGGAACCGGTAATATATGAACCCGCACCAGTACCCCCCCAAGCCTAAGGACAAAGCTCCGCCTATCTTTAAAGTCGTGGAAGAAATGCCGGTTTTTGGGGACTGTACAGCGTTGCCCTTAGCCGAGCGGCGGCAGTGCTCTGATGCGGCTTTGCTCAGCTACATCTACAAGCACATCCGCTACCCGGAAGCAGCCAGAGACAATGGCATTGAAGGAACGGTCTTCGTACAGTTTGTAGTGGAGAAAGATGGTAGCCTCAGTCAGGTCAAAATCCTTCGGGATATTGGCGGGGGCTGCGGCAGAGAAGTGGAGCGGGTGGTGGCCGAAATGCCGAAGTGGTCGGCACCGGGCAAACAACGTGGCCGACCGGTGCGGGTACAATTTAATCTTCCTGTCAAATTTAAACTCCAATAAAATGCACCGGATACTGTTGTTTTGGCTTTTAGGACCGGCCATGGCTTTGGGGCAGGCGGAAGGAGGTGCCCCTCAGGAAGAATCTATATGGTTCAACGGCGATGAACACCCTTACCTTGCTGCTTGCGCAGGAGATAAAGGCCAACGTCGGAGTTGTACGGAATCGTTGTTTTGGGATGCTTTATTAGGCAATCTGACAAGCCCGGAGATAACAGATAGCCTAAACCCTAAAGCCTACATAGTTTTACAATTTGAAATTACTATTGAAGGGCGCATGGAAAACGCCCGGATTGCCAGAGACCGGTTGGGGCCCTCTTTCGCTGATGCTGCTCTAAGTGCTTTATTGAAAGTCGTCAATAAGGGAGAGGAAATGCGCTGGGTGCCATTCAAATCGTTTGGCAAGGCTCATCGGGTGACCTACAATGTACCTATCCGGGGGCATCATTTTTTAAGATTGAGTGCGTCACAGAACAATTTGGCAGACAAGGGCAAAGGAGATTCTGTAGCTGTGATGCTCACTTTCAGAAGCGCTGGAATGCCTGGTCAGAGGCAAGCGGCTCCATATGCTGTGCCTCAGCT
Source organism: Phaeodactylibacter sp. (assembly GCF_040219495.1). GTDB lineage: Bacteria > Bacteroidota > Bacteroidia > Chitinophagales > Saprospiraceae > Phaeodactylibacter. The sequence continues at coordinate 14,721 of NZ_JAVJSK010000141.1, read as the reverse complement.
AGCAACTTGCAGTGAGAACACTGCAAAGGGTGCCGCCAGCGAATGTACCCTTTCCCGGATTCAGGAGTATTTGGTAGCCCATTTGCGTTGCCCTTCGCATGAGGAAGGTTTCTCACCTCAGTACCCGGGCGTAACCGCTCGCTTCACCATCCGCGCAGATGGGCAGATGGAGCCGGAAGCAGAGGTGGTCCGGACAATTGGACCAGAATACGGCCGTGCCGTTCGGTTGCTCCTCAGGCAGATGGCCCGCGATAGCTCCATGAGATGGACGCCGGGCGAATGCAGCGAACAGGCTTTGGACAAAGAGGTATTCCTCTATGTGCCTTTGGAAATCTTTGAGCTGGCCTGTTTGAGTAATCCAAAGCTTTTGCCACCACCCCCGCCGCCACCACCCCCGCCGCCGATAATCCGTTGCAGTGAAGTATTCAAATGGGTGCCAAATATGCCCCGCTTTCCAGGCTGTGAGGACCTGGCAGACCGGAGTGACCGGGAAAAATGTGCAAAGGAGCAATTGAATGCCTACCTGCAATCAACCATTCAGTACCCGGAAGAAGCCGTCCGCCTTGGTATAGAAGGCACGGCTAAAATCCGGTTTATCGTGGAAAAAGACGGAACAGTGAGTAGTGAAACTATTGTGCGTGATCCTGGCGGCGGGCTGGGAGAGGAGGCGCTGCGTATTGTGCAATCCATGCGCCAACAGGGGATTCAGTGGGTCATTTCCGGAAGGTCAGGGAGCCGGGCTGTTGATGTGCAGTTTATCGTTCCAGTTGTATTCAGGCTGTCTGACCATGTGACAAACTAAGAATTACTGGTAGTTTTTCGACAGAGCAGTGGCCTGAAGTTTGGGCCCTGCTCTTTTTTTGACATAGCCTGACAATTATCATTCGAGTCCTAATTGGCTGTTTCTTATATTTGGAGCTGTATCAAAAGCCATCTATTATGCCACGCCCGGATTATAGCAAGCTCGAACTAGACTTTGACCTTCTCACTGATCAGATTCCTGAGGGAGAAAGCTGGGAAACCCCTGAGAAAATTGGAGTGCCCCCGTCGGTGACGCCAGAATACTCCGGGAGCCTCAGGCATTTGTCTTATGTAGCCGGTCTGCCACCCTACCTGCGGGGCCCGTACAGTTCTATGTACACGATTCGCCCATGGACGATCCGGCAGTACGCGGGCTTTTCTACAGCGGAGGAGAGCAACGCCTTCTACCGCCGCAACCTGGAGCAGGGGCAGAAGGGGTTATCCGTGGCTTTTGACCTGGCCACCCACCGGGGGTATGATTCTGACCACGAGCGCGTAAGTGGCGATGTGGGCAAAGCAGGGGTGGCCATCGATTCTGTAGAGGATATGAAAGTCCTCTTCGACCAGATCCCGCTGGACAAAATGTCCGTTTCCATGACGATGAACGGAGCAGTGATTCCTATCATGGCCTTCTACATCGTCGCTGCCGAAGAGCAAGGGGTAAAACCGGAGCAACTGAGCGGAACGATCCAAAATGATATCCTCAAGGAGTTCATGGTGCGCAATACCTACATCTATCCGCCTCTGCCTTCCATGCACATCATCGCAGATATTTTTGAATACGCGGCTAAAAATATGCCCCGCTTCAACTCCATTAGCATCAGTGGCTACCATATGCACGAAGCAGGAGCGACCGCTGATATTGAACTGGCCTACACCTTGGGCGATGGGTTGGAGTACATTCGTGCCGGGCTGAAGGCCGGGTTGGGCATTGACGATTTCGCCCCTCGCTTATCCTTCTTCTGGGGCATTGGGATGAACCACTTTATGGAAATTGCCAAAATGCGGGCAGGGCGGATGCTTTGGGCTAAAATTGTGAAACAGTTCAATCCACAGAACCCGAAGTCCATGGCGTTGCGCACGCACAGTCAGACCTCCGGCTGGAGCCTGACTGAGCAGGACCCTTTCAATAATATTGGCCGTACAGCAATCGAGGCGCTTGCAGCTACGTTGGGCGGCACACAGTCCCTGCATACCAACAGCCTGGATGAGGCCATTGCATTACCAACAGACTTCTCTGCCAAAATTGCCCGCGACACACAAATCTACTTACAACAGGAAACAGACATCACCAAAGCGGTAGACCCCTGGGCGGGCTCCCACTACGTAGAGTACCTTACCGGTAAACTGGTAGATCGGGCCTGGAAACTAATAGAAGAAGTAGAGGAGCTTGGCGGTATGGCCAAAGCTATTGAGAATGGACTGCCTAAGCTGCGGATCGAAGAGGCTGCGGCGCGTAAACAGGCGCGTATTGACAGTGGTAAAGATCAAATCATTGGGGTCAATGTGTTCCGCCGGGAGTCTGAAGACCCGATGGATATCCTTGAGGTGGACAATAGTGCCGTTCGCGAATCGCAAATTCGTCGAATTAATGAGGTGAAAGCGAAACGGGACGAGGCGGCGGTCAGGCAGGCGTTGGATGCCCTTTACGAGTGTGCGAAGTCTGGCCAGGGCAATCTACTTGAAAAAGCAGTGGATGCAGCGCGGGTCAGGGCAACCCTCGGTGAAATTTCTTACGCCATGGAGCGGCACTTCGGCCGGTTTGTTGCGCAGACTAAGTCGATCTCCGGCGTTTACTCCAGTGAGATCAAAACAGACCATGAGTTTCAGCAGGCCCGGGAACTGGCTGACCGCTTTGCTAAGCTGGAAGGCCGCCGGCCCCGGATTATGGTGGCGAAATTAGGGCAGGACGGGCACGACCGGGGTGCGAAAGTGATCGCGACCAGCTTTGCGGACCTGGGCTTCGATGTCGATATAGGCCCGCTGTTCCAGACACCGGAAGAGGCGGCCCGTCAGGCTGCGGAAAACGATGTACACATCTTGGGTATTTCTTCTCTGGCTGCCGGGCACAAAACATTAGTCCCTGCTACCATTAAAGCACTGGAAGCCATCGGCCGGGAAGACATCATGGTCGTTGTCGGAGGCGTCATCCCCGCTCAGGATTATCAATTCCTGTATGACGAAGGCGTGGTGGGCGTATTTGGCCCGGGCACTAAAATTGCTAAAGCCGCCTCACAAATTCTGACCGTCTTAATTGAAAGTTTGGAAGAGGTTGCCTAGTGTTCTGTCATTTTATTCCAGACAGACCGTTAGTAGGCTCGCTCGCGCTATACCACTGCTGCCAGCCAGCTCGCCTGACTGATGGCCCGCTTGGCATCCAGCTCGCGAGCCTCATCCGCACCACCGATGAGGTGCACCTTCAGGCCGGCGTCTTCCAGTGGCTGCTGAAGGGTACGCTGAGGCACCTGTCCGGCGCAGACCACCACGTGGTCGACTTCCAGCAAACGGGGCTCGCCTTTGTGCAAGATGTGCAGCCCGGCATCGTCCACCCGCTGATACTGTACCTCACTGAGCATTTCGACTTGTTTTTTGCGGAGGCTCTGCCGGTGGATCCACCCGGTCGTCTTGCCCAGCCCGGCACCAGGCTTGCCTTTGGAGCGTTGCATCAGGTAGATTTGCCGGATGGGCGGTTCTGGCTTCGGCTTGGTCAGTGCCCCCGGATGCTTATAAGCCGCATCCACGCCCCATTCTTCCAAAAAGGCTTCTACCGGTTGAGGAGTATTCGAAGTGGGATGGACGAGAAACTCGGATACATCAAAACCAATACCGCCTGCACCGATGATGGCGACCCGCGCGCCCACCTCCTGATTGTTCAGTAGCACATCCAGATAGCTCAGTACTTTGGGGTGGTCAATACCCTCTAATTGTATCTGCCTGGGAGAGACGCCAGTGGCCAGAGCTACCTCTTCGAAGCCTTGCCCGGTAAGGTCGGCCGCTTCAATCCGGGTATTGAGATGCAGGTGAACGCCATGCAGCTCAAGCTGACGCCCGAAGTAGCGCAGGGTTTCATGAAACTCTTCTTTGCCCGGAATACGCTTAGCCATATTGAATTGTCCACCAATTTTGTCGCTGCCTTCAAAAAGATGCACTTCGTGCCCGCGCTGCGCAGCTACGGTAGCAAAGGCCAGTCCTGCCGGGCCGGCGCCAACTACCGCCAGTTTTTTCTTCGTCTGTGCAGGAGTATAATGGAGTTCAGTTTCGTGGCAGGCCCGCGGATTGACCAGACAGCTGGCTGTTTTGTTCTCAAAGACATGATCGAGGCAGGCCTGATTGCAGGCGATGCAGGTGTTAATCTCATCCGCCCGGCTCTCCATTGCTTTTTGCACAAAGTCGGCATCCGCCAGAAAAGGGCGGGCCATAGAGACCATATCGGCATGGCTGGCTGCGAGGATTTCCTCTGCCTTTTCCGGGGTATTGATGCGGTTGGTGGTGATGAGGGGGATGCCTACCTTGCCCATCAGGCGTTGGGTGACCCAGCTGAAGCCACCCCGGGGCACCATCGTCGCGATGGTCGGTACCCGGGCTTCGTGCCAGCCAATACCCGTATTGATGATGGTTGCACCCGCCGCTTCAATCTCGCGGGCGAGGTGCTCTACCTCTTCCCAGCTGCTGCCGTCGTCTACCAAGTCGAGCATAGACAAGCGGTAGATGAGGATGAAATTTGGCCCCACGGCTTCGCGTGTGCGGCGCACGATTTCAACCGGAAAGCGGATACGGTTCTCGTAGGAGCCTCCCCATTTGTCAGTACGCTTATTGGTTTTGGAAACGATGAACTGATTGATGAGGTAACCTTCTGAGCCCATGATCTCCACTCCATCGTACCCAGCCTCCTGCGCCAGTTGAGCCGTGCGCACGAATGCACGGATGGTCCGCTCCACGCCACTTCCACTCAGCTTCCAGGGTTTGAAAGGTGAGATCGGTGCCTGAAGGCGGGAAGGGGCCACTGCCAGGGGGTGGTAGCCATAGCGCCCGGCGTGCAGGATTTGCAGACAGATTTTACCCTCTGCTTCGTGTACGGCATCCGTGATTACCCGGTGGTTGCACATCTCCCGGCGGTTGGACAGCTTAGCAGAAAAGGGCCCGACCCAGCCCGCCCGGTTGGGCGCTATCCCACCGGTGACCATCAACCCGACGCCACCCCGCGCCCGTTCGGCGAAGTAGGCGCCCATTTTTTCGAATCCGTTTTTCTCCTCCTCCAGGCCGGTATGCATAGAGCCCATGAGCACACGGTTTTTGAGGGTGGTGAAGCCTAAGTCGAGTGGTGCGAGGAGGTTGGGATAGTTTGGGTGCATGGTACGTTAATTTAGAGCGATGAATCTAGCGAAATTTCGCTAGATTCATCGCTAAATCGGCCTGTTTTTTTAGAGCCTGTTGGGATTTTGCTTTTGGAGCGAACGCAGTCAAATTTTGTTCTGATTAAGGCGTGATGAGGGAACATAGCCTTAGCTAAGTGACCGAAGAACAACGAAGAGCAGGACAAAATTTGGCAAGAGCAGCCCGAAGTGTAAAATCCCAACAAGCTCTTAAAAAGTGCAATTTGTTATACACACTCATTGACCCCCTATTCCGATTTAGTCTGCCCCACAATTCCGGAGTCATTGACCCCCAAACGCTGCTTGTCTTACATCAAAACCAGCAGTGGCGATCCCCGGCGAAGTGGAACACCCCTTATTCCAGTAGCTGCCTCCAAAAAAAGGCAGCCCGAAGGCTACCTCCCAAGATAGTTGCAATTATATCCAGGCTGTAGCAGCCTCTTTTAAAACTCTTAATTACATCCCAGCTGCTCCTGCGACAAGGGGTCGTTATTTGGAAAGCAGTTGCCCGACAGGACCTCCTCTGGCACAAAACGTTCCAGGTTGGGATCGTACAGCCCGTGCTCCAAAAACGCCACCAAATCTGCAATTTCCTGCTCCGTAAGGTTCAGGGGGTGCAAATAAGGCGAGATTTGCCCCTCGGGCACCCGGTCGTTCTCGGGCTCACCTTCATTAAAATATTCCACCACCGCACGCAGGGAATGCCGGCTGCTGCCGTGGAAATAGAAGGGCGAGTTTTTCATATTGTAGAGCTGCGGCACCTTAAATTTGTAGAGGTCTTCTTCCCGGCCAGTGAAGCCACCGCGGCCGAGGTTACGGATATCCTGCGGGCCAGTAGCGAAGGCTCCGGACTCCCAGAGGTCGCGTACGCCCAGAGCGTGAAATTCAGTGCTGCTCAGGGAAGCCCCTTTGTGGCAGCGGTAGCAGCCCGCTTTGGTGAAGAACACCAGCGCGCCGGCTTTTTCCTGATCATTCATAGCTTCTTCTTCGCCCCGCACCCAGCGCTGAAAGGGCGCTTCGGTGGTTGTGAGCGAACGCAGGTAAGCCGACAGGGCAAAACTCGTCGTCAGCCGGGTGTAGCGGTCCTCTTCAGGGAAGTCTGCAAAGGCGGCATCGTACATCGGCAGGTACCCCAGGGTGTCCAGCCAGCCTTCCGTCACCCGCATACGGTGCAGGGTAGTGCCTTCGATGATCTGCGCCTCCAGCCCATCCAGCCCCAGCTCATTGACTTCGGCGTCGCCCACCCAGGCATGCTCCGTACCTTCGTTGGCGTGATTAGCACCAAACTTACCACTCCAGGTAGAGTTGGTAACAAAAGCGGTATTGAGTACGCTGAGTGGACGAGCGCCTTGCACGTCAAGCTCTTCTTCGGCATAACTGATCAGGCGCCCGCGGCTCTCGCCGTTGCGACCAAACCCTACGCCTCCATCGGCGATGCCCTGTTTGGCACCGGGCATAAAGCCAGCAGAGGGCACATGACAGCTCCCGCAGGAATAAGTCCCTTTTCCGGTGTCATGCATGGCATCAGCTGCCAGGCCGGTCTCAAAAAAAAGCATCCGGCCTAATTCTATTTTTTCACGGGACAGGGGATTGCCGACGCCGGCAGGCACCCTTCCCAGTTCTGTATTACTGTTGGGCAGTTGGAAATAATCTAATGTCCCATTGGGCGACAGCTCGCTTAAACGGCGCTCCAAACGGGTATCCAACGGGTTGGGAAGTTGCTCACTGGTACAACCGATAATGGCGGTCAGCGCAATACCCAACAATAGCGATGTGGTCTGTTTATAGTTTGCTTTCATGGTGCTGAGCGGGGGGACTATGATTCAGAAGTTTATCGGGGGGAAACGGGGGGAGTAATAAGTGTTACGGATGGTTCTTCCGGATGTTTCAAATGGGTTGGTTTTTTTTTGAGTATCCGGTTGTTTTTCGCAAAATCAGCAACACCGTCCGGGCTTCCCTTTTCGAACCTAATTCCACGCAGGACTGTTTCAGCCGTAATACATCAACTATACGCTACGAGCTATGCAAAAGCATTTTTCTCTGGAAGACATACTGGCCATGGAGCGGTTTTTCCGCCGCGATTTCATGAATACCATCTCGGGCTACCGGAGCTGCCACCTGATGGGCACCCTGAGTTATAAGAAAGTGCCGAACCTGGGGCTGTTCAATAGCATCACGCACATTGGGGCAACGCCTCCTCACCTGGGGTTTATCATGCGCCCGCTGACGGTGCCCCGGCAGACGTACCACAACATCAAGGCACAGGGGTACTTTACCCTCAATCAGATCACCGAAGATATGATGCATCAGGCACATCAGGCTTCAGCCAAGTATGCGCCCGATCAGTCTGAATTTGAAGCCGTGGGGCTGGAGCCACAGTACACCTCTCTACACCCGGCACCCTACGTCACGGAGAGCCCGATCAAGCTGGGGCTGGAACTAGCCGAAGAGCACCACATCAAGGCCAACGGAGCCATCTTTGTGATCGGTAAAGTAGTGGAGGTCATCATTGATGAGGAGCTGATTGCAGAAGACGGGCATATCCTCCTGGAAAAAGCAGGTATCCTTAGCGTTGCCGGGCTGGACAGCTACTATAAGCCCGAGCTGATTGACCGCCTGGACTATCCGAGGCCTTAGAGTCAAAACGGTAGACACCCTTCCTTTCTCATGACGAAGTACTGCCGGACTTTTCCTACTTTTGTACTTTGGTGCCCGCGTTGGGCCTTACTAACTGAACGAAAAGGTTGATTCATGAAAAAGACGGGCTATCTGTTCTTCCTCCTGTTTACGATTACGCTGCTCAACTGCAACCGCTACGCCCGGGAAATTGATACGAGCTACCCGACCCGGTTTGACCTGGGGCCGTTCAACCTGCTGGATGAGACGATCTCACAGCTGCCTTACTACAACAGAGATGAAGTCTTCTTTGTAGACGAAAACAGCGCTTCCGTTAGTTTTTCTATTGTCAAAATGGCGGAGCCTGCTGCAGATTCTATGGAAGTTTTTGTGGACAACATCTATGACGACAGCACCGGTGTGCGAAGCACTTTTTCTTCTGAGTACCTGGACGACACCCTGCGCAGCCCGGCCCTTAACCTGGAGCTCATCGTGCGCCTGCGCGCCAGGCCCAACCTCGACAACCCGGGCAGCCGCGATGTAGGTGACTGGGTAGAAGTCTGGTATAAGCTGTCAGGTGACCCCACTTTCCGCCTGGCTTTCGAGCAGGTATTCAATCAACGGAGCTGGCCCGCAGACGAGCTCACGCCACCGGTGGATGAGCTCACGATCTTCAACCGCATTTTTGAAAACGTCTGGGTGCATCAGGTCCCCAACTCGCCCAGCGAAATCTATTTCAACCGGCAGTATGGCATCGTTTCCTTTACGGATGGCTCCGGAAAGCTGTGGCGATTTCAGAATTTGGAGTAGTGCATGGCTCCCCTCTTTTGGGAGCGGTTTCAACCTTACCTCTAAGGCGCTTCCGCCCGCTACCACAACCTGCCTTACGGCTCTTCCAAACAGGACCTGGTCAGACAACTGGAACAGGAAATGAAGACCTACGGGTCCTGACCTTCCCGGCAGTAGCTCAGTTTCCCGGGAATTCTCCGTATTTTGCGGGTCCTGAATATGGAAAAACTACGCTTCCAACGCACCAAATACGGCAAAGAGCTGCTGATCGATGCCTGTGATGAATCTGAACTGGAACTCCTCGCAGACACGATGGTACCTAATTTTTATATTCTGGCCTTTGTGCAAAAAGGCCATGGAACGTACTACCTCGACACGGCCTCTATACCGCTACAAGACTACAGCGTGCTGTTTATCAAACCCGGCCAGGTCAATAAAGTAGATGCGGCTCACTTTGAACGCTGCCACCTGATGTTTTTTGAGGGCGACTTCCTGGACGAGTTCTTCAACGACAAAGACTTTATCTTCAAGTTTGATTTTTTCCACAACCCCGAGCTGCCGTCTTATCTGCAGCTGCCACCCGCGCAATTCCAGGCCTATTACAACCTGGCGCAGGAGGTGAGGGCAGAGCTCCGTGAGCAGACCCCGGAAAGTCCCCACATCCTACGGTCCATTATTTACTACCTTTTGGTAAGGCTCAATCAGGCTTATGCCCGGGCCTATGGCACCTCCGGGCACCCCCTTTCCCACCCTACCCTGCTCGCCTTCCTGCGGCTGCTCGAAAAGCACATCAAGGCCCAACGCACGGTAGCAGCTTACGCCGAACGGCTGCACATCAGCCGGGTGCAGCTCAACAACCTGTGCCAGCAGTACTTCGCCAAAACCGCCCGCCAAATCATACAGGAACGGGCCATGGCGGAAATCAAAAAGGCGTTGAAGTACTCCACCCTCAGCCTTTCGGAAATTGCCTACGACTTCAACTTCTCCGCCCCTTCGCATTTTTCCCGCTTTGTCAAGCAAATGACCGGGCATTCTCCACAGGCATTCAAGGATCATTTATCAAATTGGTAAGCCCTTTTTCAAATGGGTAACCCCTGCACCTTCCGGCATGGGCATCTTTGCAGTATTGATTTTCACATTAGAGTTTATGAACATGAACTCTATCCAAATACAGCAAAATGAAATACCTGATTTTATTCGTTCTATCCGGGTTGTTCCTGGCTTGCTCTCCTGTCAAAAAAGGGCAGCTGATAGAAAAAGAAGCCCCCGTTTTTGAAATTGCCGTCCGCAAAGTCAAAGAAGGCATGAAAACGGAATTCGTCGACCGGCGCGCCGATTTCATTACCAAGCTCAAACAGCAAGATGGGGTGAGCAACGACCGGGAGTTCCAATCTTTTTATGCCTTACCGGAACCCGATCAGCAGGAAGTCTTCATTGGCATGACCCAATACGCGACCGGTAAGACCGTTGGCAAAGTGCAAAGTAAAGTGCTGGGCAAGTTCCTCAAATTTGCCAAAACCATGGACCTGAAAGCCTACGTTTTTGTACAGCCCACAGAAGGGGGCGCTTTCGATCTGGGGAGCCTCGCCAGTAAGCCCGGACAGGTGCTTGAGGTGGCGGTACGCCGGGTCAAACCAGGGCAGGAAGCCGCTTTTGATGATTCACGTAAAGCTTTCGTATCCTGGCTCGATCAGCAAGCCGGCCTGGAAGGCAGTTGGGAATTCAAAGTAGTCGGAGGGCAGGACACCGATAACCTTACGGTTGGCATGTCTGTGTACGAAAGCCAGGAAGCTTTCCAGGCCATCGCTCAGAAGGCACAGTCTTTGCCCGAAGCAGGTGCCTACTTTTCCACCTTCGATCCGGTTGCCCTGCAATACGCCGTCAGCACTACCAATCAGTAAGAGCGTGTTGGGACTTTGCTTTTGGAGCGAACGCAGCCAAATTTTGTTCTGATTAAGGCGTGACGAGGGAACATAGCCTTAGCTACGTGACCGAAGAACAATGAAGAGCAGGACAAAATTTGGCAAGAGCAGCCCGAAGTGTAAAATCCCAACACGCTCTAAGAAGAAAGCCCCCCTTTCTTTTCAACCATTAGCGTTTATTAAAACTTAACCAATGACACCCATTTTTGAACTCGCCATCAATAAGGCGAACCCCGGACAATACGATAACTTCCTCAAGGCCCGCGCCGAATTTGTAGCAGTGCTCGGGCAGGAAGCCGCCACCCTGAACGAAGGCAAGTGGAAGCCCTTTTTTACCGTCGGCGAGCTCGCCCTTGACGACGTGCTTATCGGTATGACGCACTGGAACTCCATGCAGGGCTTTGGCGAAACGGCGGGCCGGCTGATGCCACAACCCGTTACCCAAAAATACTTTGCCAGTTTTGAACAGCTGACTTATGTGCTGCTGGAAACCGCCGATGGCAAGCCCTTCGATATGGAGCCCATCAAGCAAGAAGGGCTGGTCGTAGAATTTGCCGTGCGCAAAGCAACTACACCTGATGCTTTTGGGGCGCCCAGAACAGCGTTTTTCCAATCGCTTGAAGCGCACAAGGGGTACCGATTTGCCCGGGAATTCAAAGTGCACCAACTCGATGAAAACAGCATGCCGAAGTTTCAGGAAGGTACACAAGCCGTGATTATCGTCTGGGACAGCCTTGAAGACTTTCAGTCGGCTGCCAACCCGATTTTTGCATCCGCCCCCTACCAGGATTTTGCCAAAAACGTAGAGGTTTCTGCCTACTTTGCATCGGCACCGGTAGCGCTTTAATCAATGGGCCTCTGCCCAAAGGAACCATTCTGTATACCCCTGAGCCTGTTGCCGTAGCTTTGTCTTAGAGCTTGACTGAACGGCAGCAGGCAATTTATCAAAAATACTTCACTGATCATGGCAGGCAGTATCTCGTCCTTTGTAGCAGAAAGTCAACGTTGGAAAAGCGGGGACCACCAAAGCCTGATCGATTACCAAAAGCTGGGCAAAGCGGCAAAATTGTCTATCCCAACACCCGACCACTACCACCCCCTGCTCTATGCGCTGGGGCTTCAACGGCCACAAGACAAAGTCTCCTTCCCTATTGAGGGCATTTCCTACGGCAGCATCAGCATGCGGAGTGTCCTGATTGAAGCGGCTTAGGGCGGCAACCGCACTGCCTCCCTTACCCACCGGTACCGGTCAGCAGCCGGTGGCTACCAAGGCAAATTTAGCGGGCGGACCTGAGCTTCATAAAAAGCCCTGAGCTGCCCCACCAAGGCTGCCGGCAAAGGCTTATCCAGGCTACGGATATTGCTGCGGAGCTGTTCCAGGGAAGTGCTCCCGGGAATCACCGTAGATACGACCTCCGGCGCCAGGCAAAACGCCAGGGCTGCCTCAGGAAGCTGAAAGTCTGCGCCCAGCAGTTCCTCCACCTCCGCAACCAAAGCCGCCCGTTGCGCTATATCAGACCGGGACCAGCGCGACCGCACCCCATCGAAGGTACTGTCCGGGCCATACTTGCCAGACAGCCAGCCGGAGTCCAGAGGTATTTTTGCGATGAGGGCCACACCCGCTGCCTGCGCCTGCCCAAACGCCCGTGCCGTACCCTGATGCAGGATATTGAAGAACGCCTCAATCACCGACCCGTTGGTGGTATCCAGGAATACCTTCATCTCCTCCCAGGTATCGAGAGAAGCGCCATAGGCCCTGATTTTGCCCTCCGCTACCAATCGTTCCAACAGCTCATAATGAGCCGAAGCCCGGTTGCCATCAAGCAGCTCCTTCGGTGGATTGTGAAAGAGTGCGGAATCCAGGTAATCGACCTGCAGCCGCCGCAGGCTGCCCTCGACAGACACACGGATGGCATCGGGCTCAAAATCGAGTTGCCCCTCCACCGTATGCCCAAATTTGGTATTGAGGACCACCCGGCTGCGGTCGGTACTTTTCAGCGCCCTGCCCAGCCGTAATTCGCTCGTGCCCTGCCCGTAATTCGGTGCCGTATCAAAAAAATTGACGCCCTCGTCCAGCGCCACCTCCACCATTCGGATAGCCTCCTGCTCCGGCATCGCCTGCCAGTCTGCCCCCACCCCCAATTGCCAGGTGCCCATGCCCATTGCAGACACGAGTGGTGATTGGGGCGTATATTTTCTGTATTCCATAGCCAGTAAAGGTAGGGAAAGTGGTGGGCTTGGTACGCTGGGTGCCTGGTAAAGGGGGGCAATGACTCCGGAATATGCAGCACTTCGTCCCGAAAATCCTTCCCGCAAACTGCGGGACAGGCTATTTAACTTAGGTTAAACTCCGGTTTTCGCGCCTCGTCTAACCAAAAAAATTATTAGTTTTCGACTAAAAGACAAAAATCCCAATACGCTCTCAGCTAAAACACGTTGCATGATCACCAGTATTCATCAATTAGATCCGTCTAAAAAATATACCTATACGGATTACCTTGGCTGGCAGCTCGACGAAATGGTAGAGCTGATCCGGGGCAAAATCGTGCGTATGTCACCAGCCCCCAATACCAGGCATGAGCGCATATCAAGCAACTTCTTCCTCATTATAGGAGGTCACCTGAAAAATCAAAAGTACCAGGCTTTCAGAGCCCCTTTCGATGTCCACCTGCCTGCTGGTGAAGGTGAGACGGTCGTACAACCGGATATCTGTGTCGTTTTCGACCCCGACAAACTGGATATGCATGGCTGTAATGGTGCGCCGGGCTGGATCATTGAGGTGCTTTCCAGAAGTACCGCCCACAAAGACCTTACCGATAAGTTCGAATTATATGAGCAAGCCGGTGTACAAGAATATTGGGTCGTGCACCCGGAAGAAGGCACCTTAATTATTTTCCAGCTTGATGACAACAACCGCTACCAACTCCGCCGTCTCAACCCTTTCACCAAGCAAGAAGCAGTGACCGTCGGTGTCCTACCTGACCTGACCGTAAACCTTGGGGAGGTGTTTACTAGTTGATGAGCATAACATCCACAACATCGGATGACCAATAGCCGGGCAGTCTGAACCCTCTCAGACTACCCTAAAAGCAGAAGGGTACAAGCGTTTCAATCCTAATTGCTCTGGATAATGCGCTTGAAGAACCGACCACAGAATACACCGAAGACACGGAAGAGCGTTTCAATCCTAATTGCTCTGGATAATGCGCTCGAAGAACCGACCACAGAATACACCGAAGACACGGAAGAGCGTTTCAATCCTAATTGCTCTGGATAATGCGCTCGAAGAGGCGATCACAAGTTCTATCAAGGGCGCTTCGTAGGGTTTCAATCCTAATTGCTCTGGATAATGCGCTCGAAGAAGGTTGTTGTTTTCAATTCGCGTCCCATTTTTAAGTTTCAATCCTAATTGCTCTGGATAATGCGCTCGAAGAAAACCGGCTATGAATACTATCATCTTAGCAGCCTGTTTCAATCCTAATTGCTCTGGATAATGCGCTCGAAGGGCGTTTTTTTGCTGGGGTGGGGTAGTAGGTTCTAAGTTTCAATCCTAATTGCTCTGGATAATGCGCTCGAAGACCGCCCCGCTGCGGGCTAAATCAATTAATGATGTTGTTTCAATCCTAATTGCTCTGGATAATGCGCTCGAAGCAGGCAGGCGAAAGGACTGCAAGCGATGCGTAGGTAGTTTCAATCCTAATTGCTCTGGATAATGCGCTCGAAGCGTGGGCGCAGATCGTAGCAGGGACGCTAAGTGCCTAGTTTCAATCCTAATTGCTCTGGATAATGCGCTCGAAGCGTCCGTTGGGCGCAATGCGGCCGCTATAGGCCATGTTTCAATCCTAATTGCTCTGGATAATGCGCTCGAAGCAGATAATTTGGTTTTTTGAAACACGAAATAGTTCATCGTTTCAATCCTAATTGCTCTGGATAATGCGCTCGAAGTTGTCTGTGTTAGCTAATATCCTATCAGGGGCACTAGGTTTCAATCCTAATTGCTCTGGATAATGCGCTCGAAGCTCATCGTTCGGTATTGTGTCGGTTTGAGCAAAGCCAGTTTCAATCCTAATTGCTCTGGATAATGCGCTCGAAGTTCCCTGAGCCAGGGTTGTAAGAATATTTTTCACGCAGTTTCAATCCTAATTGCTCTGGATAATGCGCTCGAAGTTTGGATGAGGCCTATCGTAAATGCCTATGTATTGGGTTTCAATCCTAATTGC
>NZ_JAVJSK010000140.1:0-40987 GCF_040219495.1 Phaeodactylibacter sp. | reverse complement strand
TGTTGGGACTTTTGTCTTCTAGTCGAAAACTAACAATTTTTTGGTTAGACGAGGCACGAAAACCGGAGTTTAGCCTTAGCTAAATAGCCTGTCCCGCAGTTTGCGGGAAGGGTTTCCGGGACGAAGTATAAGCAAAAAAGTGTAGTTTGCAGGCCGATTACTAAAGTCCCAACACGCTCTTAGATGCAACGATAAGCCGTATTCCCCTATCAGGATTATTATGTTTACAGGCAGCATTTTGAATTACAGCACGTTACTAACTAAATTTGATGCCATACTTTGACGTCGGGAAAGCAAAAATGAACATGACAAAAATTTACCTGGGCCTTTTTTTAGCAGCTCTAACCATAGCCGGTTGCAACATAGACTCCGGAACGATAATCGTACCGGATATTGAGGACGAGTTTTACCTGGAGCTCAGCGAGGTTTTTGATAATGGGGAGCGGTCCCTAAACTGGAAGCTTCGGACCATCGAGTCAGTAGGTTGCGAAGGCGCAGGCATCAGTTTTTCTTTTAAGCAGGAAGCTGGTCAGGTCCTTTCCCTGAACATTAATGAAATTCTGGCGCCCGACGATTGCGATCCGGCAGAGGAGCCGGCACGGGCAGTGGTGGAAGTAGGCACCCTGAATAACGGGGTTTATCCTCTTTCTTTAGCGCTGCGGGAAACCCTCAATGGAGAGGGTTCACTTAGCGTGTACGACTCCTTTTTCCAGATCTCAATAGAGTCCGGCGGGGGCATTATCCCGCTGCGCGAGCGGCTGTACCGCATTCCGGCACCTACGGTTTGGGGATTTGCAGACTATAAAGGTTCGGAAGAATTGAAGGCTGCTGCGGAGTCCTTCATCAGCGAGTTGAATGCGCTGACTCAGGAGCAAACGCTCCGGAACGGGCATTACGGTTACTTTGAATCTGGCAATGATGGTGCGCAAATCACTTTCCCTGAATCGGAAGCGGCAGCAGGTACTACCTTCAGCTTTCAACGCGCTCTGCGCGCAGATGAAAAAGCGGCCGTGATAGCACTGATAGAGACCTATCGGGAGGAGCATGAAGAGCTGAATATTTCCATCTTCAATACCTACGGCGAGTCGTGGTAAAGAACGGTGCGGTTAAGCCATCTGCTGTGTTGTCTTCTTAGGCGGGGACTGTTTTTCTGCATTGGGCTCCTTGCGCTTACTTTCCTTTAGCTCAAAACTGAACCCTTCTGCCAGCAGTTGTTCATACCGGCTGCGGTCAAACCGGTACAGCCTTGCCGGTCTGTGAGCTACGCCTTCCTGCGTCTCTTCGAGGTCAACGAGCAGGTCCATCGTCAGTATTTTTTTACGAAAGTTCCGTTTATCAAGGCTGGTCTCCAAAATCGCCTCGTACAGGTGCTGCAACTCGGTGAGCGTAAACTTGGGTGGGAGCAGCTCAAACCCCACCGGACGGGAGCGCACCAACCACTTCAGGCGGTTGAAGCAGGCATTCAGGATATCATTGTGGTCAAAAGCCAGTCCCTTCACCTCGGCAACAGAGTGCCACTTGGCTTTCTGAGCAATGGAAGAAGGCTGTAAAGTATAATCGCTGATCTTAATGAGCGAAAAGTAAGCAACGGTGATCACCCGCCCAAAGGGGTGGCGGTTGACGGTACCGAAAGTCTTCACCTGCTCAAGGAACACATTGCGCAAACCGGTCAGCTCTTCAAGGACCCGCTTAGCAGCAGTATCAAGGTCCTCATTGGGGTACACAAAGTAACCCGGTAAGCCCCACTTGCCCTGATAGGGCTCTTCTCCCCGTTTGATGAGCAGCACCTTAAGGTCGCCTTCATCAAATCCAAAAATGACATTATCCACCGTAAAAGCAGACTTAAAATACTCGTTGAATTCGTTCATTATTGCCGGTCGTTCTGAAATCCAAGGTGGAAAATAAACAAATATTTGAATGCTTACCAAATTAAACAAGTGATGCTCCGTACAAAGCAGGCCTAACCCAAAGGGCGTGATTACGCAGTTGATAATTAGCCTTTAAGAGGCTTGCGCAAAACTTTAAGCTTTGTTTTTCAAAATTGTCCTATATTAGACTTGAGGCATCAAGTCGGTTTAGAGCGTGTTGGGACTTTTGTCTTCTAGTCGGAAACTAACCCTTTTTTGGTTAGACGAGGTACGAAAACCGGAGTTTAGCCTTAGCTAAATAGCCTGTCCCGCAGTTTGCGGGAAGGATTTTCGGGACGAAGTATAAGCAAAAAAATGTAGTTTGGAGACCGATTACTAAAGTCCCAACACGCTCTTAAAGATAGAGGATGGTTCACAGGCAAAAGTAGAAAAGCTTTAGCTTGTTGAGGCTGATCCACCTCATTACTTCAGTCATTAGATAGCAAAACCAGATCCTTATTTGATAAATTCAGTTCTATAAACGCTCTGCTCCCGCTATGAATTGGAGAGAAACCCCCATGTTGAGATTGTTGCTGGCCATCATTTTGGGCGTGTGCGCAGCTGCGTATATCCCGCGTTGGGAGCCGGGGCTTGGGGCAGCGCTTCTTGGGCTGGCCGGATTGGGTTGGTCGCTTTGGCGAAAGTGGGTATTCCGGCAAAGGTGGGTACCGGGGCTGTTCGTTATGATTGTTTTCCTGGGTTTGGGGTGGTCTTTAGCGGTATTGCACGACTCGCGCACCTATGACCACCATTTCCAATACCACCTGAAAGAGAATACCCCCGCCGTACTGACCGGCCGGGTAACAGATGCCGTGCCCACCGGGCAGCGCCTGAAGGTCACTTTGCGGGCTACGGGAGTGGCGGAGACCTCTGGCCGGGCGCAACCGGCCGCCGGCAGGCTATTGGTCTATCTGCACCGGCCCCTGCCCGAAGCCGCTCCTGTTCCCGGCGATATCATCATGGTCAGGGGCAAGGTCCGCCCCGTTGGCCCGCCGCTCAACCCCGATCAGTTTGACTACCGCCGGTACCTGGAGGCCCGCGATATCCATCATCAGGTTTTTGCAGACAGCAGCTGGAGGCTCCTGGAGCATCGGCCAAACTTACTGAGCCGGGCCGCCAACCTTCGGACAGCAGCGCTGCGCCTGCTGAAAAAACACCTGCCCACGCCTAATGAATACGCCGTGGGCGCTGCCTTGACGATGGGGTATAAGTCTGCCCTTACAGAAGAGATCGAAAACGCCTACGCCAATACGGGCGCTATGCATGTCCTGGCGGTCTCCGGGCTGCACGTCGGCCTGGTACAGCTGATCCTGATGGGGCTGCTGGGCCGCATACCGCTGAGGCAGCAATGGTGGAAAGTGGCAAAAACCATATTGATCATTATCGGGATATGGTCATTTGCGCTACTGACAGGCGCCTCTCCTTCCGTTTTGCGGGCTTCAACGATGTTTAGCTTTCTGGCGGTTGGGTTGGCCCTGAAGCGGACCACCAATGTGTACAACACCCTGGCTGCATCAGCCCTAGTGCTGCTGGTGTCCAATCCCCATTTGCTCTATCACGTAGGTTTTCAGCTGTCCTATCTGGCGGTACTCGGCATTGTCTACTTTCAGCCTCGTATTTACAGCCTGTGGCATATCGAAAACCGTTTGGGTGACTACCTCTGGCAGCTCTCGGCCGTTTCTCTGGCGGCGCAGTTGGGCACACTGCCTGTCAGTTTGTACTACTTTCATCAGTTTCCGCTCTACTTCGTGCTTTCGGGACTTATTGTGGTGCCAGCTGCCGGCCTTATCCTTTCCCTGACGCTCCTCCTGTTGGCTTTTCATAGTGTTCCGGTTTTGGGAGCCCTACTGGCTAAAGCGCTATACGGGCTCATCTACCTGGTCAATGCGGGCATCTTTGTCATTCAGCAGCTGCCAGGCGGCCTGCTGGAAGGTATCTGGCTAGGGGTCGCCGGGCTGTGGGCGTTGTACGCAATCCTGGCAGGCCTTATCCTCGCACACCGGACCCGTCAATTCAGGTGGGTACTAGCAAGTTTATCGCTGGCTGTTTTAGTGGCGGGCAGCTATGCCTGGCAAAAGTGGGAAAGCCTGCATCAGCGGGCAGTGGTCGTCTATCAGGTCTACAAGCATACCGCTGTAGATGCCTTCACGGGGCCGCGGATTACGCAAATTAGCAGCCCGGCATTAGAACAAGGGGCGCTGGCTTTCACGAATGAAGGGCACCGGTGGCGCCGGCGGGCACAGTTGGATACGGTTTTCCACCTCCGCCAAACGGGGCGTACGAAGGAGGTTGCGGGCCGGCATGGCTACTGGCAACTGGGTGGTACACGCCTGTTGGTCTTGGAAGAAGCCGGGCAACTGGGCCGCGAAGGCCGCCTGCAGGTGGATGCCGTGGTGCTTAGTCAGGCACCGGACATAGACCTGCACACTATTCTGGAGCAGCTGGACACCCGCTGCTTCATTGCCGATGGCTCCAATCCGCCCTGGCGCACCGCAGCCTGGTCAGAACAGGCGCAGGCTCTTGGGTTGCCTTTTTACAATACAGCAGCATGCGGAGCAGTGACGCTGAACGCCAACGGGGTTCAACCCTTTCTCAAAAACACCTCAGAATGAAAGACTGGCTCAAAGACTACTTTTACTACACCAAAGCCGAGCGCAATGGTGCCTGGATACTGGCCGTCCTTGTGCTTTTGCTCGCGCTCCTGCCTGTGTTGTACCCCCTCTGGGTGACTCCGCCTGCTGGCGATTTGGAGGCTTTTGAGACGGAGCTCGCAGCTTTTTACCCCCCGGAGGCGGATGAACAGCCGGCCACACCGGAGCCGGAGCTTTTTCACTTCGACCCCAACACCTTGCCTCTCGACAGCCTTCAGTTGCTGGGGCTTTCCCGCAAGACCGCCACGACGATCGTGCGCTTCCGCGAAAAAGTAAGGCCATTTGAGGCGGTAGCTGATTTACAGGATATCTACACCTTGTCTGACAAAGACTATGAGCGCATCGCACCTTATGTAAGGATTAGGGACCGCCCTGCTCCTGCCCGGCAGGAACAGGCTGCTGCAAAAGCTAAACCGCCGCCGCAGCGGTTTTCCTTTGACCCCAATACCCTTTCCGGCGACAGCCTGATGCTCCTGGGCCTCTCCGGGCGTACGGTGCGTACCTTCCTCAATTACCGCAACAAAGGCGGGCAGTTTAGGAAGCCCGAAGACCTCCAAAAAGTGTACGGGCTGCCGGCCGGTCAGGCGGAGGCTTTAATGCCCTATGTCAAAATCCGGCAGGCTTCGCCCAAGCCTGAGCAATCCTCGTCTACAGCCGCTGCGTCAACACCCTCAACCGAGCCGGAAGCCCCTAAAGCCCTAACGTCTATCGATATCAATACGGCTACGCCAGAGCAATGGCAGGCCATCCCTGGTATTGGGCCTGCGTACGCCCGCCGGATTTGTGGATTTCGCGATAAGCTGGGTGGGTTTGCCACCGTTGATCAGGTGGGAGAGACTTACGGTTTGCCAGACAGCACCTTTCAGCAAATCCGGCCCCGATTACAGATCGGGGGAGCGGTAAAGCGCTTGCGGATCAATCAGCTCGATGCTGCAGGTTTAAAAGCGCATCCGTACCTGAGCTGGAAGCACGCCAATGCCATCATCGCTTACCGGGGGCAGCATGGCGCTTTTGAGTCTGTAGAGGACGTGGCCAAAATCCGGGCTATTCCGCCGGAGGTATTGGAAAAGATGGTGCCCTACTGGTCCTTTGATTAGGTTATTCCCGCACCAGGAGCAGGGGCAGGGGCGTGTGCCATGCCATGTACCGGAGCAGGTGCCCATGCAGCAGGTGCTCATGAAAAGCCCGTTTGGGGATGTACATCGCCAGCATTTGTACCGGGTGGTGCTCCAGGTAGTAGGCAATGCCGCTTGTCACTTCCTGGTCGCGTACCATATCGATGCGCTGCCCATCGTCATCCAGCTGTTCCAGCTTGATTTTATCTTGTTCTTCCGGGAGCATATTGACGAAAAAAGGCTGTACTTCTGCGCCCAGAGGGATGGCCATTTCCCGGAGCTGCTTCAGTACACGCTGTTCGTCCAGGGTAATGTCAATAGCGAAAGCGATGGATTGTAAGGGCTGGTAAGTTGCCTTTTCCGGAATGATGAGCAAGGGGCAGGGGCTTTGCCCGGTGAGGTGGGTCGTGACGCTGCCAAATAAATGTTCCCTGATGTTGTGTTTATTCCGGCCACCGAGCACGATGACATCAGCCTCCACCTCCTTTGCCGCCCGGATGATAGCGGGCGCTACGTTGCCATCGTATACGTGATAATGGAGGGGAGTGTTTGCAGCGGTTCCGGCCTTCTGATCGGGGTAATGCGTAGCCCAGCGTTGCAGCTTCTTTTCATGATCTCGATTGTCCTGCGCTATAAGTGCCCGATGGTACCGCTCGGGAAGTGTGGTTTCTGCTTGCGCCGTTTTGTTGATAAAGACCAGGTGGACTTCCGCCTGAAGGTGTGCCGCCAAGTGCAGGGCGTACTCGAAAGCATTCCGGGCAGCGGGAGAAAAATCAGTAGCGACGAGCAATCGGTGCATAGCAATAACCATTTTTTAGGAATGGAAAATAAAAAAAAGCCCCGGACTTCTTCAGAAGGGCTGCGAATTAATCTGGTCAAACATACTTTAGTTAAAAACCTAAGCGTTATACCCCGCGAAACCAATCTGAGAATCTATTGAACAACCCATATCTCCCGTCCAGACCAGGTATTTTCTGCAAAGTTACCACCCTTAGATCCGGATTATCGGGCTTCCGTCCGTATGCAAATTAGTGCGCCAACCGGAAAATTTGTAATTTGCCACACTGATAACAGAACGAGGACAAACGATCTGTGAAAAACCTAATTCCACATTTCATCCAAGACCGGTTTAAGGAAGGGCAAGCCCAGGGGCAGTTGCAAGCCTATACCCTTTTCGTGGACCTATCAGGCTTTACGCCACTTACTGAGGCATTGATGCAGCAGGGGAGCCGGGGCGCTGAGCAATTGACGAATGTCCTCAACGACATCTTCGAGCCGCTCGTGCATCTGGTTTACAGCAAGGGAGGCTTCATTCCCTACTTTGCCGGCGATGCTTTCACGGCTATTTTCCCTGCCGAACGGTCGAATGAACGCGGGCAGGACATCATACGGGTGGCTATGCTGGCCCGGCACCTGTTTAGTAAGCGGGAGTTCCGTTTCAGTAACTTTACGATTGGGATCAAGTTCGGCCTTTCTTTTGGGACGGTAGAATGGGGGGTTGTAGGCAAAACCGACCATAAATCCTTTTACTTCCGCGGGGTGCCCATCGATCAGTGCGCAGAGTGCCAGGTTAAAGCCGAGGACCAGGATATTGTGGTAGACGAAGAGCTGGGGCATCAGCTCAAGCAGGAAGGATTTTACCTAAAAAAGATCGAAGAAGGGTTTTATAAGGTTTGGGGCTTACTGCCCGAAGCCGAACGTTTGTTGCCCGAAGCAGTGGAACAAACCGTATTGGATAAAGCCATAGCCCGGCAGTTTCTGCCCAAATCGGTAGCTGATTATCAGCAGGAAGGGGAGTTCCGGACCGTTATTTCCATCTTTTTATCCTTCCAGGGCGTAGAAAGCCACGAAGCCTTAGATGAGTTTGCTACGATTGTCATTGAAGAGATGCACAACTTCTCGGGCTATTTCAAAGAAGTTGATTTCGGGGACAAAGGAGGCGTGATGGTGGGCTTTTTTGGAGCCCCGGTCTCTTTTGAAAACAGCAATGACCGGGCCCTGGAGTTTATCTTCAGTGTTCGGGAGAACCTGCGGCAACTGCAAATGGACAGCGGGCTGGAGTATCGGGCGGGCATCACAATTGGCACTGCATATACCGGTATCGTTGGTGGTCGGGAACGCTGCCAGTACGCTGCAGTCGGCAACCGCGTCAACCTGGCTGCCCGGTTGATGACCCACGCTAAATGGGGAGATGTCCTCGTGGACAGCGAAATTCAGAAAAACCATCATTTCAACTTTCAGCACCGGGGCGATATCCGCTACAAAGGCATCAAAGGTAATGTGCCCACTTATAAGCTGATCGGCCGCAACTACGAATCCCGCCCAGCCTATTCCAGTCAGATGGTCGGCAGGAGTCAGGAACTGAGTAGCCTTTTAGCCTTCATGCAGCCTGTTTTTGAAGAACAGGCAGCAGGGGTCGCTTACGTATTTGGAGAAGCAGGCGTGGGCAAGAGCAGGCTCATGCACGAACTCAAAAAACTTCTGTTTGAAGAAGGGCTCGTTCAATGGCATACCTGCCAGGCTGACCAGATTCTGCGTAAGCCTTTCAACCCTTTCATCACTTTTCTGAAAAATTACTTCGAGCAGTACCCGGAGAGTACCTCCCTGGCCAATTTCCAGCACTTCGAGGAGCGCTACAATCAACTCCTGGAAGACCTGGAAACGCTCAACCGGCCGGAAGCTAAAACTGTACGCCGGGAGCTGTTGCGTACCAAATCTGTGCTGGCTGCCCTCATCGGGCTGAATTACCAAGACTCCATTTGGGATGTCCTCGATGCTAAAGGGCGGTACCAAAACACCCTGTCTTCCATCATCAACCTCTTCATCGCGGAGTCTCTGATACAACCGGTAGTCGTAGAAGTAGAAGACGGGCACTGGATGGACGAGAACAGCCGGGAGCTACTCTCTGAGTTCGTCCGGCAGCTTAGCCGCTACCCCATTGCGGTCATCATTACCTCCCGTTATCTGGACGATGGCTCCAAGCCCAAACTACTGGAACTCTCCCTGCTGGAGCAGTACAAGCTGGCCCACATTGAGGTTGACCTGAATACCCTCAGCCCCGATGCCGTGAAGGCGTTTGCAGAATTGCGGGTGGGCGGTTCCATACACCCGGATTTTCTGGAAACCCTATTGCGCACTTCCAATAGCAACCCTTTCTATCTGGAGCAAATGCTGGAATACTTTGCCGAGCGCGAACTGCTGGTGCAGGAAAAAGGTATGTGGACCATACACGATAAAGACGTTGAGCTGTCCAGCTCTATCAATGCCATACTCACGGCTAGGATTGACCGCCTCAGCGAACTGGTCAAGGAGACGGTCAAAGCTGCTGCTGTGATTGGGCGGGAGTTTGATGTTCCTATTTTGACGGCAGTTATGCGCAAGCAGGATGGCTTTGCCGAAAAGAACGGGGCTGCCTCTACGGTGCTCCGCGATCAGATCAAGCGGGCCGAGAAGGGGCAAATCTGGCACGCTATGAACGAGCTGCGCTACATCTTCCGCCACTCGCTGTTGCGGGAAGCCGTATACGGTATGCAGCTCCGCACCCGCCTGGAGCAGCTGCACGGCCTCATTGGAGAAGCTATCGAAGATTTGTATGCGGACAACCTGGAAGAGCGCTACGCCGACCTGGCGTTCCACTACGAACAGGCCAATGTCTTTAACAAGACCTGCGAGTACTTGCAAAAGGCAGCAGACTATGCCCGCAGCAATTACCAAAATCAGCAGGCGCTGGATTATTACGAAAAGCTGCTCAACAAGCTCGGCAAGCAGAAAGATAATGCCGACCAGATTCAGACCTACCTCAATAAAGGCAAGGTTTTGGAGCTGATTGGGAATTGGGAAGAGTGCGAAAAGACGTACGAGGAAGCACTAGGCCTGGCCAAAAAAACCCGGGATGTCCTTCTTTTGGGGCAGGCCAACAACAATCTCGGCAGGCTCCTGATGCTCAAGGGCGACTATAGCCGTGCACAAAATCACCTTCAGGTAGCGGCAGGCTTATTCGAATCCATTGAAGATGAAGTCGGCAAAGCAAAGGCCTACGGCAGCCTGGGCGAATTTTATTTCCGGCAAGGCAAATACGACGAGGCCAAAGGCTACTTTGAGCAAAGCCTCAGCACGGATAAGGAGGGCTCCGACCCTACCGGCAGCGCACAGGTAGCAGCTAACCTCGGCCTTACCCACATGAATCAGGGCAATTACGATGAGGGCATCCGGTGGCAGCTGGCGCAGCTGAAAATAAGCGAGCAGTATAACGATAAGCAGGGTATGGCCAACCTGTTTACCAACCTGGGTATCGTATACTTCGAAAAAGGAGACTACGACGAAGCTCTGGAAAGCTACCAAAAGGGGCTGGCCCTCAGCGAAGAGCTGGGCAACAAGCAACTGACCTCAATCGCGATCGGCTGCATCGGCAGTGTGTACGAGCGTAAAGGCGACTACCTGCGGGCGATGGAGAACTTCCAGCATGACCTGGAACTGTGCGAAGAGCTGGGAGACAAACAGGGTACCGCTATTGCGCTGGGCCTGATCGGTGAACTGTACAGTATTGAAGGGCATTTTCAGCGGGCGATTGAGTACCTGCAAAAGAACCTCATGCTCAGCGAAGAGCTGGGCTACCAGAAAGGTATTGCGAAAGCGCTGAATACCCTGGGGGATGTTTTTTACTTTACGAAAGCCTACGACCGTTCCCTGCATTACTACAACCGGGCTATTGAAGTCACCCGGATGATCAATAACCGCCTGGTACTCGGATCGAGCCTGTCTGAGAAAGGCCTGGTTCTTCTGGCGCTTAATCGCCTGGAGGAACTCAAACCCGTAGCAGACGAAGCCCAATCCATAGCAGAAGCCCTGGGCAACCCGGACCTGATCTTTGAAACCCGGATACTGCGGGCCAAACAGCAACATGCGCATGGCGCAAAAGCTGCCGCGCTGCAATCGCTGGAAAACTTGTTGCAGGAAGTGGATGACCTGGAACAGGAAGCTGCTATCTACTACCAGCTCTTCCTGTTGCTCCCTACAGTGGAGCAGTATAGAAAAACAGCACAGCAACGGTACGAAGAGTTGTATGCCTCTACCCCGAAGTACCTCTTTAAGACCCGTCTGGAAGAGCTGAGTAACAAGGGAGGTTGAAGGGTAAAGGGCGAAGTCAGTTACCATTCCGGGTGGGTATTCCATCGCACAGGTGCTCAACCTCAACCTTTTCCAGACTTACTAGCTTACCGCACAGTCCTGCCTTTCCATCTATACTGCCTAATTAACAAAGAGGCTATGCCGGTCAGGGCGATGTAGGCGATGTGCAATAATTCTGATACGGCAAAAGATTTCAACAGCCGGGGCTGTCCGAAAAAGCGGCTGGCCGTTTTCAGCAGGTGGTAGTCTGCCCAGGATTTAAGAGCCAGCAACAACACAAACAAAAGCAGGGCCACCTTACCTACCCAAAAAAAGAGCAGAGGCGAGAGTACAATGGACCAGCTTAGCAGGAAGGCAATGCCTAAAGCCAGCGTAGTGCCCGCACTGGCAGGTGCTGCCGCATTTTTGGTGCCCCACCGCAGGCGCTGCCTGAAGAACGCCCGCCAACCAGGGGCCGCCGGGGTGGGCACTGCGGCGTTGGCGTTTTTCAGGAACTGGACCTGGTACGGGTGAAGGGTATTGATCTTTGCGATCAAGAAAATATCGTCTCCCGAAGCAGTCGCCCGGTTACCCGTGTAACCGCCCACTTCTTCAAATGCCGCCCGGTAATAAGCTAGGTTGGCGCCGTTGCCGAGGGTCCAGGTATTGGTGCGCAGCCCTACAGCGGTCAGCACCATCATACCCGCCATATCGAGTGCCTGAAAGCGAAAAAGTGCACTGTCAGTACCGGTCAGCACAACGGGGCCGGTGGAGGCATTGAGCTGGCCTGATTGCAAGTGTTGCACCTGATGCCAAACCCAATCTGTCGGTGGCTGGCAGTCCGCATCGGTAGTGAGGATGATAGCACTCTGAGTAGTGGCTGCTCCAAGTTCCAGGGCTGCCTTTTTGCCATACCGGCCATCGGGCAGGCGAAGGAGGGTAAGGTTGGGGAAGGGGTGTTGTGCTACGATAGCCGCAGTGGCATCTGTAGAGTGGTCATCAATAACAACGATTTGCAGCCGGCCGGCGGGGTACGATTGCCGGGAGAGCGCCCTCAGGCACAGACTGATATTAGCGGCTTCATTCCGGGCCGCTACGAGCACGGTCGTACTTGGTGAAGGGAGGTCGGTAACAGCCTCGAATACCGGCAGGGCATTCCAATGCCGCAACACCCAGTGGATCAATAAAAAATAGGCTAACCCCAGGGCAAAGCAAGCACAACTGACGATTAGGCCAGCCATATTCAGGATTGGCTATCGAAAAAATCATCGTAATCGTTGCGGCGCTGTGGCTCTTGCCGTTCGCGGGCCTGCTCCTGCAGCCGTTTGAGGTCCATGGGCTCACTATCGAGTTCTTCAAATTCAGTGTATTCACCTTCCTGCTGCCGCTCGACTTCCTGTTCGACCTCCCGGACTTTCTTCTTGAACAGCGCCTTGCTCAGGAGGAACAAACAGACCAGCGGGAACGCCAGGACCGTCAGCAAAATACCGCCGATACCCAGCAAGGGGTTGGTCTTCACTTTGTCTATCAGCCATTTTCCATAGCCGGTCACCGTTTTGTAGTCGAGCACCAGGGCCGCGATCAGCATAACCGGCGAGAGGTAATACAGAATGGTGAATATGAAGCGGGCAACGAAGAAGAGGCCCAGCAAAAAAAGAATGCCCAGCACCACACCAATGAGGGAGCTGAAGGGGTTATTATTGGAAGTCTGAAAAGATTTATGGTATTGCATGGTGAAATCGTCTTACTCTGCGTAATTTACGTTAAGAACCTAGTAGGTCAACTATTTGTTGTTTAAAATAACAGCTCAATAGACCGATATGGAGCAGTTGTCGACGAAAAGGTACAAAGCAATGGTGCAGGTAAATAGCAGCGAATGAAAGTAATTGCGCTGGATTTATGGCATTAGAAGTACCTTTGTGTCAGTTATTACGTAAGAAATGGCTGATTTTAATTGTTTTTAGCGCAAATTTGCGTATTAAGAGCGTACTTCAGCCTTTTTTCCTCCGTAGCGCAGCTACCGCACTTTGCGGTACGCGGTACGAAGCTCAAAAATGGCTTCATGAGCACCCGATGTAGGGCATTTCGGCTTCAAAAGCAGAGCGCCAACATGCTCGTAAGCGATACAAAATAATACAGATACTTTGAAATTTAACGAATTTGGTTTTGAACCTTCCTTGCTGGAAGGTCTTGACGCAATGGGCTTTAAAGATGCAACCCCGGTTCAGGAACAGGCTATCCCTCCCATTATGGAAGGGCAGGACGTCCTGGCTTGTGCACAAACAGGTACCGGAAAAACAGCAGCCTTCCTATTGCCTGTACTGAACGAACTCAGCAAAGAGTCGACCGACGATAAAGTCCGGGCGCTGATCATTGAGCCTACCCGGGAGTTAGCGATGCAGGTGGATCAGCAGCTGGAAGCCCTTTCCTACTTTACACCCATTAGTTCCATTGCCATCTACGGTGGCAGGGACGGCCACGCGATGGAGCAGGAAAAGAGAGCCCTGAAACGCGGTGCCAGCATTATTGTGGCAACGCCCGGGCGGTTCACCTCCCACATCGATATGGGTTACGTAGACTTTAGCGGTCTGAAGTACCTGATTCTGGATGAGGCCGACCGGATGCTGGATATGGGCTTCGCGCCGGCTATCATGAATATTGTTCACAAACTGCCACTGGAGCGGCAAAACCTGCTGTTCTCAGCAACGATGCCCAGTCAAATCCGCAAGTTTGCGCAACAAATCCTGAGCGGGCCCACCAAAGAAATCAATATTGCCATCTCCAAGCCCGCAGAGAATATTCTTCAGCTGGCTTATGAAGTGGCAGACCACGCCAAGATAGCCCTGACGGAGAAAGTCCTGGAAACCAACAAACGATTGGAACGGGTGATCATCTTCGCCGGCCGCAAAAAGACGGTCAAGGAGTTGGCACAGTCTCTACAGCGCAAAGGCATAGATGCAGGTGCAATTCATTCTGACCTTACCCAGGAAGAGCGGGAACAACAGCTGCATGCCTTCAAAAGTGGCAATAAGCCCGTGATTGTGGCCACAGATGTCCTCTCCCGGGGGATCGATATCAAAGGGATTGATGCCGTCATCAACTTTGATGTGCCTGGCGATGCGGAGGACTATGTGCACCGTATTGGCCGTACCGCACGGGCAGAGGCTTCGGGCATGGCGTTCACGTACATCAACGGGGAAGATATACACCGCTTTAAGCGTATCGAGGACCTGATAGAACGTAAAGTACAGCGCCTGCCGCTTCCCGAAGAGCTTAAGGATGCAAAACCGCAACCTCGCAAAGGAGGCCGTGGCGGTGGGGGCAAAGGACGGAATTTCAGGAAAGGCGGCGGCCGGGGTAAGAGCAATAAAGGAAAGAGAAGGTAATACGGAGTGAGTGGGCTGCTGATTTTGGCTTTACCAAAAAGACAACAGCCCACTGATCCTGATCTTATTGGCCGTACCCTGGCACTACACTTTCCACGGGAACGCGTACTCCATCCTGATAAGCCACGACCCAGGCATCCTTGATGCCGAGTTTCTGCATGTGATTGCGCAGCGCGTCCGCGCTTTCAATATCCGGGTATTTCCCGATAATAATTTTCTGCAGCCCATCCACCATTTCCAGGTCCATGTTGTCGTCGTCTCCATCCAGGGTAGAAGGGATGTTGAGCTTCTTGAAAGCGCCGATTTGAACACGGAAAATCAGCCCCTGCATAGTAGTATTGCCCATCTGAGGCTGAGTAGGCGGTACCATGCTCAGCTGATCCATCTCGTTGAGCGTGGCGGCCAGTTTGTCCTGTAGTTGCGCATTCTCGCGCTCAAGCTGCGCTACGCGGGCGCGGCGGTTTGCTTTTTCAGCTTCCATTTCGTTAATCTGGGCAGCGTACTCATTGGCTTCCCGCTTGTAGCGGTCCACGCTTTCGGACAGTGTCTTCAAAGCAGCAGGGTTACGCTTGTACTCTTTAGCTTTGTTCTTCCACTCTTTTTTCTCGTCCTTGGATAACTCTTGCGCCTGCACGGTTGCCGTTGTGCCAAAGGCAAGTAGCAGTATCGCGGTTAGGAATAGCATTCTCATATCTCAATGGTTTTTTAAAAGTACAATATGTTATTAATGGGCGGCGATGACGGTTTATTTTATCAACGTCCTGTCAATGTAGATTAGTTTTAGAAGCTTAAAGTCGCATTTTTTCCGCAAAAAACCGCAGATTCGGCGAAGATTTTAATGCCCCGCCCCCGGTCCTGGCAAAATATAAGTACACTGCGAACTTCAGGTTTGGCAGCCGTTTGGCACAGCGCCTTGAAAATGCTTCCGGCAACAGATAGAAGCGGGTTGCCAGATTTCTGCTTTTATGCTGAACATTTGACGGCAAACAGGCTTGAATGGGTACATATAAAATCTAGTATATCATGTGGAAAGAAGAAAATGATCAGCTCAAAGCGACGTTTAAGTTCAAAGATTTCACCCAAGCTTTCAGCTTTATGACCGAAGTGGCCTTCCAGGCTGAAAAGCTGCAGCACCACCCCGACTGGCACAATGTGTACAACACCGTAGACTTCGCCCTGAGCACCCACGATGCGGGGAATAAGGTGACGGACAAAGACCGGGACCTGGCAAAAGCTATCGACGGAATTTATGAACGCTTTAAGTAAGCCATTCAAAAAACAGGGCCGCTCCAAACCAAAATGATCCCTTTTTGTTTGAACCCTTGTTTTATTTGGGTTTAAGAGTGTGTTGGGACTTTAGTCTTCCAGTCTGAAACCTTACTTTTCCTAGCCAAAAAAGCCAATCAAACCATCAGACCTGATGCCACACCGGTGTTGAAGCAGCATACTTTCTGCTTACCGGGCATCAAAACCATTAAAATCAAGGGATTATGCATGGAATGAATACGGTAGGCATTGACGATATGGCAGCCTACATCCCCAATCTGTACCTGCCTATTGAAGACTTGGCCAATGCCAGGAACCTGGAGTATGCAAAGCTGAATAAAGGGCTGGGCCTGGCGGCTATGTCCGTACCCGATGCGCATGAAGATGTGGCCACTATGGCAGCTAATGCGGTGCTTGAGCTGCTTCAGCGCAATGAGCTGCAGCCCCGGCAAATCGGCCGCATTTATATGGGCACCGAGAGCGCGCTGGATGGCTCCAAGCCAATGGCTACCTACGTCCTCGATATGCTCAATCAGTACTTCGAGCCTACGCACGGCAAAGATGCATTGCTCAACTGCGATGTAGTAGACATGACCTTCGCCTGCATAGGCGCAGTGGATGCCCTGCAGAATACTCTGGACTGGGTAAAAAGCGGAGAAGACCGTATCGGTATTGTGGTTGGGTCTGATGTAGCCCGGTACGAGCTGAACTCAGGAGGGGAATACACGCAGGGCGCTGGTGCGATCGCGGTCCTGGTTAAGCGGCAGCCTCGCCTGCTGTCACTTGAGGAGCCCTGGGGCGTTGCCTCCCGCCCGGTGCACGATTTCTTCAAACCGGTGCGCCGGTTTTCCAAAAAGCAAATCATAGAAGAGGTGCTTCAGCTGGCCGGAGTCTCCGGTATTGATGCAGAAGCATTGCTGGAAAAGCTGGAGCCCGCACAGGTCAATTCCGTGTTGCACCACCCCGATGCCTATGTGGAAGTGCACCGCGACACCCCGGTGTTCGATGGCCCTTATTCCAATGATTGCTATCAGGAGCGTATTGGCGAGGCGATGCGCCACTATGCACGGCACGCAGGCTTACCGGAAAAAGAACCGGTAACAGACGACTGGCACCGCCTGGTTTTCCACTTGCCTTACGCCTATCAGGCTCGTCGCATGTTTTCGGAAATCTTCCGGGAGGAAAGCCTGAAAAGAGGCGACTGGGAACGCACCGCCAGCTTGATTGGCCAGTCCTGGCCGGAAGCAGGGGCTTTTGATTCGACAGCGGCCTACCAAAAAGCAGTGGCCGGCTACCTGCGCGCAGTGACGAAGACAGACCGGTACCGGAAATTTGTGGCGGAAAAGATTGAAAAAGGAGAGCGGGCGTCTTCACTGGTAGGCAACCTCTACACGTCTTCACTATTTCTGGGCCTGATGAGTACACTCGAAGCCGACCTGCAGGAAAATCAATCGCTGACGGGCAAAAAAATCGGATTTTTCGCCTACGGCAGCGGCTCTAAGTCTAAGGTGTTCGCGGCTACAGTAAGCGAGCATTGGAAAACTGTGGCCGGGCACTTTGAGCTGGGCACAAGGCTGGAGCAGCGGCAGGCACTCGACTACGCTACTTACGAGGCGCTGCACCGGGGGCAAAAAACGGAAAGCGTACAGCAGCCGGAAGGCACATTTTTCCTCAAAGGAGTTGTCCGGGAGCCTGGTGTTCAGGAAGGAGCCCGGTCTTACGGCTGGCAACCTGCCGTAAAGGCATCGGTCTCAATAGCAACGCAGGCGTAAACGCCGGGCAGGGTTGAGGGGCTTCTGCCTTTTCGGGCAACAGCCGATTCTGCTGTTGCCGATGGAGGGCGTACGCTCTTCCAGGCAGGTTCAGCTAATGGGCCGGTGGCGGTTGGAGCCGATCGGGCCTAATTGTTTTCTGCGTCCAAAGCCCAGGGAGACCGTGCGGTTTGGGCATGCGCCATTCCCGGGCGGGTGGAGCAACGCTCAGACTGTAAGAGCTTATGGGGATTTTGCTTTTGGAGCGAACGCCGCCAGAAGTAAAATCCCCATAAGCTCTAATGTTATTTGATACGGACAAACACAACTATGATGAAGTGCATAAAGTATTTTCTCTGTTGGGGCGTTGCCGCTCTGCTCAGTGCCTGTGGCAGCCCCGCAGGCGAATCCGCCAAAGGTGAAACTCAGTCGGAACCGCCTGTGAAAATTACCGTCGCGACTGCTGCTAATTTGCAGTTTGCGATGGAAGAGTTAGTCCAGGAATTTGAAGACCAAACCCAGATTAAAGCCGAAACGGTCGTGAGTTCCTCGGGAAAGCTAACTGCTCAAATTCTTGAGGGTGCCCCTTACGACCTGCTCGTCTCCGCCAATATGAAGTACCCCAACTATTTGATTGAACAAAATGAGGCGGCAGGCGGCGTCAAGGTCTATGCCTACGGAACACTGGTAGCCTGGAGCCTGTCTAAAACCAACCTGGAGGTATCGCCGGAATACCTACTCGGCGATGATGTGGTCAAAGTGGCTATTGCCAACCCAAGGAATGCGCCCTACGGTGAACAGGCCATCCGCTACTTTGAGCACTACGGGGTGCTGGATGAAGTGGAGCCCAAGCTGGTCTACGGCGAAAGCATTGCACAGACCAATCAATACATCATCTCTAAAGCGGTAGATGTAGGCCTAACAGCAAAATCGGTGGTCCTTTCTCCCGAAATGAAAGGCAAAGGCTATTGGTTGGAGCTGCCCGGAGATAGCTACTCCCCCATTGAGCAGGGCGTCGTCATCACCCGGTACGGCAGTACGCACCACTCTAAAGAAAGCCTGACTTTCTTTACCTTTTTGTTTTCGGAAGCGGCGAGAGCTATCTTTGAAAAATATGGCTATAATTTACCTGAGCAGGCATCAACTCAGTAGACTTGATGCGCCGGGTCAGTGCAGTGGGAAGGAAAGAGCCATTTTAACCCTGTAATGATCCCCGACGCATTAAGCGCTAATAAAAAACAGGGACTATCGAAAAGCGTATTACCTTACTGGGCACAGGCACATCACAGGGCGTACCGGTCATTGGGTGTGATTGTGACGTGTGCCAGTCTGCCGACCCCAAAGACAAACGTTTGCGGACGGCTGCTCTCATACAGGTTGGCGATAAGCATATTGCCGTCGACTGCGGTCCGGACTTCCGGGCGCAGATGCTTCGGGCGGGTATCAGCCGGCTGGACGCTATTCTGATCACCCATCAGCACAATGACCACATCATTGGATTAGACGACGTGCGGCCCTTCAATTTCCGCAATGATATGGATATGCCCGTATTCTGCACTGTCGCTGTTGAAGCGGAGCTGAAGCAGCGCTTCGCCTACATTTTTGAAACACAAAACCGCTACCCGGGCGCACCACAGGTACAGCTGCGGCGGATTTCCAAGGCGAGCCCGTTTGAAGTGGAAGGGCAGGTGGTCAGGCCGGTAGAGCTAATGCATGGGCGTATGCCGGTGCTGGGCTTCCGGTTGGGTGGCTTCGCTTACCTGACGGATGTCAGGACCATTGCGCCGGAGGAGTTTGCAAAGGTCAAAAACCTCGACACCCTGGTTTTGAGTGCACTCCACCACAGCGAGCATCATTCCCACCTCAATCTGAAACAGGCCCTCGCCCTGATCGAACAGCTATCGCCCCGGCAGGCGTACCTGATCCACATGAGCCACCGGATGGGCCTGCATCAGGAGGTTTCCCAAAAACTGCCCGAAAATGTAGCACTTGGCTACGATGGGCTTACCTTTACGGTAGACTAAGAGCGTGCTGGGACTTTGGTCTTCTAGTTGAAAGCTAGCAGTTTTTTGGGTTAGACGAGGTACGAAAACCGGAGTATAGCCTGAGTTGGATAGCCTGTCCCGCAGTTTGCGGGAAGGATTTTCGGGACGAAGTATAAGCAGACCGATTACTAAAGTTTCAACACGCTATAAAATAAAGATATGAGATATTTGAATAGGTTACTGCTGGGACTGGTGCTGCTCGTATGGAGTTGTGGCGATGTGGGCCCGCAACAACAAAAGAGCGAGGCGCCTCCTCTGCCCGCGCACGAAGAACGCTGGTCTGTATTTTTGCGGCAGCAGGCAAACGGCCCGCAGGTGATCACGGTCGATCAGGGCTGGTCGGAGCAAGCCCCGCTGGAGACCCACCCACGGCTGCTGGAGGTGATTGTCAAAGCGGAGGAGACGCTGCCCACCGGATTCCCAACCGAAGCCGAAACAAAGATGGCTAATGAGTTGCAGGGTCAGCTCTTGCAAAAGCTGGAGCGGGGTAATTTTGGGGTCTTTGCAGGGAGTATGGTCGTGCCCGGAGAAAAACGGCTGTATTTCTACCTCCGCGCCGAGCCCGAGGCAGATGCATTGGCGCAGGAAGTTGTAACCGCCTACACCAAACGAGAGGTAGAGGCGAAGATTGCCCCTGACGAAACCTGGGCAACCTACAGTACGCAACTCTTCCCCAGGGAGCAGGAGCAGGCAGAAATCAATAACGATGGCGTGCTGATCCGCCTGCAGGAAGCGGGAGACCCCCTGTCGCAGCCCCGCCCAATTGAGCACTGGGCGTACTTCAAGTCCACCAAAGCCCGGAGTGTTTTCCGGGACTCACTGGAGCGCTATCGCTTCGAGCCTATCGGTTATGATACTCTGGATCAGGCGGGTATGCCCTATGGTATCCATTTTATGCGGCAGGATAGCATTCATTCCCCATACATCCATGATCTGACCTGGGGGCTCACCGAGCTGGCAGAAGAACTGGGCGGTGCCTACGATGGGTGGGAAACCATTGTGGTGAAGCCCCAAAAATAAGAACTTGTTGGGATCAAAGTTGCTCCGCCACTTCCCGGAAACCTTCCATCGTCCGCATCATATTCGACCTTACGATGGGGTCTGTGATGAAGCGCGGGATAGAGGAGGCTTTGGTGGTTTGTATAAAGTAATGGACTTCCGTTTGGCCATTGCCCAGCTCCTGGAATTCCCACCGGCCAGACAGGCCCGTGATGCGCTCAATGCCGTCTTTTACCGGGTAGTTTTTCAGGACCACCGACTCGAAGCGGATGGTGGTTAGCCCAACCGTGCCCGCTACCTGCCGGTAAGCGATGGTACAGTCATGGTCGCGGGCCGGCCAGGGCAGACCGTAGTGCACGTAAGCGTACCAGTGGCGCTCATGCTGACCGGGAAAGGACCGGACTTCATCCACCCGACGCATCCATTTTCCGGCTTGTTGCTCTTCGCGCAGGGTACGCAGGAGGGCAGAGGCGCCTGCTTTTACTTTCAGTACGGTTTTGAGCTCCCGGTAGGCATTACCTTCGGCGGTTTTGTGCCAGCGTTCATAGAGTTGGATGCCGCTTTCTTCATCAACGAGCTCGAAGGAGGAAGCTGGGACAACGGCAGGCGTGGCCCAGGCAAGGCTACAGCTGAAAAAGAGGAGTAGGAAAGGCATAGAATAGATTGGATTAAAAAATTAAGGTACGCTTTTTACGGCCTAATTCACAATTGAATGTGGATGTGGTCATCGTGGCGGACCGCAGCGCAGCCGTGGAAACGGATTTTTCCTTGCCCTTGCAGCCTCAGCCTGGTTTTCAAATGAGGCTCGAGGAAGATTTTGCCTATTGCAGGATGCTGGGCCAGGCGAAGGAGCAGCTGCCGGTTTAGTGAAGCGGAAAAATCAAGACTCTTGTCTTGCTGCGCAAATCGGGATAATAAACTGTACTGCCAATAACCCCGACCCTCACAATTCGCTGGCTGATCATACTCCCCTGCTTTTGGTGCTTCCAGGTAGCCGTAGCCGAGCCAGGAAGGGCTGCCCCGCAGGAGTTTGCCCGTTGCCGGGTTTTCATAAATAAATGCCAGGTCCAATTTACCGCCGTTATCGTGGCTGCGGTGGGGCAGTAGCGGGAAACCATCGAAAAACGGGAAGTTGGCATCCAAATAAAATAGGGTGACGGAAGTATTCATTTGATTGGCGACATCCAATGTGGCTTCGAGCAGTGCGGATTTGACATAATGCCGGTTAGCTATCACAAAAAAGTAGTTGGCTGGCTTGAGGGCCGCTTCGGAAAAGACCGGCAAAGGCACGCGCCCGTTCAATCGGGCAAGGGGTGGCACAAGCAGCAGGCTGCCAGCAGTGTAGACCGCCGCGAAGGCGAGTAATCGGTACCCAAGAGCATGCCACTTATCAGGCACCCGCTGGCTAATCTGCCACCGGATGAGCTGATAAAGCAGATAGAGTACCCCTCCGACCTGGGTGAGTACGGTAAGGATGAGAAAAAGGGCGGCCCGGCGCAGGAACGTTTTGAAAACATTCAACGTTAAAATATTTGCTTATCTTGATAAGGTAAACTATTAACCATATGGTCGAATTGAATATTGTGGATGAACTCATGCAAAGCCCGGAAGCCCCAATCATTGCTTCCGAACTTCAGCAACGTTTACGCAAGGAACAAGAAAAGCGGCAGGCTTTTTATGATTCTCTTTCAGCAGAAGAAAGCAAAGTGGAGTTCATTAATGGAGAGATCGTGGTACAATCTCCTGTAAAAAGGCATCATGGTCTCATCAGTGGTAACATTTATTCGATGATTAAGACTTTTGTGATAAAAAACGGATTAGGGGAAGTATTTTTCGAGAAAGCCATGATCCGCCTCACCCGCAATGACTACGAACCAGATATTTGCTACTTTGATACCGCACAAGTCGCTGAATTCAACGAAGAGACCAGCTTGTTCCCGGCTCCACGGCTGGTGGTGGAAGTGCTCTCCCCAAAAACAGAGGGGCGTGACCGGGGTGTCAAGTTTCAAGACTATGCTTATCATGCTATACCTGAGTACTGGATCGTCGATCCCCGGGAACGGACTTTAGAGCAGTACCTGTTGCCCCAAGGCGATACGACCTACCAGCTTCACAAAAAATCGAATAACGGGGACGTAGAAGTGCAAGCCCTGCCAGGTCTAAGCCTACCCATTCCTGCCTTTTTTGATGAGCGGAAGGCCCAGACGGAAGTGGAGCGCTTACTAACTGCAACACCTAAGTAGATGGTTCAGGAGGTTACCCGGCGCTCTCCCGCTGGAAGATTTCAGTAGCCGGTAGCTCAAAATCAGGGAGTGCCGGCGCTGCACTGCAGATATCATTTCCCTTACAAACTTTCATCACCTCCAGTGCCTGCCCTTTGTAGACATGCACTTCCCCGTGATTGGGCAGAATATGCCAAACGATTTGAACGCCAGCCGCCCGGTAATCCTGCATTTTTCCGACTACTGTGTTCATCTCATCGTGGTTCGAGATGACCTCAATCACAAAGGCGGGGACCTCATATTCCCCTTCTGCCAAAGCATTGATTTGGACATCTGCCCTTGGAACTTGAGGCGCATAAAAAAATTAAGCAGGTTGTTGAGGATGTAGAGCTGCGCAGCACTGGGGGTTCGTTCTACCGTACCATTCAGCCATTCGTGGGTATACCCATCTTCCCGGCTGAGGTACTCCCGCTGGAAGGCTTCCCAGGTAATCGCTGCCTCAGGTTGTGAGAACGGTGCAGATGTGTCTACAACGCGGTACTGGAAGCCGCCCTGCCCTCAATCGCTCTTTTGTAATACATCATTTGCGCATTTGGCTGACATAACGGGAGCAATAATTGCCAAAAGCTTGCATTATTGCTATTTTGAGTATCAAAACCTACGTCACCAAAGGTTTTGTGCAGCTACGCAAAGCCACAGAAAACCATCAACTATGCGTCATCTATACCTATCCCTGCTCTGTTCCTTTCTTGTTCCTCATCTTGCTTTTGCTCAACCTTTCACAGAAGTTTTGCCTCCCAAAACGATTGACGGCGTCACTGAAGGGCAGGCCCTGTTTCTCGATGTGGATAATGATGGGCATATGGATTTACTCTTCAATGGCTTATTAACGGAAACCCAACTCTATATCAATGATGGTACAGGCCAATTGACTGAGGATACGGAGATCCCCTTCACGGATGTAATTTGGGGCAGCATTGCGCATGCCGACGTGGATGGGGATGATGATCAGGATATTTTTATATCCGGACAGGCCGGAGGCGCTTCAAGGGTTTCCGAGCTGTATATCAATGATGGAATGGGCGGCTTTTCCAAGTCGGCAGAAAATACATTCAAAGGGGTTTCCGGCAGTTCTGTATTTTTCGGGGATATAGATCAGGATGGGGATCAGGACCTCCTGGTTTCCGGAAAAGACACCTTGAACAACTATTCTAATCAGGTTTATCAAAACGACGGGAACGGTGTTTTCAGCCCGCTAAGCACCTCCTTTGAAAGTATGGAAAGCTGGGCTGTGGCGCTATGCGACATTGACAACGATGACAATCTCGACGTGCTGATCAGCAATAGCCAGGGAAGTGCCTTGTTTACCAATGATGGTACCGGTCAGTTTAATGAGGATTCGATGGTCCTTTTTCCAGGCATTTTGTACAGCCGGTTGGCTTTTTCAGATCTGGACAACGATGGAGATGTGGATTTTTTGATCTCCGGTACTAATTCCGCAGGAGATAAAGAATCCAGATTGTACACCAATACCGGGAGCGGGCAGTTTGAAGTACTTCAGAACTCACCCTTTGAAGACTGGCGTGCTTATGCAGCGACTTTCTTTGACGCAGATGGCGATGGAGACCTCGACCTCTTGATTGGAGGGATCAACGGGGCATCAGAATCCGTCACCACATTATTCCTTTACGAAGAAAACGAAGGCTTCACCGAGATGCCTGCCATAGGCAAGGGAGCTGATATACTAGCCACTGCAGATATCACGGGAGACAGCACCATTGATGTATTCATAGGTGGCAACGGTAGTGAAACTGGAGACCTGGAACCCTTTTCGGATCTATTCACGAATGATGGTACAGGCCAATTGACCAAAATCCCGTCCTCCTTATTTGAGCAGGCAGGCTCTAATGCTATGGAGTTTGCAGATTTTGACGGCGATGGAGATAAAGATTTGATACTGACAGGGTGTGAGGGAGCCTCCGTGGCAGGAATCTACTTAAACGATGGCACCGGCCATTTTTCACTGCAGGCGGATATGCCTTTACCTGGCATCTGCAATGGTGATTTGAAGGTATCCGATTTCGATATGGATGGCGATCAGGATGTCTTCCTGATTGGTAATAGCAGTGGTCAGCTCTCAGTGGCAAAAATGTACCTCAACGATGGATCCGGGAACTTTGAGGAGCTGTCAGGCACCCATTTTCCCGGCTTGAACTGGTCTACAGTAACCAGCTCGGACGTAGATGGAGACGGGGATGAGGATATGCTTATCACCGGGGAAAATAGCTTGTACTTACCCGTTACAATATTCTATAGGAACGATGGCGGTGGGAGCTACACTGAACTAACAGATATCCCTTTCGAAGGGGTGGATAGAGGTGACGCACAATTTTTCGATATTGACAATGACGGAGATCAGGACCTCTTGATTTCAGGGCGGACTTCCTTAGCTATTGATGGCCGAATATCAAAATTGTATAAAAACGACGGAGCAGGTCATTTCACCCTTCCAGACAACACTCCATTTGAGCCCGTATACCAAAGTGCTATGGATTTCTCAGATATCGATAACGATGGGGATCAGGACCTACTCATAGCAGGGACGAATGCTGACTATCCATTTGGCATATCCAAATTATACAGGAACGACGGCACAGGCCACTTCACAGAAGTCCAGGACACCCCTTTCAAAGGGGTTAAATCCGGGTCAGTGGTTTTTGCTGATGTAGATAATGATGGCGATGAAGACCTGTTGCTTACCGGCACCTATGGACTACCGCCCAACCCAACGACAGATTTGTACCTCAATGATGGAATGGGGAATTTTGAAGAATATCCGTACCCACCTTTTGAAGATGTAAATTACGGCGTTGCCAAAGCAGCAGACATTGATGGCGATGGAGACCTTGATGTCATGGTTGCCGGCCTGAATAAGTCCGGTAAGCCCATCTCCAAACTCTATATAAATAACAGCTCTCCCACAGGGACCTCTGAAAAAACAGATACAGCAATTGACTTTCTCCTATTCCCCAACCCGGCGCTTAACGGGAAGGTGACACTGGCCTTCAAAGGCGGAGGCACTGAACAGGCTATGGTCAATATGCTGGACCTTCAAGGCAGACTGCTCCGGCAGTATAGGGTTCCCGATGGAAGTGCCCCCCGCGAAGCAACGCTTAATCTTGACGGGCTTCCGGCAGGGATTTACCTGATTCAATTAATTGCAGGAGGTAAAGCAGGCGTGCAAAAGCTGGTGAAATGGTAAGCAAGGGCAGCTCAGGCCAGGATCCTGCATCCCATACTGTTGTCGCTGTGCAGGTCGGCACTTGCCTCCCACCCCAATTATCCATACCTTTGCGCCTGTGAAAAGCACATTCGCCATACTACTCGCCATATTCGTGACCTGGTCTGCCCTGCAGCCTTGTCAGGACGGGCACGTGCCGGAAGAAACCCGGGAAGCTTGTCCGATGGTAGTGGCGAATAGTAACACTCATCACTGCTGTGCAGCGGAAGCCCCGCCTAAGGAAGACTCCGATGGATGCGGTGATGAGCACGGTGCAGACGGGTGCAGCGCCTTCTGTTCCTGTCAGTGCTGTGGTACGGTCTTTTTACAAATCCTCCCTGAGCACCGCGCCGTCGAATGGTCCCCCATTGCACGCGCCGAGCTTGCCTACCTGCCCGAATCCGGGCGCGAATTCCCTCAACTCATCTGGCAACCGCCGCCCTTTGGTCTTGACATGGGATAACTGAATTAACTAACTGTCAAGACTGAAAATACTTATGAATAAGCTTTCTGCAGGACTGCTGGGCACCGCCCTGTTCGTCCTCACTTCTATCCATCTGCATGCACAGGCCGGTGACACCCTTCAGCTTTGGGTAGACGGCATCTGCGGCATGTGCAAAGACCGTATTGAAGATGCGGTCTACCAGGTACCCGGTGTGGCTTTCGCCGAATGGGAGATCGACTCCCGCACCCTTACCATCACCAAAAGCCCTGAGCCGCTGGATGAAAATCAATTGCATCAGCAAATCGCCAGTGTAGGCCATGACACCCGCCGCATCAAAGCGACGGATGATGCCTACGAGGCCCTCCACGGCTGCTGCAAATACCGGGATGCGGCCATCGTGGCACAGCATGAAGGCGGAAAATTAAAAGAAGAAGAACATCACGACCATCTCCACGGGTACGTTTACGAGCGGGGCAAAGGCCAAAAACGCATCCCCCTTGTTGGCGCTAATGTGCGCTGGCTGGGCAGCCCGGAAGGAGCAGTTACCAATGCCGATGGATTCTTTGAGCTCGAAGGCGCGGAGGAATACGAACAGGTGGTCGTCAGCTACGTGGGCTTTGCTACGGATACCGTTACCATTAATCAGGAAGGCACGGTTCAACTGGTACTTGCCGATGCTGTGAATTTGAATACGGTAGAAGTTACCCGCCGCCGCCGCTCTACCGAGGTGTCCTTTATCGAGCCGGTCAAAGTGCAGCGCATTGGTGAAGACGAATTGGCGAAAGCCGCCTGCTGTAACCTCAGCGAGAGCTTTGAGACCACCCCTTCGGTGGACGTAGGCTTTACGGATGCCGTCACGGGCACCCGGCAAATTCAAATGCTCGGTCTGGCCAGCCCTTATGTGCAAATCACCCGGGAGAATATGCCGGATGTGCGCGGGCTAGCCTCCATGCACGGTATGGAGTATACCCCCGGTGCCTGGATTGATGGCATCATGCTGAATATGGGTACCGGTTCTGTTGTGAACGGGTACGAAGCCATTGCCGGGCAGATCAACGTAGAGCTCCATAAGCCGGAGGAGGGCGAACGCCTCTACCTCAACCTGTTTGCCAACGCCATGCAGCGTTTTGAGGGTAACCTCAGCCTGCGCCACTCGCTGAGCGAAAATGCACACACCGGGCTGCTGCTCCACGGTAAGCACCAAAAGGGGCGCTTCGACCAAAACGGGGATGGCTTTCTGGACAATCCGCTCTCGGAAGCCCTGATCGGCGTACACCGCTGGCGCTTCATGGGCAAAAACGGCTGGATGGGGCAGTTCGGCATCAAAGGGACCCTCCTGGAATCAACCGGTGGGCAGTTCGACTTCGAGCGGGGACCGTCCGAGGATACCGACCTTTGGGGCTCCACCCACGATGCCCGCCGTGCTGAAGCCTGGGTAAAGGTGGGAAAGGTATTCCCCAACCGCCCCTACGCGAGTATGGGGCTGCAGCTTTCCGGCAATATCCACCATCAGGAATCCACCTTCGGCAACCGGTCCTACGATGGCGATCAGGAAAGCTTCTACGCCAACTGGATTTACAAAACCATCATCACCGATACCCGCCACCAAATCAAAACGGGGGCAAGCTGGCAGTGGGACCACTACGATGAGGTCTTTGAAGGGCAGATGTTTGATCGTATCGAATCGGTGCCCGGCGTATTCGGGGAGTACACCTGGACCGGACGGGAGGATTTTACGCTGGTCGCCGGCTTACGGGCGGACTACCACAATCTTTTTGGCGCTTTCGTGACGCCCCGCCTTCACCTCAAGTACAACTTCAGCGAAACGGCAGTCCTGCGGGCTACTGCCGGCCGTGGGCAGCGTACCGCCAACATCCTGATTGAGCAGATTGGCGGCATGGCTTCCAACCGCGCCTTCATTATCGAAGGCGATGGCTCAGACCGGCCCTACGGGCTGGACCAGGAAATCGCCTGGAACTTCGGGCTCAACTACGCTCAGGAGTTCATCTGGGGCGGGCGGCAGGCCTTGCTGAGCCTTGATGTTTACCACACCCGCTTTCAACAGCAGATTGTGGCCGACTTTGATGCCGATCCACAGGCGTTATTCTTTTACAATCTGGATGGGAACTCCTTCTCCAACAGCCTGCAGGCACAGCTGGACTATGAG
Source organism: Phaeodactylibacter sp. (assembly GCF_040219495.1). Classification (GTDB taxonomy): domain Bacteria; phylum Bacteroidota; class Bacteroidia; order Chitinophagales; family Saprospiraceae; genus Phaeodactylibacter. The sequence continues at coordinate 12,647 of NZ_JAVJSK010000140.1, read as the reverse complement.
ATATTCACCCGATTTGACGTCCGCCTGGCCTACCGTTTCAATGATGTGCGGGTAGACTACCGCAGTGAGCAGTTACAAAAACCACTAATCGCCCGGCACCGCGCCTTTCTCAACACCGCCTACGAAACGGAGAGCGGCTGGGCATTCGATGCCACCCTCAACTGGCAGGGGCAAAAACGCCTGCCCAGCACTACGGCTAATCCGGAAGAATACCGGCTGGAGGCCGCATCCCCCGACTTTTTCCTGCTGAGCGGGCAGGTCACAAAGTCTTGGAAAGACGGGTTGTTCGAGCTCTACCTGGGCGGTGAGAACCTCCTCAATTTCCGGCAGGATAACCCTATACTGGGCAGCGATGACCCCTTCGGCACTTACTTCGACGCCTCTATGGTATGGGGCCCCATCTTTGGGCGCAACCTGTATGCCGGCATGCGGTATAAGATTCCGTAACGAAAAGATACCCTGGGTACTGCTTTTTGAAGTACCCGGGGTTTCCTCACATTCGCTCATGTATGGTCCCTGGCCGATGCTTGAGAAAGCCACCCTGCCGGCCGCTAAAGTACGCCCTGATCTCTGCCAGAACGGACAGCGCAATCTCTTCCGGCGACAGTGCACCGATATCCAAACCCACCGGGCTGTGGAGGCGTTCCTGATCGCGTTCGGAAAGCGTGATGCCCTCCTCTGCCAGTTCATCCAGCATTTTGTCGGTGCGCTTGCGGGGGCCGAGCATACCGATGTAGGGCACCTCGGTTTGCAGGAGGCGCCGAAGGTTGTTCAGGTCGGTTTTATAATCGTGCGCCATGAGGATGCAGGCCGTGTATGCGTCTACTTCCACCGGATCGTCTTTGGCTTTGACCTCATCTGCCTGCTGGAAGATGGAGCGGCTTAGCTTGTGCGGATTGGCATAGACCGTCACGTGGCGGCCCAGGTCTTTCGCCAGTTGCGCCATTGGGAAGACATCGTAGTTGCCACCGAAGAGCAGCAGGCGTATAGTGGGCGTCAGAAATTCGATGAAGGCGCTGAACGAGCCGCCGCCATTCAGCTCATAGTGCCCGGTGATGGACTTTTGCTTTTCCAGCGCCGCCTCCACATCCGTTTGCAGGGTAATTAGGGGTGCGCCTTGCGGCAAAATGGCTTTGAACTGCTCTGCGCTTTTGTACCGGAACATCCGCCCGGGGTGTAATTCCTCCGGCCCCTCTTCATTATGTGAGATGGTAATAAGAATATTTGGCTGCCGCTCATCTGTGCACTGCCGCAGCACCTCCAGGGCATTATCGGGCTCGTCTTTGAGCGGGGCGATGAGCACATCAATGATCCCATTGCAGCCCAGGCCCACACCAATCGACTGCGCGTCATCATCGGTGGTATCATAGGTGACCAGGGAGGGTTTGTCCTGAAACATGGCCAGTTGGGCTTTGCGTAAAGCATCCCCTTCCAGGCAGCCTCCGCTGATGCCTCCAATCCAGTTGCCATCTTCCATCACCAACATTCGGGCTCCGGCCCGGCGGTAGGAAGAGCCTTCCACCCGCACTACAGTAGCGAGAGCCAGTTTTTGGTTGCGGCCCAGTTCGTCATAGGTTTTGATAATTGACTTGATTTCTTTCATAGCAGGGTTTCGACAGCTTTTTTTGATTCACAAATACTAACAAATAACTAGTATGCTTTGGTTTTTCTTGTCAATATTTGATTGAGCCCACAAAAAACCAATTTTTATTCTTAATTATTTACCAAAATAGCACTTAAATTCATAACTTTAGATCGCTTGTAAAAGGATAAACCGATAAACGATAAACGACAAACACACCCATGCATCTTAAAGGATCACACCACTTCAATGCGCCAGCTCACCAAATTTTCCAAATGCTAATGGACGCGGACACGCTTGCGCGGATCACACCGGGGGTCTCTGAGCTCGAAGAAACCGGGCAGGATACTTACAAGGCGATCGCCAATGTCAAAATGGGCCCGGTTAGTGGTTCTTTCTCCGGCAACCTGGAAGTCGCCGAAAAACAGGAGCCGGAAAGCTTCGTTCTTAAGATTCAGCAAAACAGCAAAATCGGTAACGTAGCCGCAGACGTGAAAATTGACCTGGAGGAGACCGGTGCGGATACGACTACGCTTTCTTTTGATGGCAAGGCCCGCCTTTCCGGCTTGCTCGCCCGCACCGGGCAGCGCGTCCTCTCCGGCGTAGCCAATACCTTAAGCAAACAGTTTTTTAAAGCACTGGAGGAAGAGCTGGAGAACCCGGCGCATCAGCCCGCCTGATGACGCGAAAAGCTCTGAACTACCGGATATATTTCCAATTGATCAAAAATTCTGAATACCCTATGCCGACTAAAATCACCATGACGGTCAACGGGCAGTCTGTCACTAAGGAAGTAGATGCACGCACACTGCTGGTGCAATTCCTACGTGATACGCTGCAACTGACCGGCACCCACGTAGGTTGCGATACCAGCAACTGTGGAGCCTGTACTATTCTCGTAGACGGTAACGCCGTCAAATCCTGCACTATGCTTGCCGTTCAGGCCGATGGCTCCGAAGTCACCACTATCGAAGGGCTTTCGCAAAATGGAGAAATGCACCCCCTACAGGAAGGCTTCCGCGAAGAGCATGGCCTGCAATGCGGCTTTTGTACGCCTGGCATGATCATGTCTGCCGTAGACTTGCTGGAGCGCAACCCCAACCCTTCCGAGCAGGAAATCCGCGAAGGGCTGGAGGGCAACTTCTGCCGCTGCACCGGCTACCATAACATCGTACGCTCCATTCAGTACGCTGCCAAAAAAATTAACGAACCGAAAAAAGCTGTCGCATCATGACCAATTATATAGGCAAGGCCGTCAAGCGCGTTGAGGACAAACGTTTCCTCACGGGCAAGGGCCGCTACACTGATGATATCGTGCTGCCGGGCATGTTGTACGCTTACATCGTACGCAGCCCCTACGCGCACGCCAAAATCAACAACCTAGACACGAGCCGGGCCGAAAAAATGGACGGTGTCGTCAAGATTTATACCGGAAAGGATATCGCCGAATCCGGTATAAATGGCATCCCTACCGGCTGGCAGGTGAACTTCAAAAACGGCGACACCATGAAGGAACCGCCCCACCCGCTGCTCGTGGCCGACAAAGCCCGTTACATGGGCGACGGCGTGGCCGTGGTGATTGCCGAAAGCAAAGAGGAAGCCCGGGACGCTGCCGATGAAATTGACGTCGACTGGGAAGAATTGCCCGCTGTGGCAAATGCCAAAAAGGCAACCGAAGCGGGCGCCCCGCTTGTCCACGATGAAGCCCCGGATAATATCTGCTTCGACTGGGAACTGGGCAACCCCAAAGAGGAGGTCGACAAAGCCATGGGGCAGGCGCATCACGTAACGACCCTGGAGTTTACCAATCAGCGGGTGATCCCGAATGCGATGGAGACCCGTTCTGCTATCGGGCAGTACGAAGAAGCGACCGGAAAATATACCCTGTACACGACTTCCCAAAATCCACACCTGACACGGCTCCTGCTCTGCGCTTTCGTGCTGGGCATCCCTGAGCACCGCGTACGCGTGGTTGCCCCGGATGTAGGCGGTGGCTTTGGCAGCAAAATCTTCCATTATGCTGAGGAGGCACTCATGATCTGGTGCTCCGAACGCCTGAAGCGCCCGGTAAAGTGGACTTCCGACCGCAGTGAAGCCTTCATGACGGATGCGCACGGCCGTGACCATATTTCCAAAGCCGAAATGGGTTTCGATAAAGAAGGTAATGTGCTGGCACTACGGGTCAAGACCCACGCCAACCTTGGTGCTTACCTGTCCACTTTCGCCCCCTGTGTGCCCACATGGCTGCACGGTACGCTGATGCAAGGCCTGTACGTTACGCCTAAGATCAATGTGGATGTCACGGGCGTCTTCACGAATACCGTCATGGTGGATGCTTACCGTGGTGCGGGCCGACCGGAAGCGACTTATCTCTTAGAACGACTGATGGACACCGCGGCCCTGGAAATGGATATGGACCCGGCCGAACTGCGTTTCAAAAATTTCATCCCGCCCTTTGATGGGGTGGAGCAGCCGGGGTATCAGACCCAGGTGGCCCTGCAGTACGACAGCGGTGATTACCATGCTGTGCTCAAACGTGCCCTGGAGATGGTAGGCTATGAGAAGTTCCGCAAGGAGCAGGCCGAAGCCCGCAAGGAGGGCAAGCTATTGGGCATCGGGTTCTCTACCTATATCGAAGCCTGCGGTATTGCACCATCTGCGGTAGTGGGCGCGCTGGGCGCTCGTGCCGGCTTGTACGAAGTCGGACAGGTACGCGTCCAACCGACCGGTAAAGTCAGCGTATTCACCGGGGCACACTCCCACGGGCAGGGGCACGAAACGACCTTTGCACAAGTGGTAGCCGACCGCCTGGGTATTCCACTCGACGATGTAGAGATCATACACGGCGATTCTGACTCTGTAGCCTTCGGTATGGGCACTTACGGGTCGCGTAGCCTGGCAGTAGGTGGCAGTGCTATCGTGAAGAGCCTGGATAAGATCATCGAGAAAGGCGCTAAAATTGCCGCCCATAAACTGGAAGCCTCCGAGGAAGACCTGGAGTTTGCAGAAGGAAAGTGGACGGTGAAGGGTACCGATAAAAGCGTTGGCTTTGGAGATGTGGCCCTGACGGCCTACGTCCCCCACGATTATCCGGAAGGGGTAGAGCCTGGTTTGGACTTCTCGAGCTTTTACGACCCCGCCAACTTTACCTATCCCTATGGCGCCCACGTGGCGATTGTGGAAGTCGACAAAGATACCGGGCAGACCAAGCTCAAGCGCTTCATTGCGGTAGATGACGTGGGCAACGTCATCAACCCCATGATTGTGGATGGTCAAATCCACGGAGGACTGGCACAGGGTATCGGTCAAGCCCTCTTCGAAGGCGCGATGTACGATGAAGACGCACAGCTCATCAACGGTTCCTATATGGACTACACCATGCCGCGGGCCGATGACCTGCCGAGCTTCGAAATCGACCGTACCGTGACGCCCTGCCCCCATAATCCACTGGGTGTGAAAGGCGCAGGGGAAGCGGGCTGCATCGGTTCCACACCGGCCGTCGTAAACGCTGTAATGGACGCTCTGAAACCTTTCGGGATCAAAAAAGACCTGGAGATGCCCCTAACGCCCGAGCGCGTATGGCGGCATATGCAGAGCTAACCTATTGTCAGAATTTCAAACTCAATAACAACCATGGTAACCAATAAATTTGATTACATCCGCGCCGAGTCCGTCGACGACGCCATCACTCTGATGGTGCAGCACGGCATGGACGCCAAATTGCTGGCAGGGGGGCACAGCCTCATCCCTGCCATGAAGCTGCGGCTCAATGCGCCCGGCGTACTCATCGATATCCGCAAAATTCAGGAGTTGCGCTACATCAAAAAAGATGGCAACAACCTGGTCATCGGTGCTGGTGCGACCCACCACGATGTGGCTACGTCCGAGCTAGCCCACCAAACCTACAGCATGCTGCCGGAAGCCGCTGACCTTATCGGCGATCAACAGGTACGTAATATGGGCACAATCGGTGGCAGCCTCGCTCATGCCGACCCTGCAGCCGACTGGCCCGGGGTCATGATTGCAGTCGGGGCTTCCATCCACCTCAAAGGGCCGGATGGAGCACGCAGCGTGCCCGCTGAAGACTTCTTTACCGGATTTTATATGACTGATTTACGGGAAAATGAGCTGCTGACAGCGATCAGTATCCCTCTTCCACCCGAGGGCACGCGCAGTGCCTATCAGAAATTTATGCAGCCAGCTTCCCGCTTTGCGATTGTCGGTGCTGCCGCTTCCGTAACGGTCAAAGGCGGAAAAATAGAGCGCGTGAAGGTGGGCATCAATGGCCTGGCCGATGCCGCTTTTGCTGCCGGCAATATTGAAAAAGCCCTTTTGGGTAAAGCGCCCACAGAGGCGAATATCGATGCAGCTGTAGAAGGCACCGGAGCGGATGCGATGGTCATGGCCGACCACTTCGCTTCTGAAGCGTACCGTTTACATTTGGCGAAAGTCTATGCCAAACGGGCATTGATGGCCGCTACGCAATAGCCACTTTTCAAAGTAGTGTATGAAACTTGAATGATTGGAGACTGCCGGGTGGTGATGCCGCCCGGCAGTACTGTTTAACCGAACCTTTCCACGCCGTTATGATCAAAAACGAGGGCTTACAGCGCATTCAGCAAATGCTTTACGAGCAGGGTTACATTACGGAACCGTCCATCGTCATGTCCGTATTCCTGGCCAAGGAACTCCGCAAACCCCTGCTCATCGAAGGGCCGGCCGGAGTAGGCAAAACGGAGATTGCCAAAGTGATGAGCCGCGCGCTCGACACCGACCTCATCCGCCTGCAGTGCTACGAAGGGCTTGATGCCACCCACGCCATCTACGAATGGAACTATCAGCAGCAGCTCCTCCACTTAAAAATGGACGAGCAAAGCGGCAAAACCCTGGAGGAAAAAGAACGCGATATCTTCAGCGAACGCTTTCTGCTCAAGCGCCCCCTGCTGCAAGCCATCACCCACCACAAAGCCCCGGTTTTGCTGATCGATGAAATTGACCGGGCCGATGAAGAGTTCGAGAGCTTCCTGCTCGAAGTCCTCTCCGACTGGCAGATCAGCATACCGGAAATCGGTACGATCAAAGCCAGCCACATCCCGCAGGTAATTGTCACAAGCAACCGGGTGCGGGAGCTGTCTGAGGCCCTGCGCCGCCGTTGCCTCTACCTTTACATTTCCTACCCCGAATTTGAAAAAGAACTACAGATTGTTCGCAACAAAGTGCCGGGCATAGATAGCGACCTGAGCCGCCAAATCTGCGCCTTCATGCAGGAGGTCCGCCAAATGCGCCTGGAGAAAATACCCGGCATCGCTGAAACGCTCGATTGGGCGATGGCGCTTTCCGCCCTACATATCGACCACCTCGATAAGCGCATCGTGGAGTCTACCCTGGGCATTGTCCTGAAGGACTGGCAGGATATCCGGCATGCTCAGGATTCGCTTTCGGAGCTGTTTGAGAAGGTAGGGGCGATTTCGAAGTTGGAGGATTTGTGAGGAGGGGGGTAGAGCTTGTTGGGATGGTGTTCAGCGGACGGTTGGAGCAATCTTTGCGTTGCCACTCCGTGATTTTCAAAGGCAGCTATGGCCTGGGCAGGAGGTCGAAATCTTGATTTGTTTTTAAAACGACAATGTTTTATCTTACGGGAGTTTGAAAACCAATTGGGCTCCGTACATCAGTCGGCTAATCCGGAATAGTACGGCGTGGTTCTGATTTTATAGCCCGAGAGGTGCCTGACTTTGACGCTCTGAGTAGTTATTACCCGTTTACAAACGGTTATAATCGTTTGTAAACGGATGATAGGCTGTAATAGGTTGATTATCAGGTTATTAATTTGTGGAGGGGGGTGTGTGGGTAGATGTATGAAATGGGGGGGATGTTCGTATATATCCTAGTTCTGCGAAATCAAATATTAATAATGATTCTAATTGATAAAGTTCGAGTTCAAAATTTCAGATCTTTGAAAAATTTTGAAATTGATTTAGAAAGATTGACAGTTTTGGTCGGGATGAATAATTCTGGAAAAACAACTTTTCTAAGAAGTATAAACTTGGTTTTTGGCGCTAATAAATTTCAACCTACTCGAGATGACTTGTTTATAGATTCAGAAGGTAATCAACCAGAAAATTATTTTAATATAGATGTCAGAGTTATCCCCGTTAATGAAAAAGATATCCGTAAAGCAGAATTCGATGCAGAATGGCTGAGCGTTTTTGGAAATGAGATAAAGGTTGACGAAGAAGGTGATTTTTTTGCTGTTCGGTATAAAGTCAGATTTTCAGGTAGAGGTGATAGGTATAAGAGTTCAATGTATACTATTTCTGATTGGAATAATGTCACTGAAAACGAAGATGATATATTAGGTGTCACAATAGGTGAAGCTATAAGCCTTTATTATATAGATGCACAAAGGGACTTAAGCCACGATGTTAAATTGAGACACAGTTATTTTGGAAAATTGGCATCGCAAGTAAATGATAGCTTTGACGAAGCCAGTGCTAATAAGATAATCGAAGAGATTAAAAAATTAAACGAAACGGCAATCGACAAATCGGAGGTTTTAAAACATCTTCAAACGCGCTTAGCTAAATTGAATAGCACTTCTGGAAATGAAGATGGAGGAGTGTCTATAAGCCCTTTCTCAACTAATGTTAGAGATTTGCATAAGGGTATGAAAGTAAATTATCAAGATGGGAAATCTGATAAATTTAGTCTAGAGTACCATGGTATGGGTACGAGAAGTTGGGCATCTCTATTATCTTTTAAAGCGTTCACTTCTTGGGAGATAGGAAGCAAAAGATCACAAGGTGAAGCATATTTTCCAATTTTAGCACTTGAAGAGCCCGAAGCTCATCTACATCCTAATGCTCAAAGAACCCTTTACAAGCAGTTGAGTGAAGTAGGTGGTCAAAAAATTGTGAGCACTCATTCACCTTACGTAGTTGCACAGGCAAAATTAGAGCAACTGAGACATTTACATAAACCTGAAGATTGTTGCAGAGTTAGTAAGTTTGAGTTTACAGAGCCAGAAGAATTGCGCATTGGAGAATTATTGAAAGAAATCGAAGATATTGGTGGGACTGAAATAAACAGGAAGAATAGACCAATTATCGAACGATTAAAAAACTCTAAGAGAGGTAAACTAACCAAAGAAGACAAACGAAAAATTGAAAGAGAAATTATAAATTCTCGTGGGGAAATATTATTCGCAAAGATGCTCATACTGTTTGAAGGTGAGACTGAAGAACAAGCAATTCCTTTGTTATTTAAGGAATATTTTGATGGTCAAGATGCATTTGATTTTGGAATTTCTTTAGTTGGTGTCGGTGGGAAGTCTAATTATGGATCTTTTTTGAAGTTGGCGAAGTATCTTGATATTCCTTTTTTCATTCTTAGTGATGGTGATGAAAACACGGAGCAAGAAGTTGTAGCTCAAGTTTCAAATGAGTACGACGAGTATGAAAACCGTATTTTCGTTTTGGATACATATGATTTTGAAGAATATCTCATTAAAGATTCTTTTCAAGAAGTTCTTATATCAGGAATAAACAAGTGTAGAGGTTCAAATTATTTTCCTGATGCTTATTGTAATGAGCAGCACGGTCAGAAAAGAAAAGGAGGTGAAGTCAAAGTTTACCTAAAAGATGACGGTACGATTGATGCTTCTTCAATAGATCAAGCTTTATTAGATTGCCTTCATAGTAGTAAGACTGAATTTGCTCCATATATTGCAACTGAGATTTTGACGAGTAGAGATGATAATAATAAGTGTAGATTACCTACTAAAGTCGTTGAACTCTTCGCAGAGGTTAGGGCTAAAATCGTAATTGAATAATATGGAAAATCTTTCTAAGGAGCAGTCAAACATAGTTTCATACAATAATTTTGAGGGTGCTTTACTTGTGCAAGCAGCAGCAGGAAGTGGGAAGACTCGGATTTTGACAGAACGAGTTCGAAGATTATTGACAGATATAGATGACAAGTTCTTTTCAGTTCTTTGCTTAACATTTACAAATAAGGCCGCTGAAGAAATGAAAGAAAGGCTGCACAATGTTCCTAAAATTAGAGAAAGAGCATTTATAGGAACTTTCCATGAATTTTGTCTAGGTCAAATTTTAATAAAGCAAAAGATAGAATTAGGATTTACAGAAATCCCACATATATTCGATGATAACGATAAAAGGAAAGTACTCGAAAATATTTTTTTAACTAACGACATTTTTACTGAAGATTATGTTGGTCTTGAACCGAAAGAACAACAGAGAAGAATTGACGGGTTTTTAAAAGTTATATCAGAGGCTAAAAGAAACCTTATTACAGAATCTGATTTAGGAACTCTGAATTGGTCTGACAAAAGGAAAAGACTTTATCGTGAATATAATGATCGTATGTTTAACCAGTCAGCGATGGATTATGACGATATTCTTTTGTACGCTTATAGAATCCTAACTGAACGGCCGAGGATATCATCCTTGTATAGAAGAAGATACAAATATATATTAGTTGACGAAGCACAAGACCTAAACTATTCTCAATATCAAATTTTGAAAGCATTGTGTGGTAATTCTCACAACAACATAGTTATGGTAGGAGATCCAAATCAAGCAATATATTCATTTAATGGTTCTTCGATAAAATATATGCAAGAGTATTTTATAAAGGATTTCGCAGCAGTTAAATTAGAAATACAAAAAAATTACAGATCTTCGGATTCGGTTTTGTCTTTAGCTAAGCATATTAAAAATAATGTAGAAATTGGGAATAATTTTTTCAAGGGAAAGGTTGAAATCGTTATTGCTAATAACGAAAGTGAAGAAGCTAAATCTATCGTTTCAATTATTAAAGAGTACATTTCTAGGGGGATTTACTCAGAGAAAGAAGTCACAATTCCAATATCCTATTCAGATATAGCTGTAATTGCTAGAAATAGATATATTTTTAAGCACTTACAAAATGTGTTAGATAGCGACGATGAGTTAGCGGCTAATTACCATTTACGTCAAGGAAATTCAAATTTCAAGTACGAGTCCAAGTACATTAACCTTTTTGATTTAGGGTTAAGATTAATTGTAAACCCTTCTGATGTTGTTCACCTTAGACAGATTTGCAAGGATATTTATACTAAGTTTGATGTTGATCTAGATAGGCGTGATTTACTATTAAATATAAACCAGTTTTGTAAAAATAACGCCTATAAAGAATTTGCACTTAATCAACTTGTACTAAGTTGGAAAACTATAATTGAACATCCTAATAGACTGCATGTCGTCATAACCGATATGAAAAAGAGTTTTTTAAGTTCTGAATTGTCAGGACCTGAACAACTTAAAATTGATTATGATTTAGACCAAATAGCTACTAAATGGACAAATTTCCAGAAAGCTACTAACCCTAAACAGCATAATGTATCTAATTTCAGACATTACTTGGCATTAAACAGTAGTAATGATAATGGAAATGGTGTGACATTGTCAACAATTCATGCTTCAAAGGGACTAGAGTTTGAAGTAGTAATATTGATGGGGCTTAACGAAGGAGTTTTACCCAGTTATAGAGCAAAGACAAATAGGGAAATTGAAGAAGAAAGGAATACTGCTTATGTAGCAGTTACACGAGCAAAGAAGTGTATTCATATGACATATCCTATTGAACGACTAATGCCCTGGGGAGATGTTAAAAAACAAACTCCTTCAAGGTTTATAAAAAATTATTCGCAGAACAATGGCTAGCCGACAATACTCCGCTGCGCTGCGTACTGCGGCTAGCCGGGCCGTTGTCTGTAATTAAAAAAATATGGATATAAATTTAATATATATGATACTTGGAGTAATAGCCACAGTTTTAGTTGGTTATTGGGGTATCAAGTATACGGCAAATCATAAAGCAATTACTAACCTTCTGTTTTTTGAAAACGGATGCATCTCTTTATTTAAAACAGTTGTTAAGGATTTGGCAGAAGTTGAAATAAAATATAAGGGAAAAAAGATAGATGAGAATTTACTGATATACAAAGGAACTTTTTTTAATTCAGGTAATACAGACATTGATAAATCAATTATTCACCAACCATTAAAAGTTACATTACCCGAAAATTTTGAGTGGAAAAAAGTCATAATCATTGACCAATCTAAAGATGTAAATATTATCCTTGACTATAACGAAAGTGAGGCGACATTTAATTGGGATATACTCAAAGAAAATGAATACTTCACATTTGACTCTGTAATAGAATACAAGCCTCAACCAAATACGGACAAAAGTAAAGATACTGTTATTCTTGATATTACAAGACACTTAACAAGAAGAATTAAATTTAGTCACAGGATAACCAATTTGAAATCGGTAGAAAAGGAAGATTTACCTACAAAGCCTGCAAGCAGATTTGAATTTGCCTTTTTAGTTATTTACTTATTGGGATTTGTATGTTTAGGGCTTTATTTGTCTGCTGGTCAATTTATTTATCCAAACTACAATGTTGCATATGAAGTTAAAATGGATACAACAGAAATTTATTCATCAATAGAAGCTCAGAATAAAAATGAAATTAAACTATTGGATGATGAGGAAAGTGAAGTAATAAGAAGAATAGATGCATCAAATGAAATTGGGCTTACAGGAAAGTTGAAGACGGTTAAAAAAGACCTTTCGTATTGGGGATTAATTGGTGGTGGATTATTAGCATCGCTAACACTTTTTGTGTTCATTTTAATGGTTTATAGCCATTTTAAGGATAAAGCTCTTTACAAAAAGGTGAAATTGATAGCTGATAAATATGATGATAAAACATTTACGAGGGCAAAGTCTTCAAGGATATTATTCCCATTTGATTAAGAACTACAGACAACACAGTGCAGCCGACAATACTCCGCTGCGCTGCGTACTGCGGCTGCACGTTCCCGTTGAACAAAACCAGCCCATTTTTCACTCATAATCTACTGTATTTCAATATATTAAGTCTGTTTTTTCTTTAGTTTTGGGTCATTGAAAACACCAAAAACAAAGAAGATGAGTACGCACCGGGAGTATTTGCAGCAACTACAAGACTGGATGGAGCTGCGCAACTACAGCGCGG
>NZ_JAVJSK010000139.1:0-30266 GCF_040219495.1 Phaeodactylibacter sp. | reverse complement strand
TATCTTTTCTACGACAACGGAAGGCCAAGCATTCTGGCTTGCGCGTCAGCCTGCGTATTGCCGAGCGTTGGCTTTTTTGTTATTTTCCTCTTTACCAAGCAAGTAAACCCTTTTAAGCAATCTCTCCTTAAACCCCATAATTTCAATTGAGGGTTGGCTTCGGGGGTAGAGTACAACTAGGATATATACGAACATTCCACCTATTTCATACACCTACCTACACACTCCCTCACCACAGATCAATAGCTTGATAATCAATTGGGTATACCTACAAACGATTATAGCCGTTTCTAAACGGGGAACAGCTGCTCAGAGTGTAAAAGTCAGGCACCTCCCGGGGTACAAAGCGTGAACCACGCCGCATTATTTTGGACTAGCCGATTGATGCACGGGCAAAAGCCGATTGATGCACGGGCAAAATCGGGCTCAAACCACCATAAGATAAAACACTGTCGCTCAAAAAGCAAACGGATTGAAAGCGTGTTGCCCTTTTAGCTTTCTGGTGTTTTTTTTTGATTAAGAGCGTGTTGGGATTTTGGTCTTCTAGTCGAAAACTAACCATTTTTTGGTTAGACGAGGCGCGAAAACCGGAGTTTAGCCTTAGCTAAGTGAGGATTTCCGGGACGAAGTATAAGCCAACACGCTCTAAAGTCCGAACACGCTCTTAGAACCAGTGAAACGTCCGCTTATTAAGTTGGATTTGGTAAAAAGGGTTAGCCTGTGCGCCAAAATCAATCGCCAGAGCGTCCTTTTGGCCTACATTAAAGTCCAGTATAACAGGCCGGCCCGCATGTTGCCGGATCAGCCCATTGAACAGATGAGCGAGCGCTCTTGCCTTTTTGCCCTCCGGAGACTCCAGCGGCATAAAACTAACTACTTTTCCGTGGCTGTATAAAAAGAAGTTGACAGCCAGCGGGTTCGCTTGGGTATCCAAAGCGACGGAAGTGAAGCCCCATCCCCGGTGCAACGCATTGTACATAACCCGCTGCATGCCGTGAAACACTTCCTCTGACTGCAGCTCCCGGGGGTGGTTCTCCTGATAAAAGGCTGCAATTTGTTCCGGCTTCATGCTGGAGGTTAGCACCAGCCCCTCGTCTTCTGCACGTTGCAACTGCTCCATCAGCGGGCGGCTGTACGCATTGGCAATCTCTTCGTAGGGCCGGTTCAGAAAAAGCTGATAATTGGTTTGCTCTTTTACCTTAAAAGCGCTGTTCTCTGTTACAGGGTTTTGCTCATTGAGGTTGATGGAAATATGCTTGTACTGCTCTGGGATAGCCTCCAGAAAGCGCTCGATACGCGGTTTGGACAGTACATGAATAGAGTAGATGCCGAGCTCCCGGATCAAAGCGGGCTGATGCAGCTCCTGGCCCGAAAAACGCCCCAGCCGCCAGACCAGCGGAAAGACGGACTCGTAGTCGCCTTCCACCAGCGCGTCCCAGTCTTTCGCGATATGGTCCAGGTACCACATGTACCCAAAGATATTGCCATTGGTGGCATAGTGCACACAGCTATTCCATTTAGTTTTATCGATTTCCTCACGCGGTACAAACTTGATTTCCATTGTTATTCTTGATCCATTTTATGGCTGAATGCTGTCACGATCAGCCTTTAAATTTTGTAAAAACATCAAACAAACGATGCGCTACCTTTGCATTTAGCCAGGATTTAGGCTATTTTTACTATCCAAATAAGACACTCACCTCATCTAACAGGTTTTAGCCCTGTTAGGATTTGTCACATTTCGAGCACATAGAACTTGTTGGGGTTTTACACTTCGGGCTGCGTTCGCTCCAAAAGCAAAACCCCAACAAGCTCTTGAAGGCATCAATAGACCAATCGGACTGACAGGTCATTCCACTTTCCCAAACTCTGAGACACACAACAAAAAAGCAAAGTAATGGAGCAGCATTAGCCTGCCCACCACATGGTTAAGAATTCTACAGTTTACTTACTCATTTTTTGGATTTTAAAAATTCTTAGCCATGAGTATTACCCCCCAACGACTGGCCTTCCGGCCTGCGCGTAACGTTAAAGAATTGGAATCATTATTCCGATTGCGTTACCAGGGCTATTTGGAAAGTCAGTGCGCCAGCCTTGTTACCGATAATCAACACGGTTTCGAGTTGGATGTTTATGACCATTACGCTCACCACATCGGGCTTTTTCAGGAAGGCAACTTCGGTGCTTATCCTATCGCTTACCTGAGGCTTGTACAGGAGCACAAAGCCCCGGGTACAAATCTGATTGACACAATAGCTGACAAGTATGGTATAAAAAGCCCTTTGCCCCAAGAAGGGCCAGGCCTTCCCTTGCTCAGCAACTGCCCGGAAAAGGAAGCCATCGGCGCGCACATGGACCGGTTGCGCCCGGAGAAAAACGGGATCGTGGAGGCCAGCCGTTTTGTCTTCGCCCCGGAGGCCCGCTCGGGCGGCTATACCAAGTTTTTTGTGGAAGCGGCTATTGCCCGTATGCTTTATCATCACAGCTACAGCGGCATCATGCTCGCCTGCCACCCCCGTCATGCCGCCCTCTACCGCAGGTATGGGTTTAAGCAAATTGTGGACGGCAGTCAGAATGACTACAAGGGCTTAGCGGCCAGCATCCTCAGTATGCAAATCCCTGATATCCGGCCTGCACTTCAATCCAGGATCCAGGATATGGGCCTGGCCCAGCAGCGGCACGGGAGCCTGGAATTGCACGCTGAAACTAAAGCCTGGTGTGCGGCTATACCTGCCTCTAAAGAACGTCTTGTTGCCTAAACCTTCTAAACTCATCAATCATGGGAAAGATTAAAAACACTGCCCTTTTCTTACTCTTAGCTTACGTGCTCCCACTGGCTTTTCGCCCGTCATTGCTGCTGGACTACAGAATCTTATTTCTGATGCTCGCCGCCGTCGCCGTATTCCTCACCCAGCCTGGCTTTGAGGTTGAGGAAGCCGAGCGGGACCGGAGCGCTGATAACAACAGCGTACTTTTTATCCTTGTTCTCTCCGTGTTAGCCATCGCTATTCCAGTCATTGAGTGGGGGTATTTCCACCCAGATCGCGTACACCTGCACTGGATAATGGCGGGAGCCCTCATCGTCATAGCCGGTACGGGGCTGCGCATTTGGGCCATACAAACCCTGGGGCGCTTTTTCACCGCTACCGTACAAATTCAGGAAGAACACCAACTGATCCAGCATGGCCCCTTCCGCTACATCCGCCATCCGAGCTATACAGGAGCACTGCTGACTGCGGTGGGCGGTGCCATCGTTTTGGAGTCCTGGTTGGGGCTGCTGATCGCCACCGCCTGTATGCTGTATGCCTACTATGTAAGGATTACTGCGGAGGAAACGGCACTGGTCAGCAAGTTCGGACAGCGCTACCTGGACTACCAGAAGCAATCAAGCCGGTTAATCCCCGGTATTTGGTAACCGGGCTGGCTGGGCTTCGGAAAAAGTTGCTAATTTCAACCCGAATCTGACACAGCGCAGTTATCCATTTGGGGAGCTGCGCTGTTGTCCTACACAAATCGGTCCTATTATGAATGCGCAACTGCAGCAATTGCAAGCCCAGCTGGAAGGCGAACTGTACTATGACAAAATGATGCGGCACCTCTACGCAACGGATGCTTCCGTGTACAGAGAGCTTCCCCTGGCGGTTGCCCTGCCTATGCACGCTGAGGATATCCGCAAACTTGTCACCTTTGCCAACGAGAACGGTACCTCCCTAATCCCCAGAGCAGCAGGTACTTCTCTGGCCGGACAGTGTGTGGGCGATGGCATCGTAGTGGATGTATCCAAGTACATGAACCGAATCCTGGAAATCAACGCTGAGGAGGGCTGGGTGCGCGTAGAGCCGGGCGTCATTCGCGATGAGCTCAACCACGTGCTAAAGGAGTACGGCTTCTTTTTCGGCCCCAACACCTCTACCGCCAACCGGGCCATGATTGGCGGCATGGTGGGCAACAACAGCTGTGGCACCACCTCTATCGTCTACGGCTCTACCCGCGATCATGTGCAGGAGCTTGAAGTGGTACTAAGTGACGGCAGCACGGCTGTATTTCATGGGCTGGATGAGGCAGGCTACCGCCAAAAACTTAAGGCAGAGAGCCTGGAGGGCGATATCTACCGCCATCTGCATCAAACCCTTTCCGTCCCTGAGCGGCAGGCAGCCATCCGGGAAGCTTTCCCCAAGGCGAGTATTGAGCGCCGCAATACCGGTTATGCGGTAGACCTGCTCATCGAACAGGAGCCGTTTGACGAAGCGGGCCGCCCCTTTAATTTTTGTGAACTCCTGTGCGGTTCGGAAGGCACCCTGGCTTTCACCACCGCCATAAAAATTCATGTAGACCCGCTGCCCAAGCCAAAGGAAATCGTGGTCTGTGCACACTTCAACAGCATACCGGAATCGCTGGAAGCCGTCCTGATAGCCATGTCATTCCAACCTGCAGCCTGTGAGCTCATGGATAAGATCATCCTCGATCTGACTAAGCAAAACATTGAGCAAAAGAAAAACCGCTTCTTCGTAGAGGGTGACCCTGAGGGGATTCTCATGATTGAATTCCGGGGTGATACTTTCGAAGAAGCCCGGGATCAGGGGCATGCGCTGATCGCCGCTCTGCAGGAAGCGGGGCTGGGCTATGCGTACCCGATTGTGGAAGCGCCCAAGACTAAGCAGATTTGGGATTTGCGCAAGGCAGGGCTTGGGCTGCTGGCCAACATCCCCGGTGATGCCAAGCCTGTAGCTTGTATCGAAGATACGGCTGTAGACATCAAAGACCTGCCCGCTTACATCAAAGAATTCGACCAGCTGATGGCCAACTTCGGGCAACAGGCGGTGTACTACGCTCACGCCGGTGCCGGCGAGCTCCACCTCCGCCCCATTCTCGACCTGAAAAAGGCGGAAGGGCAGCGGCTATTCTATGAGATCACTAAAGCGGTGGCCGAGCTGGTCAAAAAGTACAACGGTTCCCTGAGTGGCGAGCATGGCGATGGGCGGGTCCGCGCAGAGTTTATCCCCCTCATGATCGGCGAGTACAACTATGAGTACCTGCGTCAGATCAAGCAAACCTGGGACCCCAAGGGTGTCTTCAACCCCGGCAAAATCGTGGATGCCCCACCGATGAAAAGCAGTTTCCGCTATGAGGCGGAGCAGCCAACGCCCGTGCATGAGACGGTGTACGACTTTTCAGAAGCCGGCGGCATACTGCGGGCGGCAGAGCGCTGCAATGGTTCCGGGGATTGCCGTAAGCTGAACTTCTCCGGCGGTACGATGTGCCCCAGCTACCGGGCAACCCGTGATGAGAAAGATACGACCCGGGGCCGGGCCAATATCTTGCGGGAGTTTCTCACCATGAACGTGCATGAGAACCCCTTCGACCACCCGGAAATCTATCAGGCGATGGACCTCTGCCTGGCTTGCAAAGGCTGTACGGCGGAGTGCCCTTCCAATGTGGATATGACCACGCTGAAGTCGGAGTTCCTCTATCAGTACCAAAAGGCTAATGGTGTGCCCCTGCGGTCCCGCGCTTTTGCCAACATAGGCCGCATCAACAGTTTGGCGGTCCGGGTACCCTGGCTCAGCAACTTTGCACTCACCAACCCGGTGCTCAGTGGGATTGCCAAAGGCGTGCTGGGCGTAGCACCGGAGCGGAGCCTGCCGACCGTTCACCACATCTCTTTGCGCCGCTGGGCCCGCAAACATGCGGATAAGCTGAAGCCACAGGGGCAACCGCTCGGTGCCGTCTACTTGTTTATCGACGAATTCACCAACTACAACGATACATCCATTGGCATCAAAGCCGTGGAGCTGCTCAGCCGGCTGGGGTACGAAGTTCGCTGTGTGGATCATGGCGAAAGCGGCCGGGCGCACATGTCCAAAGGGCTGTTGGAAGAAGCGCAGAAGTTTGCCATAGAAAACGTCCGCGCCTTCAAAGACCTCGTTAGTGCCCAAACCCCGCTGATCGGCATCGAGCCTTCGGCCATCCTTAGTTTCCGGGATGAGTACCCGAAGCTGGTCGGTAAAGAACTGCAGGAGACCGCGAAGACTCTGGGCGAAAATGCCCTGATGGTGGAAGAGTTCCTGATGCGGGAAGTGGAAGCGGGCCGTTTAAACGATAACGCTTTCACTACAGAATCCCGGCAGGTAATGCTCCACGGGCACTGCCACCAAAAAGCCCTGGCCGGTATTGAACCCTCCGCCTTCATCCTTAACCTGCCCCGCAACTATACGGTGGAGACCATCCCTTCCGGCTGTTGCGGCATGGCGGGCTCCTTCGGGTACGAAAAAGAACACTATGAGCTGAGCATGACGGTAGGGGAGCAGGTGCTGTTCCCGGCAGTGCGGGAGGCCTCGGCGGAGCATATCATCGCTGCACCGGGCACGAGCTGCCGCCATCAGATCAAAGACGGGACGAAACGGGAAGCCCTGCACCCGGTGGAGGTGCTTTGGGGGGCGTTGAAGTAAATGGCGGATTTTTACAGATATGGCACGCTTAGGTGGTGGTTTTGCGTTATTAAAGCAGACCAAAACATCAACTTTATGCCCTATTTGCGCTACGCTATTGTTCTTTTTCTCGCCCTGAGCACCGCTTGTGCCTCTCAGCAGGCGGCTTACCAGATGAGCGATACGATGATCGCCCGCCCTCAGCAGGAAGACGACCGTAAAATCCTTTACGATGCCGACCTGACGCTGACTGTAGAGACCTCGGACAGCACCAACTCATACATTCAGGCGATCGCGAAACGATACGGTGGATATGTGAATGAAATCGGCACCTACCGGTCTATCATCCGGGTAGAAAGCGAAGCCCTTGACGCTGCAATTGATGAGATTAGTCAACTCGGGCGCCTCGACCGCCAAAGCATACGCGGACAGGATGTCACCGAAACCTACCTCGATTACCAAATCCGGCTGGAGAATGCCCAACAGGCACGCGGCCGCTACCTCGGCCTCCTTGACCAGGCCACCACCGTAGACGAAATCCTGAAAGTCGAAAAAGAACTGGAGCGCCTCAACGAAACCATCGACTTGCTCAAGGGCAAGATGAACCGTATTGATCATTTGGATACCTACGCTACGATTACGATCAACCTGCGGGAGCGGCAAAAGCCCGGGATACTAGGCTATATCGGGATTGGATTATACCGGGGTGTGCGGTGGTTGTTTGTGCGTGGATAAGAATGGCCTCATTCCAGCCCGCAGTCCTCTGCGCTTAGTTCTATCTCAATGGTGTAATGGGCGAACCCGTAAGGCTTGAGTGCCGCTTTCATCCTGTTTTTGATCTCCAGCAACGTAGCCAATCCTTCAATCTCCTTCAGCTTGACGTGCGTGGAAAACACATGCTGCTCACCGTCCAGTGACCAGATATGAGTATGGTGGAGGGAACCTACATTCGGTACAGCCATCAGTTGGTCTTCCAGGGCTTTCAAATTCACTTCTTTAGGTGCTCCCTGCAGGAACAACATCAGGGTTTCACGCAGCCGGCGCACCACATTCCAAAGGATATAGGCGGTGATGAATAATGACAAAGCGGGGTCCAGATAGGGCGTTTGGTAAAACTTTAGAATAATGGCGACAACCAATACGGCGACCCAGCCCAACACATCCTCCAGCAAATGCCAGGACACCACGCGCTCATTCATTGATTTGCCGCTACTGAGTTTCCAGGCAGCATAACCATTCACCGCCACGCCGATCAGGGCAAAGATGAGCATCCCTGTAGCGTCAGACAATTCGGGCTCAAACAAGCGCTGCACCGCTTCCCGGATGACAAATACGGACCCCGTAATGAGGACCAGGGAGTTGATCAGCGCGCCAAGCAATGAAAACCGGGCATAGCCGAAAGAGAAAGTGCGGTTTGCACCCTGCTTCGACTTATGGTCTAAATACCAGGAAAGCCCCAGCGACAGGCTGTCTCCCAGGTCGTGGATAGCATCTGAAATAATGGCTACGCTATTGACATAGAGCCCGCCTATGAATTCGAAGATCGTGAAAAACAGGTTGAGCCAAAAGGCGAGTTTGAGGTTTCTGCCGGAATGGTGGTGGTGGTGTGACATCAGTGTGCTGTTTTTATAACCGCTACCTGGTGTAGTGATCAGTTGAGCCCTGCTGAT
The DNA here is from genome assembly GCF_040219495.1 of Phaeodactylibacter sp. Classification (GTDB taxonomy): domain Bacteria; phylum Bacteroidota; class Bacteroidia; order Chitinophagales; family Saprospiraceae; genus Phaeodactylibacter. The sequence continues at coordinate 22,168 of NZ_JAVJSK010000139.1, read as the reverse complement.
TGAGACAGGCCAGCACGCTAGATGTTCGGTATATGGTAGGGGTTTACAGCTCCAGCGGTTCGTAAAGCGCCTTCAAACTGAACGTCCCTTCTTCCAGCACCGGCACTTCTCCTTCCAGCCCTGTAAACTCCTCGATCAGCCAGGTACCCTCCTGATCCTTCCGGCGGTAGCTGATCACAGATGGCGACTGGCTATCAATATAAAGCACCTGCTGAAGGGAGGGTATGGTTTTGTAGCGCTGGAATTTCTGCCCGAGGTCAAAGTTTCGAGTGCTTTCGGATAGCACTTCCACCAGGATAACCGGATTAGTGGTGGCTTTCATTTCGCCCTCTAGCGGTTCGTGCCTGGGCTCCCCTTTCACGATAGTACAATCGGCGTTAAAATAACTTTTTGCTTTCCCAGGAGGTACAAGCGCTAAATTACTGCCAAAAAACCGATAGGGTTTACCCTCCAGTAAGGTGATAAGCAGATGGCCTATCCTCATGACCAGTTCTTCGTGTTCTTGAGTTCCATAACCCATAAAAGAGAGAATTTGACCCTCGTCGTACTGTACTGGATAGTTTCCTTCCTCCAATAAATCGAGAAAGGTATCCCAGCTTGCTTCCACAATCATGGTTTCTCCATAGGGCAGCCGTTCTTCGAGGGTACGCGGTATTGCTACAGTAGTTCCAGCCATACATGTATTTTAAAGTGTACCTCGTAAGATAAGGAAGTATCAGGTAATAATCCAGCACACGCTTGTGTAGGTGTGTATAACAAATTGCACTTTTTAAATAGCCTGGCAGCATCTGCGGTTTGCCTATTTTGGTACATCGCCCAAAAATCTTGGATAAGCTGGAGCAGAGCGGGAAGCTCTACCCCAGCAGCCATAGCGCTTAAATCAGAGGGTTGCCCCCCCGGTATTAATGGCTAGTGGTCACTTCGTATGGCGTATATAATCTACGGTATCACGCTCTGTTTTGTGCAATTTGTTATACACACCTTGTGTAGGCCGTCTCCAACATCTACCGTACATACTCCCTAAAACCGCTTCTGGCCCGAAAACTCCATGGCTTCCCCTTTGCCAAAGCCGTAGCTGAAGCCGAGGGTGACAAAACGGCCGCGCTGCCCGAAGCTGTAGAGGTAGAAGGTAGGTTGCTGCACGACGCTTTCGCGGATGCGGGAAGCAAAGACATCACGTACGCTCAGGTTGATCACGCCCCGCCCTTTCATCAGCTTTTTGCGCAGCCCCAGGTCCAGGAAATAGTTCTCGGAAACCAGGCTTTGGACCGTTTGTACCCTTGATTCGTACTGCCCCGTCACTTCAAAGTCAATCTGAGCCGGCAGTTTCAGTTTAGCGGTCAGCTTACCGGCCCACTGATCCCCCGTAAAGTCGAAAGAGGTGGCTTCCAGCTCGCCCTGCCGGTTGAAGTAGTTGTAGTTGAAGTCACCGTTGAGCGTCAGCCAGGGCTTTGGGCTGTACTTGGCATTGAACTCCAGCCCGGTGGTACGGTTGGTACCGATGTTCATGGGCATGGTGATGTTGACGTTGTTCTCAAAGACGGAGATGCGCTCCACCACCGCTTCGGTGTACCGGTAGTATACACTGAAGTTCATGGAAAGTGCCCCCAGGAGATAGATGCTCGATACCTCGTAGGAATCTGTAAACTCCGGCAGCAGATTCGGGTTGCCCGTGCGGACACTGAAGTTGTTACGGATGTTGAAAAAGGGGTTAAGATCCCACAGCCGGGGGCGGAAAATACGCCGGGAGTAGCCTGCCTGAACGGACACCCGGTCGCTGAGCTTATAAGACGTGTGCAGGGAAGGGAAGAGGTTGGTAAAATTCTGATTGTTGGACTCGCCGGTGGTGGCCAGCAGCGTTTTCAGGTCGGTATGCTCCACGCGCAGCCCCAGCTTGAGCCCCCATTGTTCACCTTCATAAGCACCGGTGGTGTACACGCCCAGGACATCCTGACTGTACTCAAAGATGTTGGTAAGGCTGGAATCCACCACAAAGTCGCCACCTTCCAGATTACGCACCGCAAAATCGTTGCTCACATCATTGACCACGTACATAGCGCCCGTCTCCAGGGTCAGCTTATCGGAAAATGGCCTGGTGTAGTCCAGCTTGAAGGTGTACTCGGCTTCCTGAAAATTAGTCCGGGTGAGCTGATCGCCAAAGGCTTCCCCGTCAAGCAGGGAGGTATTGGTAAATTCGGAGGACTGGTCTTTACCAAAGAAATTGCCCATAGCGCTGAAGAGCAATACATGGTCTTCGTCATCCTCAAAATCCTTTTTGTACTGCAACTCATAATTCCACTTGGGGTTGGTCGCTTCAGTTACTTCCTCCCGGTACCACTCATTGGCAAGGTTGCCGTTTTCGTCAAAGAGGAGGAAGTTCGTACGGGAAGGCTGATCTTCTATCTCGTAGGCGAAGTTGCCAGACAGTGTAATCACATTCAGGTCATTGATGTAATAGTCTGTACCCAGGATGACGTTATAAAACTGTTCATTGCGGTACTCCCGCCCTTCGCTTCGGACTTCGGTCCCGCTCACCAGGTCCCGGTTAATCACCTCCCGGTCTTGCGGCAGCTCCCGGTAACCCACGCCGAGTTGACTGAACAGGTTGAACTTCTCCGTCCGGCGGTTGAGGCTTAGGCCTACGCTGTGGTTGTGGGGTGTACCGGTGTTGACGGTCATGGAACCGTTGAGCCCCTCACGCTCGTCCTTTTTGAGGATGATGTTAATAATGCCAGCGGTCCCCTCTGCTTCATACTTAGCCGATGGGTTGGTAATCACTTCTATGCTTTCAATCATTTCGGCCGTAAGCGTACCCAGCGCATTGCCCTGCTCACTGGCGAGCACCGAAGGCTTGCCATTGATGAGAATCTGTACGCCAGCACTGCCCCGAAGGCTGACCTCCCCCTCAATACTCACATTGACAGACGGTACATTATTGAGCACTTCCAGCGCACTTGCACCTGTACTACTGAGGTCTTTGCCGACATTAAACACGCGCTTATCGAGCTTGAACTCTGTTTGGGAGCGTTCAGCGCGCACCAGTACCTCATCCAGGGTTTGCCCTTCGGCAGAGAGGTAGATGTTGCCCAGGTCGACCTGCCCGTTCTGAGGCGTAAGGTCTGAAAACTCCTGAGCGGCATAGCCAATAAAGCTGACCTTCACGGTAAAGTCCGTTGCCTCTGCCGACAGCAGAAAGGTACCATCAGCACCGGTAGTGGCCCCGCTCAGTGCGGCTTTGCTTTGTTGGTCCTGAAGCATCACAGTAGCGAACTCGATGGGCTGATTCGTAGCCTTCTCAAATACAGTACCCCTCACTTCAATCGTGCTCTGGGCGCCAACTATCCCCGAGCACAATAGCATACTAAAAATGAGTGCCCCTATCCTTTTTCCTACCGCGAATTTATCCATCTGACAGATCTGTTTGTGCGCTATATGACCGGAGCTATTGCCTGTTGTACCGGTTCAAAGCCGCAAAGATAAAGTTTAAACTTTAAATCCCCTGATTACAGACTGAGCTAATAACTGACAAATCAACTTATAGCCCACCCCACGCACATTCACGATCTCCACCCGATCATTTACTGCAGGTACATCCCAACACGCTCTAAGAGCATGGTTGGAGCTCGTTCCTATTGCAAATCAACGCTTTATGAACCCCGCAGAAATGCGGGGCAAGCGCTGACTTCCTCACTAAATTTTCATTTAGCCCGCTAAACTCAAATTTAGTGACTTCGCCAGAACCATAAATCCTTGATTTTCATGACGAAACCGCTCCAAACAAGCTCTAAGCACGGGCAGTACGTTTTACACCAGCAGCATCACCAAAAAGCTGAGCACCGTAGCGATAAAGCCAACCATGAACACGGTATAGGAAATGGAGAGATAGCGGTATTTTTTGTCCAGCACTTTGCCCAGGAAGTAAAGGTCGCGCACCATATTGCCATAGAGCAGTTCCCCATCTTGAAAGATCTCGTCCATGGCCGTTTCGTAGTCCTCCAGGTTGAGTTGGACGAAGTTGCCAAAGAAAACCAGGTTCTGACGGGCCGTTTGCGGGTCGGTTTGTTGTGGGTTCAGGCGGGTGACCTTGGGGCGGGCGGAGAGTACCGCAAAAATAAGAGACGACATGCCCGTCACCAGGAAAAGAATCACGGGCAGAAGGATTTGCGGGGAGTTTTCTCCGATATTCCGGTAAGACAAAAAGGTGATCAGCACCGATACGAGAATGGCATTCACGCTGATCATGATATTGGCCTTATTGTCGGCAATGGCACTAAGGTTGATATGGTTGCGGTAGTTGGTCCGGAAGTAGGTTTGAGCCCCCCGCACGGGGTCTTTTTTTTCGAGGCTGTAGAACCGCCCTCCCTGTTCTTCTTCTTTTTCGTTGCGTTTTTCCACTTCTGCCCGCTGAGCGTATATGGCTTTCGCCAAAAGCGGCTGCAGGTGAGCCTGCCCGTGGTGGGTATGCCATTTGATGCGCAGCAGTTGTTCGAGCACTTCCCTGGACCAGGTTGTTTTTGTGAAATTTTGCCCGGACAGCATTTCCTGCTCTATACGCAAAGAAGGGAGCCGGTCTTCGGCTTCACTCAGGTAAACGACGGAAGCGTAGGCATCATTCAGTAGGCGGCTTGCAGTTTGAGTGGGCAACTCCCGGCGCAGTACCTGCTGAATGGCGGTCAGGGCTTGTTGCTGCACCTCCGGGGCAGTTCCCGATTTCTGAAAAAACTGCTGTGCCACCTTCGGGCTGTAGAGCACCGGACTATTGGTATCGAACAGCCAGCCGGTAGGCATAAACCAGGCGGCCAAAACCGCAGATTCAATCACCGGCGCCGGCGCGCTTTCCACCTGACCGATATCGGCCACAGCTTCTGCAAGGGCTGCGGCCAGACTGTAGTTGTGCAGCAACAAGCGGGCATCCTGCTTCTGACTGTACAGCCGCAGTACAAATTGCCGGGCTTGCCCGACCGCTTGGGATAGGGCTGCCGGGGCTTCTTTTTCCTGCATGCGATGCGATTTTGTTCTTGCTCGGAAGATACGTAATTTAGCCCCGCAATTGCAAACAACCCTGGTGAGCGCTCCCTTTTTTAGTAAATTGATTGCCGGGAGACATTCTCTTTTGCACTTAGGTGCCCGCAACATCTACAGCTTGCTTAATTTTGAGCAGCTTCAAATCTTTTTTTGCTGTTTTGACACCCGCAAAATAAATCAGCCTTTCGTAGAGTTTATGAACACTAGTGGCTTAAGTTCTAAGTCTCTGATAATTAAGCCGCCGGAATTTTGTTCGCTGAAGAAGTCTGGAAACGTAGGCGTAGTCGAAGCTACGGTGAGGCTTTCAGGTTACATCAGCGGGCAAAAGGGCAAGGCTTGGATGGTCAAGGATTTAGGACTTGAGCCACTAGATTCATGGCCTGTACAAAACTTACAGCCATAAACTCTATTTTTTGTTCATATTCAGGCGGAGCGACCCTCCGCTTTGTTTCGTACCAATATTCAGCTTGTATGACCCAACGACTAACTCTTTTTGCTGCACTAGTGGCCACGCTCCTGCTCACCTCTTGTCAGGACTTCGACGACCTGTCTAATATCGACAGCGCCAATTATGATGCAGCCTATGCCTTGCCTATCGTTCAATCCCGATTATCCATACGCGATGCGCTGGAGAGTACGGGCGATCTCGCAGCCCTGTACATTGATGACGAGGGCGTCATCCACTTCGAATACCGGGGCGATATCATCGCCCAAAACAGCGATACGCTCTTTGCCCGCATCAATGAGTCACTGAACGGGCAATTGATCCCGCTCATCGCTCAACGGATCGGGCTCCCACTTAAGACGGCTGAGGGCGCAGAGTTTGACCGCCTTAAAATCAAACAAGGCCAGCTCGTTTGGGCTTTCCAAAACGCTCATCCGGAGCCCGTAACGGTTACCCTGACGTTCCCGGACTTGTACAAAGACGGAGTGCCTTTGCAACTCACCGGCTCAACCGCAGGCTACGATGGTGAAGGCGCGCTATTGACCTATAGCAACCTCTTCAACCCTTACAATCTGGCGGGTACCGAAATTGTTACCGCAGAGGGGACTGATTCCATTTATGTGGAGTACGAGCTTATCCGGGAAGGCGGGCAGGAAGATACAGTCGCTTTTGGCGGGATCACCCTCTCTGATTTGGCGTTTTCTTACATGGAAGGCTACTTTGGCACGGAAGTGCAAGCCGGTGGGCGGGATACGATCATCATCGACTTTTTCGACGACTGGGTAAAAGGCGATATTTACTTTGCAGACCCGACGGTCACTTTCCGGGTGGAAAACTCCTTCGGCATCCCGACCCGCTCACGGGTTAACCTCTTCAACGTTTTCACCGTTAGGGATGAGACGCTGCCCCTGGAGGGCGAACTCATTGATAACGGCATTGACTTCGTATATCCCGGGCTCGATGAGGTGGGGGAAACCTTTGTGGAACGCTACGTTTTCAACAAAGACAATTCCAATATTGACGAAATTTTGGGCGCAGGCCCTCTGGCTATCGACTACGATGTGGATGCCATTACCCACCCGGACAGCAACCGCAGTATCCGCGGCTTCCTGACTGACAGCAGCTATTATCAGGTGGATGTGGAAGTAGACCTGCCGCTTTATGGCAATGCCATCGACTTTTTGGCGCAGGATACGCTGGCGCTTTCGTTGGGCGAGCTGGGGCAGGAAGTCTACAAAGCAGAGTTCAAAATGGTGACGCAGAACGAGTTGCCCCTCAATGTATCTATTCAGGGCTACTTCCTTGATGAGCAGGGCATGGTGCTGGACTCCTTGTTTCAGGGGGAGCAGCTCATTATGGAAGGCGCTGCTGCAGACGATAACGGTATCTCAACGGAGGTGGCCGAAAAGATCACCTTCATCGACTACCCGGAGGAACGCTTTGCCCGTATCCGGCCATCGGCTTCTATCAATATTGTCGCTACTTTCACCACCACAGGAGAGGGCGCTCAGAATGTCAAATTGCTGGCAGAACAGGGCGTAGACGTAAAAATCGGTGCCATATTCGGGCGCCGCAGTGAATAGCAGCAATTGGGTGGGTGCAGCTGCGCCTGCATGTGTTGACCGTCAGCTAAAAAGCGGAGTCAGGAAGGATTCGTTTCCGGGTAGTGAGCCAGGTAGTCGCGGAGCCGCTTCAATTGCCGGCTATTGCCCAACACGATAAAACTGGCCCCTTTCTCCAGAATGGTATCCGGTGAAGGATTGACTTCGTAGTGGCCATCCGGGGCTTTGTAGCCAATGATGTTACTCCCGGTCTCCTGCCGGATGCGCAGTTTGCGCAGTGACTTGCCCTGACAATCATCGGGCAGGTCCGCATAGGTCACTTCCTCAAAGCCAATATCCGACTGATACTCGTTGGTGATGTAAGAAAAGAACTCCACCGCTCCGGGCTTGCTGAAGAGGGTCGCCATGTAAAAGCCGCCGATCTGCTCAGGCATCACGACGTGGTTGGCCCCTGCCATCAATAGCTTCTTTTGCGACCTGAAGTCTTTGGAACGGCTGATGATGGTCAGGCGGGGATTGAGCTGCCGGGCGGTGAGCACCGCGAAGACGTTGTCGGAGTCATCAGGCAGAGAAGAGATCAAAGCACTGGCCCTGGAAATGCCAGCTTTCACCAGCACTTCATCATGCGTGGCATCATCTTCCAGGTAGAGGATACGGTCCTCGCTTTTCTGCAAGTCTTCAATTTTGTGCGGGTCATTCTCAATAACCACAAAAGGTACATCATGCTTATGGAAGTGCAGGGCAATTTCACGTCCATACTTTCCATAACCACACAGGATGACGTGGTCAGATAGCTTGTCAATGGATGCGCTAATGAGGTTAAAATGCATGTTTTTGAAAATTTCTCCCTGAATAACGTAGTAAGAAAATACGGCAAGTACGTAAGCAAAAATACCAATATTGGTGATAATAAGCCCTGAGGTGAAGAACCGCCCTACCGCACTCAGGGGCTGCACCTCTGTGAAGCCAACGGTCGATATGGTGATGATCGTCATGTAAAAGGCTTCTGAGAAGCTGTAAGACTCCAACACCATGAATCCCACCTGACTGATCAGCAGCTCTGCGATCAATAGCGCCAAAGCCACCCTCATGCTCAAAAAAGAGGAAGGCACCTGATAGATATTGAAACGCCGAAAGTTTAACCTGTTGAGCATATTGACAAAAATCAGCTTTGCTTGTTGCGGATACTCAATCCGGCAAAGCTTACTAAATAATTAATTTGAGGTTCGACCAAATTAAACCAAATTATGCCAAACTTAGCCTATTTTACTGTAATACCCGATCGAAAACCTGAATCTCTTCAATCCTTGCCGCCCTAGTGCTTTGTCAAGTATCAAATAAAGAGTATGGCCAGGTCAGTAAGCTCTAAAGCACTGCAAGACTTCGGAAAGGTCGGATATTGCCCCCCGGCCAGAGGAGATGCCCTTTCTGCTCATCTCTTCCCGCCATTCGTTCATTGAAAACCTCACGACCATGAAAAAGAGACTTGCAAGCCTGCACGCTACGCTCTTATTTACTGCCGCACTATTCGCACAGCCGTTGCCCGAACAGTTGCAGCGGTTTGCTGATACTCAGCGCCCCGCGGCAGTTTCCGTTGCCATTCTCAAGGATGGCGAAATTACCTACTACCACTTCGGGCAACTGGCCAAAAAGATGGAAGCGGCACCGGATGAGCACACCCTCTACGAAATTGGCGCACTCAGCAGCCTGTTCACTACCACACTTATGCTTCGGATGGGAGAGCAGGGTGTACTGAACCCCGAAAAGCCCATTGCTGATTATTTGCCTGATAGCTTGTCACCTCCGGCCTTTCAGCCACAACGCTGTGCAGAAGTTACCCTGCCTGGCCATCCGGTACGCCGCATCATGAGCTGCTCCAATGACTTATCAAGAGCATCGGTCTGTATGACGGGCTGCGACCTGGCGAGCCACGTTTCCGGTCTGCCCAACTCCGGGCTTGGGGTGTATGATTGGCACCCGATCGGCAAAGCTGCCTACCTGAACGGCCCCGCCCCTGAACTGCAGGAAGCCGGCTTGCTCCAAAAACTGGGCAATGCTCCGTTCAAAGCGGAGCCGGGGCGCAGTTACCACTTTTCTAATGCGGGGATTGCTTTATTGGGATTGGCTATGGAAAAGGCGGCTCAGAAGCGTTATGAGGCATTGCTGCATCAGTACCTCTTGCAGCCGTTGCAATTACAAAACACAAAGGTCGATATCAGTGCCGAGCAGCGGACCCGACTGGCAGAAGGGCTCGATCGCCGGGGCCGGGCGGCGGGCAATTGGCATTTTCGCACCCTCGCTCCTGCCGCAGGACTGAAGTCAACCGCAGCTGATCTGGCCCGGTTCCTCAGCGTATACATGGGGCAGGGGCCCCAAAACTGGGAAAACACCATCCTCGAAGGCCAGCAAGCGCGCGTAGAAGTCAGCTTTCCCACACTGGAATACAGCACTCAGGCCGCTTACGGGTGGCTCGTTAGCTATCTCCCTGTGGCCAAGCCAAGATTGGCGGTTTGGATGAATGGAGGCACTGCCGGGTACAGCGCTTTTGCCGGTTTTGTGAAAGATGAACAAATCGGGGTGGTCGTTCTTTGCGCCCGTGCAGAGTCCGAAGCTACTCAGCTGGGTATGGAGCTGTTGAAGGCGCTCTAGAGCTCTTTCCGCAAACGGGCTACCGGAATGTTAAGCTGCTCACGGTATTTAGCCACGGTGCGCCGGGCAATTTGATACCCTTTTTCTTCCAGTGCTTTCTGTAGCTTTTGGTCAGAAAGAGGCTTTTTCTTGTTTTCCTGCCCGATGATGTCTTCCAGGATTTGCTTCACCTCCAGCGTAGACACTTCTTCTCCGTCATCTTTGGACATTGACTCCGAAAAGAACTCTTTGAGCCGCTTGGTGCCGAACTCCGTCTGTACGAATTTGCTGTTGGCCACGCGTGAAATGGTGGAGATGTCCAGCCCGGTGATATCCGCAATATCTTTTAGGATCATAGGACTGAGCTTGGTGGAGTCGCCGGTCAGGAAAAACTCGTATTGGTATTGCAAGATGGCGTACATGCTGCGGTACATGGTGTCTTGCCGCTGCCGTATTGCATCAATAAACCACCTGGCCGAGTCGATTTTTTGTTTGATAAACATAATCGCCTCCCGCTCTTTCTTCTGGCTGCGCCGTCCGGCGGTCTTTTTCTTGTAAGAGCGCAGCATGTCCTGGTACTGATCACTGACGCATAAGTCGGGGGCATTGCGGGAGTTTAGGGTAAGCTCCAGTTCGCCATCCCGGTTTTGGATGATGAAGTCTGGCACGACATACTGATTGGCCCGGCTGTTGCTGCCGCTGGAAAAGCCGCTGGCAGGCTTGGGGTTCAGCTTAATGATTTCTTCGATAGCTGCTTTGAGGTCATCGTTCGAAATGTCAAGGCGGCGCAACAGCTTATTGTAGTGCTTCTTGGTAAACTCGTCGAAGTAGTCGCGTATAATTTTGAGGGCCAGGTCTAAGTCTTCCCGTTCTTCAAAATCCAGGAAATCCTCTTCATCGTCCAGTTCCGCTTTCATCTCCAGCTGGATCACCAGGCATTCCTGTAAATCCTTGGCACCAATACCGGGCGGCTCAAAGCGTTGAATTTGCTTGAGTAAAGCCAGGATTTCCTCTTCCGAGGCGAAAATATTTTGCGAGAACATCAGGTCATCGATAATCGCATCGGGCTCCCGGCGGAGGTAACCGTCTTCGTCAATGCTGCCAACAATCTGCAGGGCAATAGCTTCTTTGCGTTCGTCTTCGAGCTGCATCAGGCCGACCTGTTCCTCCAGGTATTCATGAAAAGAGTATTCAACAGCGATGGGTACGGTTTTCTCTTCCTCGTCTACACTATAATTATTGGTCTGCGTTTTGTAGGTGGTAGGGTCGTCTTCGATATATTCATTAAGGTAATCGTCCAGTTCGTAAGGCTCATCCTCGTACACTTCACTTTCCTGATCCTCTGTGAGATCCGCCATGTCATCGCGTTCTTCACCTTCTTCCAGAGCCGGGTTAGCTTCCAGCTCCTCCTTGATGCGCTGTTCCAGGGTAGCCGTCGGGATTTGCAGCAGCTTCATGAGCTGAATTTGCTGCGGCGACAGCTTCTGGAGCATTTTCTGGCTTAGGCTCTGTTTCAGCATAGGGACTATTTTTAGGATGACTGTTTGTTGCTGCCCCTTGGCTCTAAGAGCGTGTTGGGACTTTCGACTAGAAGACAAAAGTCCCAACGCGCTCTAAACTGCTGTTTTTCTTATCTGACGAACGCCTCCCGGGAGCTCGTGAAAATAAATGGGTTACTGGCTACGGCAACAAACCGTTTCTATTTACTTAATTTTCTTATCTTTTGCAAGTTTGAAAAATCGAACGGGGGGTATAGTATAGCACGCGTTGCACACTTCAAATATCAAAGGAATTTTAATATTTAGCAAAAAATATGCCAAAAAAGTCATCTAAATTTTCTGAAGGGCCCGTACTGTACGGGCTTCGCCAAGCCATGCAAGAGCACGGCCTTGATGCTTTTCTCATTCCCAGCCAGGATCCTCACCAAAGCGAGTACGTAGCCGACCACTGGCAGGTCCGCCGCTGGCTTACCGGGTTTACCGGCTCAGCCGGCACGGCGGTGGTTACCGCTTCTGTCGCCCATCTGTGGACCGACTCGCGGTATTTCATACAGGCAGAGCAGCAGCTTGCCGGGTCCGGTTTTGCGCTCAAAAAGCTGACCGTGCCTTATACCGCTGAGTACCTCGACTGGCTCCTGGACGATCTGCCTGCCGGCGCTACCGTAGGCTGCGATGCCCGGCTCTTCACCGTAAGTCAGGCACGTGCGGCCCGGAGAAAACTGGCCGAAAAAGACATTGAGCTCGCCTTCAGTAACTATCTGATTGATGAGCTGTGGACTGACCGGCCCGCTCTCCCGGATGATCCGGTGTTTGAGTTAGAGCCGAAGTACGCCGGGCAGCGCCGGTCGGAAAAGCTCAAAGCCGTGCGCAGCAAAATGAAAGGAGCAGGCTACTACCTGGTCACTGCCCTGGACGAAATTGCCTGGCTGCTCAACATCCGCGGCAACGATGTGGAATGTAACCCGGTAGCCATCAGTTATTTGCTCTTGGGGCAAGAGAGTGTGCAGTGGTTTATCGATCCTGCGAAAGTGCCGGCCCCGCTGCAGCAAACCCTGGAGCAAGATGGCATTGACATCCAACCTTATACCGGGCTGGCTAAAGCGCTGCACGAAGCCGGGGCGCAGCAGCCCATCGGCTATCAGGCAGAGGCCAACAGCGTTTATTACTATGAACAGCTGGAACCGGAATGCTGGAAAAAACTGCCCAACCTCATTGCCCCGCTCAAGGCGGTACGCAATGCCGTGGAACAGGCCAACCTCAAAGCAGCGATGCGTAAAGATGGAGTGGCTCTGCTGCGGCTTTATCGCTGGCTGGAACAAGCCCTGTCTGACAGACAGCAACCAACCGAATTCGAAATTGGGGAAAAACTGGCAGGCTTCCGGGCGGAGCAGGAAGGGTACTTTGGCGAAAGCTTCCCCGCTATTGTTGGCTATGCCGGCAACGGTGCAATCGTGCATTACCGGGCAGAAGCGGGCTCCGCGGCGGCTGTCCGGCCCGAAGGTGTGCTGCTGCTCGACTCCGGGGGGCAGTACCGGGAAGGCACCACCGATATCACCCGTACCGTAGCCCTCAGCCCGGTTAATGAAGACGTTAAAGATCACTACACGCGGGTATTGAAGGGATATATTGCTCTGTCCTCCGCAGTGTTTCCTGATGGCACCACCGGCGTACAACTTGATATACTGGCCCGGCAGCACCTCTGGGCAGTTGGGCTCAATTACGGGCATGGCACAGGGCATGGCGTAGGCCACTTTCTCAATGTGCACGAAGGCCCGCAGGGCGTCACGCCCAACCCACGGACCAGCCGTGGGCAAACCCCAATCGTGCCGGGTATGCTCACCTCCAATGAACCAGGCTTCTACAAAGCAGGTGAATATGGTATCCGTATCGAGAATCTGGACCTCTGTGTAGAAAAGATGGAGACAGACACCGGAAAGTTCTATACCTTTGAACCTCAGACCCTATTCCCTATTGCTACCGACCTGATTTTACTGCCCTTGCTAACGCAAACAGAGCGGCAATGGCTCAACGAATATCACGCTCGGGTGTTGGAAGAATTGTCCCCTTTGCTAAAAGGGGCAGAACAAGCCTGGCTGGAAAAAAAGTGCCGGGCGATTTGAGTAGGGCAAACGCGAATTAGTAAAACATGACCGTTACAGATACAGACAAAGCAGACATTCGGCAGCTAAGCCAGGAAGGGCTTCAGCAGGTCTTCCTGGGTATGGGCGAAAAGAAGTTCCGTGCCAAACAGGTGCACGAGTGGCTGTGGAAAAAGGGGGCCCGTACCTTTACCGAAATGACCAACTTGTCTAAAGAGCTGCGCGATAAGCTGGAAGACCGGTTTGCCATCAATGCCATTACCACCGATCAGGTGCAGCAGAGTGAGGATGGCACCATTAAGTCGCGGTTCCGGTTGCACGACGGGCACCTTATTGAATCGGTGCTGATCCCGGTACCGGCAGACAATCGCTATACGGTCTGTGTTTCCTCACAGGTGGGGTGCAGCCTTTCCTGTACTTTTTGTGCCACCGGCCGCATGAAGCGCTTGCGCAATCTCGATGCTGCTGAGATTTACGATCAGGTGGTCATGGTCAATCAGCAGTGCGAGGCGCACTACGGGCACCCGCTCACCAATATCGTGTACATGGGCATGGGCGAGCCCCTGCTGGCTTATAAGAATGTGCTGGAAAGCATCGACCGCATTACCAGTGAGGATGGGCTCAACATGTCGCCCCGCCGCATTACCATCAGCACCGCAGGCATTGCCAAAATGATCAAGCGCCTCGCAGAGGACGCCGTGAAGGTCAACCTCGCACTTTCCCTCCACGCTGCTGACGATACCAAGCGGGATGAAATTATGCCGATCAATGAGCAGAATAACCTGGAGACGCTCATGGAGGCGCTGCAGTACTACTACCAGCAAACGCGCAACCGCATCAGCTATGAGTACATCACTTTTCAGGATTTCAACGATACCCTGGAAGATGCTGAAAACCTGGCCCGCCTTTGCAAAAACTTCCCCGTAAGGGTCAATATTATCGAGTACAACCCCATTGATGGGGCGCCATTCCGGAAGTCAACGGAACACCGCATTGATGATTTTGCCCGTTATCTTCGCGATCAGGGTATTATGGCAACCGTGCGGCGCAGCCGGGGCAAAGACATTGACGCCGCCTGCGGGCAGCTGGCCAACAAGTAATTTTAAAGCTATGGAAAATCCATTCCGATCCTATATTAATAAGTTTTCCGAGCACCGCCTCTGGGAAAAACTCCGCAACTATGCGCGTCAGGCCGGCCTGAAAACCGTGTACTCCGCGCTGCTGTTGTTCTACGCTTACCGGCGTAAGGATACTCCGTACTGGGCGAAGAATATCGTCTTGGGCACTCTCGGCTACTTCCTTTCTCCGATTGATGCGGTGCCTGACCTTACGCCCATCATCGGCTATACGGATGATATCGGCGTGCTGGCTTTTGGGCTGGTGACCATCGCTGCTTACGTCAACCAAGAGGTGAAAACGAAGGCGAAGGGGCAGCTCCACCGCTGGTTTGGTAAATACGATGAGCGCGAACTGGAGGAAGTAGACGCTAAGATTTAGCCGCTATAATCATTCCAAACTACTGCTTGAGCTTTTGTTCTTGCCGCAATTTTTGCAATTTGGCGCTTACTCCTGTCCGGGCTTTCGGATCAGGTGGCTAATAACCTGCTTACGACTAAAAGCAAAAAGTACATGCGTTACGAAGCAATCAACTCAGAGCTTTTCCAATACAACCGGCAGCGATTCATGCGTAAGATGCAGCCGGACTCTATCGCGGTCTTCCAATCCAATGACCTCATGCCGCGCAGTGGAGATACTTTCTTCCCCTTCCGGCAAAATAGCGGGTTGTTTTACCTGAGCGGGCTGGACCAGGAAGACACCGTCGTCGTACTTTTCCCCGATTGTATCAAAGAGGGCTTTCAGGAAGTGGCGTTTATACGCCGCACCGATGAGCGCACCGCGATATGGGAAGGCGATAAGCTGACCAAAGAGCAGGCCCGGGCGATTTCCGGCATCGAAAAAGTCTACTGGATTGATGAAATGGACGCCATCCTGCATGAGCTCATCTTGCTGGCTAAGCGTATTTATCTCAATCTCAACGAGCATGACCGCTTTGATTCTGGTGTAGTGACAAGGGACATACGTTTCGCCCGTTCGTTACAGGAGCGCTATCCGCTACATAAATTTCACCGGTCACAGCCACTGCTTAAGAAACAAGCCATGATCAAGTCGCTCATTGAAGTGGGGCTGATCAGGCATGCTGTCAATATTACAGGCAAGGCTTTTGAGCAGGTGCTCAGCTTTGTGCGGCCGGGCGTGATGGAATATGAAGTGGAAGCTGAAATTATTGCCGAGTTCATCCGCAACGGGGCACAGGGGCATGCCTATGAGCCCATTGTGGCGAGCGGTAAAAATTCCTGCGTGCTGCATTACGTACAGAACAATCAGCGCTGTATGGCTGGCGACCTGTTGCTGCTCGACTTTGGGGCCGAATACGCCAACTACGCCGCAGACCTCAGCCGGACCATCCCCGTGAACGGGCAGTTTTCCGACCGGCAGCGGAAGGTCTATGATGCAGTCCTGCGCTGCATGCGGGGCGCACAACAATTGCTGCTGCCCGGCACCACTCTGGAAGAATACCATAAAGAAGTGGGCAAAATGATGGAAAGCGAGCTGTTGCAACTGGGGCTGCTCGACAAGACCGATATCAAAAATCAGGACGCGAAAGCCCCGGCCTACAAAAGGTATTTCATGCACGGCACTTCCCATCACCTGGGCCTGGATGTACATGACTTGTCCAACCGCTACGACCCCATACAGGCCGGCATGGTCTTTACCTGTGAACCCGCTATTTATATACGGGAAGAAGGGTTGGGCATCCGCCTGGAAAATGATATCCTCGTCACGGATAATGAGCCGGTAGATCTCTGTGCGCACATTCCCGTAGAGGCAGAAGCCATAGAGGAGCATATGAATGCCGGCATCCTGGCCCGTACCTAAATCGTTTGATCAAAGCCTGAATGTTATGAACCTCATTTTTGAGGGGGTCAAGGTTGGCTTGATCCTCGCCCTGCTCATCGGCCCTATTTTCTTCGCCATTATTCAGGCGGGCGTGGAAGAGGGGTTCCGGGCGGGGGCTGCCGTAGGTTTTGGCATCTGGGTCAGCGACTTTTTGTTCATAGCGGCGGTCTACTTCGGACTTACTTTCATCAGTCAGGTCGTAGAAAGCCCCCACTTTGGTTTGTACCTGGGCATCGGCGGCAGCATCACACTAGCCGCATTCGGGCTGGGGGCTTTGCTCACCGTGCCCAAGGCGCACGAACTGCCGAAATGGTCGAAGGAAACGATTCGGACTTCCTCTTATCCCGGCCTGTGGCTGAAAGGCTTTCTCATCAATACCGTCAACCCTTTTACTTTTTTCTTTTGGATCGGGGTGGCATCTACCGTTGTGGTAGACGGGGAAATGGAGCTGCAGGAAGCCCGCTATTTCTTCGGGGGCATCCTGGGGACCATCATCATCACCGATTTGCTAAAAGTCTTGCTTGCCAAACGTATTCGGCGCATACTAAAGCCGGTTCACCTGCTCTGGCTACGGCGTATCTCCGGTATTGCGCTGGTCGTATTTGCCGTAGCGCTTTTGGGCAGGGTACTCTGGATGCTGTGAAGCCAGCCTGAAAAAACGGCACAGCCAACACGCTCTAAATTGGGGTTTGTTGGAAATGCTTCGTTTTGTGGCTGCAAAAAAAGAACCAGGTTAGTACCGGGCGGCACAAACCTGGCTTTAAAAAGCGACTTTAAATTGCAGGAAAGATTAGCCTCTTGAGTAACGGTCAAAGCGTAACTTTTAGGTTTAGCTTTGCTACTTTTTGCCCGCTACTGAAAGAAGCTCTGACAGCAAGAAATAATCTTTACGATACAAATGTCTTCTTTTAGCCTTAACTGAAGATGAAGTGTAGGTTAACGTTCCTTTAATTCGATATAGGGCAGAAGGCTCGGGGGGTTAATCCAGTCCGAGCAGCAACTTGAGGGTAGGTAAGACAACCCGGGCGCGCTGTTGATCAAAGGTAGCAGTGGGCGTTTCATCAGCGCCCTCATCTTCTACGGGCTGTTGCACGCCGGTTTTGGAAAGCGAGAGCATCTTTTCACGCTCCGGGGGCGAAAAAGTGGAAAAAGACCGACGGAGCAGGGGCAGGGTTTCTTCAAAAATGACCTCCGGCAAATCGGCAATCCACTGATCCAGAATTTGCCAGAGTGCGGGCATGTGCACCAGCAGCAAGCCACTACCGTACAGAAAACCCTCCAGCCATAGCGTGCTTTGCTCTGCTTCAGCTGTACTGGAAAGGGCATAGCGCATCTGTGTGGCTGCCGCCTCGTCCCCGAGCACAGACTTGTCAAACAAAATTCGGGTGGACAGCCCTTTGAGCAGGGGATGGGCAGGGGCGGCATTGGCTATTTGGGACAAGGCGCGGTTCCACTCCTTATGAAAGGCAGGCTCATTCAGCAGGCTGATGGCGCGGTTGCTTTGTACCAACTGCCGGAGCCAGTCGCGGGCGACCTCTTCCTCGATATTCAATACGGCGGGCGGCAGGCCAATGGCAATGCGGGGCACCATATGCCGGATGAGGGCTTCCACGGCTTCCGTATCCGTTTGGCGGGTGTCTCCGTAGCGCTGAATATCAGCCAGGACCGGGAGGGCTTCCATCAGCGTATATACGTCTTGCGTAACGGCCGCCGCATCTTCCAATTGCTTTACCAGTGGGCTGAAAGCCTGAGTGATGCCAGCCAGTAAAGCCTCGCGGGCCAGGGCGACCAGTTCGTTTAGCTTGGCCACGTCCTTTGCTTTTTTCAGTAGGAAGTTATTGGCTGCGGCTTCTACGGTATTGCCCCACATGCCTGCCTGTATCAGGCGTATGACGTACTCGGGCTGCCAGTGCAGGTGCCAGTATTCGCTAAAACTGCCCAGCTTGCCATCAGACTGTTCCTGCACACTGCCCCAGGGCACTTCCAAAATACGCAGTTGGTGCAGCAGGTGGCTCGTGTCCAGGTGCGTGTCCTTGCGCAGGTCCAGCTGTTTTTCCTCCGGCGCACCAGATTTGTAGAGCTTGGTCAGCCGTGCCGACTTAATGCGGGCTTCCATATCCTGCTGTAGGGGGATTTGCGGTATGCTGTCCGGCACTTCTCCAACCTGCTGCCCGATGATCAGCTCCTGTTCGATCAGTTCCAGCGGTTCGGGGCTGCCTTGAGCAAAAACAGCCAGTGCCGCTTCTTTCATGGCATCAATACCCGCTACGGGTTGCCCCCGCATGCCTGCCAGGGTATATGCCAGGCGGGCGGCATCTACAGCCTGCGCTGCACTGGCATCAAAGCCATTTTTACGCAGCAACCCTGCCACTCTGGCCATCCAGTATTGCACCGTCTCGTCCCGCTTGTCGAAGAGCAGCTCATAATAAGCCGGGGAGACAACGCCTGCCATATAGCCGCTTTGAAAAGCCAGCCGCTGATAGGACCAGGGGATCCAGGTCGCCGTGGTTTTGCGTTTTTTGCGCCCCTTGAGCAGCGCGTTGTCGTCTTTGGTCTTGAAGCGGTCCAGGTAATGCAGCGCAGGCGTGTGCCAGGCACCACAGACCACCGCAATATTCTTAAAGCCGTCTTTGAGGGCCTTGCGGAGCTGCTTGCGCATATAGGCTTCCCGGAGTTGATTGAGGGGGCGCTCGGCCCGGCCCAATTCATCGCGCAAGGCCGTATTCAGGCTGATGATGGTCTCGAAAATATTGATCTCGTGCTCGGGCTGCTCAAAAGTAGCTTCCCACCATCGCTCACTGTCTTCATAACCGGCCAGCTTTGCCATGTAGCCCATAGGGTCGCGTATCTGAGGGGCTTCCCGGCCCGCATCGGGGAGTGCGAGCGTGAGTTGCTCCGCTTCCTCGTCCAGTCCAAACTGCAGACCCATCGGCAGGTCCATAAAACGGACGTCAAGCCCTTGCGCCAGCCCAAACTGCGCCGCCTGCCACTCCGGGGAAAACGCCGCAAAGGGCAGGTAGGAAGCATGCCTCAGGTCTTTGGCATCATAGATGAGAATGGCCACAGGCGGGTGCAGCCCGGGGTGCAGCATGTAGTCGAGTGCCGGGCTTGCATCCTCCGGGGCTTCGATGAGCAGACAGTCGGGCGCTTGGGCTTCCAGAGCCTGCAGAAGGCTGCGGGTGGAGCCCGGTCCGTGGTGCCGTATGCCGTAGATGGTGTACATATGCTGGGTCCGGTTTAGACTTTCCGCAAGCGCTCGCCGGCAGCTTGCAGGGTTGCTTCAGTCTTCGCAAAACAAAGCCGGATGATGTGCTCGTCCCGCCCGCTCGTGTAGAATGCAGAGACCGGGATGGCTGCTACGCCGTACTCCGTGATCAACCGGCGCGCAAAAACGCGGTCGGGCTCATCGCTTATGGCGGAATAGTCAAAGTTACAGAAATACGTGCCCTTACAGGGCAGGGGGCGGAAGCGGGAACCCTGCATGACCTCCAGCAACAAATCGCGCTTTTGCTGGTAAAATGCGGGCAGGCTTTCGTAAGTGGACGAGTCAGCCAGGTAGTCTGCTAAAGCATGCTGAGTAGGGCGGTGCACGGCGAAGGTATTGTATTGATGGACCTTCCGGAACTCGGCGGTCAGATCAGGTGGTGCAATAGTGTAGCCAATTTTCCAGCCGGTATTGTGAAAGGTTTTTCCGAAAGAATAGGCTGCCAGGCTACGGCTGCGCAGCTCCGGGAACCGAAGGACACTCTGATGGGCCGCATCGTCATAGATCAGGTGCTCGTAGACTTCGTCGCTAAGCACGAGGATATCGGTACCGAAAGTAAGTTGCTGTAAAGCCAGCATGTCGGTGGTCTTTAGGGTAGATCCTGTGGGGTTGTGGGGCGTATTGATGATGATCATGCGGGTCGCCGGTGTCAGCAGTGCTTCCACATGGTCCCAGTTGACTTTATAGTCGGGGGCTTTGAGTTCGTAGATGACGGGGATGCCGCCGTTGACCTCCACTGCGGGGCGGTAGCAGTCATAGGCGGGCTCCAGTAAAATCACCTCATCGCCCGGGCGGACAAAAGCGGCTATGGTGCAGTAGATCGCTTGGGTGGCACCGGCAGTCACGGTGATCTCCGTGCCCGGGTCTACGGTTGCCCCGTACATCTGACCAGCCTTTTGAGCAATGGCCTCGCGCAGCGCTGGCAGTCCGGGCATAGGGGCATACTGATTGTACCCTGCCTGCAGATAATGGCAGACCAAATCGGTCAGGCGCTGCGGAGACTGGAAGTTCGGAAAGCCTTGGGAAAGGTTGATGGCACCGTGCTCATTGGCCAGGGCAGACATTACAGAGAATATGGTGGTGCCGACATTAGGCAGCTTCGAGAAAATTTGCATAAGCTTAAGGTATAATCGTCTTTACGGTTTCTTCTGCAATAATGCGCAGCCCGTCGAGGGTCAGGTGAGGGTCGATGGCGTCAAAGTCTGCCTGCAGGGGGTGCAGGATCGCGGATAGCCCTCCGGTGGCGACCGCCATGTATTGTGGGCCAACTTCTGCCCGGATGCTCGACAACATGTGCCGCACCAAGCCTACGTACCCCACTAATATACCACTCTGAATGGCGTGCACGGTGTCTTTACCGATGGCAGATGCCGGCATCTCAAGCGGCACTTCAGGCAACTGCGCTGTCTTCTGAAACAACGACCGGATGGCAGTCTTCAGCCCCGGTGCAATAGACACGCCCAGTAGCTGCCCGCTTTTGTCTACTACCGTAAAAGTCAGGGCAGTACCAAAATCCACAATAATGCAGTCCTGCTGATGCAGATAATGTGCAGCCACTGCATTGGCAAACAAGTCGGTGCCTAATTCTTCGGCACGGTCAAGTTTCAAGCGGAGGTTTTGGTACATCTCCGGTGAGACCATCAGGGCTTCCCGCCCGAAAAGGTGAAGGCTCAACTGCTCGAATGTACGCCTTAGGGCCGGGACTACCGTGCTCACAGCCACCTGCTCAATTGCAGCGGCTTCGATCCCCTGCTCCATCAGCCAGCTGGTGCAGCCCATTTGGTAGAACATAGCCGACTGCTGGCCGGTCTTGGTCGGCAAACGGTGGAAGTGTTTCCAGTTGCCGTCCGCGTACAGGCCGAGCGTTACATTAGAGTTGCCGATATCAATGGCTAAGATCATGGTTTGGCTTTTGCTACACCCCTAAATGTAAAAAATTCCCGGGACCCCTCCTGATTTTTCTCTATTTTCAGCCCGACCAAAACCAAATTCTCATGCTACAAACCGATTCTGAACTGTTTAATCTCAAACGCAAAGTGCAGCAATATGAAGAGGTGCTGCAAAATACACAGCAATACCGCGAAGCCTGGAAGGCAGAGACCCGCGAACGTATCCAAATGATACTGCAGCGTATGCTTGACGCCACTGGCTTTGGTGCCCGCGTCGAGCACCGGGCAGATATCGAAAACCTGGAGGCCATGGTGCTGACCCTCGGGCAGTCCAAGAGCGGGATGTACCAGCAGGTAAGCGAAGATGTGCAGCGCCATCTTATTAAGCACAACGGCTCGTTGGTATACCAGCAGTTGTTCAATGGCAAAATCATAGTGCTCATCAACTATCCTTTTATCGAAAATTACGGTCAGCCCCGCCCGCCTAAAACCATTGCGATTTACCGGCCGGAGGAGCTTAAGGAGCCGTACTTTCTGCGCCATGTAGAGGAGTTCCTTCAGGAAATTACCAATTGGGAGGACTACGATGACGATGAGCCCAATAAGCGCATCGGCTTTCAGCTCAACTTTGGAGCGAATGGCGGAGAAGCCCCGGAATAAGAGCGTGTTGGGATTTTACACTTCGGGCTGCTCTTGCCAAATTTTGTCCTGCTCTTCGTTGTTCTTCGGTCACGTAGCTAAGGCTATGTGATTCAAGAATGGGCCCCTTTAATCCCATTCTTGAATGTATCACGCCTT
>NZ_JAVJSK010000138.1:0-3223 GCF_040219495.1 Phaeodactylibacter sp. | reverse complement strand
AGAGGTCGGGAGGAAGGCATCTACAAAAAGAGCATCTTTAATCTGCTCAAAACCGCTGTGCATTTCCCAGACTGGCCCGCCGCAAAATTAGCAGACTTCACGGAGCTGAGCATGGAGGTGGTGACCACTTTTCTGTCTGTCAAATCAGAGGGAGATGCCCTCGCATTGAATAAATACGTTCGCGAAGACTTACTTACAGATATCCCCCTAAGCGGAGAAGAGGAAGAGAAACTGCACGGGCTGACCGGCCAGTTGGTGGGTGGATAAAGCGATGAAGAAAAGCTCTGCCAACACATCTTCAGTACCCAGTCTCAATAACACAACCTATAACACTCCCTTCGAAGTCTGGCTCCGATACCTTAAGCAACTCAAAGGACGAGTAGCATGCCTAATGAGCCGGACAAAACGGCCAAAAGGCTTCGTAGCACCAGCCTACCCGGTGCAGGCAGGTAGAGTCGCATCCTGACCTCTCAGGAACCCTATGTTGACCCGACTTCGTAGAAGTCACATCCTAATCTCTCAGGCCCCCTACGGAAGCCCGACTTCGTAGAAGTCGCATGTTACAACGGGCTAAAACCAACGCTCCACCTACCCCCACCGCAAGCCAAAAAAAACAACAATGTTTTTCACCCCTTATCTTGATATTCCCGCTGCTAAGCCGTAAATTACCAATCTATTGCACGAATCACTGCGCGCAGCAATACGAAATGCGGCGCTCCTTGTAAGACCGCTACATTAAAGTTTATTGGACGATCACTAAAGCATACTGCAATACAGCCCTGCCGCCATTGCAGTGCTTGTCATCTTATTGTACAAAAGCTAGCCTGCCTGCTATCTGCACGGATAAGGAGGTAGTACCTAATAGATTCTATTTATTCACACATAAAACCTTTCACTTATGAAAAACAAATTCCTAACAGGCTTGATGCGTTGGGGCAGTGTAGAGGGGAAAATGAGCTATTTTCAACCATACGCAGGCTTTTTGAAGGAGCTTAGCCGAGCTAAGCGACTGAGAAAAGGCACAGTATGGGCAGGAAAGAGCCATTTTACGCCTGCAATGCTTCCCAGCGCATCAAGCCTAATCCTCACCTGCCTGCTCGCCGTGCCCCTGCTGTGGGCCGGGTGCGACAAGCCACTCTTCAAGCCCGACAGAGGTTCCATTGCCCAGCCCGATGAGCTGCCGCCCATCACCACTACCGGCGAGGGCACCTTCGCCTGCAAAATCAATGGGGTGAACTGGCAGCGCTGTGGGGGCGGGTTCCTTCAGAGTAGTATACTTGGCAACTGGTCTCCGAATTATAAGATTTTATCAATGTTCGGGGAAAGGGAATGTGAAGAGTTTGATGATTACATAAGAATTGTAGCATACGTTGATAGCATAGGTAAATATGATTTGCACTATGCAATGTATGGAAACCATAACCTTGATTGCCAAGAATCCACAGACCCCTCCCATTTACTAGAAGGTGCTGACAACTGGGTAGAAATTCTCAACCTGGACACTGAAGAATTTATCGTCTCTGGCACCTTTCAGTGCACAGTGGTCGATGATAACTGTGGCGACACGATTTACATCACCGATGGCCGTTTCGACTACGACTGGGCCAATTAAATTTGTTTGTTTAAATTATTTTGGTTTTGTTGCAAGGTTCTGTATCTTTAGGGTGCTAATCTCTGTACCATGCCCTCAAGACCCAAAATACATCAACCCGATGACCGCTTCTTCCGCCACGCTATGAGCAAGCCGGAGGTAGCAAAGCGGTATATTGAGCACTTCTATCCGGACATTGCCCGCATCACCGACCTCGGGAGCCTGAAGCTGGAAAGCAGCCTCAGCATTCAGCCCAACCTGAGAGAATTCAAAGCCGATGTCATTTACCGCTGCCGCCTCCTACAAGAGGAAGAGCAGCAGCATCTGTACTTTTGCCTGCTGCTTGAGCACAAATCACAGCCCGATAAATACGTGTCCGTGCAGGTCGGGCTATACATCATGGAGCTTATGCTACGGTCCGTGAAAGAAGCCGGGCGGGAACTGGAGCTGGTGCTCCCTATCATATTCTACAACGGGAAAGAAAAATGGCAGCCCCTGACGCTCGCAGAGCTTTTTGCCGGCCATCCGCAGCTCGGCCTGCTGCAGCCCTACATCCCTAATTTTAGCTTTGTTTTTCAGGATGTCTCGCAGCTCAGCACGGAGGAGCTGCTGCAGCTTGACCTAAGCTTTTTCAGGAGCGCCATCATGGCGTTATCCTTCCGGCATCAGCCCTACTTGATTGTTAAATATCTTAGGCTTATTTTTGAAGGGGCAGACGGCAAGTCCAGCATCAGCGCACTGACCCATTACATCCTCGGAGTGGCAGAGCGCTCAGAAGAAGAATTCAAAGCAATTATTGAAAACACGGACCTCGATATAATACCAGATGTCATGAGCACACTAGAGCAAATCCTAACCCGCGGCCGCAAAGAAGGCATGGAAAAGGGTATGGAAAAAGGTATGGAAAAAGGCAAACAAAAGGAGCGCATCTTCCACCTTTTGAAGACAGCGCTCAAATTTCCGGAAATGGCGGCCGTTGACCTCGCCGACTTCACCGGGCTGCCTCAGGAAACCGTGCAGGATTTTATCGATATCGCTGCAAAAGGCGACAAAGACAAGCTCCTCAAATATGTGCAGGAAGAACTGCTTGCCGATATCCCACTCAATGCAGAAGAAATGGAGAAGCTGCAGGAGCTGGTGGAAAAGCTGCTGGCAGGCACAGACAGGTAAAGCCACATTCTGATATTTCAGCCCCCCCTGTAGCCCGACTTCGTAGAACCTGTCTACCCGGCACAGGCAGGTAGAGTCGCATATTTTCCAACCAAACCAGGACCAACGCTCACTCCACACCCACCACAAGCCTCAAAAAACAACAATGTTTTAACGCCGCAACCTTGACATTACCACGGCTAAGCAGTATATTACCAATCAATTGCACGAATCACTGCGCGCAGCAACACAAAAACCGGCGCTCCCTGTGTGACCGCCACACTTATCTTGAACAAAACATAACCGCCCTGCTAAAGCCCCGAGCTATAGCGGTATCGTTGGTATTGGCATTAAACAGATATGCCTGGGACAGCCGGTAGCTGAAGCCTCTGCTCGTGCTATCCCCCGCTGGGCGCTTCCGACAGCACCGCTGGCTACAGCGCCGTGACACGGGGTGCCCGAAGGGCGGGGGTGGATCTAAGT
>NZ_JAVJSK010000137.1:0-142536 GCF_040219495.1 Phaeodactylibacter sp. | reverse complement strand
TTGCTTATACTTCGCCCCGAAAATCCTTCCCGCAAACTGCGGGACAGGCTATTTAGCTAAGGCTAAACTCCGGTTTTCGTGCCTCGTCTAACCAAAAAATTGTTAGTTTTCGACTAGAAGACAAAAGTCCCAACACGCTCTAAAATGATGCATCTGAGGGGCTGTGTAAACGCGCTTACTCTTCTTCCTCTACCAACCGCTGATTATAGCGGGCTACCGACCGGGCGAACTCCAGAAAATACTTATGGGCTGGAGTAAACCGGAAGGTTTGGTCATCCAGTTTATCAATAATGCGCCGGCGTTGCAGGCGGTTGTAGAAATTGCGGCGGGCCTGAGCATCCTGCAGATTAGTGGTGGCATCCAACACTTCCCGGAAGGAGGACAACTCAAACATCTGCTCTACCTGTTCGAATTCGAGGGTGTGAAAAGACAACTGCTCCAGTAAATTATAGCCCTCCCGGTCAAGTTCGTAGCAAAGCACCCCCAGAAAAATGCACACATCGCGGGAAAGGGGGTCACTATCGCGCCCGCTCTGCAAAAAGGCATACTCGCTTTGGTACTGCAGGGATAGCCCGAAGGACTCCTGAAAGAAAGCCTGGTAGAAATCGACATGCTGCTTCAACGTCATAAAGGCAGGGTCGCCTTCCAGCAAAAAGCGGCCGTCTACCAGAAGGGCTTCCACCACATCCTGATGTCCTTCAGGAAAGGTCATATTGCGCTCGGCAGGTGTCTGGATATTCATACGGGAACTGTTTTTTGAGCCGTCTCTCCCTGAGCCTTCAAATGGACTTCCATAACAGGCAGGTCAAAGACGGCGGACTCAATCTGTAGCTGTATGCGGCCTTCGCCAAATTCAGCATCATACGTATCAGCTTCTTCAAAAAGCAGGCTGCCAATTTTGAGGAAGCGCTCGGTGCTCGGCATAGCTTCGTGGGCTTCCATCATCTCATAGCACCATTCAAAGTAGTTGCTAACGGGCACTGCAGCCTGCAGGGATTGCTGGTAAAGCCGCCGGTTGAAATACACCTGCCGGGTATTGACCGGGGTGGTCTCTTCATCCTTGAGGACGATATCGGCCGGGCGGCGCTCAAACTGCTGCAGGAATAGCTCCAGCCCCACACCAACGTTACTGCCGGTGAGGGTAAACAGCCGGCGGGCGGGCATCACCGGAACTTCGTGCAAAAACGGCCGCTCCAAAAAGTAAAGCCAGCCACTAAGGATTTCCGACTCGGTCTGAAGCCGCTCAATCAGGGGCAGCAACTCCCGCGTCACCACGTGCGACTGCCGGAGGATGCGCACTTCTGCATCCCTAAGGAGTTCATGCAGGCGCTCGAAGCGTTGCCGGATACCCGTGTGCGGGTGGTTGAAGCGCTCCACGTTCACATAGGCAGATACCTGATTCAGCAAATTGGTAATGGATTGCTTTTTCTGGACGTTCAGGATTCGGTTGAGCGGCTCGATGTAATATTCGATCAGGTGGCGGGCCCGCCGCACCCGCTCACTGTATGGTATTTCCCCTTTGTTAGCCTTCAGGTACTGACTGTTGCGCAGCAGCTGGCTGGTATTGCTTTCCACGTTCTCCAAAAACTCTTGCAATTCCTCGTAGAATGCATCGAGGCGCTCGGCCAGGATCAGGATATCTTCATCCCGAAAGGCCTGAATCCCTTTGAACAACTCCTGGAATGCCTGCCGGTATTTGGTCAGTTCTTCGGGGAGTAACGGTTTGAACTCATTGAGCAGGAAAGCCAGAAATGTACGTACCGGCTCGTTGATCCGGAAGCCATTGGGCTGACTGACGACAAGCTTATAATCCAGCATCCGCTTGACAATCACGTCGGCTTTATCAGCCGTGATTTCCTCAAAGAGCTCCCGGTTGATGACACTATGCTCCAGTTGCAGGCGGTAGAGCGTACGGAACAGCCCGAAGTTGTCTTCGAGAAATCGGAGGGCCTTATCCGGTTCTGCTTTTAAGATCATGCTATACCGCTTGCGCTACTTGAATGACGTGTTTTTGCTCGTCTACCACCAATTGCCCGCTGGGCTGCCGCTGAATGAGCAGGTACTGGTCGAAGCCGTCCACAATATCCGGGGCGGCAAAAATGGGGTAAAAGTGGTGCTCTTTGCAGAACTCCACCAGTTGTGGCCGGTTCTTCCCATCGATGGTGGCGATCTCATCAATAAACAAGACCACCCGGTTGTCCGGGCTCCGCTGCGACAACCGGCTGATGACCGCCATGACGATAATGAGGCGCAGCATGCGGTCGGTGCCATCAGATTCCACCTGCCGGCCCAGGTTGACGGAGCGGACTTTACCGTTGATGGAAAGCCGCAGCTGCAGGTTAAACAAGTCACTGAAGGCGATAGCCTGCCCTTTTTCGAGGTACTCCCGCAGGATATCCAGCCGCTTGGCGGTGTGGTCGGGCATGCGGAAGAGGCCATCGGTGGTCAGGGAAAGCTCGGCAATGGCACGCAGGTCGTCCTGCAGGCGCTCGTTGGGCTCAAGCAGTACGTTCAGCGACTCCAGGTTGGAAATCTGTATTTCGCCCAGGGTGCGGTTGAACTCGTGGTGCACGAAGGCTTTGAACTCTTCGTAAGCATCAAGGAAGCGCTGAGCCGGGTTGGCAAACTGCACCGCGATGCTTTCCAGGAGGCTTTCAATACTTTGCTGCTTATCGGCAACGGACAGCATTTCCTGCTCCAATTGCAGGACGAACTGCTGCTCGTCGGCCAGGTCAAACTGGGTCTTATCCTTGAGTTGCTGGAAGAGGCGTTGCCGGGCTTCCCGTTTTTGGACAATCTCCTTGCGCAGTTGTTTGACTTGAGCAAAGAGCTGCCGGATAGCCTCCGGGGTGCGCACCATCTCCTGAGCACTGGGCTCCATCGTGGGCAAGTTCATTTCTTCGATCTCCCGCTGATCGCGCTCGAGGTCACGGGTAGACTGCTCAATGTTCAGGACTTCTTCCTGTAGTTGCCGGACCGCACTTTGCCGGCGCTGCAGGTCTTCCTGCACCGTCCGGTATTCCTGCTCCAGTATTTTAAGCTGCTTCTCCTGTTTGCGGATAGCCTGCTGCTCGTTTTTGAGCTCGTTTTTGATTTCGGGCAAGGTCCTGACCTGCCGCAAGGCCTCCTCCAGCCTTTGGCGTTCTGCTCTTGCAGCTTCCAGCTGGGCTTTGAGCTCGGCACTGTTCCGTGCGGTGTCCATCAACTGCGCATAGCGGTCCCGCTCCTGCTGTAGTTCTGCGACCTCCTCTGCCAGTTGCTCAGGATTGCTAACCTCTTGCAGCACAAAGTCCTCAGGCAGCTCAATTTGCCCATCGAAAAGCTCGATGAGGCGGGTGGCCTTCGTGACTGGCTTTTTGATTTGTGATTGGGGCAAACGAGCGATATCGGGGTGCAGGATGCTGTTGAGCAGCCGGCGGTGCGTATCCTCTTTTGCCAGATGAGCGACAAGCCAGTCGTTGATATCTGTCTGTTGGGCAACTTTACGCTGAATTTGCTGGTCCAGGCGGTCAATTCGGCGCTGTAGCTGATCGGTAGGCTGGGAGGCATGTGCGGCATACTGCTGCAGCCGGAACCAAAGCTGCTCCACCTGGCTTTGCTGGTTCTGCAGCTGCTGCTCCAACAGGCTTTCGGCTGGCAATTCCAGCGCTTCTTTTTGTTGTTGTTCAAGGCGGGCTGCCGCTTCTTTCAGCTGGCGCAGCTCATAGTCGAGCCGCCCTTTTTGCTGATTGATGCGGTCATTCTCTACGCTTTTAGCCGCTAGCTCGGCTTCCAGTGTTTCAATTTCCTGTTTCTTGCGGTGCCGTTGTTCCATGAGTACTGCCCGCCGCAGGTTGGCACTGGCGAAAAAAGTGGCGGCTTGCTGGCAGAGCAGCTCGTAGTGGGCCTCCACCTCCCCTACCAGGTTTTTGAACTGGCTAAACTCTGTCTCAATATTTTTGAGGACAGCCAACTGCTGGCTTTGGTACCGCAACCGGTCGATCTGTTGAATATTTTGCCGGCTATAGCTCAGCTCATCCTGATCGCGGCTATCTGCAATCAGCAGGATGTCCTTCAGTGCCCGGTTATCAATCAGTTTGGAATTGATGAGGTAGCGGTAGACCTTATTGAAGCTGTTGTAGGTACCGCTTATTTTGCACTTATCGGTCAGCCATACCACTGCATCATTGCGGTCGCCCACCTGGTAAATATGCTTGAGGATTTCCTGCACCTGATCGACCTTTTTCACCTTGGCTCCGGCTTTTACGACCGTGCGCATGAGTTCTTTATAACTGCGCAGGTGCTGCCCGTCGGCTTGCTCTTCAAAGAAGTCGCTCCTTTGGTAGGAATGGTCAATACGGGTGTAAAGCACCTCGTTGTCAGCATTGCGGTGTACCAGCATACAGTAGCGCCGGTCCCGCTTTTTCACCTCAAAGAGGATGAAGCTCCGCTCCGGGCTCGGGAAATAGTGGGCCAGGGTTTCTTTGTCTGCTGTACGTTGCCCGCTGAAGTTCATCAGTCGCTTATTGACCAGGAACAGGAAATTGAGGGCATAGATGAGCGAACTCTTGCCTACGTTATTAGGGCCTACCAATTGCAGGGAATGGCCGTGTTCGAATCCGACCTCCGCCATTTTGTAGGCACAGGAGTTAATGAGTACGAGTTTGGTCAGCATAGCCGACAAAGATAAAAAAACGAGACTAAGTTACCCCTACAACACTTTCATGAGGGTTCGAAAGGCAACGAACTTACCTTTGTAGCGATCCTGATGGTCCTTTTGCAAGAGGTAGGCGTATTGCTCCTGGTACAGTTGGTAGGTTGTCATGTTCGGGCACAGGTACTGTATGCTGTAGGTGAACCCATCCGCCTCATCGGTGCCCAGAAGGCGGGAGATTCGGTGCTCGATGAACATACCGGTCTCCATGACCGCAGGGATATGTACCCGCCGCATCCAGCGAAGCCAGTCTTCGTGTATAGCGTGGTCTACCTTGACCGTTACGTTGTAGAGGATTTTGCTCATGCTGATTTTTTAAATGAAGAGGCGCAGGCTCTTACTCTCCGAATATTTCTGCCAATTTAGCTTCGAGTGCGGGCCCGCGAAGTTTATTTGCAATGACCTGCCCTTCGGCATCGATCAGCACCGTGTGCGGGATAGAACGGACGCCATACAGTTGGGCGACTTCATTTTGCCAGCCTTTCAGGTCACTCACGTGGGGCCAGGTCAGGCTGTCTGCTTCTATAGCCTTCAGCCATTTATCGCGGTTGCTGTCCAGGCTGATGCCCAGGATTTCAAAGCCCTTGTCTTTATACTTTTCATAGACTTTCACCACATTCGGGTTTTCGCGCCGGCAGGGGCCACACCAACTTGCCCAGAAATCCAGCAAAACGACTTTGCCTCTGAAATCGGCAAGGCTCAGCTCAGCTCCATCCGGCTTAGCCTGTGAGAAGCTTGGTGCGGTACCTCCTTCCAGCAGTGCCTTCATTTGTTCGATCTGTGCATACATACTGGCGGCAGCGTCCGGGTCCTTTTCTTTATAAGCCTCAATAAATGCCCTGGCAAAATAGGTGAAGCTTTGACCGTTCTTTTGCTTCAAAGCCGAGACCACACCTGAAAGGGCAAGCTTATGCACCGGTGTGCCCGGTTCCATGCCCGATATCGCCTGTTCGATGAACTGCTGCTGCCGCTCGGCGCTGATGCCGATGCTGGCCAGGGTGTTGGCATATTCCTTAAAGCCTTCGAAGACCCAGGGCAACTTCCCATATACAGGCTCGGAAAAATCAGCCAGCCCAAAGTACTCTTTAGCAAAGTATTCAATCTCATTGCCATACCCTTCGCCATGGTTGTGGTAACTCAGGTAAGTATTCAGGCGCACGATCGGGCCAAACAGAGGATGCTGTTTTTCCGCTTTCCGGAGCAGATCAAGTTTTTTTTCGTCCAATGCTTTCATATCGGCTACTACTGTTGCCCGGCTGGCACTGTCCCGCTTAGACTGATAGCGGCGTATCAGGCCCACACCTTCCTGCTTCAGGGCGTTCATCTCTGTCTTGAGTACACGGTAGTTGGCGTTTAGCGGAGAGTCGCTAACCTTAGCCGCACTGATTTTAAGGCAATTGCCGGTGAGCCGCACCGTATCTTCCTCCCCTAAAAGAATGGGAGTCATGTTGCTGGGGCTGGTACCGATGTAGAAAAACGCAGCGTCCTGCTTCGGCAGCCCGATCTGATACCGGTCATCATTGACTTCGGTTATAGCTTGTACCGGATAGAACTGACTGCCATCAAACTGCAACAGGGACAAAGGCTCCTGGCAGCCCGTCAGGTTCACTTCTACAACTGCTTCCTGGGCTATGGTGACGGAAACCGCCGCCCACAGTACGAATAATGGGATGAGTAACTTATACATGGTGTTCTGTCTTTTTGCGTCCAATTTTGAAAATACCCCCACTTTGATCAATGCAGTAGACAAGGAGCAGGTGATAGGAACCGAAAGCGCCGTGCTTCCCACTTATCGTGATTTGTGGTTGCCCCAAAAATTGTCGAAGTGCTAAAAATACAAAAGGTGAAGCATCTCACCACTTCACCTTTTGCCCGAACATTAGTTCAGTCGGATTTCATCTTCATTCTCGTCGTAAAACTTGTACTTCGTCAAGTGAAAGTCATTATTAGCCTGAATGCGTACCCACTTGTAGAAATTCATATACCAGCGCATCTGTACGCTTGGCAACCCTTTTTTGAGGTAGGCCTCAATGAACGGGTGGACCAGCAACTTCACTTTTGATTTCGGGCGGGACTGTACGATGAAGTTCAGGTCGCGCTCAATCTCGTCGTAAATGAGCAGGGATGCATTGATTTTGCCGGTTCCGTTACAGGTGGGGCATACTTCTGAGGTACTGATATTGACCTCCGGCCGTACCCGCTGACGGGTAATCTGCATGAGCCCGAATTTACTCAACGGCAAAATGGTATGCTGTGCGCGGTCCTTCTTCATAAACTGCCGCATGGCTTTGATCAGGTCTCTGCGCTGCTCCGCCTTGCGCATATCGATGAAGTCGATAATAATAATGCCCCCGATATCGCGCAAGCGCAACTGACGGGCAATTTCTTCTGCAGCCTCCAGGTTGACCCTCATAACGGTATCTTCCTGTTTGGAGCTCCCCATTTTATGGCCACTATTCACATCCACCACGTGCATAGCTTCGGTATGCTCGATCACGAGGTAAGCGCCGCTGGGCATCGTAGCGGTTTTCCCAAAGGAAGCCTTAATTTGCTTCGTAATACCGTGTGTATCAAAGATCGGCTTATTCGACCGGTGCAGGTTGACGATTTTGACTTGTTCCGGCGAGATGTTTTCCAGGTATCCTCTGATATTCTGGTACATCTGCTTGTCATTGACCACGATACGGTTGAAGGAGTCCGTAAGTACATCCCGGAGGATACTCGAGGTCTTATCCAGTTCGCTCAGCAGTTTTAGTGGTGGTTTGGCCTTGTGCAGCTGCTTGTGGATGTCTTCCCAGCTCTGCATGATCTGAATGATCTCTTCGTGGAGGTCAGCCACTTTCTTACCCTCCGCTGCCGTGCGCACGATCACGCCAAAGTTCTTCGGCCGGATGCTTTCCACGAGCAAATGCAAGCGTTTACGCTCCTCAGCGTTAGCTATTTTTTTGGAAACGGCAACCACGTTTGAGAATGGTGTCAAAACGATGTAACGACCCGGCAGGGTCAGTTCGCAGCTCAGGCGTGGCCCTTTGGTGGAAATGGGCTCTTTGAGCACCTGCACCAGAATAGGCTGTTTTTTGCCGACCACCTGATCCACTTTACCGGTCTTAATAATCTCCGGCTCCATCTTGAAGTTGTCGAGGGTATGGGTATTGACCCCACCCGACATCGCGCCGTTGGTAAACTTAAGGAGCGATTTGAGCTTGGGACCCAGGTCGGTATAGTGCAGAAAAGCGTCCTTAGGGTGCCCGATATCTACAAAGGCAGCATTAAGGCCAGGCATAAGGCGTTTGACACGCCCTACAAAAATGTCCCCTACGGTAAAATTGTCGTTGGTTTTCTGGTAGTGTATCTCTACTAGCTTGCCATTTTCAAGCAACGCAATTTGAACCTCCGTGGGGGTGGAATTGATAATGAGTTCTTTTTCCACGGTTTTTTTTTTGGGCTCCTGCCAAAGTGACCAAGGCTCATATTGTACCCAAACGGGAGCAATTGACCGGTCACAGGCGGAAGTCAAAGATAAATTCGGTATCAGCAGTTAAGCGAGATACGAACAGCAGTGGAAAAGAACCGTTGAAGAGGCCACTACAGGCGCTGCAAAGACTTGTTTTAGAAATTGAAGTCTGCAGCACCAACGGGCTACTATATAGTAAGTTATTGTCTGCTCTGACAGGAAGGAAGCTGCTTTCTTTTCTTTTATGAGCCTGATTTAGAGGCTAATTCTTTATTACTTTCAACGCGCGCAGTCAGCGCCGTGAGGTTCTTTACAGCTTTCAATAATCCGATTGTGCAGGCTCTACGGCAGCCACTCAATTGATGCGGGCCTACCATGAAGTCGTCACAAACCTGTCAAAGAAGTCTTTATCTTTCTTCTTTCAACACCCCTTAACCGGAGGTATTGATCTGAAATGGATCAGCGGTTAACAGCTGAATAGGGTATGAGGTTGTGGATCACGTATCCTTTTGGAGAAAACGAGCCACGGCTTTCATACGGCATAGCTGATGTACGATACCACGCCTAAACATGCCGCTTCCGGGAATGGGAATGAACCCCAGCCCCGGAAGCTACCGAAAATCACTTACTTGTTCTTCTTCTTATGGCGATTCTTGCGCAAACGTTTTTTGCGTTTGTGCGTTGCGATCTTATGTCTTTTTCTCTTCTTTCCACAAGGCATAATCAGAGTCCTTTTAAAAATGAATAAATCAAAGTATGAAAATAGTTACTGTCTCAGCTGCCGGCACTGCTCAGCAAACACCGTGGCTTGCTCAGCGTTTCCAGCGCCTTCGTAGGCTTGAGCCAGTAAACAGATGGTTGTCGCATTTTGCGGGTCAGCATCTAAGGCCGCTTCCAGTCGCATAACAGCATTCTCGAACTGTCCGGTACGAATAGATAGACGACCAAGTGCATTAAGTACTAAAACGTTGTTCGGTTCCTCTTGGTTGAGTGTCCTGAGCATTAATACCCCTTTCATGGGGTTGTCCTGCGGAGGGTTATTCGTGTAAGTCAGTGCTAAATTAACCCGGTTAGCTACGTTGTCCGGGCTCAGGGAAATGGCATTCTCAAAGGCCTGTATTGCCCTACCTGTACAAAACGCCTTGATCCGGTCGTCGGTTGTTCGTTGGGTACAAATGGAATACGTAGTTCCGGCAATAGACCAACTGCCCTCGGTATTTTCCACCTCAGCAACTTGCTGTGCATAGTAGCCTGCAATGGAGAAACGTTGCAATTGGTACCATTCTCCGGACAATTCCTTATAAAGCACTACCCGGTTGCTGTCCTCAAGAGTGGACTCTAAGTCCTGCTCTAACCCCAGGATCAGCGAACTTTGTGCGGGCTTGAGTGCTGCTTTTGCTTCCTCAATTACCGAATTAATATCTGTACTTTCAACGGACAGAGCTCTGGACGTTTCCAGGCTTGCGATATCTTCCGGCTTTCGGTCACAGCCCAGGTAAAGCAGCAAAAACAGCGCTGTAGCCCCTGCAATAACCGACCACTGAAGCTTTGTCATACTGCTAACAGTTATTTCGAATCCTCCTCCGGCAAAGAATCTACATTCTCTTTGACCTGTTCCACAAAAACTTTTGCAGGCTTGAATGAAGGAATGTAATGCTCAGGAATTTCTATGGCTATGTTTTTCTTGATATGGCGTCCAATTTTCTTAGCGCGCTTTTTAATCACGAAAGAGCCAAAGCCTCGGATATATACGTTTTCACCCTCGGAAAGACTACCTTTCACTTCTTTGAAGAAAGTCTCCAAGGTAACCAATACGTCTACTTTAGGCACACCTGTTTTTTCTGAAATCGCTGCAACCAAATCAGCTTTTCTCATCGTTAGTTCTTGGTTTATAGTCAGTTATAACAATCCTTGTTTTTCAAAACGAAGGGCAAAGTTCGGTATTTATTTTTTTAATCGAAAATAAATGTTTAGTTTATTTTTACTTTTTTTGCTTCGCGCTCAACTGGTTACAGCAAAAAAACGACTTTTCCATTCCTTTCTTTATCTTTGCGCATTGCAAAACTCCGGCTGTACTAGCCTGCCTTCCGGGCTAAGCGCTTTCTGGGGTTTTGGTTACCGGTCTGCCCATACGGGCTCGCCTGCCTGCCTTGTGGCAAGCAGGCAGGTGCTAGAGGCAAACTGCATTTTTATG
This sequence comes from Phaeodactylibacter sp., assembly GCF_040219495.1. Taxonomy (GTDB): domain Bacteria; phylum Bacteroidota; class Bacteroidia; order Chitinophagales; family Saprospiraceae; genus Phaeodactylibacter. The sequence continues at coordinate 132,195 of NZ_JAVJSK010000137.1, read as the reverse complement.
ATTATCCTTCGTTTCGAAAACCCTCATCCGTGCAGGCTCCGGTTTTCGCACCTCCTTTAATCAAAAAAGTGTTAGCTTTCGCCTCAAAGACCACAACCCCAGGCAGGCTCTTAGCAACCTAAAATAAGTTATATGCTGCTATCGATGACAGGTTACGGCCGCGCGTCGCACCCTTTTAAGGATAAGACCATTAATGTAGAACTCCGTTCTCTTAATAGTAAGTACACGGATATCCGGGCTAAAATCCCACAAAATTACCGCGAAAAAGAACACGACCTGCGGAAGATCATTTCTGACCGCGTTCACCGTGGAAAAATTGAAGTCAGTATTGATGTCGTCTCCGCTAGCGGAGACGAAGAATTTAGCCTCAACGAAGCGCTCTTCCGGAAGTACCACCGGGAGCTCAGCCGGCTCTCTTCCGAGCTCAACATCCCGGACGGCGATATGCTGCAGGCGATTCTCCGCTTACCTTCTGTCGTAGCTACCGCTGCCGATAGCATTGACGAAAAAGAGTGGGCTGCCGTGAAAGAAGCGCTTGACTTGGCTGTTGAGAAGTTCACCGCCTTCCGAACCGCAGAAGGCAACGCTTTGAAAGGCGACCTGCAACTCAGAGTTGACAATATCGCGCACCTCCTCCATCAGCTCAACCCCGAAGAGGAAGAGCGGGTGACCAAGCTGCGGCAGCGCATGCGGCAAAGCCTGGAGGAGCACCTCGGTAAGGATAAAGTGGATGATAGCCGCTTTGAACAGGAAATCCTCTTCTATCTGGAAAAAATCGACATTACCGAGGAAAAGGTACGCCTGGAACAACACTGCAAATATTTCATTGAAGAGCTTAACAAACCCCAACCCCTCAAAGGCCGTAAGCTGAGCTTTATCAGCCAGGAGATGGGGCGCGAGATCAACACGATGGGCGCAAAAGCTTATTCGTCCTCTATTCAAAAGCTCGTTGTTGAAATGAAAGATGAATTGGAGAAGGTAAAAGAACAAGTGGCGAACACCGTATGAGTAAGCTTTTTTTATTTGCAGCACCTTCGGGGGCCGGCAAAACCACGATCGTCCGGCATCTCCTGAATCACTATGAAGATTTGTCCTTTTCCATTTCGGCAACCACCCGCCCCAAACGCCCGCACGAAACGGATGGGAAGGACTACTACTTCCTGGCGCCTGACACCTTCAAAACGCTGGTTAAAAACGGTGGCTTTGTAGAATGGGAGGAGGTCTATGAAGGCCTTTTCTATGGTACCCTCAAACGAGAAGTTGAACGGCTCTGGGGCGAGGGCAAACATATTGTCTTCGATATTGATGTCAAAGGGGCTGTCAATATCAAGCAGGCCTACCCCAATGAAGCCATCGCGATATTCGTGAAGCCGCCCTCTATGGATGCCTTGCGCAACCGCCTTACGGCCCGTGGGACTGAAGACGAAGCCAATCTGAAAAAACGGCTGGACCGCGCTGAAGAGGAATTGAGCTACGAAAGCCGGTTTGACATCGTGCTCGTCAATGACAACCTGCAGGAAGCGCTTACCGCAGCAGAACAAATTATTGAAGACGCAATAAAGCCTGCCTGAACATGGCAACGCAAACGACCAAAGGCATACAGATTACCGTACAACCTTCTTATCAGGCCGCCTACTCCCGGCCTGCCCAACAACGCTATATTTTTGCCTACGAAATCACCATTGAAAACAACAGTAAAGAAACGGTACAGCTACTTCACCGCCACTGGTTTATCTGGGATGCCAACGGGCATGTGCGCGAAGTGGAAGGCGAGGGCGTAGTAGGACAGCAACCGGTACTACCGCCGGGTGGCAAACACAGGTATGCTTCCTGGTGCGACCTTTCTACCGGTATTGGTAAAATGCATGGTGCTTTTCAGATGGTCAATATCCTGGACAACACCACGTTCAAAGCTATCATCCCCACCTTTTTTCTGATCGCCCCCCTTCGGCTTAACTAATCGGTGTAAGCCTTGAGGTCCGGAAAGTCTATGATGTGGCGGCGGGCGCGCATTTGGTCTGCCCGGCGGCCATCAATGTAGGCCACCACGTAAGCGGAAGAAAACGCACCTTCCAGAAGCTTCGTTTTAAAAGCCTCTGCTTCGGTAAAACTCGTGAACGCTCCCACCGTATACCGATAGTACGGGCCATCCAATTGCCGCTCCACCATAACGTTTTCATACGCATCCAGACTATTGGTGTTGTAAGCACCGCTCAGTGCACCTACCTGTACCTTATACAACAGGCGCTCGTGTACCGGGTGCTCAGGCACAGCATTGGCATACCGCAACCCTATAACCGGCAATTCCGTAGTGGCAGCCTGCCCTTCCGGCAGATAAAAAGAGAAGTCGACGCCGCATTCCGTTTCAGCGGCTTCATCGGACAAAAGCCCTCTGATGAAAATACGATCGGCGGGCACACCTTTATCCTGAAGCACTTCCCCCAAACCTTTGGCCTGCTGAACACCAGTAAAGACGACTTTGCCTTTGGAGTCTTCGACCGTGCGCTGGTAAGCCGTAAGGATGAGGTAAGCATCGGTTTTGCTGCGCATGATATCAGTAATTTCCTGCAACTGTTCGTCTTGCTTATCCGAAAGGGCCGGTGACGCCTCCTCTTTTAGATAAAACGGGGGCAGGAAGATACCAGCTATTTCCGCACCTTCTTCGATAACAGGTATATCGGTGGTTAGCTGTGGTTCAACCGGCAGTTCCTCACCAATAGCTGGAAGCTCAGGAGCGGGTTTTTCTCCCACTTTGGGAACCTGTATTTCTGCATTCGGCACTTCCGTTACTTCTGCATCCAGGCTGGCGGCCATATCTTCGGGAGGGCCCGTGATTTCAGGCTCTACCAGTTTGGATTCTACGTTACCGGAATAGTCATCGACCCGGAGTTCCATTTCGGGCAGGAAGTTCTCGAAGTGGGCCGCATAGAGGTCGCGTTGCCCGTACCCGTCTTTCCGGGAAGAGGCAAAGAAGCCCGTAAACCCATCCTTGGCGATGCGGAAGTAGGCATCATCTTCGGAGGAATTGATCTTTGTGAGCAGATTCTCTGGCAGGGTCCAGGTCTCCGAGTTTGGATTAAATACTGATTTCACCACATCCAGCCCGCCAATACTAAGGTCGGGGTGATTGGTGCTGTAGTATAATGTCATTCGGTCTCGTGCCAGAAATGGCGTCGTTTCATCGTAGGAGGTATTGATCTGAGGGCCGAGGTTGACAGGCTCCCCCCACGCTCCTTCTTTAAACTCGAGTCGGTAGAGGTCCAGCCCGCCGTAGCCTCCGGGCCGCCGGCTGGCAAAATAGACCAGATAATCGCTCGCGAAGAAAAAGGCTTCGTCCCCATAAGTTGGTGCGATGGGGCCCTTAAAAACATCTGAGCTCACGGTGCGGTCTTCCTGGTCAGTCTGGAAAGTATCGACCCGGATTTTGGCATCGTCATTGCGCCAGCCCTGAAAGAAATACAGCACTCTGCCATCTGCGTTAAAATCAAACAAGACATCATGGCGGGTGCTGTTGACCAGATAACCAACAGAGCGGACTTCCTGCCAGCTACCGCCACCGCCTGTAGCTGAGCGGCAGGAGTAGATGTCGCTGTAAAACTGCCCGGTGCGGCTGTCTGGCATGCCATTCTCATCTCTGCGCCCTCCGAGATTACCGTTGCGCATAGAAGAGAAGTAAAGCCGGTTACTGTAGTTGGGGCTGGGCACTGGGGCAAACTCATCTCCACTGCCATTTACTTCTAACCCCAGGTTCTCTGCATAAACTTCTGAGGGGAGGTATTGTAGGCGCATTCCCGTTGCACAACGGCGGATGTCATCCCAAACCATTTTCCGGTTGGGATGATTGGAACGGATACGGCGCAGGTAATCTTTATAGTAGTCTACCGCTTCCGAAAACTGATTCATGGCGTGGCGGATCTTACCCAGATAGAGCCAGCACTCCGGGAACGGGTCTTTCTCTTCACGCACAATGGACTTGAACAACTGAGCCGCTTGTTCCAGGTCATTGGTCTGGTAATAACACACGGCAAGGATAAAGCGAGCTTCCTGATCAGTCGAGACCAAGGCGTTGGCCGACTTCAATACAGATAGCGCATCTTCGTACCGTTGGTTCACGAAGAATGCTTTGGCTTCTTCCTTTTTGTAGGTTTGTGCCTTGAGTACATGTCCTGCCATCGCTGATAGCACGACAAGTAGCAAAATTCTCATAGCGCCTAATAGTTTTCGGGAGCAGGCCTTAGGCCTAATGCTACCCAGGGTTAATGTCGACAGGTTACTAATTATCAAACCCTACAGCATCAAAATGAGCTATCGGGCACAGCAAGGCGTTATTCATTTATGTGCTTGTATCGCATCAGATTGGGGGGCAAAAACACTCCTATTATAAAGCTTAACCGCATCGAATGCAAGGAATGTGCCAATTTTTATCTTTCCCTTTTTCATTCGATGCGGTGGCTGGGCGTTTTTTAGCGCGTGTTGGGGCTTTAGGGCTTGTTGGGATTTTACACCGTCTGCATATCGTCAAAGTTCTCCAGGTAGTCCCCTACTTTACGCAGGAAGGAACCGCCCAGGAATCCATCTACTACGCGATGATCATACGATAAGGATAAGAACATCATGTGCCGCACGGCAATCAGATCGCCGTACTCCGTTTCCACTACGGCCGGCTTTTTGCGGATGGCACCAACTGCCAGAATAGCCACCTGCGGTTGATTAATAATCGGCGTGCCCATTACATTGCCAAAGGTGCCCACGTTCGTCAGCGTGAACGTGCCCCCCTGTATCTCATCTGCACTGAGCTTATTGGCGCGGGCACGGGCTGCCAGGTTGTTGACTTGCTTGGTGAGCCCGAGCAAATTGAGGTGGTCTGCATTTTTGATCACCGGCACAATCAAATTCCCGGAAGGCAAAGCGGCTGCCATACCGATGTTGACGTCTTTCTTCCGGACAATTGTGTTGCCGTCAACGGTTACATTGATCATCGGGAAGTCCCGGATCGCTTTTGCCACCGCCTCCATGAAAATCGGTGTAAACGTAATTTTTTCCCCGTGCGATTCCTGGAACTGCTTCTTCACCTTATTGCGCCAGTTGACAATTTTAGTCACATCTGCCTCAACGAAGGAGGTCACGTGAGGGGAAGTCCTCTTGGAGTTCACCATGTGGTCGGCAATAATCCGGCGCATGCGGTCCATCTCTACGATCTCCACATTACCGGAAGGCGAAGCAGGAGCGGCAGGCTGAGCAGCAGGGGCTTTAGGCGGCTTAGGAGCAGCCGTTTCCTGTGGCTGCGCCTGAGGGGCTGACGCAGGCTGGCTCGTACGGTTTTCTACGTAGGCCAGAATGTCTTTCTTGGTGACCCGGCCTTGCAGCCCGGAGCCCGGGACCTGCTCCAGCTCTCCCATACTGATGTTTTCTTTTTCAGCTATGGTACGTACCAATGGAGAGTAAAAGCGGTTATTGCCGTCGGTACGCTCCACGGGCTCATCCGCTGAAACCATGGCTGGCTCAGGCTGAGGCGCTGCCTGCTCCACACCGTTGCTGGTGCGCTGCGCTGCAGGAGCTTCGGCTGTTTCTTTGACGCTCGGGCTGGCTTTGGGCGCTGCTTCCTCACCCTCCGTACCGATGATCGCAATGACTTTGCCGATCTCAATAGTTTCATCTTCCTGAAACAGGATTTCCTGAATCACTCCATCTACGGGAGAAGGCACCTCAGAATCCACTTTGTCTGTCGCAATTTCAAGAATGGTTTCGTCCTCCTCCACGGTATCTCCCACCTGTTTGACCCATTTGAGGATGGTTGCTTCCATGATACTTTCCCCCATTTTGGGCATGATCAGTTCGACTTGAGCCATAATTCTTTCTTTCGTTGTGTGTTTTTGGTTCTATTTGGCCGGTCAGTACCGGTGCCTTTTCAGACCGCAAAATTAGGCGTTTCGCGCTTGTAAAACAAATAAAGCGTTGCATTCCGGGCCCTAATGCTGCTTTGGTCTGTCTAGTTTTCCACAGCAGCGGCCGGATAATGTTTGTTGAGAAACTGCCGGATGAAGTTAAGGGCATGCGCACCGGTGTACTCAATGTTTTTTTCCCGGTCTTTTCCTGCCTGTAGCAGGCGGGTTTCCGTTCCGTTCCGATTGCCCACAGCTAGCCATATCGTGCCAACCGGCTTTTCCGGAGACCCGCCCCCCGGGCCGGCAACGCCGGAAATAGCGATTGCGATGTCACCACCGAAATGCGCCAGTGTGCCTGCGACCATCTCTCTTACCGTCGCTTCGCTTACCGCCCCTTCCTGCTCAAGGGTGCTTTCTCTGACCCCCAGTTTTCCCATTTTCAGGGCATTACTATAGGCTACAATCCCTCCTCTGAAGTAAGCGGAGGAACCAGGAATACTTGTAATCAGGTGAGCCAGGTACCCACCTGTGCAGCTTTCTGCCGTACACAGCCATAACCCGTGCGCTTTGAGCATTTGCCCGACCACCGCTTCCAGCCGGTCTTCTTCCTCTCCAAATAAGAGGTCTGCTACCCTTTCCCTGAAACGGCTCGCCCAGCCCTCTAGTTCGTCCAGGTAGTCAGTGGATTGGCTGCCCCGGCTGCTCAACCGCAATCTGACCCGCCCCAGGTTAGGCAGGTAGGCCAGCTTAATATGCGGTGGCAGGGCTGCTTCGAGATCCGCTACCCGTTCCGCAATACGCGACTCCCCCTCTCCTGCCGTCAGCAACGTCCGGTGTGCAATGCGCGCCACTGGATAGCGTTCCCTAATCCGGGGCAGGACCTCCTGCTGCATAATGGCTTTCATCTCGTAGGGCACGCCAGGCATGGAAACGATCACCTTGCCCTCAAATTCGAACCACATCCCGGGTGCGGTCCCCATACGGTTGGGGAGCAAAACTGCATTATCAGGCATGAATGACTGCAAACGATGCGCCTCGGTGGGCTGCCGCCCCAATTGATGGAAGAAGCGTTCGATGCGCTGATAGGTCTGCTCATGGAAAACCAGCCCCCCTCCGGTAAATTCGGCCAGTACCTTTTTGGTAATATCATCTTTGGTAGGGCCCAACCCACCCGTAATCAGGACGACGTCAGCAGATTTAAGCCCTTGTGCCAGGGCACTTTGTATTCCACCAACGTCGTCGGATACGGTAGAGATGCCCGTGACGTTGACCCCATTCAGATTGAGCTGCTGCCCCATCCAGGCCGAATTGGTATCTACAATCTGCCCGATAAGTATTTCGTCACCTATTGTGATCAGGTGTGCATTCATGAAAGCCTTTTTGAAGAAAAAAGCGAAACACGGTATTTGTTGCGTGTTATCACGAATAATCTGGCACCAGGCTAATTTCTTTCAAACCGAAGGCTTTTAGCTGCCCTCCCATGCGGAGCAGCAAACGCCCGGTTTCATCAACCCCCGCTGCTTCGGCAACAAATTCCTCGCCGTTGGGCAGGCGATAAGTCCGCTGTTCCTGATAGCCCAGTAAATGCTGGTAGTAGTCACGCTTGAGGCGCACGTGTTGCCCGCCCCGCAGTTGGAGGTACCGCTGTTCGAGAGTATGAAGATAGGCGGAGGCGACGGCAGGCAGGTCATGCCTGTTGCCCGTATCGAGGTACAACGACGTTGCACCCGGCAGCTCCGGAGGGAAGGAAGGCTGATTAATATTGACGCCGGTACCGATGATGCTATGCTGCACCTGTTGCCCGGAGAGCTGGTTTTGAATGAGGATACCCGCCACTTTACGATGACCGAGATAAATATCATTGGGCCACTTTACCCATACCGTAGACCGGGCGTACACAGACAGCGTGTCCCGCAGGGCAAGGGCGGTCACCATATTAAGCTCGAATTGCTTGCGGGCCACCAAAAACCCAGGGTACAAAATGACACTCAATGACAAGCTCTGCCCCCCCGGGCTTTCCCACTTACTGCCAATTTGTCCCCGGCCTTCCGTTTGAGTAGCTGCCGAAATGACCGTTCCTTCAATTGGTTTGCTTTTTGCAAGTAAGTTTTGTGCGTAGCTGTTGGTTGAAGATAACGCCTGAAAATCGTGAACAACCTTTCCGATAAAAAGGGTGTTTTTGTTAGGCAAGAGCAAATTATTTGATAATTTTATTTGTTGTAAGCCCGAAGGGGATTATACCACCTCAGAACCTGATAATACATCGGGGCTATAGCCTGACGGCCAAATGCCTCAATTTTTCATTGCAAAATTAATAAAACCTGAGTTTGAATTCACACACCAAAGTTCAACAACGCGAACTCACTACGGAGGCGCTAAACGAATTGATCATTGAAAGTATTCAGGACATCAAAGGTAAAAACATCATCAAGCTGGATATGCGAAAGCTGGAAGATGCGCCTACTGATTACTTCATCATTTGCGAAGGCGACTCTAATACTCAAGTAAAGGCCATTGCCGATCACATTCAAAAGCGGCTAAAAAAAGAAGCGGACACTTTTGCCAGCCACGTGGAGGGCGACCGAAACGCGCTTTGGGTCTGCATTGACTACTTCACTACTGTAGCTCATGTATTTCATAAAGAACGCCGTTCTTTTTACGAATTGGAGAGCCTTTGGAGTGACGCACGGGTTACAGAATACGAGAGTTTATAGTCTGCAAAGCACTCTTGGCCGAATTCTGGCAACGAAATATCGGAAAGAACGTTACTACATAAATTTCCGGGAGTACATACCCCCGGGTATGGTGCTTCTGAGCACCCGTATTGCGGAAATATCCTAATTTTGGGCCTCCGCTAAGGCAGTAAGCATTACAATCAGATAGGACCGGGCGCAGCCCTTCCTGATTTCGATAAACGTATATTTTAATGGAGAACAAGAATAATCAAGAAGATAAAGACAAGCCGACCGGGCCAAAATTCAATTCCTATTGGATTTACGGCATCATCGCCCTGTTCCTTCTCGCCCTGAACTTCTACAGCATGTCGGAGGGCACTATGGAGCAAGTCAGCCGGCAGAAGCTTGGTGACATGATCGCCGATCAGGACGTGGAAAAGCTCGTGGTCGTCAATCAAAAGCGGGGCTATATCTACATCAAACGGCAGGCGCTGGAGCAAAAGACGGAGTTCTACAAAGATGCCGAGAGCCGGTCTTCTCTCAGCGGAGAGAACTATCAGTACTGGCTGGAAGTCGGATCGGTAGAAGCCTTTGAGGATTGGTTGGCCAGCACGCAGGAACAGGCAGAAATTCCGGAGTCTGAACGGATTTACCCTACTTTTGAGACCCGGCAGAACTGGCTCACGCCACTACTGGGGTGGGTGCTGCCGATTATCATCGTTGTGGCTATCTGGATTTTCATCATGCGCCGGGTAAGCGGTGGTGCAGGAGGCCCGGGTGCACAAATTTTCAATATTGGTAAATCGAAGGCGACCCTCTTCGACCAAAACAGTAAGGTGAACGTCACCTTTCAGGATGTCGCCGGGCTGGACGAAGCTAAAGAAGAAGTTATGGAGGTTGTGGACTTCCTGAAAAACCCTAAGAAATATACCGCACTGGGTGGCAAAATCCCTAAAGGTGTGCTGCTCGTTGGCCCTCCGGGTACCGGTAAAACGCTCCTTGCCAAAGCGGTGGCCGGTGAGGCAGGTGTGCCCTTCTTCACCATTTCCGGCTCTGATTTTGTAGAGATGTTTGTGGGCGTCGGTGCCTCGCGGGTACGTGACTTGTTTAAGCAAGCCCGTGAAAAAGCCCCCTGTATCATCTTCATTGATGAGATCGACGCGATTGGCCGGGCCCGTGGCCGTGGCAATATGCAAGGCGGGAACGATGAGCGGGAAAATACCCTCAATCAGCTGCTGGTGGAGATGGACGGCTTTAGCACCGACAAAGGGGTCATCCTGATGGCGGCCACCAACCGCCCGGATGTACTGGATAGCGCACTGCTGCGCCCGGGCCGCTTCGACCGTCAGATTGGTATTGACCGGCCTGACCTGAAAGGACGGATGTCCATTTTCAAAGTCCACCTGCGTAACATCAAAATCTCTGAAGATGTCAAAGCAGATGCACTGGCTGAAATGACGCCAGGGTTTGCGGGTGCTGATATTGCCAACATTTGTAATGAAGCCGCTCTCGTTGCTGCCCGCCGCAATAAGCAGGCCGTGGATATGGACGACTTCAACTTTGCCCTCGACCGCATCATTGGCGGGCTGGAGAAAAAGAACAAGCTCATTGCCCCCAATGAGAAGAAGATCATTGCCTATCACGAAGCCGGGCATGCTATCTGCGGATGGTTCCTGCCACACGCTTCTCCTCTGGTTAAGGTAACAATTGTGCCCAGGGGCGTTGGTACTTTGGGCTACGCCCAATACCTGCCAAAGGAAGAATACATTACCCGTACCGAGCAGTTGCTGGACCGGATGTGCATGACGTTTGGGGGACGGGCTGCCGAGTCTATTGTTTTCAACAAGATATCAACCGGGGCACAAAATGACCTGGATCAGGTGACCAAAATGGCCTACAGCATGATCACCGTTTTCGGCATGAACGAAAAGGTTGGCCAGGTTTCCTTCTACGGCATGTCTCAGGATCAGTTCCAACGCCCTTACTCCGATGAGACGGCTTCTCTCATTGATGGAGAAGTACGCAAACTTGTGGAGTCTCAGTATATCCGTGCAAAGGAGCTGCTGACTGAGCACCGGGACGATCTGGAAAAACTAGCGGAAATCCTGCTGGATAAAGAGGTATTGCTGAAGTCTGATGTCGAGCGCTTGCTTGGTAAGCGGTCAAGTGAAGCTGAAGATGACCCCGAGAGCGGTTTTGATGACCATATTGCGGGCCATATGAAGCCTGCTAAAAAAGACAGCACAGCAACAGAGGTTCATCCCGAAGCGCCTGCAGACCAACCTGAGGGCCATGCTAATGGAAACGGGCAGGATAAGCCTCAGGAAGAAGAATCGCCTACCAAAAAAGTGTAGTTTGCAGGCCGATTACTAAAGTCCCAACACGCTCTTAGAAACAAAGAGCCCCGGTTGCGTCAAATGAACGCGGCCGGGGCTTTTTTATGCTTGGCAATAAGAGTTTGTTAATGCCTCGTTAAGAAGCCTGATTTATACGCCCGGGCTGATGATTACAAAGCATGTTTAAGTCAAAAGACCTGCTTTGCTACCTATGCCAACCTCAACAAACCAATGGAAACGAACGGCAGGTGCGGGAAATTGCCATCTGCCCAAACAATTTAGTAAAATTTTCATATAGAAAATTTTTTAGTTTAATACTTTGCTAATGTGTTTAAAACCTGTTAACTTTGAGGCATCCTAATCAGTTGTGGGGCATACCCGCATCGTCCATCAAACCAAAAAGTGCTTGGGAAGCAAGTCCGCTTAAAATCCTTTTGCCCGGAAAGCCCTCCTTTACCAGGAAGGCTTCGGCAGGAGGGACTAAGGTGTTATTCTTTCTTATCACTTTTCTGAGAACGAAATTCAATACAAACTTACCTTGAGAAAACGCAAACGGTACATCACAGCGGTAGTATATACTACCCTGTAGCTGCCGTCTTTTGCGATCGCGATCAGCCAACATTATTGGCATCAGGCATCAGGATTGGCTCCCTGCACTGAGTAAATGCCTTTTGTCGATTTGAATCAGGCAGACCTATTTGCATTCAGACCATAATCTTATGAAAACCAAGCTACGGGCAAGCTTCATGCTCTAGAGGCGTAAGCTTCTGAGGCCTACCCTGCAGCGAGTGTCAGTATGTTCCTCTTGCTATGCCGTTCGTACGGTTCATTTCAAGGGTGCAAACTGGCCAGCGGTCCCGGCTCTACTGAGAGCTGCCGGACCGGAAACTATACAAATACTCGTCTGCTGACAATGACTGGACTGTCAGCAAACAGGATCGGTATGCCTATACGACTGATTGAGGACAAGAACCGATTGTTAACCAAAAACCGTTTTACAACATGAGATTCCCACTTACTCTGCTAGCATTGCTAGCGTCACTACTTGTTTTTGCGCAAGAAGGCCTCAAACCCATTGACTTAATAAACACTACTAAAAACGAACGTACGGCATTTGAACAGCTTAACTTATTTACCTTCTCTCAACACACTGATTACGTACCCGGCCGGCAACTCGAGGCCCATGATTACACCCTGCTTCAACTTGACGAAGAATCGCTTTCCGCATTGGTCCATCAGCAACCCGCTGCGCTTGAATTATCCTTACCCGACAGAGGGCGCTCGGCATCTATTGAATTAGAGCTGGTGCGCATCAATCCACTCAGCTCAGGCTTCGTAGCCGTTGCCGCTTCCACCGGGCAGCCGGTGAAGGCGCCCCTCGCTGCTCATTACCGTGGCGTGGTAAAAGGCGACCCGGCCTCTGTGGTGGCACTGAGCTTCTTCGAGGATGAAGTTATCGGGCTCATTAGCACGCCCGGCCAGGGCAATCTGGTGCTCGGCAAGAAGCAGGAAGCCCGGTCGCCACAGGAATATATCCTCTACAACGACCATGATGTCCTCAAAGAACTGCCATTCGACTGTGCCACATCAGACGATGGGCCTGACTACCGCCCGGAACAACTCCAACCCGTGGTTGAAGAGCGTGGCCCCGGAGACTGTGTGCAGGTCTACCTGGAAGTAGATTACGACGTGGTACAAAGCAAAGGGGGCACCACCGGTGCAGCCAACTACATCACCGGGCTGTTTAACCAGGTGGCCACCCTGTACGCCAATGAGAACATCAACATCCGGTTGTCAGAAATGCTGCTCTGGGACCAGATCAGCCCCTACAACGGCAACAACAGCTACGTCATCCTGACCCAGTTTGTGAACGAGCGCCCCACCTTTAACGGTGACCTGGCGCAACTGATCAGCTATCAGGCCTCAGGAGGTATTGCCTATCTATCTGGTTTGTGCAACGATTACGCCCCACGCCATGGGTTCAGCAGTATCAACGCCACTTACGCCGATGTGCCCACCTATTCCTTCTCGGTAATGGTGGTAGCACACGAGCTTGGCCACTCCTTCGGTGCCCGTCATACCCACGCCTGCGCCTGGAATGGTAATAATACGGCAATCGACGACTGTGCCGGCTACACGGAAGGGAACTGCGCTTCTCCGGGATGGCCCTCGGATGGCGGAACGATGATGAGCTACTGCCACCTGCGGAGCGTTGGCATCAATTTCAGCAAAGGGTTTGGCTTTCAGCCGGGCAATGTGCTGCGCAATGCCGTAGCTGATGCCTCCTGCCTGCAAGCCTGCGATACCGATGGAGGCGGGGGCGGTGATACCTGCGCTGGCCAGGAAGTTGAGCTGGCGATCGTCCTTGATGCCTATGGTATTGAAACCACCTGGGAAATCCGGGACACGAGCGGTGAACTGCAGTACAGCGGCGGCCCCTACCCCAACTCCACCAACGGTACCGAAATCAACGAGACGCTCTGCCTGAAGGAAGGCTGCTACGTATTCGAAATCCGGGACACCTACGGCGATGGCATCTGCTGCGATTTCGGGGAAGGGTTCTATACCCTGATCGATACCAGCGGATTGCTACTGGCCACGGGCGGAGCCTTCGGTACGGGCGAAGAAGTCAACTTCTGCCTGCCCACGGAAGCACCCGGACCCGGGAACAACAACTGCCTGCCCATTGACTTCACGGAATATGACATCCTTTCTTTTGGCGGGCCTCAGGATGCTGGTTCCTACGACCTGCTGAGTGATGGAGAAGTCTTACGCATTCAGAACAACGCCTGGAAAGCGATTGAAGTGAACTACGAGGTAACGCCCAATACCGTAATCGAACTCGAGTTCGGTGCTACCCGTCAGGGTGAAATCCATGGCATTGGCTTTGATGAGAACACCAGCATTTCTTCCAACCGCCTGATCCGGCTACACGGTGTACAAAACTGGGGCTATGGCAATTACGACAACTACCCTGGCGGATCCATTTGGAAGAAGTATACCATCCCCATCGGTGAGTTTTATACCGGTGAATTCCAGTATCTTTTCTTTGCGGCCGACCACGACCGGTCGCCCCGAAATGGCAATTCCTACTTCCGGAATATCCTCATTTATGAAGGGGAAGACTGTGCCGGTAGCACTGGATTAGGCACGCCTCTCGCCGCACTGGAAGAAAGCACGCCGCAGGCTGAGCTGAGCTTGTTCCCCAATCCGGTTGGAGACATGCTTACCCTACAGCTCGGCAGCCCGCAAAACCAACCGGCAAGTGTGGAAGTCTATTCCCTGACCGGTCAGCAAATGCCTGTGAATACCCCGGTTTGGATGCCGGGCACCCTACAGCAGCAGCTTAATGTCAGCCAACTGCCGGCCGGCACCTATGTGGTACGGGTACAGGCCGGACAGCAATATTGGGTAGATAAATTTACCGTTTCCAGGTTTTAGCGCTTGTTGGGATTTTGGAGGGCGTTTAGCGGGCTAAGTGACCGAAAAAACCGGACGCCATAGCCTGCCCCGCATTTCTGCGGGGGTTCATGAAGCGCTGATTTGCAACGTAAAGGTGCTCCAAACATACGCTCAGACCCGAGCTGTAAAGACATGGCATTAATTGTGTGAATTTCGAGCGCTGTGGCAAAGGAGCCGCAGCGCTCTTTTTTCAAAAAAACTAACGTCTATTATCCTTTTTTTTTGCTCATACATCAATTTTTGTTACATTTATCCCCGTCGAGACGAAATAAACCCCGGGCTTTTCTTTTGGATCCAAACTTTAATATACACCCTGGTTGTATTAGAAAAGTACTACAGCTTCTTACCAGAACCAACACTCTCCTGTGCTCCTACAGGATATTATTCACCCGCAGGTACTGATGTACCTAAACAGTATCGGATAGTAACGCCTGCCTGAGTTTTGAACTCAGGACAGCAATTGCAGTTGTGCGCTTGTTCAGGCCTTCAGGGTTGAGCAAAAGTGAGCATATTTGATTTTAAATGAGGTGATTTTGCAGCCGTGCACGGCTACCACAAAGCAGACGTGCCGCCAAAAACCAATCGCGTATAAAATTAATTCTGCTACGCTTAGCCAACTGATGAATACCCGGCAAGCGCTAACATCATCAAGTCCAGTATTGCTTGTGCATTTGACACCTGCAAATGCGGTGTCAGGTTTGTACAGCCCTATGCTGCCTGCTTTCCACGGAAACGGGCCAGCCCCAGCAGTCCTGTGCGCAGGCGCAAAGACAGACACCTAAATTCTTTAACCTCTTTAATAATTAGTATGAAATCTCTACTCACTACAATTTATTGTTTACTCGCCTTTTCCCTGTTTGGGCAAGGCATACTGAAGCCTGCCGAGCTGGTACAGGCGGAAAAAAACAAAGGCGCGGCCTTCCAAACGGTTACGGCGTTTGACTTATCGGCAGACAGAGCCAACCTCGGGGACGAAGCCCCGCAGCAATACGACCTGCTTGAAATGCGGGACGAAATCGTACAGCAGCTCCACGCCGAGCAGCCCGACCAAATCACGTTTGCGCTGCCTTCCACCCATCGTAACCAGCTGGAAATAGAGCTCGTCAAAGTGAACTTGTTCACCGATGATTTCCAGGTTACCGACAGTCAAACAGAAGCTCCGGCAGAGGTAGACTACGGGGTACACTACCGTGGGGTCATCAAAGGCGAAGAAACTTCAGTAGCTTCCCTCAGTGTTTTCGAGGACGGTATGATGGGGCTCTTCAGCTCGAATGCTACGGGCAACCTGGTACTCGGACAGCTCGAAGGCAACCGGAACGAAGCCCGCTACATCCTGTACAACGATAGTGATGTGCTGCAGCAAATGGCTTATGAGTGCGGTACGCCGGATGATGGCGTAGGCTACACCCGGGAGGAGCTGCAACCACAGATTGGCACCCGTGCCCTCAGCGATTGTGTACGCCTGTACTACGAAGTAGATTACGACATCTTCCAAAATAAAGGCGGTACACAAGGGGCGACCAACTACGTGACTGGTATTGCCAACGAGGCGGCCACGCTTTACGCCAATGAGAATATCAACACCGTGATCTCTGAAATTTTCGTTTGGAGTGCTACGAGCCCTTACTCCAGTTCTTCCAGCTCTGGCATGCTTTCAGACTTTCAAAGCTATCGCAACGGGGTGAACGGTGACCTGGGGCACTTGCTTTCCTATCAGGCAAGCGGGGGTATCGCCGCTGGTTTCTCCGGGCTTTGCAACAGCAATCCAGACAACAGCCTTTGCTTTTCCTCTATCGGTTCTACTTATGCTCAGGTACCAACCTACTCCTTTACCATTATGGTGGTGACGCACGAGTTTGGGCACCTCTTCGGCTCACGGCACACCCACGCCTGCGTCTGGAACGGCAACAACACCGCAATTGATGGCTGCGCCGGAGGTACTGAAGGCTCTTGTTCGCTTCCCGGTTTCCCAAGCAACGGCGGTACTATTATGAGCTACTGCCATGTACAAAGCGTAGGTATTAACTTCAACCTGGGCTTCGGGCCACAGCCTGGTAATGTCATCCGCAACCGCGTGTCTAATGCTTCCTGCCTGCAGGCTTGTGATGGCGGCGGCGGTGGTGGCCCCGCTTGCGACGACAACGAGGTAACCCTGACCATCAACCTGGACAATTACCCCGGTGAGACCACTTGGGAAGTCCTCAACAGCAGCGGTATAGCGGTAGCTTCCGGCGGCTCGTACAGCGGCGCTGGCTCCACGGTCACTGAAGACCTCTGCCTGCCCAACGGCTGCTACGATTTCACCATCTTCGACAGCTACGGTGATGGCATCTGCTGTGCCTATGGCAATGGTTCCTACAGCCTCACTGATGGCAGTACTGTACTGGCCTCTGGCGGCAACTTCACCAACAGCGAAACGACTAATTTCTGCGTGGGCAGTACCCCACCGCCGCCACCGCCAAGCTACTGCGGCTCTCAGGGCAACAACAGCTCCTTCGAATGGATTCAGCGCCTGCAGTTTGGCAGCATCAACAACAACTCTGGTAACGATGGCGGCTACGGCGATTATACCAACCTCTCCACGGCACTGACGCCCGGCGGTACTGTATCCGTTACCCTTGTCCCTGGCTTCTCCAGTTCTACCTATACGGAATACTGGCGCTTATGGGTCGACTACAACCGGGATGGGGACTTCACAGATGCAGGCGAGCAAATCGGGCAAGGCTCGGGCACCGGCACCTTGTCGGGCACCCTGAGTGTCTCTTCCAGCGCCACGCCTGGCACCACCCGACTGCGGGTAGCCATGAAGTATAACGCCTACCCTACTTCCTGCGAAGCCTTCCCGTACGGTGAGGTAGAGGATTATACCATTACCATTGGCTCCTCATTGCCAGGGGAAGATAATGGTACAGGGCTGGCCAACGCAAGCGGCCTGGAAAGCAACGACCTGAGCAAAGGCGCAGGCTTCCGTATTTTCCCAAATCCGGCACAAGACCTGGTACACTTGCAATACCGGGCAACCGATGCTGGGGCAGTGGAAGTCGAACTGCTCGACCTCATGGGCCGTACCCTGCAGGCTTTCACCGAACAGGCTGCAACCGGGGCGAATACCTTCCCGATTCAGACCAATCAACTGCCTGAGGGCACCTACCTGATCCGTTTGACACAAGACGGCCGGCAGTTTGTAGAACGAGCGGTCATTAGCCGCTAAGCACTAATAGCTTAGAGCTTGTTTGGAGCTCGTTGCTATTGAAATAGCAGCGCCCGGTACAGCAATGAAGCCTGTACCGGGCGTTTTTTATATACTCCCCCCGGCACAATAGACTTGATGCGTCGGATCAGTGCAGTGGGGAAAATGAGCTATTTTCAACCACACGTCCCGGTAATAACCGGTATTTCAGGAGCTTAGCCTGAGCTAATGGACTGAAAAAAGGCATCCCGGTAGAACCGGGATAGGAAGAGGCAGCGCTATTTTAACCCTGTAATGATCCCCGACGCATCAAGTCTATTGTGCCCGAGGGGCGTATAACATGCCTTAAAACCCTATTCCCAGCGCAGCGCCTGCAGCATCAGACTGAAGATATCGTTGTTTTGGTAAATACCCTGGAACTTAGCTGCGCCAGGCCCATAGGCATAAACCGGAATGAGCGTGGCAGAGTGGCCGCCGGTGCTAAAGGTGGGCTGAAGGTGCTCATAAGTCCGCTGCATGCGCACCTCTGCGGCAGAAAGCGACATCCCGCCGGTCTCGTGGTCAGCGGTAACGATAACCAATGTATTCCCATCCCTTTCAGCGAAATCCAGCGCCACATCAATCGCTTTATCGAAGTCTTTTACTTCCTCAATGATGTAATCACCATCGTTCGCATGCCCGCCCCAGTCAATTTGAGAGCCTTCCACCATGAGGAAAAAGCCGCCTTTGTCCTGAGCAAGAAAATCAATAGCCATAGCGGTAGCATCAGGTAAGAAGTCTCCCCTGCCTTCTGACATTTTTGGCATGCCATCGGAAGCCAGGAGGTAGCTATACTTTTTACTATAATCCCAGGCTGCAGGCCTGGCAAGCGCAGTAGTATCCACCAGGTAACCGTAAGCGGCAAGAGAATCCAGGTAATTTTTGCCATCCTTACGGCGGGCAAAGAACTCAATGCCTCCACCCGCAAAGAAATCGACAGGCGCTGTGGATAGCTGAGCCGCAATTTCGTCCGCCATGCCGCGGTTTGCAACATGCGCGAAAAAGGAAGCCGGCGTAGCGTGGGTAATAGAGGAAGTAGCGATGACACCGGTAGCCTGACCGCGGGCTGCAGCCATCTCGAGGATCGTCTCCCGGGCAATCGTATCTTTATCTACCCCGATGGCGCTGTTGTAGGATTTATAGCCAGTTGAAAATGCCGTTGCCCCGGCCGCCGAGTCGGTAATCGTAGCGTCAGTGGGTTCATTCTGGTGCAAACCAATATGCTGAAAACGGGTAAAACTGGGTGTTTTATCCTGATAATAAAAAGCGGTAGACATCTGCGTCAGCCCCATGCCGTCCCCAATCAGCAGGATCACATTTTTCGGCTTTTTACGGATGGCTATTTGCTGGTAACTGTTGTTGCAGCTCTGTACCACGAGGATAGTGGCGAGAAGGAAGAGTAGCTTTTTCATATCGCGTAATGCAGTTTTTGACAAAGGTAAGGTTTTGATATTGCTTAAAAGTTAACTTTATGCCTTGACTCGGACACTCCCAAAAGGCAATTTTGCAATCACAGTTAAAAAAAGAGGATACCCGATGAGCCAAACCATTTTTCAGCTCAAAATAACGCTGATGGGCTCCCAAAAGCCCTCCATTTGGCGGCAGTTACAAATCCCGGCAGGGCTGGACTTTCAGCAGCTGCATGCGATTATACAGGGTGCCATGGGCTGGACCAACAGCCATCTGCATGCTTTTACCGATCGGCGGCGAAATTTCAGCATCGGAATGCCAGACGAGTTCGATATGGATGAGACGCAGGACGGCCGCGAGGAAAAGGTACAAGACTACCTTAGCGCCAAAGGCGACACCCTGATCTACGAATATGACTTCGGAGATGGGTGGGAACACGCCGTAGAGGTACAGAAAGTACTGGAAGCAGAACCGGGCGAAACCTACCCTAAGCTACTCAAAGGTGAAGGCGCCTGTCCGACCGAAGATTGCGGTGGTATTTGGGGCTACTACCACCTGGTGGAAGCCATCAACGACCCTAAGCACGAAGACCACGAAGGTATGGTGGAATGGACGGGCCTCGAAAAATGGGATGTGAGCGAATTTGACCAGGCTCAGGCACACGATCGTATGATTGAGTGGTACAAAAACGCAGCGGACGCTTACGACGAACTATTTTGATTAACCTTTTTGTACCAATTGCCGAATGGCTTTTTCAACCTGCTCAAAGGGGAAGCCCTGAGCGGTACGTTCCCACTTCGTCCGGATTTCCGGCAGGCATAAATTCCCAATACTCCCTTCGTGCGTGTGTTTCAGCTCACGGGGTGGCTCGAAGCTGCCGTTAGCAATCTGTCCGCCCACAATCTGGTAGGCTTCCCGGAAGGGCTTGCCCTCGAGCACCAGCTGATTGACCGCTTCCACGCTGAAGAGGTAGCGGTAGCGCTCGTCTTCCAGCAGCCGCTCCGCCGGGCGGGCGTGGGGCAGGGCGTAGTTGAGAATGCTCAGGCACTGCTTAAGCTGCTGCAGGGCAGGGAAGATGGCTTCTTTCAACAATTGGAAATCTCGATGGTAGCCGGAAGGCAAACCGGCGGTCAACTGGCTGATTTGAACGGGCAGGGCCTGAAGGCTGTTGCACCGGGCGCGCAGCAGCTCGAACACATCCGGGTTTTTCTTGTGGGGCATAATGCTGGAGCCGGTCGTCAGCTCGTCCGGAAAGGATAAAAAGGCAAAATTCTGGCTGACATAAAGCACCACGTCGGCAGCGAGCTTGCCCAGGGTAGCCGCAGTGCCCGCTATGCCGTAGCTCAGTTGCTGTTCGGACTTGCCGCGCCCCATCTGAGCATGCACCACGTTGTAGCTCAGGTCTTCAAACCCCAGCAGTTCGGTGGTCATGCGACGGTCGAGCGGGAAGGAGGCGCCGTAACCGGCCGCTGAGCCAAGCGGATTGTGATTGATGGTTTGATAAATACCCTGCCACAGCCGCAGGTCGTCCACCAGGCTTTCCGCGTAAGCGCTAAACCACAGCCCGAAGCTGGAGGGCATAGCCGCCTGGTAGTGGGTGTAGCCGGGCAGCAGAATGTCTTTATGCTGTTCGGCAAGCTGTAAAAGGGTTTGAAACAGCTCGCCCATGAGGTGAGTGACTTCCTCTATCTCCGAGCGGAAGTACAACCGCAGATCCACCAGCACCTGATCGTTGCGGGAGCGGCCTGCGTGTATTTTTTTGCCAATATCGCCCAGCTCTTCAGTCAGCATATATTCCACCTGGGAGTGGATGTCTTCCATGCCTGCCTCCACGGCCATGCCTTCTTCGGTTGCCTTTCTATACAGTCGGCGCAGGGCGGCTTGCAGCTGGGTCAGTTCCTCTTCGGTAATCAGCCCGATTTTAGTGAGCATCTGCACATGCGCCAGAGAGCCGAGGATATCCCAGGGCGCCAGGTAGGCATCGAGTTCGCGGTCCTGCCCTACGGTGAAGGCTTCAATTTGCTGGTCGAGGGTGTAGGATTTTTGCCAGAGTTTCATAATTGCTGCTTGTTATGAGCACAGGTGCTGCGGCGAATGAACTAAAAATGGCTAATTTAGTGTTTCTTGTTTATTAGCAATAGAAACTTAGGAGATGAAAGAGCTTACGCTAAAAATACCAGACCAGTTAGAAGGTAGACAGATCAAAGAAATGATTGCTCATTTTTTGTTTAAAAACCATACCATATCTGCACAGGAAGCTGCGGAGATGGCTGAGCTTGAGGTGTCAACATTCCTATTGAAAAACCGACAATCAAAAGAGGAGGATAATCAGTCTTTAGAAAGCATGCCTGCATATATGGCTTCCGTAAAGCCAGTGAGAAAGCATGTCACACTTGAGGAAATGAAGGCAGAACAAGACTATCATCCGATAATCAAAGCAGACTTCTTTGCTAAGGCTAAAGCGATTAATATTGAAGAGCCGTTGGAAGAGTTGTTGGGTATGCTGGATTAATTAAACTCTTCTCTACACCCGCTCCACATACCCCTCCAACAACCTAATATACCGCTCAATCCCTTCCTCCACTTCCGACACCTTAATGTACTCATCCGCCGTATGCGAACGGGCGGAGTCGCCGGGGCCTATTTTGACGGTAGGAAAAGGGCAGAGCGCCTGATCGGAGAGCGTGGGCGAGCCGTAGGTAGACATGCCCAGGGCGATACCTGCCTGCACCAGCGGGTGGTCTTCCGGTGTACCACTGGGGTTGAGGCGCAGGGAGCGGGGCACGAGTATAGATTGTGTATGAATCTGCAGATATTCCAGCACCTCCGCGTTGGTATAGTGCTCATTGGTGCGCACATCGATCACAAAGTCGCAGCGGTCGGGCACCACATTGTGCTGATGGCCGGCTTTAATTTGCGTCACGGTAGCCTTCACCGGCCCCAGCAAGCGGCTTACCCGCTCGAAATCGTGCTGTTGGATCCACTCAATATCCTTTAGCGCCAGGTAGATGGCGTTGACGCCCTCATTTCTGGCTGCATGCCCGGCGATACCTGTGACTTCTGCATCAATCACCATCAGGCCGCGCTCGGCTATGGCCAGCTGCATCTGCGTAGGCTCCCCGATGATGCCTACAGAAATTTCCGGGAGTTCCGGGAGCACCGCAGCTATGCCATTCGCACCTGAGATCTCCTCCTCCGCTGTAGCGGCCAGAATGAGGTTGAAGGGCAGGTCTTCCCGTTCGTAAAAGTGCAAAAAAGTGGCGATCAGGCTGACGAGAGGACCGCCGGCGTCGTTGCTGCCCAGGCCGTAAAGCGTGCCCTCTTCCATATCCGGTGAGAAAGGGTCTTTTGTCCAGCCTGCCACCGGCTTGACGGTATCGTGGTGGGAATTGAGCAGTACGTTGGGTTTGGTTTCGTCGTAGTGCCGGTTGAAGGCCCAGATGTTGTGCCCTTTTTGGTGCGTAGTTAGGCCTGCATCTTTCAGAAAACGGTCGATTAGCCCGGCCGTCTTCTCTTCTTCGCGGGAGAAAGAAGGCGTGGCGATGAGGGATCGCAGCAGGGCAATGGCATTGGCGGCAAGTGGTGGCGTATTCATATCTTTTGTGGCTAGTTTGACGGTAATTTAAGGGGGATTTGATCAAATTTATGTTCGAAGAGTAAGGGTAGTGTAGTTAGAATTGCCCGAATCAGACGGGCTTGTTATCTGTCTCATTTAGTACTGAGTCTTCAGTTAGTCATTGTAGACGTTGTTGTTGTGACTCTATTTGAACGGTACTAATGCTAAATTAATATATTAATATGAGGTATCAATCCTTACCTATTGCTGTTTTAGCCCCCTAATAGATCAGACTCGATTACAGATCAAAAACTGTAACTTTGATCATGGCGCTGTGGCGGCTAAAAGACAAGGTCACGCGCTACAGCGAGTTGAAGCGAAGCATCCCGCACATTACCGACAAGATACTCACCTCACAGCTAAGGGAGCTAGCGGAGGGCTTCGTTAACCCGGGAAGTATACGCAGTATTGCCCCCCAAAAGTGGAAAATTCAATGACAGAGAAAGGCAAAACCTGCATCCCTATTATCCATGCCATACGGGACTATGGCATATATTTGATTAAGGAGGCGGGGATTGAGCATGACTTTAAATAAGCAGGTGGCAGATAATGGATTGAATTCCTGCCTGCGAGCAGAAGCGGGAACTGTTTGGTGCCGCTAGCTGTTCTTAAGCAGTATGTTATCGTCTAATATCCAAAGCATAATCAACTTCTTATGTCAACTGAAGACCGCTTAGTTCTGGATTATATGGCAATGCTACGCCACCTGAATATTGACCTCCGCCTCAGGCTTATTGCGGAGCTCACGGAAAGTATTCATGTAGATCAGTCCACAAACAAACGGAATGATCATGAGTGGAAAGATTTATTTGGGGCTTGGAGTAATATAGACGATAGCGTAGAAGAACAAATTAAAAGAGGTTAAGAGATGGGTATAGAATTAATTCGCAAACAAAGTGAAGTACTGGAAGAGGTGTGCTCATTGTTTGAAGTCGATGAATTATCTGTTTTTGGGTCGATTTTAACTTCTAAATTCAATCCAGAAAGCGATATTGATTTTGTCGTCTCTATCTCTTCAACTGATCCTATCGAATACGCAGAAAACTACTTCAATCTGAAGTTTGAGCTAGAAAAAATATTTGAAAGAAAGATTGATCTGCTGGAAGAGCGTTCCATTAGGAATAAAGTTTTCAAAGGTTTAGTGAACAAGCAAAAAGCCATCGTTTATGCAAGAGGAAATAAAGGTATGGCTTGAGGATATTGAAAAAGCGATTGCTGAGATAAATGATTTCCTTCCCAGCTCAGGCACGTATACAGAATTTGAAAAAGACATCAAGACCAAAAGAGCTGTAGAACGAAATATTGAAATCATTGGCGAAGCTATGAGCCGAATTTTAAGGGTAGATCCAAATATCTCAATCAGTAACTCCAGAAAAATCGTAGATACTCGAAACCGGATAATTCACGGATACGATTCCGTCTCAGATGAGGTGCTTTGGCTTATCATTACCCGCTACCTTCCTATTCTGGAGAAAGAGATCAGGAAGATTAAATAAATAATGGTATGGATGGGGAACAAGACAGATGGATTAGTCAACCACCTCCGTACCCCCACCAGCCTTCAACCCCGCCAAATCCGCAATCACCGCCCGCTTCGCCCCCGCCTGCACCGCCCGGAAGGCGTTATCCAATTTAGGCACCATGCCGTCTACGATCACACCATCTGCCCGGTAGGCAGCGTAGCTGTCTGGGTTTAAGGACGGGATGAGGGATGCCGGGTCTTTGATATCCCGCATCACACCGGGCTGCTCAAAGCAGTACTGCAATTCCACCTCGTAATAAGGTGCCAGCCCGGCAGCAAGGGAAGCGGCAATGGTATCTGCATTCGTGTTGAGCAGCTGTCCCTGCCCATCGTGGGTGATGGCGCAGCAGACGGGGACTAAGCCGGCGCTCAGTAAAGCCTGTAGTTGCTCCGCCTGCACGCTGATTACGTCCCCCGCATAGCCGTAATCCACAGCTCCGCCCCGCCGTTTTTCCGAAAGGATAATATTTGCATCCGCCCCACTCAGCCCGATGGCCGGGCAGCCGAGGGCTTGCAGTTGGGCGACGGTGCGCTTGTTTTCCAGCCCGGCGTAGACCATCGTCACCACCTCCAGCGTGGCCTCGTCGGTAAGGCGTCGGCCTTCGTGCATGCGCGGGGTAATGCCGAGGGCTTTACTGATTTGGCTGGCGCGCCGCCCACCGCCGTGTACCAGGATTTTATGCCCCTCCAGCTTGTGGAGATAGTGGAGGCAGTCACTGAGGGCTTCGGGCTCCTGTAGCAGAGCGCCCCCGATTTTCAGGATAGTAAGTGTTGGCATCTCTCTAGCTTTTCAGTAATTCCTTAATCGCCGCCATCGCCGCCCAGGTGCGGTTGTTGCTTTGCTGCAAATGCAGGGAGCGCGGGCTGTCGATCACAGCGTCCGCCACCACCACATTGCGGCGTACCGGCAGGCAGTGCATGAAGCGGCCGTTGTTCGTCCCCTCCATTTTTTCCGGGCTGATCATCCAGTCGGTGCCCTGATTTTGCACCTGCCCGTAAGCTTGGTAAGGCGACCAGTTTTTGACGTATACGAAGTCGGCCCCTTCAAAAGCCTTCTTTTGATCATAAATGACCGGCGTATCGCCTACAAACTCCGGGGCCAGTTCATAGCCTTCGGGATGGGTCAGGCAAAGGTCTACATCGGCCACCTGCATCCACTCCAGGAAGGAGTTAGCGACGGCTTGGGGCAGGGCTTTCGGGTGGGGTGCCCAACTAAGTACTACTTTGGGGCGATGGGTTGGCCGGTGCTCTTCAATCGTGACCCAGTCCGCCAGCGACTGCAGGGGGTGACGGATAGCCGATTCCAGGCTGAGGACCGGCACTTTCGCATGCGTTTTGAATTGCTCCAGTATAAAATCCTGATAATCGCGCTCGCGGTCTGTCAGGCTGGGGAAGGTGCGCACACCGATAATATCCGCATACTGACTGATGACACCCGCCGCTTCCTTCACATGCTCTGCCTTATCGGCATTCATAATGGCCCCATCTTCAAACTCCAGCTGCCAGCCCTGACCGGCGTTGTGCACCATCACCTGCATGCCGAGGCTGAGGCCAGCTTTCTGCGTGCTCAGGCGGGTGCGGAGACTGGGGTTGAAAAACAAGAGGACCATCGTCTTGTGCTTCCCAATGGAAAGCAGGTCTTCCGGCGGGCTTTGCTTGAGCTGCAGGGCACTTTGGACCAGCGCTGCCGGGTCCGCTACATCGTGTACGGAGGTAAAATGCTGCATAGGATTTAAAATTGAGAAGGTTTGAGCCGCAGGCCAGCCGATTCGTCCAGCCCAAACAGCAGATTCATATTTTGTACCGCCTGCCCGGAAGCCCCTTTCAGCAGGTTGTCAATCATACTAACGACCAACAGTTTGCCCTCATGCCAGTCGAGGTAAAGCACCCCTTTGTTGGTATTCACCACCTGCTTGAGGTCCGGATTGGTGGGAGAGCAGAATACGAAAGGAGAATCCGCATAAAATTCCTCAAACAGCTCTGTGGCTTTCACCGCCTTTAGATCAGTATACAGGTAAGTACTGGCGTAAATACCCCGGGGGAAGTTGCCCCGCAGCGGCAGGAAGTTGATGTCCATATCAAAATCAGGCTGCAACATGCGTACGCTCTGCCCAATTTCCTGTAGATGCTGATGCCGGAAAGCCTTGTAGATCGAGATATTATTATTGCGCCAGCTGAAGTGCGTAGTAGGAGTGGGCGCCTGCCCTGCCCCGGTGGAGCCCGTGACGGCGTGTACATGCACATGATCCTCCAGTAAGCCATTTTTAGCCAAAGGCAGCAGCGCCAGCTGAATCGCCGTGGCAAAGCAGCCCGGGTTGGCAATACGCGTAGCCGAGCGGATGCGGTCGCGCTGCAGCTCGGGCAAGCCATATACGAAGTCGTGGTCTTCGCTTTCCGCCCGGAAGTCCGTGCTCAGATCGACGATGCGGACCTCCTCCGGCACTTCATTTTCCGAAAGGAAGCTGGCCGAGCGGCCATGGCCCATGCATAGAAAGAGCACATCCACACTGCCATAGTCAGCTTCGGCCTGAAAATGGAGGTAAGTCTCGCCCAGCAGGCTGGTATGCACTGCGGTGACTGGTTTGCCCGCCTGACTATTGCTTTGTACCCAGGCGATTTCAACATCCGGGTGATTGATGAGAATGCGGAGCAGCTCTCCGGCTGTGTAGCCCGCTCCGCCTATGATGCCTGCGTTAATCATCTTTTGGTGCATTTTGCTGTACGAAATGGTGGATTTTCAGGTTAGTCGACAGGATTTTGGTGAAGCCTTTGACATCTTCCCCGCTCCAGGCCTTGTTCATCTCGCCGTATTGCCCGAAGCCACTGTTCATCAGATCGTAATCTGACTGAATACCGATTAGCTCGAAGCGGTAAGGATGGAGTTTGACGGTAATGCTGCCGGTTACTGTCGCCTGTGTTTCGGTCAGGAAAGTCTCGATATTGCGCATCACCGGCTCCAGCAGTTGGCCTTCGTGCAACAACATACCATACCAATTGGCCAGTTGCTCCTTCCAGTACTGCTGCCACTTGGTGAGCGTGTGCTTTTCCAGTAAATGATGGGCTTTGATGATGATGAGCGGTGCGGCGGCTTCGAACCCTACCCGGCCTTTAATGCCGATGATGGTATCGCCTACGTGCATGTCACGCCCGATGGCAAAGGGGGCTGCTTTTTCTTGCAGGGCCTGAATGGCTTGCAGAGGATGTTCGTAAGTATGTCCGTTCAGTCCGGTGAGTTCCCC
Source organism: Phaeodactylibacter sp. (assembly GCF_040219495.1). GTDB lineage: Bacteria > Bacteroidota > Bacteroidia > Chitinophagales > Saprospiraceae > Phaeodactylibacter. The sequence goes on along the minus strand of NZ_JAVJSK010000137.1, from coordinate 104,821 downwards.
TTTTTTGAAATGCAGGGCTACTTCCTCCGGTTCCTTTTGCGTCAGCGGGCTGGGGTAAGCTTCTTCCGGCAGGGTCTGATGCGAAGTCAGGGTCTCCGCGCCACCAACACTTGTACCCCAGACCCCCTGATTGATGGAGTATTTTGCTTTCTCCCAGGGCCAGTTGATGCCGTACTTTTTCAGGTAGTCAATTTCTTCCTGCCGGGACAGCTGCATATCCCGTATTGGGGTGATCACCTGCAGGTTGTTGCCCAGCACTTCGAAGACCAGGTCAAAACGCACCTGATCATTACCAGCGCCGGTACTGCCGTGAGCGACAGCATCCGCACCCAGGCTGTTGGCATATTTAACGGTCTCCAGTGCCTGGAACATCCGCTCCGCGCTTACGCTCAGCGGGTAGGTGTTATTGCGGAGCACGTTGCCGTAAATGAGGTAGCGCAGGCATTGATCGTAGTAGGTGGGCAAGGCGTCCACAGCTTTGTAAGATGCGGCGCCGAGCTGCAGGGCTTTCTGTTCCAGCGCTTCCAGCTCTTCCGGGGAGAATCCGCCGGTATTTACCGTAAGGGCATGCACTTCCATGCCTTTATCTACAGTCAGGTGCTTGACGCAAAAAGAAGTATCGAGGCCGCCGCTGTAGGCGAGGACCACTTTAGGTGGTTGGCTCATGTTTATTGAAGGATTTAACGTTGGTTTAGAATCATAGCGGTCATATCGTAGGCCATGGCATCTGCCTCCTCTTTGGAAGGCGCGAGCATAGCCGTGCACAGGCACATTTGCCGCTGATTGCGTTCGAGGATGTCATAATTAGGGCAAGACTGGCAGCCGGCCCAGAAGGCATCGTCCTGAGTGAGTTCGGAAAAAGTCACCGGACGGTAGCCCAGGTCGGAGTTGATGCGCATGACGGCCATACTCGTGGTGATACCAAACAGGCGGGCATGCGGGTATTTATTCCGGGACAACTCAAAGGCTTTGCCTTTAATTTGCCGGGCCAGGCCATGCTGCCTGTACTGCGGGAAAACGATCAGGCCAGAATTGGCAACGTAGCGGTCGTGGCCCCAGACCTCGATGTAACAAAAGCCTGCGACCTGCCCCTCGTGCAGGGCGATCACAGCGTTGCCGTTTTGCATTTTGGTGCGTATATACTCAGGTACGCGCTTGGCGATACCCGTACCCCGGGCGCGGGCCGATTCCGCATATTCCTGGCATATTTCTTCAGCGTAGGCTTCGTGGGAAGCATCAGCAAATTGGATATCAAACTTCATGAGTCAAATGGATACATTTTACTTTTGGCGGTGTATTAGCCAAATGGTTTTTTCAGATCAATGGATACAAATCTGGTTTTAACTTTCGCCAGGGAAAATGGGAGGCAAAGGAGAAACCCTCACCCTGAATGGGTTATATGTTGATGTTGACGCCCCTATGGGCGACGAGGGGAACGTCGGCGAGCACCTGCCGGGAACGGTGGCAGGAATGATGAAGAAAAGGTGGTATGTGCTACGCCATAATTCATTGCAGATGCAATCTAGTTGAGTTTTGAAACAAATACAAAAAATACCCAAAAAAATTCAAAAGTTGCCCTTTTGTGATCTACTGCCTTGAAGGGAATGCGCAAAAGCCGGATTTTTGCAGCAAAAAATGAGTGAAAAGGCAACTTTGATCACCAGAGATATTTTGGCTATTGAACGTACACGGCTGGCCAACGAGCGTACTTTCCTGGCTTACTTTCGTACCGCCGTTGTTTTTCTGAGCGCAGGCTTTGCGATCCTGGAAATGGCAGCACTGGAAGAAATCCGTCCTTTGGGATGGTTTTTACTGGCGCTATCGCCCATCATCCTGTCCGTAGGTACTGCCCGGCTCATTTATGTCCGCAAGCACATCAAGAAATTTTACCAACTGTGACATCGTAGTTGCTTTTTGTTGGCACAAACCCTATATTTGGGGTACCAAACTACTTTTTAAGGAACAAAAACCTCTGTGGCTCATGGCTGCAGGGGTTTTGTTTTTACACAAAAAGCCACACCCGGATGTCCGAAGTGTGGCTTTGTCGTATCAGCAAGTGAGTTGCACGCGCCTGCTCAGGCGTGGTGCATTAATAAACTCTAATCTTCTACATATTTTTTAGGCAACTCTCCGGACTTGCTCACCCATTCCTGAAGGGCGTAGGCAAACCCTCGGCCAGAGTGCTCCACCTTTGCCAGCAGCTCTTTTTTGTTCGCCAACTTGTGGAGGCTCGCGTTCAGTTTTGTCTTAATCTGAGCAGCTCCCAGTTTAATGTCGGGGTTAGCTACGCCGATTTTGGTCAGATCTGAAGTCGTTAGCACTTTCTGCTTTTCCTTGATGCTGTTCAATACAAAGTCATCCCAATTTGACAGGCGATAGCCAGGTGCGTCATCCTCTTTAGCAGGAGGGCTCGTTTTTTTGGTAGCCGTGGCTTTGTTGGTTTTCTCTTTACTTGCGGTAGGTTTATTTTTATTTTTTGAGCCGGGTGGGCGCCCACGGCCTTTACTTTTTGTTTGGGTACCGGCGCTCTTTGTTTTTTTAGCAGCCGTCTTTTTGTTTTTAGACCCCGGTGGGCGACCGCGGCGCTTGGGTTTCTCAGGCGCTGTTTCTGTTGTTGCTTTTTTTTCGGGGGCTTTTTCAGCTACTGCCTTTTCCTCAGGCGCTTTCTTCGTTGGCGCTTTTTTAGCTGCTGCTTTTTTAGCCGGTGCTTTTTTAGCCGGTGCAGGCGGAGCTGCTTCTGGCGCTTCCTTTGTGATCGATAAATCCAGTCCTAATACTTCCTCTGCCTGAGCGGCGTAGCCTTCAAGCTCATCGATCATTGCCTGTGTTTTCAAAACCTGATACTGTAATTTTCTCAGATCTGAATTGTACTTATTAATAAGATCCCTTAGTTCTAGGGGGGAAAGCTGTTTAAATTCCATTCTCTCTTTATTTTGTTCTCAGTTTGAATACAAAACTAAATAAAACGTTCAATTTATTGTGCTTTTTCTATTAAATTTAAGGATAAATAATGCAGCCGATCAGGGCGTTCTGCTTATTAAATTTGACATTGTGAAAAACAATACCCCAAATGGTTGTATTTGAATTGTACCCGGGAGTAATTTTAGAGACTTTTTTAAGCTCAAAAACACTGTAAATCCATGCTTTACAAGCCCCGAAATGCTACAAAGCTGCTTCGTGCATGTTTGGAGGGGTACTGAGAGTATGTTTGGAGGTGGAGGCGCGGTCGCTCACGCCGCTCAGAACGATATTTCCCTTTACCTGCCCCCCCCGGAAAACGTCAAATCAAGCATTGCAGGAACCGAGTATCAAGCAAATGAGTGCCTTCCATCTTAAAGTCATCCAGGGTTTATCGAAAAAAGTGGATAATTTTTCATTCCGGATGTAAGATTGAGGCGCTAAATGGCGTTAACCGCCTGTTGTTCAAAATAAACCACCCGACTATGACCAAGATCAAGCAGTTCTTACTGTACTGTTCCGGAACAGACACCTCCATTCTGGAAAAGTGCCCATCTGATGAAAATAAATTCATTGGCATTGGCGGCACAGTCCTTTTCACAGGGCTTTTGGCATTTTTCTCTGCCGGGTATGCCGTTTATACTGTCTTTGATAACTATTTTTTCGCCTTTTTATTCGGTATGGTTTGGGGTTTGATGATCTTCAATCTCGACCGTTATATTGTAGCCAGTATGAAAAAGCGGGGCACTTTTTGGAAAGACTTCGCCATCGCATTTCCACGCCTGTTGATGGCGGTGCTTTTAGCATTGGTTATTTCCAAACCTTTGGAATTAAAGATCTTTGAGAAAGAAATTAATGCGGAGCTCCTCGTAATGGAGCAGGAGGTCTACAAAGACCAGGAAGCGATCATTCAGGAGCGGTACCAGGCCTCTATGCAAAACCATCAGAAGCGCCTGGAGGATTTGCAGTTGGAAATCAACACACAGGCAGCCTTGCGTGACACGCTTGCTCTGATGGCTCTGCGGGAGGCCGACGGCACGGGAGGCTCCGGCAACAAAAACCTGGGCCCAATCTATCGTGCAAAAAAGGCAAATGCCGACAAAGCTGAAGCTGAATTACAGGCCATTAAAGCGCGAGCTTTGCCCCTCATTGCCGAGCAAGAGGATGCCGTAGCCGAGCTAGACAGCCTGATGAAAGCTGATATTGCCGGACTAGACCGGGGCGCATACGGGGGCATGGCGGCACGCATGGAAGCCTTGCACCGGTTGGGGCAGGAAAGTGAAGCGATTTACTGGGCTAGTATTTTCATTATGCTGCTGTTCATCGCTGTGGAAACTGCACCCATTTTTGTCAAGCTGATTTCACCGCGCAGCCCCTATGATTACCTGCTCTACAACTATGAGCATGAGTTTGAGATGGACAACTTTGAAAAAGTCAGCTTACGGAATAATTCGATCCGGAACAAAGTCCGGTTTGACACCGAGACGAGCGTGTACCGGACGCAACAGGAAATCAAAGTGGAAAAGGAACTGACCAATACCTACCTGCGCCGCAAAAAAGAAGCGATTGAAAATACCCCGGTGGAATGGGAGCAACCTCCTTTTTTAAAGGAAGCAGGCTAAGAGCTTGTAGCGCGGTTTCGTCGTGAAAATCAAGGATTTGCGGTTCTGGCAATCACTAAATTTGAGTTTAGCGGGCTAAATGAAAATTTAGTGAGGAAGTCAGAGCTTGCCCCGCATTTTTGCAGGGTTCATAAAGCGTTGATTTGCAATAGGAACGAGCTCCGAACATGCGCTAAGTGTATGTTGCGCCGCGGGAGGGCATAACGCCCCCCTCCGCAGCGCTCCACCCTACTCTTGCTTTGCGCTATCCGCAGTCTGCAGGGCTTTTAATTCTTCCGGGGGCAAAGCGTTAAGTATTTCTATGGCATGGTGATAACCTTCGTCCCGAATATGCTCGTAGGCTTTCCAGGAAGCAAAACCAAACCTTTGTACGTTAGGGTTAAAATGAACGTCGAGGTATTGGATGGTCTCTTTACGCCGCGCCGTGCTGTACAAAAGAGAAGATTTAGTAATAATGCTGGTCATGGAAGGCATTTTGTACTTTTTGTTTTTCCGCCGGAATTTATCCTTCAGTACCTGCCAAGAGCTTGGCGCCTCATCAAAATCAAGCTTATAGTCTTTGCTGAGCAGAAAGTCCACGCCAATGACTGATCCCGCGCCCATTTTGCGCATTACGTCTACCGGGAAGTTATTGAAGTTCCCACCGTCCACAAGCAGGTCATCCCCCAGAGGTACTGGCGGGAATACCCCGGGAACGGCTCCGGATGCAGTAAGCAGCCTGACCGCCGAACCGCGGGTAAAGACTTCCTCCCTGGCTTTGCTCAGATTGCTGACCACCACGTGGAGCGGGATCCAGGAATCAGCCAGGTCCACATCCGGGTAGCCGGTCAGGCACTCAATAGCCTGGCTGATCATATCCCGGAAACGCCTGCCTTTGATCAGTGAAATCAACGGCAGCAGGTTTAAATCTTTGGTAGGGTTATGTAATGCAGCTCTTTTAAGGCATTTGTCGGTCTGCTCATAATTGCGGTCAAAAGAAATTACCGCAGCCAGCATAGCGCCCGCGCTGGTCCCTCCCACGATATCTACCGGCACGTTCTGTTCTTGTAAAGCCCGGTACACACCAATGTGCGCGAAGCCTTTTGCGCCTCCGCCCGCCAGCGTCAGGCCAATCGCACTGCCACATATACTGCGTGCCAGCCGTGGGATATCACGGGGGTTATCCTGACGAATGTGGAAGTGGCGGTCGAGCCAGGGCCGCTGATCCAGCCAGCGCACCGTCCCTCTTGGAAATGGAGCCCCAACCGGATGCTGCAGCACCAATATCTTAGGCGCCATGCTTGATGAAAAGGCGGCTTCCATTTGTTGTTCCAATGGCGTCAGGGCGAAATCCGCTGAGAAGTGCGCCCACAGCAAAATCTGATCAGATTGCCGCATACATCTCAGGATCCAATCCTTGCGGTCAGGCTTTCCCGTATAAAGGAGAAAATCATGCGCCGCTTCCTGCTCATCCAACCAATGCCCAACCCGCTCAGAAGCCAGATCAAGGGATTCTTCACTGTTGGTACCCAGTGCCTGACGGACCATATCTTCTGTTATCACCTCCACGTCCCCTACTTTTTCCAGGGCACCTTGCAGTTGACCAAGGTAGGCCTCAAAGTCTTCATGCTGATGAAGGGCAAGCAAAAACAGGGTAGCCGGGCGTTTCACCTGATTCTGGCGTTCATCATCCCGACGCAGCCGCTTGATGATGCGCTTCGTGATCCGGTGGCCTAACTGGGGGAAACGATGAAGTGTTTGGAAATAAGCTTCCGCTGATACTTTGATAAGAACGCTGTCCCGTATAGCAAGCACGCTGGCCATTCGGGGCTCCTCTGAATGCACAGCTATTTCCCCCACTACTTCGCCACTTGCCACCTCTCCAAGTACCTCATTGGGGGTTTCCTCGCAGCTGGTACTGCGCAAGGCCAGTAACCGGCCCCGAACCAGAAAAAATACAGCGTCCCCCTCATCTCCCTGCTGAAAGAGATAGTCACTACCGTGCAACTTAACCCATTGAATGTGCGGCTTCAGGTAATCAAGCAGGGCCTGGTCAAACTCTCCGAATATCTCACTAAGCCCCTTTTGCAGCAGGTATACATCTTCTTTTTTCGTAGCAAAAACCATGAGCAATCGATTTAGTCAAATTAATAGTCAACCTTCACTGCAGGTAGCATAAAGACGTAAAACAGGTATAACCTGTACGCCTCTGAATGCGTCAGATTCGGTGTTTTCAAGGGTAGGAATCAGACAAAAAATCGATTCGGAAGCCCCGTGCTAAAAGATACCCGGGTGCTTTCCGTTACTCAGTCGCTTAATGCGATGTGATGTGCAATATAAAGAAATTTGCATTAATAAAATAGTGAGCTACTGCAAACCGAACCAGGGATCAGAGGCCGCTTTTTGACCAAAAGGCCACCGCTTCGGCAGCAAAGAAGCGGAGACTGCCATACCCGTCAATAATTTGCCGGGACCATCAAAAACCTATCCTATTTTTTAAATCCAACCTAAGGTAGGAGTATATTTGGCGTGACCAATCAAAGTAAAATCTATGAATTTAAGTCAGGCTGCAGCCCAGATACTCCGGCAGGCAGAACGCTACCTCCCCCACCTGACCCCCCGTCAGTATACGGAACAACCCCCATTGCTACAAGACAGCTCTATAGGCCAGCATACCCGTCATTACATAGAGTTTTTTGAGTGCCTGATTGCGCAGAGTCAACAGCCTGGCGGAGAAATTGATTACAGCAAACGGCAGCGGTCGCCCGAAGTTGAGACCCATCCCGGGCAGGCGCTAAAGCGCATCGACCATATCTGTGACCAATTGCAACAATTGGAGCAGGCGCGCCCCTTGCAGCTCCAGTGCCGTGATTTGCAGCAAACACAAGTACCCTTCACCGTAGCTACCAACCTAGAGCGCGAATTGGTCTACAATATTGAGCATACCATCCACCACCTGGCTATCATTAAAATCGGGCTCGCCATAGTAGCGCCCAACCTCAAACTCCCTGAAGCGTTCGGCACCGCGCCCTCCACTGTAGCACACCGGGCCAGCCGGTAATAGTGGCGATCAAAATTAACATGCTTATCCGGCCAAAATTGAACCTAAATCCACACCGTGCATTTACAAGATATATTGCTTATATTAGAGCGCGTTAGGATTTCACCCTTTGGGCTGTATTTGCCAAATTTCGCCCTGTACTTCGTTGCTCTCCCGTCTGCCAAAGTCTTGTACGGTCGCCGGTGCCCAAAGCCCACAGGCGACGAGACACGGGCAGGTCGGTTGCGTAGCTTTGGCTATGTGATTCAAAAGCAAACTCCCAACATGGTCTTAAAAAGCTGACCCCCCTGACACTGCAAAATGCACAATGATGTCTGACTCTTTACCTATCCCACCCAACGAAGACGAGCGCCTAAAGGCACTGGAGTCTTACCATATCATGGATACTCTTGCCGAAAAGGATTTTGATAACCTGACCCGTATTGCCTCACATATCTTTAAGGCCCCCATCGCATTAATCACCCTGCTTGATGACAAACGGCAGTGGTTTAAATCCAAAGTCGGGCTGGACATAGAGGGCACACCCAGGGAGGTTTCATTTTGTCAGTACGCCATCGTGGACGGGAAAACCCTAATCATCCAGGATGCTCAACAGGATGAGCGCTTTGAGCATAACCCGCTCGTGACCGGCAACCCCAACATCCGTTTTTATGCGGGCCACCCCATTACCAACCGGGAAGGGCTCAGTCTGGGCACTCTGTGCGTCATTGACGACAAGCCTCGGGAAGTAACTCCGGAGCAAATCGACTTGCTGCAAGGACTTGCCGAGACCGCTATGAGCCTTATCGATTGCCGTAAGGTCAACTATCGCCTGCATATTTACAAACGCTTTTTTGATGAATCGCTCAATCTGATGTGTATCGTGGATATGCAGGGGATCTGCCAGGAGGTCAATCCATTTTTTACTAAAAAGCTAGGCTGGCAAAGAGCCGAAGTGCTTTCCACGCCATTAATGGAATACTTCCACCCCGATGATCAAGAGCGGGCCTATGAGCAGCTGGCCAAACTCAACAAAGGCATCCCGACTGTTGAATTTGAAAGCCGCCTGCGCCAAAAAGATGGGTCTTACATCTGGGTACAGTGGAATTGCCAGCCGGACCCCGCTGCCGGTCAGATGTTCGCCATCGCGTATGACATCACCCCGCTCAAGGAGAAAAATGCTGCGCTGCACAAAGCGATCCACCATAAGGATATCTTCCTGTCCAACATGAGCCACGAAATCAGGACGCCCATGAATGCCATTATTGGTTTTTCTGACCTTATGGAGCGTACCAAACTGGATGATACGCAGAAAGAATACCTCGACGCCATCTCAGTAGCGGGCAACAATCTACTCGTTATCATCAATGATATCCTCGACCTTTCAAAGATTGAGGCCGGTAAGATTGACCTGGAATCGAAACCCCTTAAACTACGGAAAGTCCTGCAGGACGCCCTCAGGCTCAGCCAGTCTAATGCGGAGGAGAAGGGGGTCCGCCTCAAGGCAAGTATCGATATGAACGCCCCGGAATACATCCTGGGAGACCCCACCCGCCTGCACCAAATCCTGGTCAACCTCATCTCTAACGCGGTGAAGTTTACCCAGGAAGGGTCGGTATCGGTAGAACTAGAAGTTGAAGATATAGATGACGAACAAGCCAGCCTGTGCTTTAAGGTTTCCGACACGGGTATTGGCATTTCTGAAACCGACATCAAGCGGATTTTCAATCGCTTTGAGCAAGCCGAACAACCCAGGGAGGTACTTTTTGGCGGGACCGGACTGGGGCTGAGCATTGTAAAAATGCTCGTAGAACTGTATGCAGGGCGCATTGAAGTACAAAGTAAACTCGGTGAAGGCACTACTTTCAGGTGTTACCTCAACCTGCCTGTAGCAAAGGCACCAAAAAATCAAACGTCTACTATGAATACCTCATCAGAATTGAAACTGGCAGGCGTCAAAATCCTGCTGGCAGAAGACAATAAGCTCAATCAAAAGCTCGGTGCGTTTGCGCTGAAAAACAACGGTGCTCTTGTGGATTTTGCAGAAGACGGTGAAGCTGCAGTCGAAATGGCTAAAGCCAATACCTACGATATCATACTCATGGACCTGCAGATGCCGAAGATGAATGGCTATGAGGCAACAGCACAAATCAGGAAAGCCCTGAAGGTGGAGACGCCAATTATTGCCTGCACGGCCCACTCACTCGTGGGCGAACGGTCTAAATGCATTGATGCTGGTATGAATGACTACATCTCAAAGCCCTACACTGAAGCAGTGCTGGTTCAGTGCATTCAAGACATGCTGCTTGATGCCGGTTAATCCAGAGTATGCGCAGGGATAGACAACAGGGGCATGTTGCAGTGGTAGGACATTTCCTTGGCATGACTGTACCGCAGGAGCTCCTGAAAGAAGTTCCGTTTATGGGTAACCATCACCAGCACGTCTACCTTATGTGTTTCCATATATTGGGTTAGCCCCTCCCGGATATCCGTGCTTTGCAGCACTTCGAACTCAATATTAGGATACGCAGGAAGTTTGGCCTTGAATTCCTCCATTTCATGCCGGTAGCCCTCTGTATGGGAAAGGTCTACATTCAAACAGTGTATTTTGGCGTTAAAAGCCCGGCATAGCTCTGCTATTTGCTCAAAGGCCTGAACTTCTTCATCCTGATAATTTACAGCAAAAGCGATATCATCGATTTTACCATCGAACTCTGCCTTTTCAGGAATAGCCAGAACCGGGCAGTTGCCATTTTCCAAGACTTCCCCGGCTACACTGCCTATGAAAATTTCTTTTAATCCACGCGCACCGGTCGTGCCCATCACAATCATGTCCACCTTTTCCTCATTGGCCACCTGAAGCACAGTTTCCACGGTACGCCCAGATTTCAGCAAATGCTGTACGCTGAGGGACTCGAAGCCCTCCTTACGCTGAATATTACGAAGGACGGGGATGGAGTCCTTAAAATTCTCGAATTCGTCCAGGTCATAACTTTCGTAAAATTCAGAAAGCGTATGTGGCAGCCCTCCACCTCTGACCTCCGGTTTTTGGTAGACGTGCAGCGTGATGAGCTCAGCGCCCATGTTGTCTGCAATGTGCAAAGCATAGATAAAGGCACGTTCTGCTGCCGCAGAAAGGTCAGTAGGGAAAAGGATTTTTTTCATGTCAAGTTGGTTTCTTTTGCGTCAGGACAAGCCTCGGTGACCCAGCCCCGTCCGTGAGGAGGAAATATAGGAGTACAGACCGAAAATTAGTGAATTTCGGAAAGTTGATTGCGATAAATCACGGAAAATTTCAGATTACGCTAAATCTTCAGCAACGATTTGATCTCTTCTACTTCAAGTACCTGACCACTTGCCACCACCCGCTCGCCAATTTGTAGCGCAGGAATAGCCGTAATGCCCAAGTCCATCATCTCCTGTATATCAGAAACTTCTTCTATCCTTACTGTCATCCCCAACTCATGAGCCGCTTTCTGCATATTCGCATGCAGGTGCCGCGAAAGGTTGCAGCCAAGCCCAAAAAGTCGTATTTCTGTATTAGTCATGGCGTTCAGTTTGCCTGAGCTGGTAAATTCACGGAGTTATTTAGAACCAATTTACTGCATAGCAAAATAGCGTGTGTAGCTCTTTCCACCGTTCAAAATTGGGGCTATCCCATCATAGTTCTGCTGACTTTTGTCAGCCTCCTTTCTGATTTTTCTCAAAAAAGGGACTATCTTGAGTGACACAGCCAACGATACCATAAATAAATTATGTTCCCGATTGTTCTGGCCTATGAAAGTGACTTTTGTCACCCCTGCCTGTTTCACTAGGCTCTATGGCCAACCAAATATTACAGATTGTATGTTAAAACCTATCCTGATATTGACCGGCCTGTTACTAAGCGCCTGCCTGGGTTTTGCTCAAAATGAAGAAACCGTGCGCACCATACCGCCCGAAGCCATACAGCTCTATCCTACACTCGAAGACATGCATGGGTATGCCATAGGGCAATACAAAGATTACCTGCTGGTTTTTGGCGGCAGCATCCGCTCCAAGGTCTCTGAACAGGACTACCGGGATTTCCCTAACCTGGATATTCTTTTGATCGACTTCAACGAAAAACGCGCAAGTGCCTACACCAATAGCAGCTTCGAAGGGAGCCTGGGCGAACAGATCAGCGCAACGGGGCTATCCTATTATCAGGACAAAGGCTTGCTCTACTTACTTGGGGGCTATGGGTATAGCGAAACCCATCAACAGTTTATTTCCTTCCCCTATATTACCGTTATTGATGTGCGGCAAACCGTCCTGGCACTGCTCAACGGTACAGACCCTATTGCCAGCTTTTACCAATTGTGCGATGACCGGATGGCTATTTTCAATGCAGAAATGGATTTCAACGGGGATGAGTTCTTTTTGCTCAACGGCAAATCCGCCTACAAAACCCGCCCATTCTCGAATAATCCGCAGTATGTGGAAGAAAAGTTTGACGAGGAAGTACGTACTTTCAAAATGATTAAAGACGGGAAAGAATGGTATTTGGAAAAATTCCAGACCTGGTACGACCTCGAAGCCTTTCAGGATCTTTACGGCACCCTTATTCCAGAGCGCATTGAACAGCAATTGCAACAGATACAACGCTCCGGAAATTTAAATCAGTGACAATAGTCATCCGCCCCACTGAGCGAAGTCATTTAGCCCTCCGAAGAACCCCCTTACATTTGTAGTGTAAGCAGAAGAGTTGATAGAGATCAATTCGAAGCTAACATGGTCAATTGGGTGTTCAATCAATTTTTGCCGGAGTCACGTAAGTTTTTTGAGACGAAACGATCAACCCGGCTATACAGCCGCACTGCTAAATGTCAGTGCGGCTGTTTTTTTTATTTCTGCTTCACATAAGATTCCACCCCTTTCCCGGAGAGTTCCGACTTTAAGGCCTTTGCCTCGCCAAGCCCGTCAAAACGGTTTACCAAAGCAACCGCATACCGGCCCCGGTCAAAAAGCTCTACCGTGGCACCTGAGTATCCCATACCTTTTAGCTTTTTCACCATATCCTCTGCGTTATTCCGGTACTTGAAGGTGCCAGCCAGCACCATATATTGCCCACTGGCTACGGATGCATAATCGGTCTCCGCTTTGCCGGTGGTGCTCGTGCTACGGCTGCCGGAAGAAGTAGACAACTCATCCGTCGCATCTTCATACGCAGGTCGGGGATCCTCAGACCCGGTTTGCCCGTCCTCGCCGGAATAATCGCCTGCATCATCCGAAGCGGCCTCCCCATCCTTGTAGTAACCATCATCAAAGGTGGCTGTGGAATCTTCGGGGTAATACGCATCGTCTTCGTAGGTGCTTTCCTGTTCTGCAGGCGTTTGGTCTGCGGTAGTCGCTTCATCCGGCCCGTTGCCAAGCAGGTTGGTCGTCATGTAAATCAGATAGACGAGCGCGGCTACGCAAACGGCTACAATCGCAATAGTGACATAATCAAGTCTTGACATGGTAACAGTTGTTATGTTTGGTGATGAAAATAGCTATTTTTTACTAATCCGGCGCTAAGTTCACTTTTTAGCGCGCTTTGTGCAATCCCTAAGCGCCTGTTCGGAGGGATTTTAAGGCCAACCTTGTTCCGACCTTGTTTTTTTTTATTTTTCGACTACTTAGTTTGACTTTTAAACTAAGAGTCGTTATGTTTGTAGTGCAATAGATAGTTTAATAACAAAACTAAGTATGTTTTTACTGGGATACAGCCCGGAAAAACACAGATTTTCTATTGCCCCTGGGGATTTTTTTCATCCTTAAAAACTTTCAAGATGGGTTACTCAAGATGGTCGAGTGATGCCTACCGGCATCTCCGGGCAAGTTATGCCAACAAGTCAAGAGACGATATTTTTCAGGCCAACCGCCACCGGCGGATGAATGCCGCCGTGAACCCGTACGGGATTCGCGTCCGGGAAAGCCGGGATTCGCAACGGCACCCTAATTCCTTAGCCATTGGTGTTTTCCTCGATGTGACGGGCTCGATGGGCCGTATACCGGAGCAGCTCGTGCGCTACAAACTGGGCGCGCTTATGAATACGCTAATTGCCCACGGCGTTGAGAGTCCACACATCATGTTCTCTGCCATTGGCGACCACCTCTCTGATCAGGCTCCTCTGCAGGCCGGGCAGTTTGAGGCAGGAGCGGATGAGCTGAGCGACGGACTGTCCAAACTGTGGCTGGAAGGTGGAGGCGGTGGTCAAATGCAGGAGTCCTACCTCCTCGCCTGGCTGCTGGCGGGCCGGCATACCTCCATCGACTGCTTTGAAAAGCGGGGCCAGAAGGGTTTCCTCTTCACCGTAGGGGACGAAGCCAGTTGGGAGCGCTTATCGCCCGAACAGGTACAACACATCATGGGATACCGTCCCCAGCATACGCTTGATGCAGCGACCCTACTCCGGGAAGCCCAGCGGATGTACCATGTTTTCCACATCCACATCAACGAAACCGGCTACCGCAACCACCCCGAAGTGATCGGCTTCTGGAAAAGCCTGCTGGGGGAGCGCGCCCTGATCCTAAATGATCACAATGCCTTGGCCGAGCTCATCGCCGCCACGGTAGCTGTAGTCAGTGGGCACCCATTTGAGCAAACGATGGAAGGCTTCGAGCCAGCCGCCGCACAACAGGTATCTCAGGCGTTAGCTCCGGGCACAGGCTGGAACAAGCGCTCTTCTAACACTACAATCCTTCCATTATGAGCACACAGATTGTCATTGGGCTGGGCTACGGCGACGAAGGCAAGGGCCTGGCCACCGATTATCTGAGCCACCGGGCGGCGCACCCCGTTGTGGTGCGCTTCTCGGGTGGCCATCAGGCAGGGCATACGGTAGTAGGCCCCAAAGGAGAGCGGCATGTATTCTCGGGCATTGGTGCGGGCACTTTTCAGGGTGCGCCTACCTTTTGGAGCCGGTACTGCACGTTTTCGCCCCCTGCCCTTCTGAGCGAGTATCAGGCATTTTCAAAGCTGGGCTATCCGCCCCGTATTTTTGTGGATACGCTATGCCCGGTTACCACGCCTTACGATATCGCGTATAATCAGCTACTTGAGCGCAGTCAGCGGCATGGCAGTTGCGGAGTGGGCTTTGGCGCTACCGTTGCGCGGCACTCGGAAACGCCCTACCGGCTCATTGCGCAGGACCTGGCCTACCCGGTGGTGGTGCAGCAAAAACTCAAAGCCATTGAGCAGTACTACGTGCGCAAAGCCAATGGGCTGTTGTCGGCAGAGGACTGGAAAGAGGAGGTCATGGCGTGGCAGGAACAGCTGCCGGCTGTGCTAAAACGTATCCACCTCACCTCAGAATCCCGGTTTTTTGAGCGGTACGAAGGAGCCGACTTCATCTTTGAGGGCAGTCAGGGCATTCTGCTGGATATGGACCACGGGTTTTTCCCGAATGTCACCCGGGCCCACACCACCTCCCGCAATGCACAAGCTATTATAAGGCGTAACGGGCTACCAGAGCCGGAAGTGTTTTGCATCACCCGGGCTTACCAAACCCGGCACGGCAATGGTTTGCTGAGCAATGAAGGCATTCCTGGGGGCCTGAGCCCAAACCCCAAAGAGACCAATCAGGAAAACGAATGGCAGGGGCCGCTACGCTACGGCACGCTGGATGTCGACCTGTTGCGCTATGCCCTTCAGTCTGAGGCCAACTACTCCGCCGGGCAAAAACGGCACCTGTTCCTCACCTGCCTGGACCAGTTGCAAGGGCCGCTACAGGCTACCCTTGGCGGCAAACGGCATGCTTACCAGACACCGGACTTAATCGCCCGCCTTCTCCCAGGCATTACCGGCATCGTTTACCAGAGCTACTCCGATGACGGGCAGCAGGTCAAAGGCGCTACTTTTACGGCAAAGGCCATAGGCAAATAATTATCTTTGCGCGGACCATAATCCGAAACCTATGACACTAAGGGAATTTTTTGACGTACTGACCAACGATCCGACTTATGTACTGGTTTACCTGTCCATCATACCGGTCATGGCCTTTGTGGCCGGGCTGACGGGCCAGGACAAAGGGCACGAAGCACCGTGGAAATACCTTTACTCCACGCTGATTTACTTCATTTGTGTGCCGGGTATTTTTTCTATCACCGTCTCGGTCTATCAGTTTCTCTTTGAACGGCGCAGCATCTGGGACGCGGATGTATTTGTGCAGGTCCTGCCCATTATTTCCATGGTCGTCACCCTGCTCATCATCCGGCGCAACGTCAATCTGGACTACATTCCGGGATTCGACAAGCTGGGCGGGCTGGTGATGATCATCGCGTCCACGCTCATCATTATGTGGTTCATAGACCGGATGCGGATCATTGTGTTTTCGTACCTGCGCTTTGAGTATGTTATCTTTTTCTTTGTTGGCCTGCTACTGGTCATCCGATTCGGGTGGAAGCGGGCGTTTGGTAGCGCATGACCCGAATGACATTACACCCTCAGACGGCAGTCCTCTTTATCATGAAAACGGTTAAATTAGTAGTGGGGCAAAAATAAAATGCACAACTTTTAAAGCTTTTGCTCCAACATCATTCAAAACCTGCCCTTTGGTTGGTTTTATACGACGTTGGAACAAAACCAGTTGTGCATTTCATTTTTCGAGTAGCCCTCAGGAAGGTAAAGCCATCATAATGACCAGGGACCTGCCGGTATTGCTGTACACTGCCATTTGTCTGGCTGCCCTGTTTGGGTTTAGCAACCAGGCTTCCGCCCAATTGGGGGGCCCCAGGTTTATCAACTATGGCGTAGGCGAAGGGTTATCGCAGAGCACGGTCCTTTCGGTATACCAGGATAACTATGGTTTCATCTGGCTGGGTACCCGGGACGGGCTCAACCGTTTTGACGGTTATGCTTTTGAGGTATTCCGGCAACAACCTGGTGATAGTACCACCCTAAGCAACAACCTCATCAATGATATCACCGGAGACCCTCTCGGCAACATTTGGATCGCCACACAGGGCGGGGTTAGCCGCTATTTGATCAATCAATCGGGGTTCCGGAACTACACTTTTCCCGATCTTTCTCATCAGGAGACCCGCTGCTTGTGGATTGGCCCTGAAAATCAGCTCTATGCCGGCACTAATGATGGCCTCTTCCGCTTTGATCCGGAAAAGGATGCCTTTGAACAGCCCAATACCCCTCTGGCCAGAGCTGTGGGAGAGCGTTACGTCACCAAAATCTTCGCCGACCGGCAAGACAGGTTATGGGTGGGAACCACGAGCGGCTTGTTCTGCCAGCTGCCTGATCAGCAAACCATCATTACTTATACTCCAAATGCCCAAAGCCCGGCGCGCCAAATCAGCAACGAGCGGGTAGAGGACATCATACAAGCTGCCGATGGCACGCTTTGGGTGGCCACCTACGGCGGTGGGGTATGCGCCTACGATCAGAATGGCCAACTGACCGCCCACTATGATGATAGCCCGGACTCAGAAGTGCGCCTCTCCAATGCCTTTGTGCGCTGCCTCGAAGCCACCCCCGATCAAAAGCTATGGATTGGCACCTTCCAGGGGCTCAACATACTGGACACCAGGGCTTCCTCCATACAGCAAATTTTGCAGGACAGCCGCTCCAGCAGCGGGCTGAGCCACGGCTCCGTGCGAGCTCTCCTGCAAGACCGGAAAGGCGCCATCTGGGTGGGCACCTACTTTGGCGGAGTGGACTATTTCGATCCGGGCAATCAGCGTTTTCAGCATTATACCCACCTGCCTGAATTGGATTACAGCCTGAGTTTTAACGTAGTCAGCGCTTTTGCCGAAGCTCCAGACGGTCAATACTATGTAGCGACGGAAAGAGGCGGGCTCAACCTGTTCGACCCTCAAACCCGGCGGTTCCAGCGGCTGCGGGGCCAATCCGGGCATGAACTCAGAAGCATGACCATCAAATCGCTCTATGCCGCTCCGGACGGGCAGCTGTGGGTCGGCACCTTTAAAGGCGGGCTCCATACCTATCATGCTACAACCAACCGGTTTACCCCTCACTTTGGTGCCGAAAACCCAAACCTCCCTACCCTTTCCGGTGCCATTGTAAATGCTATAGCTCCGGCAGGTGCCTACCTTTGGATTGGCACGGATAAACACGGTGGGCTGCATAAGTTTGACCCGCAATCTGGACAGTACGTAGACTACCCCATGCGCGAAGCACTGCATCAGCACCTGTTGAATGTAAATGTTAAAGCCATTTATGCTGATCAACTGGGCAACCTCTGGCTGTCCACTTTTGGGCAGGGCCTGGTGCTGTTTAATGAACAAACCGGCCGTATTACTACTTTTGAGTACCTGCCCGGAGACCGTAACAGCCTGCCGCGCAATGATGTCACCCATGTGCTGGAAGACCAGCAGGGACAAATCTGGGTGGCTACCAAGGGAGGGGGCATCAGCCGCTTTGACCGGCAACGCCAACAATTCCAGAACTATGACACCCGGCACGGCTTGCAAAACAATACTGTGCTGGGGCTCCTGGAAGACCAGCAGGGGCAGATCTGGGCCAGCACCATCAATGGCATTAGCCGGTGGAACAATGAGGCCCAACGCTTCAGAAACTACAGCTACACCAACGGCTTCCCGCTGGAAGAGCTCAACGAGGGGGCGTACTTCGCCGCCTCCAACGGGCAGCTTTTTTTTGGGGGCAGCAACGGGTTTGTCACCTTCGACCCCGCTACGCTGACCGACAACACCTACGTCCCACCGGTATATCTAACCGCGCTCAAGCTGTTCAACAAAGATGTAGCTCCGGGCGACGACACCCGCCTGCTGAACGCCAGCATGCTGCAAACCGATGAACTGCAGCTGCGCTATTTTCAGTCCATCATTACCCTCGAATTTACAGCCCTCAACTTTTTGCGTCCGGAGCAAAACCGTTACCAATACAAGCTTGAAGGGCTGGAGGATAATTGGAACGAGGTCGGCAACCAACGATCGGCCACCTACACCAACCTCAAGGAAGGCACCTACACCTTCCTGGTCAAAGGAGCCAACAACGATGGGCTATGGAACCCGGAGCCCACCCAACTGAAGATCACTGTGGAAGCCCCGCCCTGGCGCACCTGGTGGGCCATTCTGCTGTACAGCCTGGTCATTCTGCTGGGCATCTACCTGCTCCGCTACCTCAACCTGCGCAGTGCCCGCCTCAAAAACGAAATCCGCATCAAAGAGCTGGAAAAAGAAAAACTGGAGGAGGTCCATCAGCTTAAACTTCAGTCGTTTACTGATGTCTCCCATGAGTTCCGGACCCCGCTCACGCTCATCATTGACCCGCTGGAGCAGGTGCTGGATCAATACAAAGCAGAAGACTGGCTGGGGCAACAGTTGCGCCTCATGCACTTCAATGCCCGCCGCCTGCTCCTGCTGGTCAATCAGGTGCTAGACATCAACGCCCTCGAGACCGGCAAAGTAGGATTGCGAAAAGAGCCTGTCCCGCTTGGGCAAATGACCAAACACATCTGCGATACCTTTCGGGGGCAGGCCGCCAAGCATCAGCTTGAGCTCTATTTTGCAGATGAACTGCCGGAAGCCTGGTACGAAGCCGACAAAGACAAGCTCGAAAAAATCATTTATAACCTCATCTCCAATGCCATCAAGTTTAACAAGCCGGGTGGGCAGGTGCGGGTGGCGCTATCGCAAAAACCAGATATTGGCAAGGTTCAACTGACCGTTGCCGATACGGGTCAGGGCATTGCCCCGGAAGTGCGCGAGAAAGTCTTCGAACGCTTCTACAAAAGCGAACAGACCAAAGGCACCGGTATTGGCTTATCGCTAACCAAGTCGCTGGTGGAAGCCATGAACGGCTCCATCAAGCTCCGAAGCCAACCGGATTCAGGCACCATTTTTACCGTGCTACTGCCGCTTAACCCCATAGGGCAGGCAGACGAAGCAGTCGCATCCGCTTTCGTGAAGCCGCTGCCGGTGGAGTACCAACTCAGCGTAGATGAGCCTGAAGCTGCTCCGGACAACAACAGCAGCAGCAAGCTTCACCTTCTCATTGTGGAAGACGACCCCGACCTGCGCCGTTACCTGCGGGACAACCTTTCGGGAGCTTACAAAATCACGACTGCCAAAAACGGGCGCAGCGGGTTGGAAAAAGCCCGGACTCACACCCCTGATTTCATCCTTTCTGACATCATGATGCCCGAAATGGACGGTATAGAGATGTGCCGGGCGCTGAAAACCGATCCCGAATACTGCCACATCCCCATCCTGCTGCTTACCGCAAAGGGAGAAGATACCGATCGTGTACACGCCCTGGAAACCGGTGCCGATGATTACCTGGCCAAACCTTTCATCATGAGGGAACTGCGCAGCCGCATCCAAAACCGGCTAAAAATGCGTGACCTCCTCCGGCGGCGCTACAGCCACGGGCCGGATTTACAAACCGAAGCGCTGCAGCTCAACAGCTACGACGAGGAGCTTCTTCAACGGGTGCAGGCAGCAGTAGAAACTCACCTCGATGACCCGGACTGGAGTGTGGAAGCACTGGCTGAAGCGGTAAACCTCAGCAGGGTACACCTCTACCGCAAGCTGAAGGGGCTGCTCGATGTATCTCCGAGTACCTTTATCCGCAACATCCGGCTGAAACATGCCGCCCAACTGCTTGCCCAGAACAAAGTCAACGTGAGCGAAGTCGCCTACCGGGTCGGGTTTCAGGACCCCGCCTATTTCGGTAAAAGCTTCAAGAAACAGTACGGCCTCAGCCCCTCTCAATACGCCAAACAAGCCGGGAAGTAACCCCGTCACCTGCCTTTTGTAACGCTTTTACGCACACAGGCAACGTATTCACCCCTCCCTGTAACCTCAGTGCCATTCTCCTATTGCTGCCGGGCATACATTTGTATCAACTCAAAACAGGAGAAGGATGAGCTCAGATAAAAACGACCTGGATGAAAAGTTGAGATTCAACGCCGTAGTGGAAGTGCTCGTCACGCTATTGATCCTGGCTGCCGCATTACTGATCCTAAACGCCTTGTAAGCAATGAAATACCTATTCCTAATCTTGATGCCTTTATTGGCAGGGGCTGCCCTGAGTGCCCAAACCGGCACCGTTTTTGGCATCGTCACAGATGCTGCCACCGGCGAGACGCTGCCCGGGGCTACCGTTATGGCCATGAGCAACGGCCGGGGCACGGTTACCGAATTAACTGGTGAATACCGCCTGCCCAATCTGCCTGCGGGTACTCAGCAACTTCAGGTTTCCTACATCGGTTACCAAACAGATACCCTTGAAGTGGACGTTCCTGCCGGTGGAACGGTGAATGCTAATGTAAAGCTACTCCTTAATGCCACCGTGCTGGGAGAAGTCGTCGTGCGCGGCCAACTGGAAGGGCAAAAGAAAGCGCTCAACCAACAGCGCTCTGCCGACAATATCATCAACGTTATATCAGCAGACCTCATCGGGCGGTTCCCAGACCTCAACGTGGCAGAAGCCCTGCAACGTGTGCCCGGTGTGAATATCAGCCGCTCCCGGGGCGAAGGCTCCACGGTTTCGCTGCGGGGAACGCCTACGCACTTTACCACCATCAACATTAATGGCGAGCAATTGCCTTCTACACAGAGCGATGGCTCCCGAAATGAATCGCTCGACCTCATCCCGGCTGATCAGCTGGCTTCCATGGAGATTACCAAAGCCATCACGCCCGATATGGATGGGGATGCCATCGGCGGTACCGTCAACCTGCGTACCCCAACCGCTACAGGCATGGACCTCAAGCTGAAAGCCGAAGCCGGCGGGGGCTACAACAGTATGTCCCAAAGCTACAACGGCATCGGGCGCTTCAAGGCGGGACGGCGCTTCTGGAAGGATGAAGAACTGGGGACCGGCCGATTCGGTGCCCTCATCGGACTGAGCTACTTCGAAACCGATAACGAATCTGACGAACTGGAAGCCGTTTGGTCGCCATTCGGTGATACGCCTGTGCTCGGCCTGGGCCGGGACACCGTTGTAATCGAAAATCATCAGGTGTCCGACCTGGTCAATCAACGGACACGTATGGGCGCTACCCTCACCCTGGACTACAAATTTTCGCCCAATTCTGACATCATCTTCAACTTCATGTACTCCCGCCGGGGCGATACCGATGAGCGGAATCGCCTTCGTACCTTCCTCAACGAATCTGCAGGAGTCACCTGGGTCTCCCTGGATACGATTCGCGGAGCAGAGCTGCGCCGGGATATCCGCCTGGCGGAATCTTTTTCTGAGAACCTGTCCTACAACCTGCAGGGACAGCACAAATTTGGCCGCGGCACAATAGACTGGGGGCTCTACCACGCTGATAGCCGGCGGGTGGAAGATGCCCTTATTGGCCGTTTCGAGCGGGGGGAGCAAAGCCGGGTCGACCTCTATACCCTTAACCCCTCTGGCATTTACACCGACTTCGCTCGATTCCGGACCCTCGGTAGCGAACAGGGGTTCTTTGACCCCTTCCTGATTACGGACATCAACCGGTATGAGCGGTCAGCCCTCAACATCAATGCCACCAACAGTGTAGCCAAAATCAATTATGAGCTGCCTTATCAAATTGGTTCCTATCAGGCCACCTTCAAGACCGGAGTGAAATACCGGCGGCAGACCAATGTCAAGTCTTTTGACAGCGATGTCAACAACTTCTCAGACCCCAACCGGGTACTCGATCAGTCTGAAGGCTTTGCCAGCGTCATCAGTGATTTTGAGGATGAGAACTTCCTGGACGGCAATGTACGTTTCGGCCCCGGTATAGACCCCGGGAAATACCGGGATTTTGTGGACCGTAATGACAACCTGTTTGTCTTCGACCCTATCCGGTCCAACCGTAACTCCTTCAATGCTTCCTACGAAGCTTCCGAGGACATCATCGCCGGCTATGCCATGACCCGCATTCAGTTCCGGAACCTCATGGTGCTCGGCGGGCTGCGGTACGAAACCAATGAGGTCAATTACGATGCCTTCTCTGTCAATAATATTACCGGAGATGCCACTCCCATTACCGATGGGACGAATTACAGCTTTTTGCTGCCCAATATCCACCTGAAGTACAGCCTCGGCAAATTCACCAATCTAAGGGCTGCCGCGACCTGGAGCTACGCACGCGCCAACTTCGACGACATTGTTCCCTTCCTGAATATTGATGAGGAAGGCTCCCGCATACAAGCCGGCAACCCCGATCTGCGCCCGGGCTCAGCCATCAACCTGGACCTGCTGGCCGAGCGTTACCTGGGCAACGTGGGCATTATTTCCGGTGGCCTGTTTTATAAGCAAATCGATGATTTCCAATTTAGCCGCAACCTGCGCTTTTTGCGACCGGGGGATCCCTTCTACGATGAGTTCCCGGGCTTCCAGTTCCGGCAGGAGCAAAACGGGGAAACCGCAGTCGTGTACGGTTTTGAGATGAACGTACAGGCCGCGTTATCATTCCTGCCCAAACCACTGGACGGGTTGGGGCTCTTTTTCAACTATACCTTCACCGAATCGGATGCCTTTACCAGCGACCGGGACAACATCAGCCTGCCCGGACAGGCGACGCATACCTGGAATGCTGCCCTGAGCTACGACTACAAGCAGTTTTCTGTAAAAGGGTCTCTGAACTACAACGGTACCTTCCTGAACACCGTAGCCGGGGAAGCCCGCAACGACCTGGTACAGGAGGGGCGCCTGCAGGTTGACCTGAATGGCTCCGTAGCCGTTACCGACCGCATCACCCTGTTTGGGGAGTTCCTGAATGTGACCAATGCCCCCGTGATTGTCTATCAGGGCATACGAGAGCGCATTGCGCAGTATGAAGTCGTAGGCTGGTGGAACCGCTTCGGCCTTTCTTACAGATTATAATAACCGAGTAGAACCATGATAATCCGAAATACCACACTTCTGTTAAGCCTGGCCCTGCTTTTGCTGGGCTGCCAAAAGGACGACAACACCTTTAAGAAACAAGGCCCGGAAATTCAGCCTCTCGTGCCGGTGGAATCCTTCCGGCAGGACCGGGGGCGGGAAGTCAACCTGAGCTTTGAGCTGCGGGCCATCAGTGGGCTGGGCGCCTTGCAAGTACTAAAAGACGGAGAACCCTATGACAATATCGACTTCCCGGCAGACGACCTGATCTTCCAGTATGACTTCAGCTACCTGGTAGGAGACCTCCCGGATGGTACGGCTCTAAACTTCACTCTGGAGCTAACCGATCAGCTTGGCGCTACTGCGGAACCCTTTACCTTTGAGGTGGTAGTCGGGCCGCCCTTCGACATTACGGATGAGACCATTGGCGGTACCGAGGTGAAAGTCATTACCGGCCGCATTAACCGCGACATCCTTCTGGAAGCCCAGCATACCTACCTCATCAACGGGCTGGTATCGGTGGAAGACAACAGCACCCTCACGATTGAGCCAGGCACAACTATTCTCATGCGCACCTTCGATGGCACGGAGGATTCCCGCCTGGCGATTACGCGAGGTTGCCGGATCATTGCCGAAGGCACCAAAGACAGCCCGATTGTCTTCACCAGTCAGGGTGTACTGGACGGCACCGCAGCCTGGGCCGACTGGGGCGGCATATTTGTCTACGGCAATGCCCCTACTAATCAGGCCGCAGTGGTCTTTGAGGAAGGCTTCACCTACGGCGGCAATAATCTGGGCGAAAGTTCCGGTTCCCTGCGCTATGTACGCATTGAGTACGCAGGTAAGAGTGATGCCGATGGTATTCAGTTTTACGGCGTAGGTGCAGGTACGCAGATTCGCTACCTGCAGGTTTGGAATTGCTTCGATAACGGGATCCGGTTCAAAGGCGGCGGGGCGGATATCAAGTATGTTGTAGTGACTGACCACGGGGCCTACGGGCTTTGGGCAGAGCACGGCTGGCGGGGCAGAGGGCAATTCCTGGTTTTCCAGACCTCCATTGCGGCCACCATTATACCGGTCAATTTCAACAATATCGCCCGCTCCCTGGAGCTGCGCAACGATGCCAGCAATTTTGAACTGGAACCCCGCACTTATACCTATATCTCTAATGTCACGATGATCGGCAACGGCAGCACCGATGCAGATGGTACCCGGCGGGGGTTCCGGGTGAGAAGGGGCGCAATGGGGCTTTTCCAAAATATGATCGCCACCAACTACCCGGACGATGCCGTGCGGGTGGAAGATGTAGCTCCGGAAAGGCTGGACGACGGCACTATGGAAATTGGTAACATCCACTCGTGGAGCAACAAGACTAACTACGACGAACTGGCAGCTGACTACTTCCTGCCCAACCCTGATTTCAACCTGAGCGAAGAGCCCGTGCCCGGCATTACGCCCGGCAATTTTGTGGGCTCCGTACCCAGTCCGTTCAATCCGGCAGCAGATGCCCGGTTTGGCAACTGGTTTACACCTGCGCCATACGTTGGTGCAGTCGAAAACGAAGCCAATGACTGGACGGCTGACGGCAGTTGGTGCAAAAACCAGGACGGCACGATACGATAGAACCATTTCAAATTTCAACTTCTTCTAAATTCACTTGTCATGAAACTTCAGCATTCTTTTTTCACCCTTTTGTTGTTCGCACTGGGCGGTATGTTCCTCTTTCAGGCTTGCGGCGATGACGACGAAACCGTATTTCCTACACCGGCAATTTCTGTAGTTGGCGACAACCTCGTCAACCTGAAGCCCGGACAGGATATCACCGTAGAGCTCAGCCTTCAGGCAGAAGGCGGCCTCAGCTCCATCATTGTTAACCGCGGCGGCGGCTTCCTGGAGGAAATCACCCTTCCGGACCCGGACGCCACGACCTTTACCTACACCGGGCAAACGGTTGCTGCCGATGCGATGGAAGGCGAATTGGTGGAGTACGAATTTATTGGTGTGAACACCCAGGACCTGGAGTCTGCTCCGGCAGCTTTCAGCGTAAGCGTCAACCTTTACGATGCTATTGATATTGGCGGCACCTCTGTTTTTGATGTAGATCTCCCGGCGGATGGTATCATTCCGGCTGGCACAACTGTGAAGTTCGCCGAGGGCCGTTCTTACTACCTGGCTCAGCCTGCACCAGATGTAAACATCTCCTTTGAGGAAGGCTCCACTTTCCAGATTGAATCGGGTGTGACCATCTATCTGCAGGCCGGTGTGGATATGGACGTAACGGTCTTTGGTACGGCCGACATCCGCGGCACCGCTGATGCTCCGGTGGTGATGACCAGCGAGAATGTGCTGCGCCCGGGCGTAGAGCCTGAAGCCGGCGACTGGAACGACTTCCAGATTGAAGGGCAGGGCAAAGGCACCAACAGCGGTTTTGTACAGTACCTGCGTATTGAGTATGCCGGAGACCGGGCTTTCGTCCTGGACGATGTAGGCAACGGCACACAGGTATCTCACGTGCAAGTATGGCAGTGTACAGATGAGGCGATCTTCATTGCTGGTGGCGATGTGAATGTTTCCCACCTCATTGCTACCAACTCCGAAGACACCCAATACCGCACTGATGATGACTACACTGGCAATATGCAGTTCATCATTGCCGTAAGTACAGTACCCGGTGCAGGCGCAGAGTCCATGTACCTGCGTGGCGACTCAGAGGCGCTGATCTCCAACGTAACTGTAGTAGGGCCTGGTGCAGAATTTGAGCCCGATGGCGAACCCGATGGTATCCGCTTCTGGTCTTCCCGTGGCAACAAAATGTATAATGCCGTAATCACTGGCATCCCTTCCTGGGCAACCCGCGCCGAAGCCAATGAAACCGATGGCCGGCCTGAAGTCACAGACATCAACGGCCCGGTGGTCTTTGCTTACTCCAATGTATTTGGCTGCGACCAACTGGCGCGCGATGATGCCGAGCCGTTCTTCACAGATCCCTCATTCAACAACTCTGAAGAAGCCATCCCAGGCCTGGGCGCTAACGACTTCGTGCCCGATGCCCGCACGGGAAGCGACTTTGATCCTTCCACTCTGGGCAGCTTCTTCGCACCGGCCAACTTTAAGGGCGCCATCGAAAGCCCGGATAACGACTGGACAATTGGCTGGTCGAAAAACCCGGATGGAAGCGTACGGTAAGCTTCAAAGAATTTGAGTGTAATTAAGCTTTTCTGTCGGCTGGGCATCACTTGCTCAGCCGTTTTTTTTGCATCCGTGTTGCATCTTTGGAATTCCTGTACTACTTTTGCAACATCGTTGCATTAAAATTAAAACTCAAAAGATGAAAATGCTGAAGTATTCCTGGCTGTTTATGCTGGCGCTCGCCGTAACGGTTTTCACTGGTTGTGATGAAGATGATGACCATGATCACGATCATGGAGACAATGACATCACCATTAATATCCTGGAGCCTGGTGCGGATGAGGTCGTGGCAGACGCAAGTGATGTGCATATCCATATTGAAATTGAAGCGACCGAAGACAACCACGACATCGACATCCTCCTTCACCCGGACGGTGATTTATCCGATAAAATTATTGAGGTCAACCTGCACGAGCATGATCAGAAAGTCAGCTTTGAGCAGGATGTTGACCTGTCTTCCTACCCGGCGGGCACCAAGTTTCACCTGGAAGTGGAAGCCTGCAAGGATCACGACTGTGAGGAGCGGGAGTTTGCGGATGTAGAGTTCTCGATTCAGTAGGTTCTTTATTTCCAGACCGGTCTGCATAAAGCACCGGTAATGCCATTTGGGAGTTCCCCATTGTGGCGTTACCGGTGCTTTTTTTTCACCCATCCTGCAACGTTCTAACTAACCAAAGTCATTGACAACCAATGAGAAAAATCATCAGCTCTGCTCTGAAAATAAGGATACATTTGGACAAGACATCAAAAACAACGCATCATGAAAATTATAATCCGGACCACGATACTGCTTTTGGCCGCACTGCTGATGACCAGCGCTGGCAGGCGGGATGTGCGCACCGGTATGGTGCAATTTGACCAGGCTTTTCTACCTGCACTGGATTATACCCTTCGGGCCAATACACACGACGCCAAAAAGGCAGTCTTTTATCTCGAATTCCGGTGGCGGCGGCTGCGCGGTCAGTTGTCGCATCAGTATCCGGGAGAGCAGGAGACCCTGCGCCGTATCGACAGCTGGCTGGGTGATGCTTATTACGCTATTGATGCCAACCGACCCTACACCGCAGCCAATCAGTTGGAGCATGTCAAATATGAGCTGATGGTCCTTCGCGGCCACTACGGCATCGACTACTACCTGGACGATCTGTACGACTTCCAGGGCGGGCTTGAAATGCTCACCGAAGCAGCCAGCGATGAAATGCTATGCCTTATGGACTGGGGCGAATTTACAGCCCTCGGCAAGGAACTCCGCCTGGAATGGCAGTACATTATGCAAAAACCTTTTGACCAGGAACTGTACGACTTTGACGACCAAACCGTCAAACAACTAATATACGAACAACGCGCAATGGCGGAAGCCCTCTATTCTTTCGCAAAAGCGACCAACCGGGCAGACCGCGCCGATGTAGCTACCGCAGCCAGAGACCTCTTACCTCACTACAACGAAGTACTTCGGCTCTTTGGCGACTATCAGTCTACACAAACCTTCTTTGCCCGTCATAACCTTATTAAATTAACAGAAAATCGGCCATTATGAATCCGGACACACCTATTCGGGAAATTATGACAACCAGCCTTACTACGGTTGGTCCCGACCACAGCGTAGAAGCCATTCAGGAACTGTTCCGTGAAAATGAATTTCACCATATTCCGGTCGTCGACCGGGGCGAACGCCTGATCGGTATTATAAGCAAGGAAGATGTTTTCAAGCTTTCCTATGTGCTGTCTCTTCAGACCACAGGCAAACAGTATTCTAAGAAAGAGTACCAAAGCCTGAAAGCTTCAGACATCATGACCCGCTACCCCGTTACTCTGGACCCCGAAGATACGGTAGGCCTGGCGGCAGATATTTTTCTGGCCAACAAGTTCCATGCCCTGCCCATCATAGAGGATGATCAGCTCATGGGCCTGATAACAACCCACGACCTGCTCTCCCACCGGTTTGGAGAGCCTACCCCTGCCAAGCAGGAGGAAGTATTTGAAGAAGATTTGTAAATCTGAAAAATTAGCAGCCATGACTGATAAAACCACCACTGTTGCTCAAATTATGAGCACACCTGTAATCACAGTAGGACCAAACGATACAATGAGCGATGTACAGGATATCTTCCGCAAGAATAACATCCACCACATTCCGGTGGTAGACGATGGCAAAGTGGTGGGTATCATCAGTAAGTCTGATTATTATCGACTTCTGCACGGCTTCACTCTGTTCAAAACCCAGAAAAGTGAGGAGTACAACGATGCCATCATGCGCTCCCTCCTGGCCGGAGAAGCCATGACCCGGCAAGTGGCGACCCTCGCTCCTGATGATTCGCTGGAGATGGCTGTCGGCTTCTTCCGGGAGAACCTCTTCCACGCCCTCCCGGTGGTGGACAAAGGCCGGCTGATCGGCATTGTGACGACTTTTGATCTGCTCACCTATGCTTATGCTACTCCACTAATCATGGAAGATTAAAAATATATTGACAGGTTGGACAGCCGCTTCCGGGTACCGGGGGCGGCTGTTTTTTTTACCTTTCTAAAACACCCGCGGCTCAAACCCCTCCGCATTCATAATTGCAGCCGAATCACCGGTAGCGCGGATAACGAACAAGCCTCGTTTTTCGGCCATATCTTCGCTGTTCTCTTCAGCGCGGAGGAAGGCAACAGCACCGTACACGTTGTGGTCATGGTATTCGGACAGCCAGGTTTTTACCTGTTGCAGCTTTTTGATGTGCTGACGGACATGCTTCGTGCGCAAGGTGGTCTTGACTTCGATGACCACGATCTCTTTGCCGTTATGAGCAATGATATCGAACTCATAGCTCCGGCCTTCGTAGGTACCTTTCACGCGGGTAGAGGTCCGGTTGATCCTGATGCCCTTTTCCTGAAGGATTCGCACCACATCACCCTCCACTAAAGACTCCATGAGGCGCCCCCACTGCGATTCGAATAAGTCGAAAGCCTGTTGAATGCGTTTGTCGGTCTCCTTGAATTTCGCATCGGTCTCCTTAAACTTCGCGTCCGTCTCCTTAAACAATTGCTTGATTTCTGCCCAGGTCAATTCTTCTGCCATGAGTAATCCGTTTGAAATTTATGCTAAACACAAAACTCCTGTAAAGCCAGTTAAGTTCCCACCTCCCCGCCCCAACCCGCCTTTTACAAGCCCCCGGGCAGCATATCTACCACAATTTTTCTACCTTTGGGCGTCTTAGAGAAACTGTATCTGCAGCTCTTTAATCGACTTAAAAAATATCCGAACCGCTATGTCAGCAGACACCTTCAGTAAAGTAGACGAAATGAAGGCGGCCATCGAGGCCGATCAGCCGGGCGACCTGCAGGCGCTCGAGCAGTTTCGCATCAAATACCTGGGCTCCAAAAACGTCATTAAGGCACTATTTGGGGAAATCCGAAATATCCCGAACGAACAGAAAAAAGAGTACGGGCAGCGGGTTAATGCCGTTAAGGAAGCTGCCGAGGCCAAGTACAACAGCCTGAAGCAACAGCTCGAAACCGCTGCGGAAGAAGCAGCCGTCAAAGACATCGACCTGACCGCGCCGGGGGAGCCCATCGAACTGGGGTCCCGACACCCGATTGCCGTGACCATGAACCGCATCATCCGCATCTTTGAGCGTATTGGTTTTGTGGTGGCCGACGACCGGGAAATTGAGGACGACTGGCACAACTTCACCGCTATGAATACGCCGGAAGACCACCCGGCACGCGATATGCAGGACACTTTCTACCTGCAAAACAGCATGGAGATGCTCCTGCGCACCCACACCTCTTCGGTACAGGCACGGGTGATGAAGCATACACAGCCGCCCATCCGCATTATTGCGCCGGGCCGGGTGTACCGCAACGAGACCGTCTCTGCACGCTCCCATTGTCAGTTTCATCAGGTGGAAGGCTTGTATGTGGATGAGAATGTCTCTTTCGCCGACCTGAAGCAGACGCTGCTGTACTTCGCCCGGGAGATGTTCGGGCCCGATGCGCAAATCCGCCTGCGCCCTTCCTACTTCCCGTTTACCGAGCCAAGCGCGGAGATGGATGTCTACCTCGGCACCGAAACCGAGAAAGACTACCGCCTCACCAAGGGCACCGGCTGGCTGGAAATTCTGGGCTGTGGCATGGTGGACCCCGCAGTGCTCGACAACTGCGGCATTGATTCCACCAAATACACCGGCTTTGCCTTCGGCATGGGCATTGAGCGGCAGGCGCTGCGCCTGTATGACATCGGCGACATCCGCCTTTTCTTTGAAAACGATGTGCGCTTCCTGAAGCAATTCGCTTCCACGTTCTAGAAAAAACGACTATGAAACCGAGTATCCCTAAAGGTACACGCGACTTCGGCCCGGCTGAGGTCCTCAAACGCAATTACATATTCGACACCATACGGGAAGTCTTCGTGCGCTATGGCTTTCAGCCTATTGAGACGCCGGCCATGGAAGACCTCGCCACCCTGACCGGCAAGTACGGGGAAGAGGGCGACCAACTGCTGTTCAAAGTGCTGAACAACGGTGACTTTCTGTCTAAAGCCGATGATCAGGCGCTGCAGGCTAAGGACTCTGTGAAAATCATCCCTTCCATCTCCAAGCGGGGGCTGCGCTACGACCTTACGGTGCCCTTCGCCCGATTTGTGGCCATGCACCAAAATGACATCCCTTTTCCCTTCAAGCGCTACCAAATTCAACCGGTTTGGCGTGCCGACCGGCCGCAGAAGGGGCGATATCAGGAGTTCTACCAATGCGATGTAGATGTGGTAGGCTCGGAGTCCCTCATGTTCGAAGCCGAACTCGCACAGATTTACGATGAGGTGTTCCAAAAGCTGGGGCTCAAGGTGGTCATTAAGCTCAACAACCGGAAAATCCTGGCAGGCATGGCAGAAGCTGCCGGTTTGTCTGAAGACCGCTTCATGGACATGACTATCGCCATCGACAAACTCGATAAAATTGGCATGGATGGTGTGAAGCAAGAGCTCAACAAGCGGGATATCTCAGACGACGCTATCGCAAAAATTGAGGCCATGCTGGGCACCACTGAGCTGGAAGCCCTTAAATCCACCTTTGCGGCAAGCGAAACCGGGCTCAAAGGCATTGAAGAACTGGAAACCGTCTTCAGTTACCTCAATCTGGGCGACACTCAAAATACCATCCAATTCGATATCACCCTGGCCCGCGGGCTCAACTACTACACCGGCTGCATTTACGAAGTAGCCGTTGACCTGGAAGCTGAAGGGCAGGAAAACATCAAAATGGGCAGCATCGGCGGAGGCGGCCGCTACGCCAACCTCACTGAAAACTTTGGTATGAAGACCAATGGTTCCGGTGTGGGCGTGTCCTTCGGGGCGGAGCGCATTTACGATGTTATGGAAGAACTCAGCCTCTTCCCGGAAGACAAAGCCAATACCCTGCAATTGCTGTTCATTGCCTTTGATGAGAAGGCGCACCGCTACGCCTTCAAAGCCCTGCAGCAAGTACGGGCAGCGGGTATCAATGCCGAACTTTACCCCGAGCCCGCCAAGGTTAAGAAGCAGATGAAGTACGCCGATCAGCGTAATGTGCCTTACACCATCGTTATTGGCGACCGCGAGATGGAATCGGGTGAACTGGCGTTCAAAAACATGGCGAGTGGCGAACAGGAGGGCCTCCAACTAAATGCCATTATAGACCACCTAAAGTGATGAAGCGTTTTTACCTCAGCTTACTGCTATGTGCCATCGGCAGCCTTGCTATTGCGCAGGAGCTGCAGTTGGAAAATACTGCTAACGGGCGTTCCCTTACCCTTAAGCCGGGCAGCACAATAGATTTGCACCTGGAGTTGCCTGCCGCTCAGATGGTCCGTACCAACAACCGGGTACTGACCGGTGCATTGCAGGCTCCGGAAAAAGGGCTGCTGCAAATTCTCCCCGTAGAGGAAACCAAGCAGTACATTTTTGAAAATGGGCTGCAACGGGAAGATAAAACCTATTATGAGGAGCTCCTCGGCCGTCAACCCTACCGTCTTCCTCTGGAAGAAGTCCATTTAATCTGTTACCGCACTCCGGCTGTTGAGCGCCTGAATAAAGCCGGTAAAGCCCTGATGGCTGCCGGTGCTGCCGGTGCTTTACTCGTTGCTCCGCTAGCCAGTATTGATTACGGCGAAGGGAGCTTTAACAGCGACCGCTACTTCCGCATCACCGGTTACAGCCTGATTACGGCTGGCGTGGGCGTAGCAGTCAAGCTCAGCACTCGCAAACGTAACTTTGCCATCCTGCAGCCCGGCGAAAGCCCGGATAAAAACCGCTGGACCTTAAAGATCCTTAACTAATCCGCCATGCCAAAATTCACCCACCTCTCCCAAGTACGTACGGCTATTGAAGATGGCGACCTGACCTGCACTCAACTCGTGGAATACTACCTTGACCAGATTGAGCAGCAGGCTCACCTGAATATCTATGTAGAAGTCTACGCGGAGGAAGCTCTGGAACGCGCCCGCACCCTCGACGCCCGTTATCAGCAGTCGCCCGGAGAACTCGGCCGGCTGTACGGCATGGTACTTTCGCACAAAGATGTCATCTGTTACGCCGGGCATGGTGTTCAGGCCGGTTCTAAGATTCTGGAAGGTTTTGAATCCCTCTTCTCTGCTACAGCTATTGAGCGGCTACTCGCTGAAGATGCCATCATCATCGGGCGGGTAAACTGTGATGAATTTGCGATGGGCTCTTCCAACGAAACTTCCCACTTCGGGCCGGTGCGCAACGCTGCTGACCCGGAGCGGGTGCCCGGTGGCTCCTCCGGGGGCTCTGCGGTAGCCGTACAAGCAGACACCTGCCTGGCTTCCCTAGGTTCAGATACCGGCGGCTCGGTACGGCAGCCGGCCTCCTTCTGTGGGGTGATTGGGATGAAACCCACCTACGGACGGATTTCCCGACACGGGCTGCTGGCCTATGGCTCTTCCTTTGACCAAATCGGCACCCTGACTCATTCGGTACAGGATGCAGCACTACTGCTGGAAATCATGGCCGGCCCAGATGAATACGACAGCACGGCCAGCCAAAAGCCTGTACCAACAGCGGCGGAGATCAAGACTGCCCCCTCTGGAAAGCGCATTGCCTATTTCCCGGCCGCCCTGCAGCACGAAAGCATACAGCCCGAAGTGAGGGCCACTGCCCAGTCCTTTATTCAGCAGCTGGAAGCTCAGGGGCATACCGTGGAGGGCGTTGAATTTGACCTCCTCGATTACCTGATCCCGGCCTATTACGTGCTGACGACTGCGGAGGCTTCCTCTAACCTCAGCCGGTACGATGGCATCCGCTATGGGTACCGCAGCCAAAATGCCACCGATCTGCTGTCTACCTATCAGCAGTCCCGCACAGAGGGCTTCGGTACGGAAGTGAAACGCCGCATTATGCTTGGCACCTTTGTGCTCAGCGCGGGCTACTACGATGCCTACTACACCAAAGCCCAAAAAGTACGCCGCCTGCTCAAAGAAAAAACAGATGCCATTTTCCGGGATTACGACTTCATCATGATGCCTGCTGCACCGACCACCGCCTGGAAACTGGGCGATAAATCGGCTGATCCGGTAGAGATGTACCTGGCCGATATTTTCACAGTGCAGGCAAACATGGCAGGAATCCCGGCCATCTGCATTCCCGCCGGAGCGGACGAAGCCGGCCTGCCCATAGGCATGCAGCTGATGGGGCCCAAATTTACGGAAGCAGCGCTGCTGAGCCTGGCCAGCACCCTCACCCGTTAATCATACTTCAACCACATGACCCGACCCAACTATACCGAACGCGCAGCTCAGTTTGAATCGACTGCTGATGCCCTAAACCAACGGTACAACCGCCTTTCCATTATCCGCCTACTGATTTTTCTGGGTGGTATCGCTGCGGTGATACTCCTCTGGAATGGGGTGCACGCTTTGGCCGGTGTGGGCAGTATTATTATCTTTCTGGCAGGCTTTTACCGCTTTGTCACCTGGCACCAACGGCTGAAGACGGAAGAACAGCATCAGCGCAACCTCGCCAAAGTCAATACCTGGGAGGCTGCCGTGGAGCAGCACGATTTTTCCAACTACGATGATGGGACTCGTTTCCTGGATCAAAGCCATCCCAATGCCATAGATTTGGACCTCTACGGGCCTTTTTCCATGTTTCAATACCTCAACCGGGCGGTCACTGCCCTGGGGCAGCAAATGCTTGCCCGATGGCTGGCCGAACCGGCTGCGCCCGAGGCCATCCAACAACGGCAGGAGGGGCTGAAGGAACTCGGAACAATATTGGATTGGCGGCAGCACTTTCAGGCGTATGGACTGGAAACGGAGGATAACCTCGAGCAAATCAGCCTCCTGCACCGATGGATGAAGGAGCCCCCCTTTCTAACCAACAAAAAATGGGTAGCCGTGGCGCTTTACGCCATTCCTGTCTGGTCGGTCGCCGCCGCTGTAATTTGGGCACTCTACCTGCCCTGGTACCTGGGCATTTTGCTCTACCTGCCCGCCCTGCTTATCTTGCGGCAGTTTGTGGAGCGGGTTAACGAAACGCACCAAAAAACAACGCATGCGGAAATGGCCCTTCGCCACTATGCACAGCTTATTCAGCACATTGAGGGTCAAACTTTCCAAAGCCCCTTCCTGCGCCAACTCCACGATGAGCTGTCCACCGAAGGACAGCCTGCCTCTGCTATGATCCGCCGCCTGTCTTACATCATCCGGCAATTGAATGTGCGGTACAATGCCTTTTCCTTTATCTTCAACATCTTCGGGCTGTGGGAACTACAGTATGTCTACCGGTTGGAACAATGGAAAGCGGCCGTCAAGGGGCATCTGCCAAGGTGGTTTGAAGCTATGGCCAGTTTTGAAGCGCTGAGCAGCCTGGGCAACCTTCACCACAACAATCCCGAGTGGAATTTCCCCGCCATCACAAATAGTGCCGTGGTAGAAGCCGAAGCCCTGGGCCATCCGCTCCTGCACCGCGATAAGCGCGTATGCAATGACATCCACCTGCCCACCAACGGGCACATCAAGCTCATCACCGGTTCGAATATGGCAGGCAAGAGTACCTTTCTGAGAACAGTAGGCCTGAATATGGTGCTCGCTATGTGCGGCGCCCCGGTCTGTGCCCGCCGCATGACCCTCCCTCCCCTGCAGGTCTACACGAGTATGCGCACGCAGGATGCCTTGCAGGAAAGCACATCTTCCTTCTACGCCGAGCTCAAGCGGCTGAAGTTTATCATTGAAGCCGTGGAGGACACCGCCGATCATCAGCCACCGCAGCTACAGGCCTTTTTCCTGCTCGACGAAATCCTCAAGGGTACCAACAGCAACGACCGGCATACCGGCTCCAAGGCGCTCATCCGGCAGCTCATCCGCAGCCGGGGCTCAGGCATTATTGCCACACACGACCTTGAACTGGGGCAGCTCGAAGCCGAAGCCAATGGCACTATTGAGAACCTGCGCATTGAGGTGGAAATACAAGGCGGGGAGCTGCACTTCGACTACAAGCTCAAGAAAGGCGTGAGCCAGTCCTTTAACGCCACGCTTTTGATGAAGCGGATGGGGATCAAGATTGAGGAATGAGCTTTAAGAGCGAGCCATTGACCTTTTTATTCTAAATTTGTGTTGACTGTATAAATAGTTGAAATGCTGCATTCTATGTTCTTTCTAAATAGGGTGACACAGCCGTTTCTCATTTAACGATCAGTAATATGCGGACTATCACAGTAGATATTATAAACGAAAAAGCACTGAACCTTTTACGGGACATGGAGTCTTTGGAGCTTATCCGTTTGAGAAACAGCAAGCCCGAAGAGCATAGAGAACCTGTAGACTGGACTAAGTATAAAGGAGCTATGTCCAAACAGCTTTTAAGCGAGATTGACCAACAGTTAGACGAATTGAGAGGCGAATGGGAATAAAGTATCTTTGGGACACCAATACCGCTATTTATTACTTGCAGCAATAATTTCCGCCCACGGCTGAAAAGTTCATCGATGAGACCCTACTGGATTCCAGTCCTGCGATTTCAGTGATCACCGAAATAGAGTTGCTCTGCTGGAAAACAGATTTGGAGAAGGATTTAATAGTCCTTCGTGACTTTATTCATGACGCCCAGGTCCTCGAGCTTGAAAAGAATATAAAGTTAAAAACCGCAGAAATACGAAAAGCTCATAAAATCAAGCTCCCGGATGCAATCATTGCTGCTACTGCCCTGGCTCATGATTTTACACTACTCACTAGAAATGTCAAAGACTTCAAGCATATTGAAGGTCTAAGCCTCATTAACCCGTATGAAAAGTAAGCGGGTGTGTTTTCTGAATAGTCTCACCTGTATTTCCTTCAGGACCAAAAGGCGTTTAGGGTTAAGTTCTGCATCAGTCTGTTTATCTATCAGGACCATTTGGATGCTAAAATAGCATCTCTAAACAGTTCAACATTTGAGCAATTAAGAGTCAAAATATTATTCTTAGTTGCACTGAAAAATAGAGGACGCCGTCTTGTCGAAAGTATAGCTTTAACCAATATCTCCATAGAAAAGCCTGATGCTTTGTGTGATGACCGGCACACAATTCATGTAAATATGATCATAGATTTGTGTTATCAAATAATTAAAAACATAGACAAACATGGAAGATAACACCACCATCAATCAAATGCCACGCATCGGCGATCAGGCACCTGATTTCACTGCCTCTACCACTACCGGTCCACTGAAGCTTTCCGAATACAACAAAGACAGCTGGGTGATCCTTTTCTCTCACCCTGCCGACTTCACACCGGTTTGTACCACAGAGATGAGCGCTTTCGCGGTTGACCAGCAGTTCTTTGACGAGCGCAACACCAAGCTGCTCGGCCTGAGTATCGACAGCATCCACTCCCACCTCGCCTGGGTAAACAACGTGAAGGAAAAAACCGGCGTTTACTTCCAGTTCCCGATCATTGCTGACCTGGATATGAAGGTTTCTCAACTGTATGGCATGCTACACGACAAAGAGAGCTCTACAGCTGCTGTACGGGCGGTATTCTTTATCGACCCTAAAGGCACCATCCGCCTAATGATGTACTACCCACTGAATGTGGGCCGTAACATGGAAGAAATCAAGCGCGCACTGATCGCCCTGCAAACAGCAGATGAGTGTAACTGCGCCCTGCCTATCAACTGGAAACCAGGTGAGAAAGCCATCGTTCCTCCACCCAAAACTCTGGCAGAGATGGACGAGCGCATCAAGAATACAGAATACGAAATGGTAGACTTCTATCTGGCGAAGAAGGATATCTAAACCTGGATTAGAAGTTAGTCAAGACCGATAACGATGAGGAAATGGGCGCAGCAGGGATGCTGGGCTCATTTTCTTTTTGGCGGTTGGCCCTCTTGGCAGTTGGAAGGCACTTCGTAAGTGCCTTCCAACTCACGGCTGCCAAAGCCCTAGACTCCTAGCCAGTTCTTTATTGGGCAATGACCCCTGTCTTAGGTTTGCATAATCAGAAGCAGAAGAATAAGGCCAGTCAACAGCACCTAATACGAGACCAGCTTTAACCGGGTTTTGATGAATATAATGAAAACATTGCCGGGCATATCCGTTTTCTGCCCTAAAGAAAAGGTGTTGGTTTGGTCCTTCCAGCGTTATTGGCCCCTCAATCCAACCATCTTTAACCTTAGTTTTTCCTCTGAATATGGAGCCTGACCAGCCCCGTTGTTTATTTACTGCTTTGGTATAGCTGCTCAGAAGCGTGCCAATGGCCTGACTAAGCTTCTCCTGACGGTCCTGCTCTGGCTGTATTGCTGTATTTGTGACTTGTCTTTTTATGCGTGGCTTTACCGCGTTACTCGGCAATGCCGCTAATTCGTTTGGCACAAGAAGAATATGGAAATGGTTCGGCATTAAGCAATAGCATAGTACATCGGCAAGAGGCAAGATATACCGGCGTACCTTTCTCAAGAAGAACAGATAGTGCTCATGCTCAAGGAATACCTTCTGCCGGTTATTGCCCTGATTGAATACATGATATACTTGGTTTTCGATGAATTTCATAGGTCCTGGTGTTGAAAAGCACTTCGTAAGTGCCTTTTGGTTATCCAACAACTATTGTTCACTCCAACTTCCGCACCACCCACCCCTCACAATCGGGATAAACCCGCAGCAGCCCTCCCCAGTCCGCGCCCGGCCCCATCACACTAATGGCAGACGCCAGTGCATCAGCCGTGGCACAATCGGAGCAGAGCACTGTAACCTGCGCACCATGCTGCACCCCAAGCCCGTTACGAGGGTCAATAATATGGCTATAGCGTTGCCCCTCCCAGCTGAGGTAGCGGTAATAATCCCCGGAGGTAGCGATAGCGCAGTGGGCAAGATGCAGGGTGACAGATTGGGATTGTCCAAGGCTGTCCATTTGCTGCACCTGAATGGCCCAGCCAGGTGCATCCGGCGGTGGCGACGTGACGCGGATATCTCCGCCCCCATCCACCAGGCTGCTTTGGATACCGTGCGCGAGCAGGACTTCCATCATCGCATCCACAGCAAAACCTTTGGCAATACCGCCGGCGTCTAGCTTGACACCGGAACGCAGTAGTTGAAGGCGCTGACCGGGCAGCACTTGAATGCCTTGATACCCCACCTGCGTCCGGGCTTCCTCAATACGATCAACGCCCGGAAAACGCTGTTGGCGGAAGGCCCGGCGCCAGAGCTTGGACAGCGGTCCGATGGTCAGGTCAAATGCGCCCTGGCTGTGCGCCGATAGTGCCTGACTTTGCCACACCACTTCCCAGAGCGGGCGGCTCACCTCCACCACACGACCGGAGTCCAGACCACTCAAGCGGCTCAACTCACTTTCCGAATCGTAATCACTCAGGCGGGCATTGAGGGCATCAAGTGTATCAAAAGCCGCCCGGGCAGCCGTTTGGGCCAGGATATCGGAGTCCGCATAAAGGATGATCCGGAATTCCGTGCCCATTTGCGGGTGCGTGAAGGTATAACGCTCTTGCGCACCGACCGCCACAACCCACAAACAGCTGAGCCAAAGCACCAGGAAGCGCAGTTTCCACATCCTACAGCACCTTGGTTTCTCCGGGCACTGCGATGGGGTAGGCACCATCTTCCAATGGCATTACTTTAGGATTGGCGTCCCAGGCCAGCTTCTCCGGCATCAGGCTGAGGTCGGAATTCAGGGCAGCGTCCCACTCAATGACTTGCCCGGAGTACGTAGCCATGCGGCCCATGATGGCTGTCAGAGTTGCCTTCGCACCATTCTCTGCATCTTCGTATTTATAATCGCCATTGGCTATGGTTTCGAAGAGCAGGTCGTGCTCGTACTGATAGGGGTTGGGGTCCTTTCGGTCATTGTAGTCCAGGATAGTATGCCCGCTGCGGGTCAGGATGACCCCCGGCTTTGGCGCCGTACCGTTTGTCCCCTGAAAGGCTTCCGTCACCATCGTCGGGCAGCCCTTGATGTGACGGCATTGGCTGTGCATGAAGGAGCCATCAGCATATTCATACTCTACCATGTGGTGGTCGAAAATCTCACCGTGCTCCGGCCCGGTGCGCACCTGCCGCCCGCCCATGCCGGAGGCCCGTACCGGATAGGCCTGCTTCACCCAGTTGCCCACATCAAGGTTGTGGATGTGCTGCTCGTTGATGTGGTCCCCGCAAAGCCAGTTGAAGTAGTACCAGTTTTGCATTTGGTATTCCATCTCCGTTTGGCCCGGTTTGCGCGGGCGCACCCATACGCCGCCGCTATTCCAGTACACGCGGGAAGAGGTGATGTCACCGATAGCGCCCTCGTGCAGCAGGTCGACCCACTTTTGGTATTTCTTTTGGTAATGCCGCTGCAGTCCCACCACCACGTTCAGCTTTTTCTTTTTCGCCAGTTCTGCTGTTTCCAGCACTTTGCGCACCCCGGGAGCATCCGTAGCCACTGGTTTTTCCATAAATACATGCTTACCGGCTTTGACCGCCGCCTCGAAGTGGGCAGGGCGGAAACCCGGAGGTGTGGCAATCAGGACCACATCACACAGGTCAATCACCTGTTTGTAAGCCTCAAAGCCATAGAAGCGGTGTTCAGCCGGCACGTCCATACGGACCCCATCAATTTCGTAGTTGGGCATTTCCTGCTGCAGCTGCTTGTAGCTGCCCTCCAGGCGGTCCTGAAAGGCATCCGCCATAGCGACCAATTTCACCGATTCCTTAACCGACATGGCCTGCAGGGCCGCACCAGTACCGCGTCCGCCGCAACCAATGAGACCGACTTTAATCGTGTCATTGCCTTCCACGTAAGCTTTGGCAGAAAGGATAGCAGGCGCCATCATGAGCCCGCCCGCAGCAAAGCCCGTCTTCTTGACAAAGTCCCGGCGTTTCATTTTTGAAGGTTGATCATTTTGCATAGTCGTACATTTTTTTCTGGTTAGGAATATTACCACTTGATCGCTTTCCCGAAAAAAGCCTCTACTTCTTCGGGGCTTGGCTGCTGTGCCGGCTTTACCAACCGGAAGCCCACGAAGGGCGAGTCGGTATTCCACCAAAGGCTTTTGGGAATCTGCGGGTCGCGTTGCTGCCAGCGGATAGAGGATTTTCCACGAGCCGCACAGGTGCAGTCTTCTGCATCGGAATCAAAGGAGCCGCCCCTGACTACCCGTCCGTAGCGGCGCTCCGGCACCGCCCACGGGTTGTCGATCACTTCCTCCCCGGCAGTCTCCGGTTCGGTATAGGCATCGAGGGTCCACTCGGCCACGTTGCCCAGGAGGTCGTAAATGCCCAGTCCGGTAGGGGCTTTCTCCCCGGCTTTATGATAGGTTTCTTCGCTGTTTTCGTAATACCAGGCGTGACTGTCCAATTCCTCCATGTTTTGCGTGCTCAACTGGCAGGCATAGGCCCATTCGGCTTCGGTGGGCAGGCGGTAGAATTCGCCCGTCTTTTGGTACAGCCAGCCGCAAAACAGAATCGCTGCCTGCTGCGTCATATTGACCGCCGGGTGCCTCGGCTCATG
This sequence comes from Phaeodactylibacter sp., assembly GCF_040219495.1. Classification (GTDB taxonomy): domain Bacteria; phylum Bacteroidota; class Bacteroidia; order Chitinophagales; family Saprospiraceae; genus Phaeodactylibacter. Next base: position 63,285 of record NZ_JAVJSK010000137.1, on the reverse strand, counting down.
CCCCATTCCGAAGGTGACATCAATATAAGGCGGGGTAGGCCGGCTCACGGCATCAGCTTCATAAGTACCGCCTTCCCAGGCACTCTCGTCTGAATCTTCTTCCCGATGCTGAAACAGGCTGAACTGATCATGGGTGACTTCGTACGTGCCTATCCAGAATGGATCTACTTTTGCGGTTTGAGCCACTTCGCCCTGCTGCCACTCGAAGGTGCCACCGGGCAGGTAAACGGTTTCCACTTCCACAGTAGTGCCAGGAATGGTCGTACGGGAAGTCCTGCCGACCTCAGGGGCCTGTGCCTGTAAAGTGCTCCACCCGGCCAGCCCAAAAGCCAGGGCCAGTAATGGTGCTTTCGTCCAATGCCGCATTTAAGAGGTTTTAGTTAAAGAGGTTATTGCTGTCTAAATGTAATGAAAATGGAGGCAACTACAGAGCAGACAGTATGGTAAAGTCGCAGGTCGGATCGAACTTTCTGAAAAAGAAAGGCACCAGCTACTTTCAAGCAACTGGTGCAATCCGTTTTTAATCAGACGGGTGATTTCCTACCGAAGTAGGGTTTTGTAGTGTATATGTTGAACTGATGCACCGTTGAAGGCTGAACCCCTACTCCACCTACGGTGTTTTTCAGAAAAATCAGCCTATGCCTCCAAATACCGGCATTAAGACCAAAACTGTGCTGCAATTCCGAAAGGGCCAAAAGCAGGAAAAGGCAGATCTCGTTGCCTGTGAAGAACCCCTGGAGCTGAAGCTGGGCTTTGGCCCGCAAGGCCAGCGCGAGCACCGCAGTTTGTCCATCACCATGCGTACCCCCGGTCAGGATGAAGCATTGGCGCTGGGCTTTCTCTTTACAGAAGGTATTATCGGCCGTGCATCGGAGGTGGTCGGTGTCCGGCACATTGGGCAGGCGCTTTCACCTGAATCAGCGAAGAATATCCTCCTGGTCGAGTTGTCCCCCGACACGCCGGTAGATTTCGAACAGCTCAACCGTCATTTCTACACGTCTTCCAGCTGCGGAGTTTGTGGTAAAGCCTCCATCGAAAGGCTCAGTACGGTCAATTTGTACTATCCGCAACGAGGCTTTCCGGTATTCAACCCGGTACAAATCCAGGCCTTTCCACACCATATGTCGGCCCGGCAAGTCTTATTCGAGCAGACCGGCGGCATCCACGCGGCGGCTTCCTTTGATGAGAACGGGCAACTAATGCTGCTCCGGGAAGATGTTGGCCGCCACAACGCTATGGACAAACTTATCGGGGAAACTATGCGTACCGGGGGCTTCCCCATGCGCAACCAGGCTATTATGGTCAGCGGGCGGCTAAGCTTTGAGCTGGTGCAAAAAGCAGCGATGGCGGGTGTGCCTCTTTTGGCAGCAGTAGGGGCACCCTCCAGCCTGGCGGTGGAATTAGCAGAATCTCACGGCATGACGCTGATTGGTTTTCTGCGGGGGGAGCGGTTTAATGTGTACTGTGGGGCGGAACGGGTGAGGGCCTGATTCATTAAGAAAAAACACCGCAGTAGTTTGCACTTTCCACTAATTTCTTAATTCCTCCATATCTGCAATGATTTCATCCAGTTTTTCCAACACCCCGCCATACACCACTTTCAGGTCCCAGTTATAGATCCTGCCTCCGAGGTAGGCCAGCAGGGCCATCAACACAATTACACCAAGGATGATGAATACCGGCACACCAAAAACAAGATCAATGCCGGGATAATTTGAAACCAGTTGATTTGTGACCGCTTCGCCTAATGGTTTTCCGTCAAAATGGTAATGCCAAAAACCAAGGGCTATTGATAAAAAGAATAAAGGATAATAGAACCTGGCCATTTTCCTATTTACGCTGACCTGTTGCTTCATCCAGTTGTCAAAAGCTTTAATATAGTGATAGCTGCTTTCGCTCTTATCAATTTTATTCAATCCCTTCGAAAGCCTCCTGTTGACGATAACGATCATGCTTAGGGTAAAAAAAAAGCCTACCCCCATCAAAGGAATGCCCATCAAAAAAGAAAACACCAAAAACATTATGGAGCCTGCAATAATTGCATTCAGATTGATTTTGAACATTCTTTTAAACTTGTCAATCAAATGCATCGACTTTTGATTGTAAAGATCATTCAGCTTTGGGGCAACCAATGCATCGCTACTTAAAAACCCTTGCTTCCAAATTGATTCAATTGACTTTTCCATCTAACATTTTTTTCAGCCGTTCCTTAATCCGATTAATACGCACCCCAATATTGTTGGCGTTCGTGCCTGTGATTTCGGCAATTTCCTGGTAAGACCTTTCTTCCAAATAAAGTAAAATCACGCCCCTGTCTACTTCTGATAAGCGTTTGATAGCCCCATACAAGTGATTGAGCGCTTCATCAGCAAATGCCTGGCTGTCCTCCGCCAATCCATCAGGCAAGGATTCAGCAGTAAGGTACTGCTCGGTGTTTTTCCTCTTTTTTAGCATGGTCAGGCTTACATTCAATGCCAACCGATACACCCAGGTAGACCAGTCAGATTGCCCCCGGAAGTTGTTTCTGGTTCTCCAAATTTGCAAACAAACCTCCTGATAGTAATCCTCAAAATCTTCCTGAGTATCCGTGTAAGCCCTGCATATCTTTATGATAATGGCAGAATAAGGCTTAATCGATATTGAATAAAAATCACTGCTCACGCTCTTATATTTGCAAATGCTTTTTTCAAAAACCTCAAATCAAATTTCCTGAAGCTTTAGCCTGAGTGTCCAAATAACTTGCTGTAATTAGTCCGATTAAAGTTCCGATAGAGATACCTAAAGATATACCTAAGGACCGCTCCAAACCGATAAAAAATACAATCCCAGTAAGCAACCCTGTCAAGGCCCCTAAAGTAATGCCCCAATTGGTGTAGTATCCTTTGGCAATTAAGGAAAACGTATCTTTCAAATATTGCTTAAAGTATCGAAGCGCTTTACTGTAATGCCTTTTTTTATTCTTAGCAGTACCCTTTAAATCAAGGGTATCCAATTCTGTCTCTATCAATTGAACCTCTGCTTCTGCCAAGTTTCTCTCCTTTAGGCCCTCAAGTAGGTAAATGAAGTCCTGATAAATCTTTATTTCGGACTTTCTGGTTGTTTCAGATACCAATCGGTTGAAAAGGCTAATCGCGTTTTTAAATGTCATAATCTTTATCTTTTCTTGTTTAGTGGCTTCAAGTCCTTGATTATTACACCCTTCCAGAATATTTCTTCAAAAAAAGGGAAGCCAGATTGTACGGAAGGTTGATCTCCTCATAGTTAGCAGTACTATAGTCCTACCTTACTGCACCAATTCCACCTCCCTTAAATCCCCAATATTTCGTAATTTGTACGCCCCTGATTGATCACTGAATGACGAGGAGGAAAAAATGGAACAACAACCGGACGCGCAAGGGCAAGATCACCGAAATAAGCCAATCATTAAGGTACCTGGGGCACAGCCACCACTGGAATTTACCGGATTGAAACTGGGCAAGCCTGCTACCACTTCAGCGGGCATAAAGGGCATTACAACCGCCTTTACTCATACTACCCGCTATATGGCAGCAGGGCAGGCGGTCAAAACCATGTTCAAACTCAACCAAAAAGGGGGTATCGACTGCCCGGGCTGTGCCTGGCCCGACCCCGATGATGAACGGTCCAAGCTTGGAGAGTACTGTGAGAATGGCATCAAAGCTATTTCGGAAGAGGCTCAGAAAAAGACCATCGGCAAAGCGTTTTTTCAACAGCACTCCGTTGCCGAGATGCGGGGATGGAGCGATTTCGAACTAGGCAAAAAGGGGCGGCTCGCTGAGCCTATGGTGCTACAGGCCGACGGTACGCACTACGAGCCCATCAGCTGGGAAGCCGCTTTCGAAATGATCGGCCAGGAACTTCGCGCCCTCGACACTCCCGACCAGGCGATTTTCTACACTTCGGGACGGACCAGCAACGAAGCCGCTTTTCTTTACCAGCTCTTGGTGCGGGAGTTTGGCACCAACAACCTGCCGGACTGCTCCAATATGTGCCACGAATCCAGTGGACTGGGGCTTTCGCAAACCGTAGGCATCGGCAAGGGCTCCGTCACGCTCCCTGACTTTTACGAAGCCGAGGTGGTCATTGTCATGGGACAAAACCCCGGAACAAACCACCCCCGCATGCTTTCTGCTTTAGAGCGCTGTAAGGAAAATGGCGGACAGATCATCACGGTAAACCCACTACCCGAAGCGGGACTGCAAAAGTTCAAAAACCCGCAGCGCCCCGGCAAAATGCTGACCGGTGGCACCGCACTTACCGACCTGTTCCTGCAGGTTAAAATTAACGGGGACATTGCCCTGCTTAAAGCGCTGCTGCTGCAGCTCTGGTACGAAGAACAAAAAGCACCCGGCGCGGTATTCGACTGGGACTTCATACAAGAATATACGGAAGGGTACGAAGCCTTTATTGCCGACCTGAAGCAGCATGACTTCGAAGATCTGGTACAAGCCTCGGGCGTACCCAGGGCACAAATCAAAGCAGCGGCAGAAATGCTGCGGCGCAAAAAGAAAATCATCATTTGCTGGGCGATGGGGCTAACACAGCATGAGAATGGCGTGGAAAACATCCGGGAAGTCGTCAACCTGCTACTGCTCAAAGGTAGCATAGGCAAGCCTGGTGCCGGCACCTGCCCCGTACGCGGGCACAGCAACGTACAGGGCGACCGCACCATGGGCATCTGGGAAGCACCCAACCCTGCTTTTCTTGATCAGCTCAAAGCCGTATTTGGTTTTGAACCGCCCCGTAAGCATGGCTTTGCCGTGGTGGATGCCATCAAAGCGATGCACGAGGGAAAAGCTTCCGTCTTTTTCGCAATGGGCGGCAACTTTTTGTCCGCTGCCCCCGATACCGAGTACACCGCTGAAGCCCTTCAAAAGTGCAGCCTGACGGTACAGGTCTCTACTAAACTTAACCGCAGCCATCTCATTCATGGGAAGCGGGCGCTCATCCTACCTTGCCTTGGCCGCACAGATATTGACCTGCAGGAGTCCGGGCCACAGTTTGTGAGCGTGGAAAACTCCATGGGTGTCGTACACAGCTCACAGGGGGTGCTCCAACCATCTTCTGACGCCCTGAAAAGCGAACCTGCCATCGTTGCGGGTTTAGCCCGGGCCACCCTGGGCGACAAAAGCAGGGTCAACTGGGAGGAGATGGCCCGCAATTACGACCACATTCGAGATGCTATCGCTAAGGTAGTGCCGGGCTTTGAAAACTACAACCAACGCGTCCGGGAGCCGGGTGGTTTTTACCTGCCCAATGGTGCCCGCAACCGGCAGTTTGACACGCCTTCCGGCAAAGCGGTTTTCACAAAGAATGAAGTGCCCGGCAAGCAGCTTGGCGCAGAAGAGTACGTCATGATGACCATACGCAGCCACGATCAGTTCAACACCACCATCTATGGCCTGGACGACCGCTACCGGGGCATCTACAACGAGCGCCGGGTGGTGATGATGAATCAGGAGGACATCGCCCAGGCTAACCTAAAAAGCGGGCAGGTGGTCGATCTGATCGGGCAGTACAAGGGGCAGGTGCGCATCGCCCGGAAGTTTATCGTAGTCCCCTATGATATTCCCCGCCGTTGCATAGCCACTTACTTCCCGGAAGCCAATGTACTGGTCCCCGTCGATGCTTACGCGAAGGGCAGCAAAACGCCAACCTCGAAGTGGGTAGCGGTGCGGATTCGGGTGCATGAGTAAATAATTGGTTGAATACAAAACAAAATGATCATTTATTCATATTATTAAATATCCAAACACCCCGGTCCGCAAAAGCGAAACGAAAGGCTGCCCTGCGCTGCCTGAATTTTTCAACCGCAACTCATTTGATCCAATGGCCTTAACCAAACTTTATGACAACCACGGGCGCCACATTAACTATGTACGCCTGGCCGTTACGGACCGCTGCAACCTCCGGTGCTTTTACTGTATGCCGGAAGAAGGCATCAAGTACGTCCCAAAGGATGCGCTCCTGTCTTACGAAGAAATGCTCCGCCTCATGCACCTGCTTGCGGGCATGGGCATCGAAAAGGTACGCATCACCGGAGGGGAGCCTTTCGTGCGCCGCGACATGCTCTACTTTCTTAAGGAACTCTGCGCCATCAATGGTATCCGGAAAGTTAATATCACCACCAACGGTACGCTAACGGAAGCCCTGGTCCCGGAACTCAAAGCGATGGGGATCCACTCCGTCAACCTCAGCCTCGATGCGCTGGACAAGGGCCGCTTCTTTGAAATCACCCGGCGCGATGCATACGATCAGGTGATGGGCACCTACCGGGCGTTGCTGGAGCATGGCATTTCCACCAAGATCAACGCGGTGGTGATGGAAAATAAAAATATCGAAGACCTCATCCCGATGGCGATGCTCACCAAAGATGATCCGGTGGGCGTGCGCTTCATCGAGGAGATGCCCTTCAACGGGGAAGGCAGCCACTACGAGACGCTGGCGTGGAACCACCGGCAAATTCTGAAGCACCTGCAGGCGCACTTCCCGGATATGGAGAAAATACCGGATCCGCCCCACTCCACTTCTTACAACTATCAGATTCCCGGGCATCAGGGTACGGTGGGTATTATTGCTGCTTACAGCCGGACGTTCTGCGGCACCTGCAACCGTATCCGCCTCACGCCTAAGGGCATGCTCAAGACCTGTCTGTACGATGATGGCGTTTTCAATGTCCGTGATATTATGCGGGCAGGGGCAACGGACGAACAGCTGAAAGCGACCTTCCTGGATGCTTTGGGCAACCGCGCCAAAGATGGTTGGGAAGCGGAGCGCAGCCGGCAGTTTGGGCTGCCTGTGCAGGAGTCGATGTCGACGATTGGTGGCTGAGGAAGGAGAAGGCGTTCACGCAAAGGGGGGATGCACCCGGAGCCGCTCCGCGTTGCTTTGCGCAGTGCTTTTCGAACTTTGCGTGAACCTCTTTTTTATCCCCTACTGCCCACTCAGAATTGCATTGTAACGCACCGTATCATTGAGCAATGCGATCGCCTCTTCGATTTCCTTGTCATTGCGCAAGCCCATTTTGATCTTGCCTTTTTGGTAGTAGTAGCGGCTGGCCACTTCCTTCTCAATCAGGTCTGTAATGATCTCTTCGTTCTTCTGCAGCGCGTCTTTTTTACTGGCTTTGATGTCCTGTTGGAGGGACTTGATCTCGTCCGTCAGGTCATAGCCCTCTTGTTCGCTGGCTTCCTGAAGCTTTTTGAGCAGCTTTTCACTCTCTGTATCGTATTGAAACGCCCGTGTATCGAGGTAGTCTACAAAAGCCTGAAAGTCTTCAAAGCGGTAGTCTTCAACGGCCTCGACGCTATCCACGCCAGTGAAGTACTCTGTTGCGAAGTCAAAAATCAAGTGCTGGTCGATCAGGCTCTTAATGATAGAAGCGTCCGTAAATTTATCGACGACCACATCCGGCTTTACGCCACCGCCATCAAGGACTGTGCGTCCATTTCGGGTAGTGAAAGGCGTACGGCGGTCATCAGCAATATCTACCGGTTCGCCATCTTCATATTCTACGCTCTGAATACAGCGCCCACTCGGGATGTAATACTTAGCCGTCGTCAGCTTCAGCTTTGAGTTGTAACCGATGTCCCGGGTGTTTTGCACCAGGCCCTTGCCGTAGCTGCGTTGCCCCATAAGCACGCCCCGGTCGTAATCCTGAAGGACACCACTGACGATTTCCGACGCAGAAGCGGAGCGGTCATTAATAAGAACGACAACGGGTAGCTCTTCGTCGGTAGAATTGCCCATCGTGCTGAAGGTCCGGTCCCATTCTTTCACTTTGCCTTTGGTGGTCACCACTACCTCCCCGCGCGGGATGAACACGTTGGAAACATTCACCGCTTCTGTCAACAAACCACCACCGTTGCCACGCAAATCGAAGACCACGGCTTTTAAGTTTTCGTTTTCGGCTTCCAGGCTCTTCAGGGCCTTAGCAACATTCCGGCCTGCTTCACGGGTAAAGGTAGTCAGCGCTACATACCCGATATCGTCGCTGAGCATCCCATAGTACGGGACGTTCTCTACTTCCACTTCCGAACGGGTCAGGTTTACCTTAAAGTCTTCAAGCGTACCGAATCGGCGGATTTCCAGCTCCACTTCGGTGCCCGGGAAGCCCCGCAGGATATTATTGACCTGTTCGGGTGTCTTGCCAACCGCATCTTTCCCATCTATGGAAATAATACGATCGCCCGGCTTAAGGCCTGCCTGATCAGCCGCCTGCCCTTCGTACAATTCAACGATGGTCACAAAGCTGTCAATTTGCTGACTGATTGCACCAATACCGTTGTACCTGCCCTCGGTCATAAACCGGTAGCCTTCAATTTCGGACTCCGAGATGTAGTTGGTAAAAGGGTCGAGGGAGCCCACCATGGCATCAATCCCGGTGCGCATGAGCTGCCCCGGGTCTACATCGTCTACGTAGTAGGTATTGATTTCTTTGTAGAGATTGGTGAAAATCTCCAGGTTTTTCAGTATTTCGAAGTACTTATTGCGGGGCGACATCGTAGCCGACATACCGATGACCACGATACCGACGATGACGCTAATTTTCAGAATACGTTTCATATATATGATTTTGTCAATCCCTGAGGGAGAACCAGGTGTTATGGCATAGACTGCCGTAATAATACGTTTTCAATAACGTTATTTCAGGTCAATCGTATGCGGTGGAAAGCTGCTTTTTTCCTTTGAGCTTGTTTGGAGCGATTTCGTCATGAAAATCAAGGATTTATAGTTCTGGCAAAGTCACTAAATTTGAGTTTAGCGGGCTAAACTACGGTTTCCGTGGCTTGTCTAACCGAAAAATTGTTAGTTTTTAAATAGAAGACCGAAGCCCCAACACGCTCTTAAAAGGCAATGATTCACCCAAAGGAAACGTGTTTAAGGTGTATGAAGGTTAAAAAAGCCCGAAACTTTAATAAATGTTTAAGGAATTCTTCTTGCTGCTTTTATGCTGCGCCCCGGTATACCTGAGCGCACAGTACCAGCTACAGTGGCAGCCTGAGGACACAACCGAGGCCTTCGTTAGGGAGGCTTTCCCGGACCACCCATCCTTCTGGGCGGATACGCTTGCGCTAAAAGCGGCTATCATAGCGGGGGTCAGGCAACTGCACTCGGAGGCTTTTGCGGAAGCATCCGTCGACCGGCTGGTACAAAAAGACAGCACCTTTATCGCGATGTTGCACGTTGGGCCGGCATACCGGTGGGTAGATTTGTCCAATGGCAATATCCCCTCTTCCACGCTTGATGCGGCTGGCTTCCGGGAGCGCCTCTACCGCAATAAGCCCCTGCGCTATCCTCAACTGCGCAAACTACAGGATGCCCTGCTCGACTACGCCGAGAACCACGGCTACCCCTTCGCCAAAGTGTGGCTCGACAGCATTACCATCCGTCAGGGGGAGGTCGCCGCTCAGTTGATGATGGACCGCGGACCGCTCGTTCTGGTGAAGGAGCTTGATTTGAAAGGGGACGCAAAAATCGGGCAGGCTTTTATGGAAAACTACCTGGGCATTGCCCCCGGCCGCCCCTACAATAACCAACAAGTACGCCGGATACGGAACCGGATACAGGAGCTGCCTTTTCTGACCCTGGCGGAAGACCCCGTCGTCAACTTCATAGAGCAGGAAGCCATCATCCGGCTCCCACTGGGAAAAAAGCGGGCCAGCCGGTTCGACTTCGTACTGGGCGTGCTGCCCCAAAACGAAAGCGGCCGGCAGCTGAATGACCGTACGGTTTTGGTCACGGGCACCTTCAAGGGGGAACTACAAAATCAATTCGGGCGGGGCGAGCGCATCTACGCTTCCTTTGAGCAACTGCGGCCGGAGACGCAGGAGCTGGAGCTGGAGTTCAACTACCCCTTTGTACTTGGCCTTCCCTTTGGGGTAGACTTTAGCTTTGATTTGTATAAACGGGATACCTCCTACCTCGACCTCGAGTCAGACCTGGGCATCCAATACCTTTTTGAAGGTGGCAACTACCTCAAAGTATTCTGGAATAACCGCTCCTCCACCCTGCTGACTGTGGATGAAACGCGCCTGCAACTACAAGAGCGCCTGCCAGAAAACCTCGATGTCAGTAATGCCTACTTTGGGCTGGAGTATGCCCTGCAACGGCTCGACTACCGTTTTAATCCCCGCAAGGGCTGGGCCGTACGGCTGCGGGGGGGAGCAGGGGTCAGGCGCATTGAGCGCAACAACCGTATTCTGGAGTTGGGCTACGGAGAGCTTTATGATACGCTGGCGCTACGCAGTTTTCAGTACAAGCTCAGCGGTCAGGTGGAAGGCTACCTGCCACTATTTAACCGCAGTACGGTACTCGCCCGGTTGCGGGGCGGTGCCATTCTTTCAGAAACGCCGGTGTACTTCAACGAGCAGTTCCGGATTGGCGGCAATCAGATTCTGCGCGGTTTTGACGAGGAGTCCATTTTTGCAACCCGCTACGCCCTTTCCACCATTGAGTACCGGCTGCTGATCGGCCAGAACTCTTATCTTTATACCTTCGGTGATGTGGCTTATGTGGAGGATATCACGCCGGTCAAAGATGTGACGGACTGGCCCTATGGCTTTGGCGCAGGCATCACTTTTGAGACGGGGGTGGGCTTGTTCGGCGTGAGTCTGGCCTACGGCAAACAGCTCAATAACCCCATTGACTTTAGTGCGCCCAAGGTGCACTTTGGGTATGTGAGCTTGTTTAATTAGGCATAGGATTCATCCGCCTCCTTCACCCGCTCCATCGGGTAAGCGAACCGGAAGTACAAGCCTGCCGCAAAGCCAAATACAAATCCGCCGATGTGTGCCCACCAGGCGGTACCCCCACCTTCGGCACCAACCTCAAGCGCATCCCAACCGCTGCTCCACTGCATCCAAATCCAGATACCCAGGAACAGGAAAGCAGGGACGCGGAATATCAGGAAGAAGAACCACAGCTTCACCCGGGAGGACGGAAACATAACCATATAAGCGCCCATTACGGCAGAGATGGCCCCGCTCGCGCCTACCGTAGGTACCACACTGCCCGGATTAAAATAAATGTGGGCTGCGTGGGCCGCTATACCACCAAGGAGGTAAAACACTATAAAACGGACATTGCCAATCGTTGCTTCGATATTATCCGCAAAAACCCAGAGGAAAAGCATATTACCGAGGAGGTGGCCGAAACCACCGTGCATGAACATACTGGTAAACAAGGTCGGTAGGTTACGCCCCGATTCAATCTCAGCAGGGACCGCTGCGTACTCGCTGATCAGCATACCGGGGCTGATCAGCTGGAAGTAAAAAGCAATAATATTCAGCACGATAAAAAGATAACTGAATAAAGGAAAGTGCCCGCCTTTCACCTGATCATCGCCAATAGGAAATAGCATAAAATCTTGTTTGTGATGCCAATGGGTGTCAGATCGCCTCTACAATGAAAGTGACCACATATTCCTCTGGCTGTATAGACTGTCCGGCTACCGGGTAGGGGGTCACTTCCGACAGCCGGTAAATATAGCCTCCCATACTTTTGCTAGCCAGCTCCGGCTTACCCTCACGTAGGGTCAGGTCTACCGTCTGACGGTCCCTATTGCCAAGTGCCAGCTGGACGACAGCCTGCCCTTCCCACACACAATTGGTGTACTCCGGGCAACGGGAATCCTCTTTCACCGCGATTAACTGAATAGGGGTATCCTGGCATTCCACAGTGCCCCCAATTTGTAGCTTTATCGGCTCACCCATGGGGCAGCCCGATACGTCATCACTACATTTGGCCGCCATCAGGGCCAAAGCCAGCAATGGCAATAAATACTTAATTTTCATACTTCCGGTTTTCAATATTAACGATTAGCGTAGGCTCTGAAGTACAGGCACTCTTTGATTACCTGCTGATAAAAATCCGTACCAGCGTAATTCTGTACCAGCAGTTCGAAGTTCTCGAAGCTCTGTGCTACATCAGGCCTCCACCGGTTGACATAGTATTCGTTGCGCTCACACTTGGCCGCCATGAAGGTGGCTTTAGCACCAAGCTCGAGGCTATCGGTAGCAAGCCGTGCCCGCTCAAAGTAAAGGCGCGCCCGGGAACAGTCAAAGTTTTCCTGATTACCGTACGGAAAAATCGGATGAGGGGTCACATTATCGCCATCCCGAAGGTAAGCAGTTTGCAGGCTCGCCCCGCTGCGATAGAAATCCATGGCCTTCCAGGCTTGCCCGAAGTAGGACGTATTATAAAGCGCCAAACCGATCTCATAGTTCAGTACGCCTATATTGCCGGTGCCTGCTTTGGCTTCGTATTCCTTGGTCAGGATTTCCTCAATGAGCTCGCCTTTGTTGTAAAGCGGCACATTGGAGGGCAGAGGGCAGTGCACACAGTCCCGAATACGCTCCACGAAGGGGTTAAACAGCCCGTAGTTGTCCCAGTCCACCCGCTCCATACGCTTCAGGGTTTCGATGGCTGCCTCAAATTTATACTCCGACATCAGGTAGCTGGCTTTGATATTCAGGAGCATTTGCTGAATGGTGCTGTCGCCGTCGGCAATGAGCTTGACCTCCAGCTTGGAGGGCACCTCCTTGCGCGTAACGGCCAGCAGGTTTTCGATGAGCTCAGGTTTGATGTTCGGCTGTAGGTACTTGGCCGGGTGTTGCATCAGAAAGGCTTTGCCCGGCTGCCCGTTCTCTTCGTACAAGTCGGTGAGCCGGTCCTGAAAAAAGTCGGGAAAGGACTCAAAGGCCTGATAAGCCTTGTTGCTGTTTTGCAGATCGACCAGTTCATTCTCAATCTTTGTATTAATCTCCTGCAGGGCATTGAGGTAGAGGACCAGCTCAAAAGCGTCAAGCTGCTGCTTCAGGATCGGTGGCAGGTCCATTTCCCGGGCAGACGCGAAGGACTTCCTGGCATCGTAAAAACTGCCTGACAACATAGACAGATAGCCCTGTGCCATCTTCCACAGCCCGGGCTGTCGCACCAGCCCTTCTTTGAGCACCTGCGTGACAAACTGCTGCAGACGGATCACCCGCTGACCGGCATCTGCCACCGGCACACCGTAGTAAAACTTATTCTGCTGCCGTTGATCGTTGAAGGAAAGCCCGAGCAGGCTGCGCTCCAGCTTCAGCATTTCCTGAATGAGAAAAAGCAGCAGGTAGGGGCTGTCGGGGTCCCGCTGATAAATTTCCTGCATTTCCACTTGCAGTTTGCTGTTGGGGAAGCTGGCGCGAATGGCAAAAAGAGTGGCTTCTTCTTCAGGCGTTTTGCACCGGGCCAGACAGGCTTGCCACTCCTCGTCGTTCCTAATCGCAAAACTGCGGTAAGCTGACTCCCGTTTGCTCGGACACCGGTCAAACAACCGTGAAAACAGGTAAGCCGCATCAACGCGCTGCCCCAGCGCCAGCATTGCTCCCGCACGGTGACCTTCGATCCAGTCTTCGATAATACTCGGATCGTTATCAATTTTTGGCAGGAGATCCTCACAAAGCGCCAGCACCCTATCGTACTGTTTGCTGTAGTGGGCCAGCCGGATGACCTGATAGGCGTACCTCAGGCGAATGTAGTGGGATTTCGCTTCCTTCAACTGATCAACGCCGTAGGTGATCCAGTCGTCCATTTCCTTGTAGCGCAACTGCGGGCTCTCCCACGGGCTGCGGCGGGTCGCGTAGTACTCGCAGTTTTTGGCAAACTCCAGGTAGGTGGCGGTCTCGATGCACTGATGGCTTTTTAGATATTTGGCGAAGGCGTTGTTCGTCAGCCGGTAGGGTAATGGCGCACGCTTGCTTCTGACAGCGGTGACCAGGCCTTCAAAATCAGACCGGGACGACTGGTAAATGACCTCCCCGATATCCTGAACGGTATGCAAATCACAGAACCGCTCCTGCCATTCTTCCAGGTTGCCTTTGACCTGTGGGCTGCCCTGCTGCCGGGCATAGTCTTCCAGCGCTTTGAGGTCGACAAACAGGCGGGCACCAGGCACAGCCGGACTGATCAGGTTGGTATTGATAAAGCTATACCCCTGAAACGCAGGCCGGTTGTCGCTGCACCGCTGTCCGTTGAGCAGTGCCGTAGGGCTAAGGGCCATCAGGATTACCAGAAATAAGAACTGCCGCATATCAAAAATTTCATCTTGGGATACTTCGCGTACCGTTCGTAAGGCAGGAAATCAAAAAATTCCTTACATTAATTCCATATTTTCTATAAAACTATGCTAACAGACCCACTTTACAGCTACTCAATCGCACTTCTTGTCATTTTAATCACCGGAGGAACGGCGCTGTTGCTTTCCAGGCAACGGATTCAGGCCTACCGGGCCAGCCGTCTGCTCACCTTGCTACTGCTAGCCGTTTTGCTGCACGCAGTCCTGCCCCTCGTTAATACGCTGCTCGCGAAAACCCTGATGGACGGCTTGCTCCTGGCTGTTGCTCCGCTTTTTCTGCTACACCTGCGCAGCCTGCTTGGCGACTCGCTCAGCAGCGGGCGGGATGGCTACCACTTCACAGCCTTTGCTGTGTGGACACTGATCAGCTTTCTGCCGGCTCAGGCCAAGCTCATCCAAAGCTCATGGTATGCGCTTTTCCCCAATGTGTTTGTCCTGATCTACCTGATTGGCAGCTTTTCCTATATCCGCAGCCGGGTGGGCAGCCTGATGCAAATCCGTAGCCGCATTCCCTTTGGGAAGCTCCGCTGGGCACAGCTTTCCATGCTCACTTTAGGGCTGGTATCGATTTCGGGGCTGGTAACAGACAGCCTTAGCCTACAGGGGCTGATTGAAGCGCAGGGGCTCTGGGCTCTGATCGGCCGGGTGCTCACCGCTATATTCGCGGCAGGCCTTGCGGGCATCGGACTGACTTTGGAGCGGCCGGTTGCTCCGGTTGACCTGGAGGAGGAGGCTTTCCTGCAACTTATTGCTGACCGAACGGACCCCAAACCAGAAGACATCCGGGAGAATGCGACCTTATTCAAGACCCTTGACGCCACCATGCAATCCGATAAATACTTCTTTGATGACGATCTTCGCCTCAATCAGCTCGCTGAACTGATGAACAAAACACCCCTTGCTATTTCCCAGGCGATTCATCATGTAGGCGGGCAGACGTTCTTTGACTATGTCAATGGCTACCGTGCATTGAGCGCACAAGTGCTCATTGATGATCCGGAAAAACAACTGCCCCTGGACGACATCCACCGGGCGAGCAGCATTGAGTCAAGGCTGGTCTTCAACAAAACCTTCAAACGGCTGACCGGGTCTTCACCCACTGCTTACTACAAGCTTAACAATAGCGTTTCGGCTTAAAAGCACAAGCTTGCCGGAGAGGCCTCAATGCCTGCGCATGGCCCTTCATCCACGTCAACACCTTTCCCACAGGGGGCTAGGCAATCAGAGATGGCAGCTTCATAGCCAGCCCCATATCGCCTTTGATTTTTACTTTGCCCGTCATCACTGCAGACATTGGATTGATATCGCCTTTCCGGATTCCATCCAGGGTTTCCATGCTGGTCTTAATCACACAGTCGGCATCTTTATCTTCATTAGTTACCTGTGCCTTTTCGCCGGTAAGGTCAATATGTACGATACCCTGCTCAAAAACAAACTTAATGGACTTGCCCAGGCTTGGGGCTTTGGCAGCTGTTTTGCTGAATTGTTCTGTAATTGCTTCTAGTGTCATAACCTGATTTTGGTAGGTAATATAGGAATTGTTCGCTGAATTTAGTGGGAAAAAAGTGCGGTACAAGCTTCGCGCAGCACTTCCCCTTCCACTGTTATGTCGTACCAGGCTTGCTCAGCGATATCCCGGCAGTAGATTTTCACCTGATGCCCGTGGGCAGCCGCATCATCGATAGTCGCTCCGTAGTAAATTTTGGATACCCCGGCCCAAACGGCAGCCATCGCGCACATCGGGCAAGGCTCACAAGTAGCAAACAAGATACTGCCCTGCGTGGCAATCCCCTGCTGCCGTGCCTGACGTATCGCATTGACTTCGGCATGCGCAGTGGGGTCCTGATCGGCTTTTACGCTGTTGGCTGCGATGACCTTTGCACCGGTTTCGGGCTGCAGCAACACCGCACCGTAGGGGGTACCTGCTGCTTCCGCTTCATTAATGGCTGCCTGCATATAATAGGTTTTCAGCTCTTTCATCACTTCATATGTTTGGCCAGAAAACCGATCATAGCTTCGTAAAACTCAAAACGGTTCTCCTCATTAGCAAAACCATGCCCTTCGTTGTACTTCACCATATAGGGCACATCAATGCCCCGCTCGCGCAATGAGTGGACAATCTGATCAGATTCATCAATATTCACCCGCGGATCATTCGCCCCCTGCACTACAAACAGCGGGGTTTTAATTTCGTCGATGTGGAAAACCGGAGAGCCCGCACGAAGCAGCGCCTGATCCTCCTCGGGGTGCCCCACCATTTCATAGAGCATATCCAGGTAAGGCTTCCAGTAGGGCGGTATGGTCTCCATAAAGGTAAATAGATTGGATACGCCTACGTAGTCTACCGCACAGGCGTACAATTCCGGTGTAAAAGTGATACCGGCCAGTGTGGCGTACCCTCCATAACTTGCACCGTATATCGCTACCCGGGCAGGGTCTGCTATACCCGTATCAATCAGCCATTGGACACCATCGGTGATATCGTTTTGCATATCCCGCCCCCATTGCTTGAAGCCTTTCATCCAGAAGTCTTTACCGTACCCCGTGCTGCCCCGGTAGTTGGGTTGAAAAACAGCATAGCCACGGCTGGCCAGGAGCTGTACCTCCGGGTTGTAGCCCCAGCTGTCCCGTACCCACGGCCCTCCGTGCGGGTTGATCACCACGGGGACTTTTTGCCCTTTTTTGTTTTTGGGGATGGTCAGGTAACCCTGAACCATTTCCCCATCGCGGGCAGTGTAGGTGACCGGCTCCATAGGGGCCATATCTTCTTCGTTCAGCCAGGGGCTCACATCCGAAATTTTACGGATAGTACCCTGATTGAGATCATAGAAGAAGTAGCCGCCAAGCGACCGGTCGCTGTAAGTACGGATCATGTATTTGTCTTCGGCACGGTTGCTGCTCACAGCCACAACCTCATAGCCGGGCAGCAAGCCTTCCAGGTGTTCCTGCATCTTTTTCCGCTGCTCATCGAAAAAATCGATCTGCCGCTTCCAGGTAGTGTACACCGCGCCCAGCAGTACTTTACGCTTACGCGAATACAAGAGGCTGCCAGCGTCTACCTCAGGGTGGGCAAAAACCGGAGCGCCTACTTCCTCTCCTGTGTTAAAATCAAACCGGATGATTTCGCCCCGGTCCCGCCCGATATTACTGACACAGAACACCACATCTCCATCATCAAAATCAAAAAACAAGGGGTCCAGGCTCTCCTTGAAGTTGGTTTTCACAACGGTCCGGAAAGGCTCATCCTCCTTAGCCCGGTACATAATATGCTGATTGACACCATTGATGGTCTTGATAGCGATGCGCAGCCGGCCCGCGTGGTCGGTCATCCAGCCGGTGATGGGCTCCTCCGGGTTGTCATTGGGCGCCAGACGCTGATACTCCCCAGTCTGCACATT
Organism: Phaeodactylibacter sp.; assembly: GCF_040219495.1. Lineage (GTDB taxonomy): Bacteria > Bacteroidota > Bacteroidia > Chitinophagales > Saprospiraceae > Phaeodactylibacter. Next base: position 45,753 of record NZ_JAVJSK010000137.1, on the reverse strand, counting down.
GAGCCGGTAGGGCTCAAACAGCATGGGGTTTTCTTTATTCATCCCGATGATGAGCTCATCTTCCTGATCTTCCAGGTGGTCAATAAACTCAATTTTGACATTCTGGAAAGGCGTAAGGTCGCGTGGGTTTTGGCCGTCGCGGTCTACCGCAAAGAGCTGGAAGTTCTCATCGCCACCACTATCCTTGACGTAGACGATCCGGTTGTTGTTGGCCCAGAAGAAGCCCCCAATATCGCGCTCGGTTTCGTGTGTGATGCGTATGGGCTCGCCCCCGTCGGTGGGGCAGACGAAAACATTTTGCCGCCGTTCGTAGGGGCTCGCAAAGGCAAGGTAGTCTCCACCGGGAGAAAGCTGGAAGCCCGTTTGCTCGGGATTACGGAAAAAATCCTCGACGGAATATTTGTACGCGCCTTCTTCCCGCCCGATGAGGTTTAGGAGCTCATCAGCCGAACTGGGCAATGAAAGGTTGCCCGGCAATTTGTGTTCTTGTTGTAGGTCTGTCATAGTGGGTATCAGGGGTAGATTCCTAACAAAGGTAAAAAAAGGAGGCGGAGCGCTGGAAAACATTATAAAAATCTACCTTTTACGTAGGTTATTTATCGTCCGGATAGCGTGCCTTCACATAAGAGCGTGGTGGGATGGTTTTGTCCCTAAAATCCAGCATTCAACAAAAAAGGGAGGTTTCCAGGCACATTAAATCCAAATTTGTTAAAACCAGCCTTGGCATTATGTGTTATTGTTCGTAGAATAGGTCTAAATAAAGAAAATACAATGAGCAATCCCGTTACGAAAAGCCCTGTGATGCTATATACTGAGCAGACCCCCAACCCTGAGTCGCTCAAATTTGTGACCAACCGGATGATCTACAAAGGTACCGCCGACTTCCGGGAGGAGACTTTGGCTAAAGAGTGGTCGCCACTAGCTACAGAGCTGTTTGAAATGCCTTTCGTAAAAGGCGTTTACATTTGCAATAACTTCGTGACCATCACCAAAGAGTTTAACTACGACTGGGCAGACATCATGCTCAAAGTCAAGGAATACCTCAAAGGTTACATCAGCGAGGAGAAGCCCATTATTCAGGAGGGTTTTGAGGAAGCGATGGCCGAAATTGAGGCAGAACGTGGTGCCAGCTACGAATACACGGAAAACGAAACAGAAATCGTCAAGAAAATTAAGGACCTGATCGATACCCACGTGAAGCCTGCCGTAGAAATGGACGGTGGCAATATCGAGTTCAAGTCCTGGGAAAAGGGCACAGTAACCCTGGTCATGCAGGGCGCCTGTAGCGGCTGCCCTTCTTCAACCGTAACCCTCAAGCAGGGTATTGAAGGCATGCTGCAACGGATGATCCCTGAAGTCAAAGAAGTGGTTGCGGAAATGGGGTAACCACCGTTCTCAGCCTCATAACGAAAAGCGCCGATGCAAATTTCCCCGCATCGGCGCTTTTCTGTTTTATCCGCACAGTTTTCAGGAAATCCCCTAAAAACTGAATCCAACCGATACCTGGATGTTGAGGTTTTGATCATCATCGTCACGGAAGATGTACTCCCCTGAATCTTCTAATGCACGGCGGGAAATGTCTTGGTTCGAACGGGTAACATCACTGATACCATAATTCAGCCGCAGCCCCAGGAATAACCCACGGTTGAGGTAGTAAGCCACGCCACCGACCAAGCCTACATCGATTACATTAAAAAGGTTTTCGTCTTCCTCCTGCCCCTGATAATAAGCGCCCAGGTTTTTGGGGATTTCCACCGGGCGGTTATCAATTTCACGCAGTTCCACCTCACCGATATCCTCCCTGCGGAAGGGGCCGTCGAAGTAGTTAAAGTCCAATGCGGTCACGAAAGGCGCGATGGTGTTCCCCTGAGGCGAGGTACCACTAAACCGCAGCTCGCCGGCTGCCCGGGAAGCCACCAGAAAGCCCACGCTCATCCCTGCACTCAACTCAAACTTATTGAAACGCGCCACGCCTGTTATCGGGATATCGATGTAGGAGTTGGTAATCTCTAGCGTGGTTTCGCGATTGCCGGTAGCGAAGAAGGCATCACTTCCATCCGTAGGTGTGAATACCCAGTACGATTCTCCGGCATAATTGTACACTCCGCCTTTTTGAGAATAGAGCAGCTCCGCACGGAGGCTGAAGATATCCGTGAACCGGAGATTGCCCACTGCCCCTACATGAAAGCCATTGGAAAAGTCGAAGTTTTCCAGCTCGGCACCGTCTGCGTTCATTTCAGAAGGGCCATTGATGGTAGTAAAATTAAGGCCCGCCCGGAAGCCGCCGGAAAATTCCTGAGCCTGCAGACCGATATTGCCCAAGAGGGCCAGGATTACAATTAAGCTAGTGCGAAGCATATCTTTAAAAATTTGATGGGCAAGCGCGCCGCTTGTTCCAAAACCCAGAAGCAGCCCCTCCGGAGCCTCCGCCCCGAATCCTGCCCGCGCCTACCTTCTGCGGCTTACCCTGATTAATGAATTATCATAAGACCTGTTCCAACCTGATCCGGTTGGCTAGCGGCCCTGTTCTTTCGTCAATGGCTGTAATATAAGAGCCAGTTCAGGGCAAATATAAGCATCGGTTTAAGGTAGTTGCGGGTTTTAAAGCGGATATGCGTGCAACCTTGCGATTTTGCGCAGGTTTCTTACCTCAAAGCCAATGCCCTGCTCACCCCATACCTTCGGAATACAAGCTTTAGCCCGCCCATCCGGGATTAACGCTTATGTGTTGTAAGTGGCCACAACCGGGCAGTGGTCGGAGTGGACGGCATCTGTCATTTGATAGCAAGCTTCCAGCTTTGGAGCTAAAGATGCACTCACAGAGTGGTAATCCAGACGCCAACCTTTATTATTTGCCCGGGCGTTAGCGCGGTAGGTCCACCAGCTGTACTCCTCTTTTTCCGGGTGGAGGTAGCGGAAGGCGTCAACAAAACCGCTTTCAAACCACGTATCCATCCAGGCCCGCTCTTCCGGCAGGAACCCAGAGGTCTTCTTGTTGCGGACCGGATCGTGGATGTCGATTTCGTTGTGCGCAATATTGTAGTCGCCAACGATCACCAGATTAGGCCGCTCTTTGCGCAGCTCCTGAATCCATCGGAAAAAATCTTCCAGGAAATCCATCTTGAAAGCCTGCCGTACCTCACCGGTAGTACCGGAAGGAAAATAGCAGTTGAGCAGGGTGAGCTCGCCGAAGTCCGTACGGAGAATGCGACCTTCCGCATCATACTTATCTATACCGCAGCCTTCCGCCACGAAATCAGCAGGCTGCCTGGATAAGGTAGCCACGCCGCTGTACCCTTTCTTCTCTGCAGAATGCCAGTAGGCGTGCTCAAAGCCGACCGCTCTGAGGGCAGCCTCTTCTTTTTTTACCTGCTCGGGATGCGCTTTCGTTTCCTGCAGGCAGAGTACCTCCACCGGGTGTTCCGTAAACCACTCTGCCATCCCTTTACGCATAGCTGCTCTGACACCATTTACATTATAAGAAGCAATTGTTGTTGACATACTAGGTTGTGTTTACCGCAAATATAAAAATTGGCACTGTTTTTGGACGTTTACAGCTGCAATCAGTAGACTTTTAGCGCGCTCTAACAAGACTCCGGTATTTTTTTCGCTTTTTTTCTTGCTTTATGCAGAATAAAAACCCCAAGATAATTACAAAAAACACAACCCAAAAAATCGATAAGTAACTAAAAATCAGCACTCTGTATAAAAAAAGAAACCTCCTTAAATCACAGTAACCACACAGAATGTACTTACAATGCAACTAGTAATGTAGCACCTTTGTATTGTCAGCAGGGAGGAACAGATATAGAGGATGAATGAAAAAGAAGCTGATGAACCCTGTCACAAGCGACAGGAAATGATTAGAATTCCACGAATGTAATTATAATCTCATGAAGATTTTGGAGCATCAAAGGATGTTCCTATTTGGTATGTAGATAGCCTCTCAAAGCTCTTTTGGAAACCGACCCACATGTGGGTCGGTTTTTCTTTTTCTCCTAACTTGTACGTGCCCTTCCGTAGAAGGTTACGCCCTTCTTTAACAAATTTAATTTTTCCCTTATATTTTTTACTTCTGGATAATGGTCACTTCCGTACGCCGGTTTCTGGCGTGCATACCATCTGTGCAAGGTGCACCGTCTCCAAGCCCGTCACAATCACAGTTTTCAATCGGATTACTTTCTCCATAGCCAAAGGCTAGAATCCTATCAACAGCGATGCCCTGACGGACCAAAAAGTTACGTGCCGCTTCTGCCCGTTTCAGAGAAAGTCTTCTATTGTACTCCTCGCCTCCCCTGCAATCAGTGAAAGCCCTTAGCTCTACTTTCATCGTTGGGTTTTCTTTCATCAGCCTGGACAGGTGCTCCAGATCTGAGGCGGCTTCCTGCAGTATTTTGGCGGAAGCGAACTCAAACTGCAAGTTATCCAGTATAAACCGGCTACCGACTTCTACCGTTTCCCGGTTGCCCAGGCTTGGGGCGCCCTCTTCTTTCCCATGCGTTTTGACATTGCCCATGCCACTCCGGGGTGTTACCGGTTCGGGCTTTAGCTGGAGAGACGCGCCCAGAGAACGGTTGCCACGGCGGTTGATGGTTTGCACTTGCGTACTAGAACTTTCATACCCTACATGCCGTGCCTCAATGGTAAACCGATAACCATCAGGCAAACAGTATTTGAAGACGCCTCTGTCATCCGTACTGATGGTATTCCGGCGCTCTTCTTCCTCGTTAAAAATAAAGATGGTCGCCTTTGGAATAGGCTCCCCGGTTTCCATATCCGTCACGACGCCCTCCAGGGTAATGCAGTCGTCCCGCTTCAAGGCAACCTCTACTGGCTGATTGAACCGGTTTTCAGATGGCATGTAGTATTTTTCTGCCGGGAAAAAGCCCCGCTTTTCCACCTTGATCATATACTCTTTGGCCAAATCGAGCATAATGTAAGCCTTGCCCTCGCTATTGGTCTTTTCGTCCGGCTCCGCCAGGTCTTCACTTCGCTGTTCCACTTCGGCCTTCCCGTCCATCCCCATCTTAATGCTCGTGCGTGACAGACGGTAGTACTCTATCTTCCCGTTTTCATCTATAACCCGCTCGTAAATTTTGATCCCCGCTCCCGCCACCGACCGGTTGCTTTGCTCTGAAAACACCTGTATCGTGGTGGTTTTGTAATCCGGAAATACCACGCCCTGAATCCCATCGGGGGCTTCAAAACTATAGATGTCATCGCCGCCAAGCCCACCTTCCCGGTTGGAAGAAAAATACCCGCCTTTGCCTTCCTGGTCCAGAATCAGGCCTAAGTCATCCGCTTCGGTATTAAATGGTGGCCCCAGGTTGACCACCTCTGCCCATGAGCCTTCACCGCTGCCTTTGACCATGTACAAGTCTATACCCCCGTACCCTTTGTACCCATCAGAGGCAAAGAACAGCGTACCTGATTGATGCAAAAAGGGGAAGAATTCATTTCCGGGGGTATTGATCCGCCCCCCCAAATTCATAGGTGGAGACCAATTGCCGTCAATCTGGCGGGAGACGTAAAGGTCATACCCACCTTTGCCTCCGGACCGATTGGAAGAGAAGATCATAAAATTGCCATCTTCGGATAAGGTAGGGTGCATGCAGTTGTAGGCATCACTGTTGAAAGCCAGCGGTTTGATCTGCTCCCAGTCCAGTACACCGGACGTAGCTTCAAAGATTTTCATGCGGACTCTGCCATCGGCAGCCGAAGGGTCCACCCCATTCGGTAAGCTGTTGCGGGTGAAGTAAGCTTTGCCAAACGCTTTGTTAAAAGCGGCAGGCCCTTCGTGTGCAGCAGAGTTGAGGTTGATGGAGAAAGGTTTCGGGGAACGCAAGCTGTGGTTGGGCCCCATCGCTGCGTAGTAAAAGTCAAAAAAAGACTCCCCTGTGTTGGGGTCCCGGGGGCCGGCATGCCTGGATGACAAAAAGACGAGGGTGTCCCCAAAAAATGCCGGGGAAAAATCTGAAGCATCAGAGTTGATTGTCACCTCATTGTAGACGCTTACCTTCTGGTCGCGCTGCGCAACCGAGTACGAATTTGCTGATGCTGGATCTTGGGCTTGCAGGATAAATACAAAGCCAGTCAGCCAAAGGGTTAGATAGAATCTCATATAAGGCGTCTTAATTATGATCGAGCTAAGAGCACCGGGGCCAGCAGCTCACATGAGAATCCACAAGTTAGCCATTATCCACAACAAAGTAAACCTTTGTTTATTCGCGCCCCCTGCCTCGAAGCCCGCCTCCTTATCTTCCGCAGTGGCCCAACATTCTAATAAAACCGCTTGTTGCTACCATTACTGTTGAAGAAACGCGGATTGTCATAGGTCGCGCCCTTGCCACTTTTCCCTCCGAAGAAGTGGTGGATAAAGAGCTCCGCACTGCCATCGTTATAATCCTGAAGGTCAGAAAGCGTAAAGTCATAGGAAACCCCGACCATCCATTTATCCCCAATCCGGCTGGAAATCAGGCCGGAGACAGACTCTCCGATGCTATTATCTTTATTGCCCCCTGTACGGTAAGAAGCTCCCGCTGTAAACTGCTCAAAGAACGTAAAGGAAAGGTTGATGTCCGCGTCAAAGGGCGCCCCTTCCACGTACTTGAGCAAAAAGTTGGGCTGCATCACGATATCATTGTCCAGTAGCCGGACATTAAAGCCGGTCATCAGGTACCAGTGCCGGTCCTCTCTGGCAATAGTCCCCTCATCGTCCGACAAGTCAATACTGGATTTCAGGAAGCGCGGAATGGAAACGCCCACGTAGAAGTCGTTGCTGTTGTAATAAAAGCCACCGCCAAAGTTGGGCGTCACCCGGCTTTGGAAACCGGTAGGGATCGCATTGTCTATCTCGATAGGCTGATTGGCCCGGAGTTCACCCAGGCTAGCCTGTATCAGGCGAATGGATGCCGACGCACCAATGCTAAAGTAGCCATTCCCCAACCGGAACCGGTAGGCGTAGTCGCCTTCCAGCGTATAGCGGTCCATGATACCGATACTGCTCCGTACCAGGCTGCCGCCAATCCCCACCCGGGCATTCGGGGCAGAGTTAAAAGTGATCAGTTGCGCTTCGGGGGCGCCCTCGATACCAATCCACTGCTGCCGCGCCATAGCCGTTAGGCGGGTGCTGCCGGTGGATCCGGCGTAGGCAGGGTTGAACGCCAGTTTGTTGTGCATAAACTGGGTAAAATGGTCTTCCTGCTGTGCCTGAACACCGCAAGCCAATAGTAAAAATATAATTAGTAAGTAGTAGTTTTTCATAAGTACTGGTTTGGGACTCGCCCCGGCCTGGCCGGGGCGACTGATTCCTTGTCGTTATTATTTCTGAAGCAGGAGGTAGCCGGTTAAAGGTTTGCTGCCATCACCTAAGTCAAGAATATAGAAGTAGGTATCAACCGGCAGGTCCTCCCCGTTAAAAGTGCCGGTCCAGTTATTGGGGTACGGGCGCGGTGAGTTGTACACCTCGTCGCCCCAGCGGTTGAATACCGATAGCTGACTATTGGGGTATACGCCGGTATCGAGCAGGCATGGGATAATGAATGCCTCATTGACACCGTCACCGTTGGGAGTAAAAATATTAGGCGGCTCGCAATCTACCCCTTCGCCCACCGTGAGGCGCAGAATAGCGTCATCACAGGCACAACCCTCCCGGCATACCTGATAGACCAGCTCATCTGTTCCTGCAAAGTCAGGGTCCGGTGTATAGGAAATGCGGTTGTCCGCTGCGACTACAGCTCTTCCGTTGAAAGGCTCCATGATGATCTCAACTGTGCTGCCTTCCGGCACCACATCATTGCCCAGCACATCCACGATGGTTTCTACTGCAAACTCAATCGTCCGGTCATCATTCTCCGCTACCGGCGGCAGCTGAAAGTCAATGAGGAGGGTATCCCGGGAGTTTGCTCCGCAGAGCCCGCCGTCCAGGGTCCAGACAACCACATTCTCTCCTTCGGCGAGGTTGGCCACTTCTGTATCCGTATTATTCCGGTCTGAGAATACCAGCTGATTGTCCGGTGAGCTCCAGCGGCCAAAACTGCCATCTGCGGGTTCGCCGGCTGCCAGCATGGCTACGCCGTTTTCTTCACAAACGATCACATCAAAACCTGCAAAGGGGTTATTATCGGCCAGGGTGACGAAGACATCCGTACTGTCCATACCGCACTCACTGACTACCGTCCACGTAAAAGCATAAGTGTTGCCTGGTAGTAAGCCTGGCCCGGAAATGGGCGTACCCGGGTCTTCCGGGTTGTCAATTTCCACGTTGAAGTCTGCCTGCACCGCCGACTGCGACCAACTACCCTCTCCAGCCTGCGGGTTTGATGCATTGAGAATGATAGGGTCTCCAGGGCAAAGCAAGGTGTCCATACCTGCGTCTGCAGGCTCTGGAACGTTGACCTCTACCAGCAGGGTATCTGAGCTGAAGTTCTTACACCCTCCATTAGAAAGGATCCAAACCAGCTGCCGGACACCTGCCGCGTCAAAGCCCGAAACAGTCGTTGTCGGGCTATCGGGGTTTTCAATTTCCAGTGCATTGCCGTTGTTGTTCAGCTCAACCCAGTTGCCAATACTCTGTGCTACAGGTACGGCCGCGATGACAAGATCATCGCCTGCACAAGTCGTCGTATCCTGCCCGGCCACCGCTATTTCATCAGGAATGGTATCCAGTGCAACGATAAGAGAGGGTGAAGGATCGGAAATACAGTCGCCGGCTTGCACCTCTGCTTCCAGTGTAAGGCTGCCTCCGGTTCCCTGGAAATCCGTAAGCAGCAAGTTGGGCGTCAGCGTGGTGTCAATAGGTACGCCTGCATCATACCAGAGGTACTGAATACCGGTACCCGACTGCCCATTGGCAATAGAGACCGTAAGGGTTGCGCCGGGCTCATCAATACAAATTGGCCCATTGCTAATCAGTGTAGTCGGAGCGGGCAGGGTTTCATTAATGACCACCGTTATCGTGTCCGGGTCAGACGCGCAGCCTGCCCGATTGGCGACTACGATGTAATCTCCGGCGTGAATATCCGGGTTGGCGGAAGGGACCGACGGGTTCTGTATGCTGGACGAAAACGGTCCGGTCCAGTCATAGGTAGACCCCTGCGTACCGTTGGCAAACAATTGCAGCTGTGCGCCCTCGCAAACCGGGCTGTTGCTGGAGCCCTGTACGGTAGGTTTGGAGTTTACCTGCACATTTCGGGCCGGTGAAGGAATGGAAGGGCAACCATTCACAATCAAAAACACCTGATACCCGCCAGCGTCGTTACTGGTCAGGTTTGGAATCGTTATGCTCGGGTCGGGGCCAGTATTCACGGCTCCGGACGGCGTATCCCAAATGTAAGCCGCGTTACTGACTGCAGGCGTGTTGAGGGTAAGCTCTTCACCTTCACAGAAAATGTAGTCGGCATTGGAAGTCGCCGGAGAAGGCGGTCGGGCCGGTGCATTTTTCACCTGCAACGTCGTACTCGCCGGCAAAGAAGGGCACCCCTCCTCAGTGTAAACCAAGAGGGAATAGGTAAAGCCATTCTGTGCCCCGGTAACATTCTCGACAATCGCAACTTCGTCTGATGAGCTGTAACCCGGCCCGGTCCATTGAAAGTCGTAGGTGCCATCATTGACCGGGAAGACGGTAGCCTGAAGGGTCACGTCAGTTTCGTTGTACAGGCACTCAGCGGCACTATTACTTACTCCGATAATATCAATGGACTCTACTACTTCTACCTGCACTGAGGCCGTATCGCTACAGCCCTGCTGCGTAGTCACCGTGAGGGTATACGTGCCGGTCCTTTGTGGAGAGACCTGATTGATCACCGGGTTTTGGGCAACAGAGAAGTAGCCATTCGGGCCATTCCAGGTATAGCTGGCTCCGGTAAGATTGGGTGTAGCAAGCAGCGACAGGGCACCCCGCTCGCATAGCGGGTCTTCCGGCGCAATATTGGTGGTCGCCATGGCATTGGGCAAGTCATTTACCACCACATTAGCAGGCGGAGACATATCAGACACACAGGAGAACTGCACCCCCTGAACCCTCCAGGTGCCATTATGCGTCATATTGGCTTCATCGAGCACCAGGGTATTCGTTGTAGTGTTAATCTCGCCCAGGTTTGGCCCCGTCCAAATGTAAGAAGCAGCTCCCGAGGGCTCTGCCTGCAGCGTTATTTTATCCCCCTCGCAGAAAGGGTTGGTGATGACTGCAACCTGATAAGGCCCCGGCTTGGGAATGACGTTGACGATAGAGAGGGCCGGGTCAGAAGGGCAGCCGTTGCGGTAGATGGTCAGGTTGTAGACGCCTGCATCTTCTTCTTCCAGCGGGTCAATGGCCGCAGGGAACTGCGAAGTGGAGAAGAAACCATCGGGGCCTGTCCATTCGTAAGAAATGCCCGGGCCGGAAACGGAAGTACCTAATGACACCGAACTGCCTTCACACTCTGTGACAACAGCCGTATTGACTGAAGCGGTTGGGCGGGGAGTCAGCAGAACCGGCGCCGCAGAAGAGGGCTCGGACAAACAGCCATTAGCCTCAATCACCAGATAGAAGAACCGGGTTTCCGGCTGTTGAGGATTGTAAGGGGGCAAAGTAAGGGTGCCCTGATTGGTCGTGGTGATCAATGTGCCATTCGGTGCCTGCCCTTCGTACCAGTAATAGGTAGCGTTGTTCAATACAATTGAAGAGGTAAGCTGCACTTCCTCGTCCCCGCATTGCTGAGTATTGGCTTGCAAAGCCGGAGCCAGAGGCTGCCCGTTTACCGACACATTAATGACGCCCTCTGCTGTACAGCCTGAGAGCCCCTCAATGGTCACGACATAGGCGCCCGAATCATCCTCGTCTACATTCGGTAGTATTGGATTTTCCTGGGTGGAAATAATGTTCCCATTTGGACCGGTCCAGGTATAGGTGTACACCACTCCTCCTTCTGCTGCCGGTGGATTGGCAAAAAGGTACAGCGTATCTCCTCCGCAAATACCCGAACTGTAAGTGGGCATCGGCGCCTCGGCTTCAATACGGATTGGGCGGGTACAGGTGGAGGAGTTGCCTACTCCATCCACTACGGTGAGCGTTGCCATTACAGTAGTCCCCGCTTCGTTACAAGTGAACGTATTGGGCGAAAGGAACATGGTGTCAATCGAGCAATTGTCAAAACTCCCGGCATCAAACTGATCTACACTTACCGTATCAGGCTCGATACCTGAGGGGTTGATATCGACTACCGTAGCGTTGCAAAGCGCGGTTGGCAGTTCATTGTCCAGAATATCAATGATATAGCTACAGGTATCCAGGTTCCCGACATCATCCTGCGCGATGTAATAGACGGTAGTCTGCCCTACATTGAACTCGTGCGTTGGCGACAAAGCCGGAATGGTCATCTGAGTGTAGGGGATTTCCGTCGCGCCTTCGGCATAGTAGAAGGGCGTCACCGTCTGGTACACCAGGCTTAGAAAGGCGTAACTAAGGCTATCGGTCTCCCCGTCTGCATCCACCACCATTGAACCACAGGGGTTGATCCCATCACCGGGTCCGCCCGGAGGCACAGGAATAAAACTGGGCTGCAGGGTAAAGGTGACGCTGCCATCGCTGGCCCAGGCGTTAAAATCTTCTGCGGGGATACTTACCGCATATTGCCCGGGCATACTGCAGGTCGCTATTCCCTGAGGGGTTACATCTATGGTGTCTCCATTATCACCAATAATGTGGAAGAATGCGCCCGAAGAACTAAAGTCGCCCCGCAGATCAAGGAGCAGGTTGACGTTATTAAAAGCATTAGCGGCAACACCATTAAAGGTGTAGGTTTTCGAACTGGCAATATAGTCGTTTAGGTTAGGGTCGAAAGTGTAGGTCAGCCAGGCACTCGCCGTATCTCCCGGCATGGTTTGGCTGTAGGGTGCCTCCAGCCCGCAGTTGTCGGTAATGTTATCGGGCAGGGGCAGGGTAACTGCTGCAGAGCAGCTGCCTTGCTCCAGTGGCTCAGCAATATCAGTGGGGCAGGTTAACTGCGGAGGCTCCTGATCTTCGACAACCACCTGTTGCAAACAGCTGTCTATATTCCCGGCACAGTCTGATATGTAGTAGGTGATTGTGTTGTCACCAATTGGCAGAGTCACTACCGCCGGAGCAATCGGATCGACCAAAACCCTGGGGTTATTGTTGGTCCGGTATTCATAGCGCAGGCCAGTAAAGTCAGCAACCGGGAAGATCAGGTTGGCTTGTACGGTACCAGCAGGATTGCACAGCGCATTGATGGCAAAACTGCCCGGCTGTGTGGTGGGGATGTTAGGCTCAAGAAAGATCTCGATCACTCCGTCTACTGCCCAAAGGTCCAAAAGAGGCTTAGGTACACTGAGCAGCGTATCAGAATTGCCGCATTGCACCATAGACCGCCCTGTGCGGCCAATGGGTGTTCCGTCCTCCCCGATTACGTTGAAGTACTCGGTGGTGCCTTCTGCATCCACATTTTCAAGCTCCAGGCTGAGCTGCCCGCCAGCCTGTGCATTGATCGGCAGCGGCAAGCCGACCGGGAATGACAGAGTGATGGTATTCACCGGTGTGCTCGATACCTGCCCCGGTGACGCATTGGAGGTAATCGTGGCATTATCTACAAGGTTGACGACAGAAGATGACCCCGCACATTCTTCCTGTATGAAGGGGACATCCAGCGTAAAGTTAGCAGAGCACTGCCCAAAATTTGTACTGATCACCTGATCTTCCGGGCACTCCACAAAGGAAGGTGCCGTATTGTCAATAACGATGAAGGTCGCCTGCGCGATGCTCATGTTCCCGCAGTCATCATCAACCACAAAATCGACCGTTTGCATCAGCAGGGTATCGCTCCCTGAGGGGCAAACGATATTGGGCACAAGGCTCACCGGCTGATTCGTGCCTGGTAGAAAGGCGTTCCAATTCAGGCTGTCTACAGGTGTACAGGCATCGCCGGCCTGAGCACCGCCGTAGCCTTCGATCCAGTTGCTGTACAGGGTCTCTATATCCGTTCCGGCGGCACAGGTGATGGTCAAGTCTGAAGGGGGCGACAAAAAGACCGGTGCTATCGTGTCAATGACAGTGACCTGCTGAACCTGAATGGTGTCATTACCGCATTGATCGGTCACGCGCCAGGCACGTTCTATTACATAGTCGTTTTCACAACTACCGGTAATGATAGTCTCCGATAGTAATTCGGTAGTCAGTTCATTCAGGCCGGAGCAATTGTCTGCAAGCATCGTGGGCTCGCCCGTAATCGAGAAGTCGTCCTCGTCACCGCAGTTGACGGTAAGGTCTGCAGGGACCAGGAAGGAAGGAGCGATGCTGTCTTTAACGATGATCAGCTGATTGGTGGAAGCGGATATGCCACAAACATCAGACACGACCCACTGCCGTTCGATGAAGTAACTGTTCTCGCAGTTACCGGGCGCGGTCTCATCAGAAAAGGTCACCGTTATCGGCCCGCCACAGGCATCTACCGTATCCGTTACAGTACCGGTAATGCTGAGGTCCAGCGGGTCCGCTTCGCAGGAGATAGTAATATCGGGCGGGCGGGTAAAAGAGGGGGCAGAAACATCCCGTACCCGGATAATCTGCACGGCAGAAGTAAAATTGCCGCAGGAATCTGTAGCAAACCAGCTGCGGCGGATATCCAAATCATGCTCCGGGCAAAACTGAGGCCCGGGCACAGTATCTTGCTGAAAGCCTACCGTGATGTTGTCCCGGCAATTATCCGTCACGGTCACCATAGATGGCGGATTGTTCATCAGGTACTCCTGTATGGTATCACAACTGACCTCTATGGTATCCGGCACGTTTTGCAATACCGGCGCTATCGTATCAATAGTAATGAAAGAGGCTTCGTAAGTGCGGATGTTGCCACAAAAGTCCTCAATCGTAAAAGTAACTTCAAGTGTATCACAGGGGCCTGGTACATAAGAAGATGGTGGCATATTGGTATTCACAGAAAGAATCCCGGTACAATCTTCCAGGTTACTGTTAACGGCAAACAACCGGCTTTGCCTCCAGGAATCAAAGGTCGGCTCGCCTAATTCGCAGGTAATAACGGTGTCCAGATTGATGGTGAAGTTGGAAATCGGAGGTTCTGTATCCTCTATGATGATGATCCGTTGGACCGCCTCTGCCTCTGTCATATCGGCGAACGTACCCCGCCAAATGCGGTAAAGGGTATCCGGGCCACCACACACAGAAATGGCATTCAAAAGAGGAGTGCCCGGCAGAATGGTACCGTTGCTTGCCGTACTGTCCACCGGAAGAATGAAGATAGAATCATTCATATCCATAGGGTTGAACAACAGCAGGCTGTCCGCCATAGGGATATCGCAGATCCCATCCACTATGGTATCATTAGGCGGGTCCAGGAGTAACGGCCATTCTTCTATACCCCGGAAGGAATATGACGTGTGATCAGGGGGGGTAAGACCATCCGCAGCTTCAGCCTGAAGCGGGGCCGCAGCGTACAGGAGCAGCATCCCCCAGACCAGTAAAGCGTGTAGTCGTCTCGTCATGATTGTGTTAATTTATGGGATTATTCCATTGAGGGGCCTCTACAGGGAGGCCTCGCCAAAGTAGGTTTGGGTAATTAAAAATTCCTGCTTGAATGACCGGCCCTCTGTGCTGCAGGAGCGGCACGGGATCGGCTTAGAATTGCCTAAGAAGTGCATGTTCAATCGGTTTTGGTTAATGCTCAAGCGGTTGTCATCGGTAGACTAAAACATATGGAGACTACTCTAAAAGTAGTCACAAAATATATAAAAGCTGGCAATCCAACTTATTATTAACGCTCCTAATTACCTAATAAGCATTTGCTTATCAGGTATTTTGGTGGAGTGGGCAAGCTTATGCCCACCAACAAGTCCTAACCAAAGCCACCCGGACGGGCAGATTCGCCGCCGGGGTGTTATTTTTTGATCAGGGGTTGTATGGGTGTTGGGTGCTATCTATCAATTCTGATAGCAGGTGAGTTCACATGCGTTTGCTTTCGATGATCATCAAAGGACCGGAAGTTATTCCTCCTCTTCCTTCGACTTTCGGTCTTTCAGTTTTTTATCTTCTACGTTCTTATTCAAAAATTGATTCACTTTTTCCACATCAAGGTTTGAAGTTATTTCCCCAAATTCATTGATCCGGATATCAAAACCCTCCAAATCCTTATGTACGCCGGGTTGGTCTTCTTTTTCTTCTTCCTGCTTTTTGTGCTTTCCCATCGGCTTGTCTGTTTTTAGGATTGTACAATTTTGTCGAAAGCATCAAATCCAACTTTCAACCGCGCCACGGCTTCTTCCTGCCCCAGCAGTTCCATCATTTCGAAAATAGCCGGGCCTTTCATGGTGCCGGCTTGTGCCAGGCGCAACATCGGCAGTACATCTCCGAATTTAAGGCCGTGCTTTTCCATAAAGCGCTCTGCGGTGGCTTTGATGGCATCCGTAGAGAAGTCGCCCAATGCTTCCATATCCCTAACGAGCTCCGCGAAGTGTTCGCTGCGTTCCAATGTCCAGCGTTTTTGTATCATTTTCTCTTCGTACCCCCGGGGGCGTTCAAAGAAGTAGTAGCCATTTTCCCAGAAGTCAGGCAGGGTCACCGCCCGTTCTTTCATCAAGGCAACGAAGCCTTTCAGAAATGCATCGGAGGCTTTATGCCCGTTGGCTTCCAGTTGCGGGCGCACCAGGTTGGCCAGCCGGGCATCCTCCGCATTGATTATATACTGCTGATTGAACCACTTGGCTTTGTCAATATTGAAACGGCTGCCCGACTTGTTGATCCGTTCGGGCGAAAAGGCCCCGACCAGTTCCTCCAGGGAGAACATCTCCTGCTCGTCACCGGGGTTCCAGCCCAGCAGGGCCAGAAAGTTGAGGACGGCCTCGGGCAGAAAGCCGTACTCCCGGAAACCAATAAAGCTGTCTTCTTCGGATTGCCCTTTCCAGGAAAGCGGGAATACCGGGAAGCCCAGGCGGTCACCATCCCGCTTGCTGAGTTTGCCGTACAATGCGCTTTTCAAAAAGGCTTTAAAAGCCGCTTTATCAGCCGGGTCTTTTTCTTTTACTTTCAGATTGGCAGGGATATTTTTCTTATCCTGAAGGATTTGCATAGCGAATGCTTCCGCTTTATAGCCTGCATGTTCCGGGTGCTTACGGGCAAACTCGGCAGCCATACGATTGGCCATTTCCGGTGTTGTCGTTTTGTCCAAATAGCTTTCCGGTGCAGGCTTCAGTATAAGTGGGAGGTGGGCAAAAGCCGGCATTTCCTGCTCCCAACCGAGGCTGCGGTAGAGCAAAACGTGATGGGCAGTACTCGACAACCACTCTTCCCCTCTGACCACGTGGGTGATCTCCATCAGGCGGTCATCCACCACGTTGGCCATATGGTAAGTCGGCATGCCATCCCCTTTAAGCAGCACTTTGTCATCCAGCTCAGAGCTGTCGAAAGCCACTTCTCCACGCACCAGGTCTTCAAACAGGACGGTCTCACCATCGGGTACCTTCAAGCGCACCACATGAGGCACTCCGTTTTCCAGCGCAGCTTCCACTTCCTCTTCACTCATACTGATGCTGTTGCGCATACGTGTACGGACCATGGCATCGTATTTGAAAGTAGGGTCTTTCTCCCGGGCGTTTTCCAGCTCTTCCGCGGTGTCGAAAGCATAATAAGCGTGGCCGGAGTCGATAAGCTGCCGGGTGTACTTGAGGTAAATCGCCTTGCGTTCGGACTGCCGGTAGGGGCCATAATCGCCACCTATACCGGGGCCTTCATCCGGAGTAATCCCCAGCCACTGCAGCGCCTCAACAATGTACTGCTCAGCACCCTCTACATAGCGCGTCTGATCGGTATCCTCAATGCGCAGGATGAATGTGCCGCCGTTTTTCCTGGCCAGCAGGTAGTTGTAAAGTGCCGTACGGACACCGCCAATGTGTAGCGCACCGGTAGGACTGGGAGCAAATCGAAGCCTCATATTTTCCATTGAATTAGGATACTTTTTTGTCATTTTTTCATTAGGCGAGGCCGGGTAGCATTCCATAGAAAAAAAAATTGAAAAAACTGGTACTTTTAGGCAGCAAAAAACGCTTATCAGACGTTGTACTCCCTGAATGCCCAGTCTATACCAGTTATTGATCTACTTTCTTCAACACTAAGCCGATACCTCAGGAGGACAAAGGTAAGCAATTTCGTAAAGCCTGCCAGCGTAAACCCGTTTAACGGGAATAAACCTCCTTATCGAAAACCGAATACGGCGGCACCTCAAAGTACCGTCCATTCTACTATACCATGAACATTTAATCTAAAGGAGTTATGTATCTCGTTAAAACACCTCAAATTATCCAAAACCTCTTCCCAAACTTTACGTGGAAGATCCCAACAGCCGAAAAAGTCATTTACCTGACTTTTGATGACGGCCCTGTGCCTGCCGTTACGCCCTGGGTGCTGGAACAACTTGAAAAGTACGACGCCAAAGCGACGTTTTTCTGTGTAGGGGACAACATCCGCAAGCACCCTGATACCTTCAGGCAGGTCCTGAATGCAGGGCACGCTGTGGGCAATCATACTTTTAACCACCTCAATGGCTGGACCACAGAAAACATTCCTTACTTCCACAACATCCGCCACTGCGCCAACCGCATGAACTCGGTGCTGTTCCGCCCGCCCTACGGCCGGCTAAAGCCTAAGCAGGCACAGTTCCTGCAGCGCCACTACCGCATCGTAATGTGGGATGTCCTCAGTGGTGACTTTGACCCGAAAATTTCAAGTGAGCAGTGCCTGGCTAACGTAGTCAACAATGCGGATACTGGCTCTATCGTGGTGTTCCACGACAGTGTCAAAGCGGAAGAAAAACTGCGCGAAGTGCTCCCGCAGGTGCTCGAACACTTTACAGCTCAGGGGTACCACTTTGGCAAACTCAACGAGCAAGAGCTCATCACACAACGGGCAAAAGTGAGTGCTTAATCAACCGCTACACGGCCCGTCAATTCGTACGGGTAGCCAATCGATTGATAAACGCTGCAATGCTTTCGAGCAAAAGCCACCCCTGCCCAGGCGGGGGTGGCTTTTTGCAATACCGGCAATTGCGGGCGTTCTGCTGATCCAATCTCCCGTTTTAAGATTATAGCGCCCTAGTAGCCTGTCGGAAATGGGCTGCTAAAACTCTACCGGTTCTGACTCAGAGATCACAAGCGGAAAAGCGCTGCGGACCTTCTTTTGCTCCTGCGGGCTGAGCTGTTTGTACGCATGCCCATACTTGCTTTGCGCGACTTCCTCCCAAATGTCATGATAGCCTTTCAACAATTGATTATACACGGCCAGATAAGCCTCGTAACTCGTACCCCTGTCGTGCTGCAGGGTAATCACCGCACTGCGGGGCGAGGAAGGCAAGTTTGGCAGCTGGTCCGGGTTTTGAATAAACCTCCGGACCTGTTCCGCTAGCCGGTCTACGGGCAATAGCTCCTGCTCTACCAGCAATTGATTGCCGGCGTTGATTTTCACGCTGAGCACATTGCGGTCGGGCAAGGGCTGAACAGGTGCCGGCAGATAGGCTGGCAACCGCACTTGCAGCCCACCTTCCTGAATGATGGTAGTAGTGACCAGAAAAAAAATCAACAGTAAAAAGGCAATATCTGCCATAGCCCCAGCTTCCACCTGATGGCGGGTACGACGTTTTGATTTCGGAAACATAAAACATTGGTTTTGATGATTCTTCCTGGTAGTTTCCGGAGCAGGCCACCCTTTACATCTGGTTTTCACCCGCTTCTACTTTAAGATGCATATAAAGCGTATTTTGGCGGTTCACCAAGCCGGTCCGTCTGATGCAGCACCTTCCCGCCCGTTGGAAAGCACTCTGGAACCCCAACCGATATCACGGCTGGGGCAAGTCCCGCAACTATTTTGAAGGCTGGTACTTCAAAATAGTCAGTCCCTGCGAACGATATGCGTTTGCCCTCATCCCCGGCATCTCCATGGATGAGCAAGGGCAACAGCATGCTTTCATTCAGCGGCTCGATGGCAAAGCCTGTACTGCGGCTTATCATGAATTTGCCAGCGCAGCATTTCAGCCCCGGCCCGACCGCTTTGAAGTACAGCTGGGCACCAACCTTTTTTCGGAACACCGGCTGAAGCTCGCTTTACCTGAGCTGGAAGGGGAACTTTCTTTTCATGGAAACACGCCCTGGCCGTCCAAGCCAGGTGCGCCAGGCATTATGGGGTGGTACACTTTTGTACCTTTTATGGAATGTTATCATGGGGTGGTAAGCCTCCACCATGAACTGAGGGGGCACCTGAACGTTTACGGCAAGCCCGTTGATTTCACCGGGGGGCTAGGCTATATCGAAAAGGACTGGGGCAAGTCGTTCCCTTCGAGTTGGATCTGGATGCAGGCCAACCACCTGCAAGACACGAAGCAGGCGTGCCTGATGGCTTCTGTCGCCAAAATCCCATGGCTGGGCAGTCACTTTACGGGCTTCCTCGCCGGGCTGCAACTGGATGGCAAGCTTTGGGCCTTCACGACCTATAATAATGCCCGCCTGCAAACTTCCCTGGATGAACCTGCGAATACGGTGCACCTGAGATTGAAGCGGAAAGGGGCCGTTCTGGAGATCGACGCACAACAGCGCGGAGGCACTGGCACACTTGCCGCACCGGTCTCAGGGGCCATGGCCGGCAAAGTAAACGAAAGCCTGCAGTCCGTTATCCACATCCGGCTCAAAGAAGGCAGAACTACAGTGTACGAAGGCGAAGCCCGGCACGCGGGCCTGGAGGTGGCCGGCCCGGTACAAGAAGAACTGGTTTAGAGCTTAGCGTCCAACAAGGCTTTAAACACTAGCCCGTCTACGCTGTTTGGACTGCAAAACCAAGCGATCATGCAGATCCGATTATTCTTCATGCTGCCCGGGCTCCTTTTTCTGATCCACAGCTGCGGGCAGGCACAAAACACCAAAGAAGTGATGACAACGGCCAAAAATGTACTGGGCACCCCTCTGCAATCCTGCTGTACAGACCCCATGACCGGTTTTTACCGGGACGGCGTTTGCAATACCGGCCCGGAGGACTTTGGCACCCATGTGGTTTGCGCGGAAATGACCGCCGAGTTCCTGGCGTTCACCAAGTCGAAGGGCAATGACCTCAGTACCCCACGCCCTGAATACCGGTTTCCCGGGCTACAGCCCGGCGATGGCTGGTGCCTGTGCGCCCTGCGCTGGAAAGAAGCCTTTGAGGCAGGCGTCGCACCTCCCGTCCGCTTACCCTCCACGCACGAAAAGGCACTAAAGTATGTCAGCCTGGAAGCACTAAAAGCAAATACGGTAAATCAGTAAGGCCTATCTGAAAGTCCACCCAGACAAAGCGCAGGGTACCTCGGGTTTCACGAGCAGAATTAGTACATTTGTTCCTGAACTGCCTACTGTACCAGACAAACTGTTAATGCCCATGCGCCAATTACTCGAGACAGACCAAAAAGCCCTGGAGATCAACCTGGACCCTTCCATTTACGGGACTTTTGCAGAAATCGGAGCCGGCCAGGAAGTTGCCCGCTACTTTTTCCAGGTAGGAGCAGCGGCAGGCACGATTGCAAAGACCATGTCGGCCTACGACAAAACCTACTCTGATAAAATCTACGGAGAGGAAATGTCCGGGCGTTACGTTTGTGAAGCGCGGTTGTACAAAATGCTCAACCACGAGTATGACCTGATGCGCTCCCGGCTGAGCAATGAGCGGCCGGATACCCGGTTCTTTGTTTTTGCAGATACAGTAGCGGCCATCAATTACCAGCGTACCATCAAAGGGAATGGCTGGCTTGGCATCCGTTTCCAGCTGACACCGGGCGGTGGCACCAACGACCTGGTCTTGCATGTGCGCATGCTCGACAACGACAACCAACTGCAGCAACAAGCCATTGGCATCCTTGGAGTGAACCTGATCTACGCCTGCTATCGGTACAATGAAGACCCCGAGGCAATGCTGCAATCTTTAATGGATGGGCTGCACGGCCGGGCAAAGGTCGATATGGTACGCCTCACAGGGCCTGACTTTGAAGACCTCGACAACCGCCTTCTCAGTCTTTGGATGGTCAAAAACCAGCTGACCGATGTTGCGATGTTTGGGCCTGACCGGCAAAATGTCCATGCTTCCGAATTTCTGTACAAAAGGCATGTAATGGTGGTCCGGGGCAGCTTCCGGCCCGCCACGCTGGTGAATATGGACATGATCAACGCTTCACTTTCTCAATTCAGAAATGAGGCGGAGACGGACTCTAGGCGGACTTTCCTGCTCACAGAGATCACCTTGGACAACCTGTGCAGTACGGGAGAGCTGGACGAGCAAGACTTCCTGGACCGTGCGGAACTGCTCAACACTATGGGGCAGACGGTCGTCGTCTCAGATTGCCAGCAACACCAGAAGATGGCGGCTTACCTCTCTGACTTTAAAGTACAAAAGCTCGGTTTTGTGTTGGGCGTCAGAGAGCTCATGGAGCTGATCAACGACAAATATTACCAGAACCTTGATGGACGGCTGCTCGCTGCATTTGGGCAGCTGTTTACCCGCAATGTGAAGTTTTACGTTTATCCGGCTTTGCAGGAAGGCAGTGGTGAGATCATCAACGCCCATAATGTGCCTATCCCGGAAGGCGTAAAGTTTTTATACAAGCATTTGCTCGACAACCGGCAAATTGTTGATGTGGAAGGGTTCAACCACGATGTCCTCCATATCTTCTCCAAAGAAGTCCTGCACATGCTACGTACCGGTCAGGACGAATGGGAAAGCATGGTGCCTGCCCAAGTGGCCAACCTGATCAGAGAGCGCTACCTCTTTGGCTACCCGGTAGAGCAGAAAATATTTGACTATTAGAGCGTGTTGGGACTTTAGTAATCGGTCTGCAAACTGCACTTTTTTGCTTATACTTTGCCCCGAAAATCCTTCCCGCAAACTGCGGGACAGGCTATTCAACTCAGGCTAAACTCCGGTTTCCGGGTCTCGTCTAACCAAAAAATTGCTAGTTTTCGACTAGAAGACCAAAATCCCAACACGCTCTTAGTGCTGTAGCCCCAAGCAGGGCAATGACAAGAACGTATTTTGCCCGGACCCGCAGCGCGGGGGAAAGTTATTCCGCTGACTTCAGACAAACCAATAAGTATGAAATACCTGATGACCTTCCTGCTCCCCTTCTTCGTTGCCTGTCAGCCGGGCTCCGATACGACCGGGGCGTCAGAACAGACCGATGATACCAAAACCACCGGGAATGCACGGGAAGCAACGACAGTACAGGACACCTCTGACCTCGAAAAAGCCTACGCTATGGGCTTGGACACCCAATACCTCATGGGGAAATTTGATCCGGCACAGCACCCTGACTTTATGCAGGTGCCTGCACAGTATGCCGACCGGGAGGGCTTGCTGCTCCGGAAAGATACCTACGAAGCCTTTCTGGCGATGTACAAAGCAGCCAAAGCCGATGGGGTACAATTGATCATTCGCTCTGCCACCCGCAATTTCAATTATCAAAAAGGCATTTGGGAACGTAAGTGGACGGGGCAACGGAAGCTGTCTTCCGGTGAAAATGCAGCGGAAGCCTTCCCCGATCCTGAAGCCCGGGCCCTTGAAATACTCAAGTACAGCTCGATGCCGGGCACTTCGAGGCACCACTGGGGCACAGATATTGACCTGAATGCCTTCAATAATAGTTACTTTGAACAGGGTCAAGGCAAGAAAATTTACGACTGGCTCAGTGCGCACGCTGCTGATTTCGGGTTTTGCCAGCCTTACTCGCCCAAGGGCCCCGAGCGTCCAAATGGCTACAATGAAGAAAAATGGCATTGGTCCTACCTACCTGTTGCTCAACCCCTTACAACCCTGGCACAAACCGAACTCAAGGACAGTATGATCAGTGGGTTTGAAGGTGCTGAAATCGCAGTAGGGATCAAAGTTGTTGACAATTATGTTTTAGGCATCAGCGACTTATGCATAACAAAATGACCCCAAGGCACATTTTCCATGTCACAAAAAATCATTTTTTACACCACGCTTCATTTCCTTTTTCGCTTACTTGCGATAGAATTAACATTACAACAGAAATACGGGGTTTAAACAGCGATTAAACTCAAACAAAAACACACACAAAAACTTTTCTTCTTTTTAACTACTTGAAACAAGGGTTTCTGAATTGCTGAATTCGATCAACTCCTTGCTTCCTCCACATGAAACGGATATGCACAGTAATTTCGTTTTACCATTGATCTGAAATACTCGGTAAGAGTAAGAGGGAGTAGAAAGAGAATCCTGAATTTCAGCTTGTGATGTCTAATTTTCCAGGAAGTATCAGGTAAAATCTGGTACACAGTTATTAACAACTAATGAGATTTTTTCTCACCTAAGCTGATCTTCTTAACGGAGATCAGCTTTTTTATTTGCTCTCGTGCGCCCGCCTGCCTTAAACAATCGTACCTCTGCCTGCCTTACTATTACCAAAGCTTACAATACAACTTATGGCACTCACAGAATCAAAAATGATGCAACTTGGTACCCTCGCGCCCAATTTCAGCCTTCAGGATACCGTCAGTGGTAAAACGGTACAGCTTAGTGATGTGGAATCTCCCAAAGGCACGGTTATCTTGTTTATCTGCAATCATTGCCCTTACGTGGTCCACGTCAACCCCGAATTGGTACGTTTGGCCAAAGCCTACCAGGAAAAAGGCATCGGGTTTGCCGCCATCAGCTCCAATGATGCTGACAATTACCCACAGGACGGGCCGCAAGCCATGAAAGCCACTGCGGTGAAGGAAGGCTACCCTTTCCCCTACCTGTATGATAAAACGCAGGAAGTTGCCAGAGCCTACGATGCTGCCTGCACCCCTGACATATTTGTCTTCGATGGAAACGGGAGCCTCTATTACCGGGGCCGACTCGACGGTGCCCGCCCGAATAACGAAGTCCCTCTGACCGGCGAGGATCTTCGTGCCGCTTTGGATCAACTTCTCGCAGGCGAGCCGCCTCCTGAAAAACAGTATCCCAGTGCGGGCTGCAATATCAAATGGAAAAACTAATACGCCTGTCAAGTATGAAATAAAAAGTGGAGCCAGGTCAGTAAGCACTGCATAACTTCGGAGAAGTCACACCTTTTTATCCTTGTCAACACCACGGGAAATCGACTTCGGAGAAGTCGCATATTGTATCCAGCCGAGGGGAAATACGCCTATTGCTCCTCTCTGATCACCCAGCTTTTCATACTTTACAAAACACTAATCGGTTACAAACGGCAGCACAGCCTGCCCTTTCCCCATCCTAACCTGCAGATAGTAAGTACCGGCTGCTAAGTCAAAGGGCTCTGTAAAAATATTACGCCCCTGCAAAGCCTCATGTTGCCCCTGAGCGACCACCTGCCCCAGCGCATTCAGGCAAGACCATTGCACCGGCCCCGGCGCGTCCGTAATACAGGACCATTGCAGCACCTCCCCTACCGGATTGGGGAAGATCTTGATGTTGTCAGACAGTTTAGGCGCTACCTCCGGATAGATCCGGTGGATCAACAGCCGGTCTTCCGGGCTCAGCCCGGAGTCATCGAGTGTGCCACCGTTCATATACACGTTGAGTAAAATGCCGGTTTCCTGAATGCCCACGCGTTCCAAACGGCTCAGCGGGCCAAACTCGAGCCGGTTGCCCGGCTGCAAGTCAATGTAAGCCTGGTTTTCGGAGCTCACTTCGTGGTTCCACAGTACCACGCGATTGTTAATAAACAGACGGCTGCCCTCTCCCAGGACTACCCGGGCGCCCTTACCCAGGCCAAGCAAGCCATCTCCGTCGGTTCCGTAGTGCAGGTCCACTCTAGGCTTTACCTGAAGTTCGGATTCGTTGAGAAACATCAGGCAGGCGGTCTCGCCTTCAAAATCCAGATGGCCGCCACCGTATACCAGGTTCGTTGAGCCGTCAAAAACCAAGTCGATAATAACGCCCAGGCACCAGTCCATCCCTTCATTGATGATATTCAGCTCGTGCCGTACCGAATCACTGCCTTCCACCAAAGCGCCCCTGATTTGGGTAAACGGCTGGAATCGCAGATTACCATAGAAGCCTGTAAGCAGGTTCAACACCTTTGGTTCTGCACTGTTGGTTTCGGGCTGGGCCTCCACAAAAGAAGGATGGTCTACACTCGGGTAGGTCGTATCCGAATAGACAGCCAGAAAATTTGAAGACCATGGATTGGCTTCCACCACCTCCTCAATTAGTGCTTCGTAAGTATCTCCATTGGAGGACCAGTCAGGGAATATCAATGCTGAAAAAGTATTGATATCGGAATACGCTCCATCGAAGTTGCTGTTGAACAGCCGCAATTCCTGCCCGGCAAGGCTCACGGCTTCAAAAGTGAATTTGATAATAAATTCCTCCAGAAGTTGCTCTTCAAACCGCTCGGACGTTATGCAGCTTTCGGTATAGTATTCCAGGTTATTGCCGTCAATGCCCGCTTTATAAGTCCGGACAGCGCGCTCACCTTCCGCCTCCGCCGGTATGTTAATCCGTGTGATGAGCCCCGAGCAAAGCTCGTCCGGGCAATCCGTACCCAATTTGAGGATACTCCCGGTATTGGGCTGCACATTGGACGCCGACAAGTATATGTTGTCGGGCAACAACAGTGGATCTTCTATATTCGTACTTCTGATAAAAAGTGGCTGCTCCGGATCAATTTGCTCCAGATCGATAGTAGGGTTGAACCCGTTTGCGGTTACCGAAATGCAACGGCTGCTGTCAACAGGGCCATCCCAGGTGCCATCCGTCGTCTGGTAAATAGCCCAGTCCACCGGCCATTGCACCGTAGCGGAAGCATCATAAGGGCAGGGCAGGTTCTCCAGCGAATTGTAAAAGGGATTGCTGAGCTGCGTTTGGGCATGCAGGGACAGCGCACCCAACAGACAAGCGATAACAGATAAGTGTAGCTTTTTCATACGAAGAGGTTTAGAGCGTGTTGGGACTTTAGTAACCGGTCTGTCCCAGTATACCGGGACACTTTTTTGCTTATCCTTCGTCCCGAAAATCCTTCCCGCAAACTGCGGGACAGGCTATTCAACTCAGGCTAAACTCCGGTTTTCGTGCCTCGTCTAACCAAAAAATGGTTAGTTTTCGACTAGAAGACAAAAGTCCCAACACGCTATTAGTTCTTTCTAAAATTAAAGAAACTTCAACTCCACTTCAAGTTCAACTTGGTCATTGGGATTGCCAAAGCAGCAGATTGAACGAAAACCGGCACTGTACTGTTGATTGTCAAGCGAATACCGTACTTTTGCACGGCCGAAAAATAAGACCGATAACGATTATGTTTCCAGAATACGATGTGATAGTGGTGGGTGCCGGGCACTCTGGTTGTGAGGCAGCAGTAGCCGCCGCCAACCTGGGCTCCAAGGTGATGTTGGCCACTATGAATATGAATACCATCGCTCAGATGTCCTGCAACCCCGCTATGGGCGGAGTAGCCAAAGGGCAGATCGTGCGCGAGATTGATGCCCTGGGCGGGTATTCCGGTATTGTGACCGACCACACGATGGTGCAATTCCGCATGTTGAACCGCTCCAAAGGGCCCGCTATGTGGAGCCCCCGTGCACAGAGCGACCGCATGCTGTTTGCGGCAAAGTGGCGGGAGATGCTGGAGCAGCACCCTAATATCGATTTCTGGCAGGAGATGGTCACCGGGCTCGTTGTAAAAGATGGCCGGGCAACCGGCATACGCACCAGCCTGGGCTTAGAAATCCCCGGCAAAGCGGTTATTCTGACCAACGGTACTTTCCTGAACGGCATTATCCATATTGGCGAGAAGCAATTTGGCGGCGGCCGTGCCGGTGAGCGCGCTTCCAAAGGCATGACCGAACAGCTCGTGGAGCTGGGCTTTGAAGCCGGCCGCATGAAGACCGGTACGCCTCCCCGTCTTGATGGCCGTTCTATTGATTGGTCACAACTGGAAGAACAGCCGGGCGATGAAATGCCGGGCAAGTTTTCGTATACCGATACGCCGGTGCTGCAAAAACAGCGCCCCTGCCATATTGCCTACACGAGCCAGGAAGTGCACGACACGCTGAAGGAAGGCTTCGACCGCTCTCCTATGTTCAACGGGCGTATTCAGGGCCTGGGCCCCCGCTACTGCCCTTCCATCGAAGATAAAATTGAGCGCTTTGCAGACCGCGACCGGCATCAGCTCTTTGTAGAGCCGGAAGGTTGGAATACCTGCGAAATCTATGTCAACGGCTTTTCTTCTTCTCTACCTGAAGAGGTGCAGTATAAGGCACTCCGGAAAATCCGTGGTTTTGAGAACGCCAAGATGTTCCGCCCCGGCTACGCCATTGAGTACGATTTTTTCCAGCCGACCCAATTGCAGCTCACTCTTGAGACCAAGCGGGTCAGCCGGCTGTACTTTGCCGGTCAAATTAACGGTACTACCGGCTACGAAGAGGCCGGCTGTCAGGGCTTAATGGCTGGCATCAACGCACACCTTGCCGTTAATGAGAAAGCCCCATTCGTACTGCGGCGGTCAGACGGGTACATTGGCGTACTCATTGATGACCTGGTCAACAAAGGCACCAAGGAGCCTTACCGTATGTTCACCTCCCGGGCAGAGTACCGCATACTGCTGCGGCAGGACAATGCCGACCTCAGGCTGACCCCACTGGCCCACAAGCTGGGCATCCGGGGCTCAGAAACGCGTATGCAGCGCGTACTGGCCAAGCAGGAAGCCGGTGAAGCCATCAGCAAATTTGCCCGCAAGCTCAGCGTGGAGCCCGGTGAAGTCAACCGTTACCTGGACCGTATTGGCTCTCAGCCTCTTTCTCAAAAAGTAAAACTACATAGCCTCCTGCTGCGCCCGCACGTAGACATCACGTCCCTGCGCAAAGCCGTACCCGCCCTTGATGAATTCCTGGGCAATTACGAACCTGAATTTATCGGTACGGCGGAGACCGACATGAAATACGAAGGCTACATAGAGCGGGAACGCGAACGGGCCGATAAAATGAACCGCCTGGAAGAGGTGCGCCTGTTTGACAACCTCGACTACGAACAGCTGACTTCCCTTTCTAAAGAAGCCCGCGAAAAGCTTACGCAAATCCGCCCCGCAACCGTTGGGCAGGCCAGCCGCATCAGCGGGGTCTCTCCGGCTGATATTTCGGTGCTGCTGGTGCATATCGGGCGGTAGGAAATATAAAAGCAAAGGCCTTTTGAGAGTCACCCCTGAACCCCTCGTCAGCGGGGGGCAAGTCCCTGCCCTTGAAGCGGGTGCGGTGTAACAGAGCCCTATGATTTTAGTCATAGCGGATAATGGCCAAAGTCATAGCATGCAAATATGGATAACTGTACATTGAAGTTGAAACAAAATTTACAGTTATGCGCACCCAATCCAAAGCATTCCGAGCGATATTTTTGGTTATAAGCGTAGCTGTCATTGGCATATGGCTGGCGCTTATCCTTACTGAACAGATAGGTATCATTGGCAACCTGGTATTCCTGGGTGGTGCTGCCTGGATATTCGAGCTTTATTCCGCTGCACAACGGGAAGGGTTTGACCGCCCATCACCACCGCGTGAAAACAGGCGCCGGCGGCCCGCAAAAAGCTTAGAAGACTATAGCTTATAAAGGTTTATGATTGCCGATTAGGGATTCAGGGCTTGAGCGAACCGCCTTTGCTCGCCCTGAAGAAAGGTTTGTTCTTGTCCGGTAACGGTCAGGAGCAAGCCTTTTTGCAATTTTTATCCCCCTGTATGCTGTATCTTGTCTGCAAAATACTCCGTACAATGAAAAAGACTACCCTTCCGCTCGCTTTGTTGTTTCTCTTTACCTTTGTGGGCATGAAACAGCTACAAGCACAATTCATTTTTCCGCATACCGAATCCCGCCCGGTAACCGATACCCTGCACGGGTACCGCCTAACTGACCCTTACCAGTGGCTTGAAGACAAAACGGACCCGGAGGTGCAAAAATGGACCCGGGCACAGCATGATGCCACCCTGAATTATATCGATACCGAGTGCCCTGCTGTTCCAGGGCTACGGGATGAAATACAGGCTTACATCGACCGGGATATCGAAAGCCCCATGCAACTCGTAGCCGACCGGCAGTTTTTCACCCGCCGCAAAAAAGGCGAAAAGCAATCCAAGCTTTATACCCTGATCGACGGGGAGGAGTTGCTGCTCTTCGACCCGGAAAAAATTGACCCTTCCGGTAAGTCATCCCTTTCGGGCAGAAGCTTTACCGAAGATGCCAGCCGGGTAGCCGTAGGCATGCAATCCAAAGGCGCCGAGATCAGCACCTACTACATCATTGATACCCAAACTGGCAAAGTACTTGGCGACCCCGTGGAAGGCCTGCGCGCCTTTTCCTGGACTAAAGACGAGGAACACGCTTACATCTGGGTGCGTACACAGGAAATGATTGACGCCCAAAAGCCCATTGAGGTCCGCCTGCACAAAATGGGCAGCGACCGTGCTGAAGATGTGACGCTTCTGGTCCCTGAGGACTCCAAAAATACCGCAAGTGTAAGCGACGCCCGCTATGCAGACCTAACCTTCTACAGTGAGGGCGACTTCTACGCTACCCACTCCCTGCGCATGAAAAAGACCGGCTCAGCAGCTGAGCCCAAAGAAATTTATGCCAACCAGAAGTTTCGGGCTTCCCCCTACGCTATCGGCGATAAGATTTACTTCTTCACCAACCACGAAGCCCCCAACTTCAAGCTGATGGTGGCTGACCAAAAGAAGCCAGGCTTCGAAAACTGGAAGGCCCTCGTGCCCGAGCAGAAGGACATCGTTCTGGAAAGCTATGCTGTAACGGACAACTACCTGATTACCGTAGAGAAAAAAGATGTACTCAGCCGCATGGTGCTGCGCGACCTGAATGGGAAGAAAATTAAAGAAATCCCTGCCCCTGAAGTGGGCAACGTTGCTTCCGTGAGTTACAACCGCGACGTAGATGCCATCTTCGTAGGGCTCAGCACCTTTACCAGCCCTTATCAGATATACCGTCTTGACCCGAAAGACCTGAATAGGGAAAAGCTCAACTGGGAGCTGTACTACAAACAGGAGGTCCCCATTGATACTGATGAAATTGAAGCCAAAATTGTCTTCTACCCCTCAAAGGATGGTACGAAAGTGCCCCTCTTCATCGTCCACAAGAAAGGGCTGAAGCTTGATGGCAACAACCCGACGGTGCTCTACGGATACGGGGGCTTCAACATAGGCATCTCGCCTTCCTTTATCGGTATGCGGGCAATGTTCATCAACCGGGGCGGCGTTTTTGCACAGGCCGGGCTGCGTGGTGGAGACGAGTACGGAGAACAATGGCACGAAGACGGTATGCTCTTCAATAAACAAAATACTTTCGACGACTTTATCGCAGCGGGCGAATACCTGATCAGGGAAAACTATACCAATACTGAAAAGCTTGGGATAGAAGGCGGTAGTAACGGGGGCTTGCTCGTGGGCGCAGTGGTCACGCAGCGGCCAGACCTCTTCAAGGCAGCCATCTGTGGTGTGCCGCTCCTGGATATGATCCGCTTCCACAAGTTCCTGATTGCCCGCTATTGGATACCGGAATACGGCGACCCGGATAAGAAGGAGGATTTCCAAAACATCCTCCGGTACTCGCCTTACCACAACATCCGAATGGGGATTGACCATCCGACGATGATGGTGACAGCCGGAGAGAACGACTCCCGGGTAGACCCGCTACATGCGAAGAAGTTTGCAGCGGCCTTGCAAAATAACCTCGGTCAGAAAAACCCGATCCTGCTGTACATCAATTACGATAGTGGCCACGGTTCAGGGCAATCCACCGATCAGTTGATTGACTACTATGCGCACCGCTACCGGTTTATGATGCACCAATTAGGTATGGGGGAATAAGGCCTTATGCCTTCTAACTGCGGAGCGCTTATACTCCCCTCGGTTACGAGAGGAGTATAAGCGCTCCGCAGTCTTTCACTCCAGGGTCATCGTCACCCGCCCATCGGAAATGCGCTTGACCTCTGCTGTTGTATCACTGCCAATAATCGAACCTGAGAAAAAGGCCTCCACCCGCCCGGAGGCAGAGTCAAATGAAGTGAACGTTACCAAAACCGAATGCTCTGCCGTAGCCCGATAGGTTTTATCGTTCAAATCATCATGAATGTGCATGGTACGCCCATCAGAACCATTGAGCAACACCGTACCTCCACTGAGCAACTCACCGGGTACCTGCTTTATCTCCATCTCCAGTTGTTGATGTAAAATCCGCCTGTCTTTGTATCTCAAAATCATAAATGGGCGAATCCTAAAAGTATGGACATCTGACAGCGGGTCAGAAAAAGTGCTGTAGTCAAACCGATTACTTTTATACGCCTGAAATAAGGTATTGGAATTTCTTACACCCAGAGGCAGCCACAACAGATCATTCAGATAAAAAGCTATTGTATCTGTGCGGGCGAATTCCTCCTCAGACGGATAAGTTGTTTCATCGTATCGAGTGGTTAGGTCGCAACCATAGCTCAGGCAACCCAGTATCGCGAATAATAATAAATAGCGCATATCCTTCTTTTTATAATTTTACCGAAAGGCCCACCCCTCCCATCAATGCCCGCTGCCGGAACTTTAATCCGGGCAGCGACAAATCGTCAGGGTTCAATAAGTCCGTGACATCCTGTTTGATCTGGGAGAAGACCAGGTTGCCAGTGATAAAAATGCCCAGAGGCCCATTACCGAAAGGTGCCGAAACCCTCCCGCCAGCCAGGAGGATCCATCCACCCTGGTCCGAAAAGCTGTACAAACGGCTCTTGCGGTCAAAATCGGCCAGGTCTATGTACGTTTCTATTGCGTCCTCCAACCGGACCTGCCGATACCCGCCAAGCACGTGAAGGGAAATTTGCCCACCACCCTGATCAAGGTCAACAGAGAAGGATGGGCCAGCCGTGACCCACCAGTCGGTACCGGTATTATATTCCACCGCCTGCCGGACTTCTGTTTGCCGGTTGTACAATGAGCCCCCACTCACGCGGGCAGGCTGATAGCCTGCTACGACCATTGCACCAAATCTCCCCGGAGGCTGCCATGTCAGGGCCAGCTGCCCGCCAAAGTCATCCTGCAGGTCAGGAAAGTAATCAGAGGGATACCCATCAGGGTCTGCATCGGTAGACCATTCACTGAAGAAGTAGAAGACTCCAGAGGAAAGGTAAAACGTGTGCTCGCGTTGAGCTTCAAGACAGGTAATACTTAAAAGCAGCGTAAATAAAAGTAGTGTACAGAAACGCATAGGCAAAAGGGTTTGGCTTTATCGTTCTCCAAGCCAGGGTCGTACATCCTGCTTTGGAAAACTTAGACCCGATACACCGGGAATATCCTAAAGTGCAAAACGTGTCGTTTTCCCACTCGCGGCCCGTCAGATCAGGTTTACCTAACCAGAACGCCAAAAAATACGCATTGTTGCATTGTTAATATTTACCGGTAGTAGTCTGCCATCTCCAGCAATACATCATTCACTAAATCGTACCAGCGGTAATGGCTGTGGTGGGTAGAAAGCGCGATGGTGGTTTCATATTCCGGCAGGTACATGAGAATAGAGCGGTACCCCATAAGCGCACCGGTATGCCCGAGGTGTCGGATGCCGTGATCGTCCCACATGCGCATGCCCAGCCCATAGTGGTCGCCCCCCTGTTCAAAACCGAGGTCTTGCTGCATCTCCTGAAGAGATTGCGCGCTGACCAGCTTCCCGGTGTACAGGGCGTGCCCAAACCGGGCAACGTCAGCTGGAGTAGCGACAATCGCCCCGGCAGCACCTACTGCCGACAGGTGGTATTCGTAAGCCCGCCCGTTATCTGCCAGGCTGTCGATGTGGTGCCGGCGGTCGCTAAAATCATCGTAAATCGTTTGATTCAATCCTGCCGGTGTAAAAATGTACTCCCGGAATGCATCCTTCAGCGGCTTTTCCAGAATGGCCTCTGCGAGCTCACCGAGCAGGTAAAAACCGGTATTGGAATAATCATAACCCTGCCCGGGGGTAAAACGCGGCTGCCGGACCGCTGCGAACCGGTAAATATCGCCTTTGTCCCAGGTGCGGTACTTCCAGTTGCCCCGGTAAAAAGAAGGATGGTTGAGATGGTCAATAACGCCAGCAGTATGGCTCAGTAATTGCCGAATGGTAATGCGGCTGCCGTTAGGCAGCCCCGGCACTTCCAGGTGATCGGTCAGCCGGTCATCGAGTTCAAAATACCCAAATTCCACCAGGCGCATGATGAGAGTAGCCGTAAAGAGTTTGGTAATACTGGCTACCCTGAAGCGGTGATTGGGGTCTAGTTTTTGGCGCATTGCAGCGTCACAGTACCCATGCTCAACGGTGGTCAGGTGGCCATCAGGCCCAATTACAGCAGCTGCAACTCCTTTAAGGTTAGCGAGGCGCTCCTTGCAGGTGGCTGCTATGGTTTCTTCCAGGTGTTGGTGCGCGGAATGCCCGTAACTAACTCTGAGCTCCAGGCGCTTGGAGCGGATCTCCCGCCCGTCATCAGCCTTAATGGTCACATAGTAAGTCCCCCGGTCGAGCCGGTCTGGCTTGCCATACAGCTGAAGCAGGTAGGGGTCGAACGTCATCCATTCTGGTAGGTTAAATGCTTGTATTTTAAGGATATCGTTGTCGATGTCCTCCACCTCAATATCCAGCTCGAAAGGCTGATCGGTAAAAGCTTCGACAACGCCGTCCTGAGGCGCAAGAAAAATCGGCGGGGTGTTAAAGGGGTCTGAAAATGCAAACGCGAGCCCCGAAAAGACCAATACCGCTAGCAGAAGTCGCCAATTTCTCTTATTTTTCATAAAGCTGCTGGAAAGTTTAAAAGCGTGTTAGGATTTTACACTTTGGGCGGTGTTCGCGCCAAAAGCAAAATCTCAACAAGCTCTAAAATTATGCAATAGAATTTATGCCTGTAGGTTTTGTAAAAGTCATGGATCAAGTTTTTTTGTCAGATCAAAACCTGTCCCGCCAAATAGCAGGAGAGCGCCCGGAACTCCGACTTCAGAAAGGGAGCCCTTTAGTTCCCTTTCTTCGTGAAGCTGCTAAGAGCCCAGAGGCGACGAGACGCAGGCAGGCGTGATGTAGAGCTGGCAGAAAAGATGATTCAGTAGCATACAAGATTTACGTTCATAAACTCTAATATACAAATATTAAAAATCAACGGTATTTCATTTCAATTGTTTCAACAGTAATAGTGCGACAAGTCCGAATTAACTAAAAGCGTGTTGGGACTTTAGTAACTGGCCTGTCCCGGTGCACTGGGACATTTTCCTGCCTGTGTCTCGTCGCCTGTGGGCTTTGGCCACCGGAGACCGAGGTTTTCGACACGCAGGCAGGTTTGCTTATACTTCGTCCCGAAAACCCTTCCCGCAAACTGCGGGACAGGCTATTTAACTCAGGCTAAACTCCGGTTTTCGTGCCTCGTCTAACCAAAAAATGGTTATTTTTCGACTAGAAGACAAAAGTCCCAACATGCTCTAAAAGAAATTTCCGGCTTGTAGTCTTTGCTGATGCTAAGCCTTTAACGTTTAGCCCCTCCAAAACCATCCACTAGCTCTTAACCAACAATGGAAATATCACACACAGAAGAAAATTACCTTAAGGCCATTTTTAAAATTTCTGAGCGCAAAAACAAGGCAGCCAGTACGAATGCTATTGCCAGGGAAATGAATACGAGCGCAGCCTCAGTAACCGATATGGTCAAGCGCCTTTCTGACAAAGACCTCATTCACTACGAGCGTTACAAGGGGGCTGCGCTGACCACAGATGGGCAGCGCATCGCCACCCACCTTATCCGTAAGCACCGGTTATGGGAAGTTTTTCTTGTAGACAAGCTTTCCTTTTCCTGGGATGAAGTCCATGAAATTGCCGAACAACTGGAACACATCAAATCACCAAAATTGGTGGAACGCCTCGACGCCCACCTGGGGCTGCCCAAGTTTGACCCCCACGGCGACCCCATCCCGGATGCGGATGGCAACTTCGCTCAGCGCAGTCAGGTCCTCCTCAATGAGATGAAACCGGGCGAAAAAGGAGCCATCGTGGGTGTAAATGACCATACCTCCGGCTTCCTGCAATACCTGGACCGCATGCAGCTCATACTGGGTACACAAGTGGAAATTCTGGAATGCTTTGAATACGATGAATCGGTGCGGGTGCGGATTGGCGTAGACCGGGAACAATTACTAACTAAAAAGGTGAGCCAGCATCTTTTTGTACAGAAAGAGATAAGTTAAATACTAAAACATTTTCTTGATCCGGTCGAGGTCACGCTTAACATCTTTCTGCTTGATAGACTCCCGCTTGTCGTAGACTTTCTTACCCTGCGCCAGTGCTATTTCTACTTTAGCCAGCCCCCGGTCGCTGATGTATAAGCGAATGGGGACTATCGTCAGCCCTTTTTCCTTGAGCTGCTTTTCCAGTTTGCCCAACTCCCGCCGTTTGAGCAGCAATTTACGGGTACGCCGCGACTCATGGTTGAACATATTGCCATGCTCATACTCTGCAATGAATAAGCTCTTGATGTAAAGCTCTCCTTTTCTGAAGAAGCAATAAGCATCCCGGAGGTTGGCATTGCCCTTGCGAATGGACTTGATCTCTGTACCAAACAACATAATGCCCGCCTCAAAAGTATCGAGGAATCGATACTCGAAGCCTGCTCTACGGTTGATGATCTCTACTTTATGCTCTTTGGTTTTTCTGATGGCCATTCGTTCGGTTTGCTTTTGCTGCAGCTTTGATTCAGATATCGTTAATTTAACGGCAACAGCTTCGGAATAGTTCAACATTAAATACACGGTGCACACCGGGAATACTCCGGAACGCACCGTGCTACTGCTGGAAGTTGCTGTTTACTGATCAGCGGATTTTTGCTTTTTCAGCGGGACCATTTTCTCTGCCGGGGCCACCTTTATATTAGGGTTGCCCTTCAACATTTTCTGCTTGCGGAGGGACTGCCCGGGGCGGGTTACAATCATATTTTTACCTGGCTCCAGGCTTTCTTCCAGAAAATCCGTCATTTTCTGATAGAGGTGCAGACGGGCATTGTCTCCGTAAATACCGTGGTTGCGGTTGGGGTAGAAGTAGGTATCAAATTGCTTGTTGGCCGCGATCAGGGCGTTGGCCATTTCGGCAGTGTGCTGGAAGTGGACGTTGTCGTCACCCATGCCATGCACCAACAGGTAGTCGCCTTTCAGGCGGTCAGCGAAGTAGACGGGCGAATTATCCCGGTAGCCGGATTCATTCTCCTTGTAAGTCCGCATATAGCGTTCGGTGTAGATGGTATCGTACCACTTCCAATTCGTCACAGGTGCCACGGCAATGCCCGCTTTGAAGACCTCATTGCCCTTGAGCACACAAAGTGAAGACATATAGCCCCCGTAGCTCCAGCCAAAAATACCGATCCGGTTTTCATCAGCGTAGGGCAGGCTGCCCAGGTGTTTTGCGGCTTCAATCTGATCAATCGTTTCGTAATGGCCCAACTGCTGATAAGTCATTTTCTTGAATTCCTCGCCCCGTCCACCGGTACCCCGGTTATCCACACTAGCTACAATATAGCCTTGTTGGGCGAGCATCTGAAACCACCAGTAGTTCATGCCCTTCCAGGAGTCACTTACCGTTTGGCTGCCCGGGCCGCCGTAGAGGTACATAAAAACCGGGTACTGACGGTTTTCCCGGAAGTTGCGCGGCTTAATCATCCAGCCGTTCAGCTCGACCCCTTCAGAGGTTTCGAAGCTAAAAAACTCCACGGGTTGCGTGCCGTACTCCATCTGCTTGGTCTTCAGCTCCTTGTTCTCCTCAATCACGCGCAGCGTGCGTCCTTTTTTATCGTACACGACGTAGCTCGCCGGCGTATTGATGGTGGAGAACTGCCCTACGTAGTAATCATAGGTGCTACTGAACTGAGCACTGTTCCAGCCAGAGGCGCCAGCAATAATCTGCCGGTTTTTGCCATCAAGCCCAATACTGTACACCTGACGCTCCGCAGGCGACTTATCAGCAGCCTGATAATAAATGCGCCCTTCTTTTTCATTGACCCCGTACAGAGCTGTTACCTCCCAGTCCCCCTTGGTAATTTGCTTAAGCTCTTTGCCCTTCATATTGTACAGATAGATGTGGTGCCATCCATCTTTTTCACTCGTCCAGATGAACCGCTTGCCATCTTCCAGGAAGGTCAGGTTGTCCAGCACGCTCTCGGCGATGTAGTACTTGTTCTTTTCTTCATACATAGACTTGGTTTCCCCCGTTCGGGCATCGGCCAACAGGAGTTCCAGTTGGTTCTGATGACGGTTCATGCGGTAGACGCAGAGCTTTTCCGGGTCTTTGGTCCACTTGATGCGCGGGACGTAGATGTCTTTTTCATTACCTAGTACAACCGGCAGCGACTTTGCCTGCCGTGCATCGTAAATGTAAATGTCAACAACGGAGTTTTTCGCTCCTACCTTTGGGTACTTAAAGGTATCATACTCGGGGTAAAGGTCGTCATGGTAGTTGGTCATCGTAAACTCTGCCACCTCCTGCTCGTCGAAGCGGTAATAAGCCAGGCGCTGCCCGTCTTCTGACCAGAAGAAGGCTTTTGCAAAACCAAACTCTTCTTCGTACACCCAGTCTGCAGAGCCGTAGATGATTTTGTTCTTTACTCCGTTCGTAGTGACCGGTATGACCTTCCCGGCAGACAGATCGTGGTAGTAGAGGTTATTTTCGAAAGTAAAGGCCACTTTGTCAGCCTGCGGATCAAAGGTCGCGTAGCTATGCTTACCCTCGGTAAACACGGTGGTCAGCGTACCCGCTTTCCTGTCATAAACAAAATAATTAGCTTTCAGAGACCGGCGGTAAATCGACTCGGTTCCGCTGCGGATAATCATTTTGGACTCATCCGCACTAAATTCGTACCCATCTACTGTACCCGTGAAGTCTTTATTGTCGCGAACGGTAGCGGGGTCAAAAAGGGTGGTGACGAGAGCTCCGGTCGTGATATCGTATTGTTGTACCTTATTGTCTTCCAGCCGGGTGTAATGCTTTCCGTCCTTAAGGAAGTTGAAGCCGGGTACCGACTTATTGTAGAATTCATAATCTTGCCAGATCCCTTCCAGGGTGATGTCTTTTTGCGCTTGTACTGTTGCTAAAGCAGGCAGCAGCAGCAACATTAACCATACTACTTTCTTCATATCGGGATTGAATTTTTCTTTGATTTGCAAAAATAGGGAATTCCTTAGGTAAAGTACGGCCAAGCTATACGGAATGTCAGTGCGCCGCCCCTTCCAGTGCCTGCAACCGGGCCTGAATACTTTTAAGGTTTTCCCGGCGGTTAACAACTTTAGGCGCTGCTGCCCTTTCTGTACAGTCAGGCACCGGGCAGCGCTCACAGGTTTTATTGACTTCCCGGAACTGAATAGCGGGGTCCTCCAGGAACCCGATGCGCTTCTTTACCTCAGGGGTAATCAGGATCCCGATCGTCACACTGACGTTCTGATCGGGGGAGGGATAGCCGGGCCGGGCTATTGTCAGGCAGAGGTATTCATCGGAAGTGCCGATATAGCGGGAACGCTGCGCCCGAACGATGTTATCCACATATTTGCCTTCCTGCTGCATTTGGTACAAGTCTTTGAGCAGCGATAAGGCTACCCACCGGCGGCAGTAATGCTCAAACAAGCCATTCCCATGCGGATGATGGCGGCGGCTCAGGTGCAATTCTTTATCAATTTCGAACACATCCTCTTTGGGGTCGTGCAGGAAACGCAGGAAAAAGAGTTTGCCCATACCGAAAAAGCGGGGCAGAATATTGGTAAGGCGGTGGTAGAACATCTCGGGCGTGGCCTCATACTTTTTCATGATACCGAGAAAAGCCTCCCCATCCCACCTCGGGTATGCAAAAAAGGACTTCAAATCCGCAATAATCGGGTCGTGAGGAATGTGCAGCGCCACAGAGAAGTAAATGGCTTTGGAGTGGTTGATCACCTCTTCGAAAACCCGCCCT
Organism: Phaeodactylibacter sp.; assembly: GCF_040219495.1. Lineage (GTDB taxonomy): Bacteria > Bacteroidota > Bacteroidia > Chitinophagales > Saprospiraceae > Phaeodactylibacter. The sequence continues at coordinate 6,811 of NZ_JAVJSK010000137.1, read as the reverse complement.
TTCAAAAGGGAGGACGTGCTGGCCCGCTCCTTAAGCTGCAAGACCTCAAAGCCCAGCTCCTTCCCAAACTGAAAAGTGCGCTGCATGGGGCTGAGCTTACAGTTGAGCAATAGTTTTTTCTCTTTGCTGATAAATACCGACCGGAGTTGTTCCAGTTCCGGATAAGGGTCAAGCCCATTCTCAACAATCTCGTATTGGAAGCGGTCTTCCAAGATTTGGCGGAGTGTAGCTTGAGGAATAGGTCGTTCTTCCGGAATATCGTAGAGCTTAATGAAGCGCGCCACCTCGTCTTCCAGATCTTCAAAGTAATTATTGTGCAGCTCCAGGTAGGCCCGGAGTGCCCCGAAGTAAAAATTCTCTTCCTTGAGGGCATAGTTCCTCGACAACTCCAGAAGTGTAGAAATAAAGGCGCCTACCCGGATAGGGGCATTGGCAATGATCTCAACCACTTTAGACAGCTCGATACCGAATAAGTCCAGGGGCAGCTCATTGAGAAAGTTAGACTGCAGCAACTCCCCGACCGGAGCCATGCTTTTGCTCAGCTCAAATGAAGTCAGGTCAGCAGCAGGCACACCGAGGGCATCCGACAGCGTCTCTATTTTATCCGGCTTGGGGTATTTTTTCCCTTTCTCAATTTCATTTAGATAAGAGACCGATAGCTTGGCTTTCTTGGAGAGGTCTGCAAAGGAAAAGCCTTGTGACTGTCGCAACTGCTTCACTTTCAGTCCAAAAAGTATTCGCTCATTCTGGGTTTTGCTACTCATAGGATTCAAAAATAGCAGTTTTTAGCGAATTTTCGCAAAATCATTTTCCATATAAGGCTTATCTAACGAAGCCTTAACACTTCAGTGGGGTATGCCTTAACGATTTTTCGTAATTTTGGTAGTTCAACGGCGGATGAGGCATTTTGCCATGCCGTTCACACAATAATGTCTACCCATGGAAACCCAGTGTTTAAAATGGTCTTTTGGGCTGTTGGTCGGCTTCGTGCTTTTGCACCTGCCACTACATGCCAACAGTACCCCCGAATTTGACGAGGCCGTCATCATTGACCGCCTCGAACAGATCGAGAACCCTATCTTTGAATTAAAGTACAACAATATTGTTGGGGCCTACATACAAGGCTACCTGTACCGGCGGCAAGCCCGAAAAGCAGAGCTCGTAACGGGCAGAGCGGTACTTTATTTTCCGACTATAGAAGCCCTGCTTACCAAGTATGGTATGCCAGAGCACCTCAAGTACCTCCCGGTGGTTGAGTCCGCACTTAACCCACACGCTATCTCTCCGGTTGGCGCGGAAGGCTTGTGGCAATTCATGCCGGGCACAGCAGCCGACTACGGGCTGAAGGTCAACGATTATATTGATGAGCGGCGGGACCCCCACAAGTCGACCGAAGCGGCTATCCACTACCTGAAGAAAGCTTATGAAAAGTACGGCGACTGGGCATTAGCGCTCGCCGCCTACAACGGTGGCTCGGGCCGGGTCAGCCGGGCGATTAAGCGGGGGCGGAGCAAGAACTTCTGGAAAATCCGCCGGTATATGCCCCGGGAGACGCGCAACTACGTGCCTGCCTTCATTGCAGCCACCTATCTGATGGAGTATTACAAGAGCTATGATATTGACCCCAAATACCCGGACCTGGAGCTGCAAATTACGGAGTCAATTAAAGTCTACGATGCGATTAGCTTCTACCGGATCGGCCAACTGACGGGCCTTTCCATCGAAAGGATTAAGACCCTGAATCCGGCTTACAAACGAGACCTCATCCCTAACGATCCACAGGGAAACTATCTCATCTTGCCCAAACGGGTCATGCAGGCTGTAAAGGACTACCTTGAAGCCAAACGGCCTGACCACCTGGCTGATGCGTTCTTTGATGAGGCCCCGGTCAAAGCGCTGCCGCCTATACCCGATCAGTATCACCAAACGGTCTACTTTGTGACCCAGGAGGAGGCTGTTTTGGAGATTGCTGAGCGGCTCAATGTTTCGGTGCATCAGCTGATTGCCTGGAATAAGCTTCGAGCTGATACGCTGACTGCCGGGATTGAGTTGCGGGTTTTTTATCCTAAAGAGATTCGCCGGTTTAAGCCCATGCCCAGGGTGCCAACTCTGGCAGCTTTGCCGGGCCTGCCGTTACCGGCTGCCCTGCCTGTACCCGACGCTCATCAAAACAGGCTGCCGGCCTTACCTGCTCACTTTGTGATGCGGGACCGTCAAAGCCTGTTCGAGTTTTCCAATCAGTTTCCGGCAGTACCCGTACATGAAATCATAAAAATGAATGGTCTGGCATCAGACACCAAGCTTAAGGCGGGCGATGTGGTCAAAGTTCCCTGGCCACTGCTTAGCGTACTACATCCGACCGAGTAAGGTTTCTTGCCTTAGCAGTCTGGTCAATAGCATTCAGGATAACGGAGCAAGCCCATCGAATCTGCTCTTCAGTAATGATGAGTGGCGGTGCAATCCGGAGGGACCGATCGTTAAAGAGGAACCAATCGGTCAGCAGTCCGGCTTCCAGGCAACGTTTGATCACCACCTGTATGAATTCAAAATCAATCATCTCGACCGCCATCCACAAGCCGGCACTGCGCACTTCCCGTATCGCGGGGTGCTGGAGTAGTTCCAAAAAGAGCGCCTCTTTGGGTTTTACCTGTTGAATGTAATCTGTGGAGAGCAGGGTTTGCAAGGTTGCCAGCCCGGCTGCACAGCTCACAGGGTGCCCGCCAAATGTAGTGATATGCCCTAATATAGGGTTGTCGGAAAGTGCCAGCATGACGTCCCGGCTTGCCACAAATGCCCCGATTGGCATACCGCCGCCCATGCCTTTGGCCAATAGCAAGATATCAGGTACCACGCCGTACTGCTCAAAGGCAAAAAGTGTACCGGTACGCCCGTAGCCTGCCTGAATTTCGTCAAAGATGAGTAAGGCACCGACTTCACTACAGCGGTGGCGCAGCTTTTTCAGGTAGCCCTCTCCCGGTGGGCGGACGCCCCACTCCCCCTGCACCGTTTCCACGACAACGGCTGCCGTTCGTTCGGTGATCTGTTGCAGGCACCACTCGCAATTGTAGTCGATGTGGCGGATACCCGGTAGCAATGGATGGAAAGCCTGCGTAAAATCCTTAGGCCACATCAAACTTGCAGCGCCCTGCGTGCTACCGTGGTAAGCTTTTTTGCATGAAACGATCTCCGCCCGTCCGGTGTACCGCTTAGCCAGTTTCATGGCACCTTCGGTCGCTTCCGTACCGGAATTCACGAAGTAGACACTCTCCAGTGGGTCAGGCAGCTGTTTGGCCAGGAGCTCCGCCAGCTGTACTTGTGGTGCCAGCACGAACTCCCCGTACACTAGGGTATGTAAATAACGGTCGAGTTGGGCTTTGGCTGCTTCCACAATTGCAGGGTGCCGGTGCCCCAGGCAGCTTACGCCAATACCGGCTATCAGGTCGAGGTAGGATTTCCCGTCCTTACTGTGGAGGTACATACCTTTTGCCGTTTCCACTTCAAGCATTAACGGGAAAGCGCTGGTCTGTGCAACATGTTGTAAAAACAACTGACGAAGATTCATAAATCAGGGTTTTGTCCACTACTCGACAAGCCCGGTGAATTCAGGCCGGCCGGTGCATCTTTTTGGTAATGTGCTCCGTATTTAATAAAACCTGTTCTGTTATCAAAATGCAAAGGGCGTTTGGAACAACCTTTACGCTGTAAATCCCCTCCAAATATTCTAAAGCAGAGCGGGCGCAGGTGGGGTACAGGAAGCACCTGAACGTAACAGTTCAACAACCCCAGGGCTTCAAAGCATAAAACAGACCCTGTTATTTCGGATTAGCGATATGATGACGGGCTACATTTTTTTATTTATTTTTAAGGATCAAACGAAGGAAAATAGTGGGCTTCAGAAGCGGTATATTAATACTTGTTGGGCTATGTGCCCTACTGTCAGGCTGCGAGCAGGAAACAGCTCGTATGCCCGGGTACGAAGTGCACGGTATTGACGTCTCCCACTACCAAGCCGATATTGACTGGAATGTAGTTGCAGCTCAGGGTGTCCAATTCGCTTTTGTAAAGGCATCGGAAGGCATGACTCTCATTGATACGCTATTCTGTGAAAACTGGTTTGAGCTCAAGGAAGCGAATATCCGGCGCGGCGCTTACCACTTTTTTCGGCCCAGGACCCCGGTATTTGAGCAGGCGATGAACTTCCAGACGACCGTTAAAATCGAATCCAGTGACCTGCCTCCTGTACTTGATGTTGAAGTTTTAGACGGGGTATCCAAAGTAGAGCTCGTGAGCAGTGTACTTACCTGGCTGTACCTTACGGAGATCCACTATGGGGTAAAGCCCATCTTGTATACCAATCTCAAGTTTTACAATAAATACCTGGCTGGCCATTTTGATGAATATCCGCTTTGGATAGCACGGTACAGCCGGCGGGAGCCGACGTTAGCCTGTGGCCGGGAGTGGCAGTTCTGGCAATACGGAAACCGGGGCAGCCTTGAAGGCATTGAAGGCCCGGTAGACTTTAATGTATTTCAGGGAGATCTGCACAAACTAGACAGCCTCTGCTATTACCCTGCCCCTGTTTTATCAGATGCGCTTTAGGGCACTTCTTTACTCGGCTACAAGCGTTAGACCGGCGCATCAGATTTAAGAATGGCGATATTCTTTTCCGTGAGCTTACTGAGCGGTACAATAACACGCCGATCTTTTGCATCAAGTGTAATGGTGCTGTTGTCCATTGCGATGACCCTTCCGGGTACTCCCTCGATTTCAATATGGTCACCAATACTGACTTTGCCCTTATTGTAGAAAGAAGCCAGGAAGTTGGCTACAATACTACGGGACGCAAAGCCGTAGCCGATCGCAAAGGCGAACACGATGCCGGCAAGGATAATGGAAAGGTTGTCCTGAATGAACCCCGTATCAATTTTTGCCTGTGCCAGCGCAATCATGATGACGTTCAGGAACAGGAAGTAGAATACGATATTGGAAATCAGTCCGCCTGCCGGTATAGCCAAAGATTCGCAAGTTGTTTTGACAATATTTTTCAGGAAATCGCTAATAAATAAACCGATGACCAGAACAGCCAGGGCAGAAATTACAACCGGGACATAGTTCAGGAGATCACCTACGAGCACAGATATGACCTCCATATTGAGGATATCCGTAGCGGCGACTAAAAAGATAAAAAGCAGGAAGTAGTAAACTACTGTAGAAAGCAGTTTGCTGGGAACGAGGCGGATGTTATTGTTGCTCAGGATTTCGATTTCATTCAGGCGCTCGGCGAGCCGGTCTGCGCCTACCGTTTGGAGCATTTTTCGGACGAGGCGCCTGGTCATTTTTGAAACGATCAGGCCTATGATCAAAACAACAAACGCTCCTAATAAATTAGGAACAACATTAGCAAAGCCCGCTAGTAATTGTTCCAAGACTTTCCACAGGTTTAAGTTGGTCGTATCCACAGTGGAGGATTTAGAGTTAGTGATTATCTGATTTCATCCAGGCCATCCTTTGGCAGCTTTGGACCTTCGGGGCTGGGTGGGCTGCCTGCCCCCTTGTTTATGGTATCTGGCAATTCTGCAAGAGGTTGCTGTGCCATGGCGTTTCCGCCAGCGGCCACCACCAGCACATCGACCATTTTCGGTACAAATATATCAAAAAGCTGACCGACCAAGCGGAGTGATTCGAAGGTTTTGAACAAGCCTTCCTCTGTCCGTTGCTGAACTTCCGGGCGGATTGTAACCGCTTGCCGGTCTAAGAGCTGCTCAAAATTGTTCGGTCCTTCATTCATAATTCTATACCATTGGTTGGGGGAATAATGCCTCCCTCGTTTGTTGGGCTTTAGCTTTAGCCCGTTTAATTTTCATCTTCACTGCGCTTTCCGTCTTATCAATAATTTCTGCAATTTCTTTGATAGACATGCGATCCTGGTATTTCATTAATAATACCATACGGTCACTGTCTGAAATATGCTGCAGAACTTGCTCCAGCTGATCCAGTTCAATTTCAAGGATGATTTTATCGGAGACTTCCTCCTCTGCCAGGTCAGGGACCTGCTCAATGTCATCAGAAAACAGGTCTTTTTGTTTCTTTTTGCGCCTCAGGTAATCGATGCAATAGTTGTAGGTTATGGAGTAAACCCAAGTTGAAAACCGGGCTTTTTCCTTAAAGCGGGAAAGGTTAAGGAAGATCTTTGTGAATATTTCCTGTGTAGCATCCTGTGCTGCTACTTCATCTTTGAGTATGGAAATACACTTTGCAAAGATTTTCCCAACGTACCGGTCGTACAACACCTTGAAACAGGCGGTAGCTTGTGTTTCCAGATAGCTGTGAATGACCGACAGGTCCTTCATTTCTTTATTGCATATATTCTCCAAGGGGTCCTTGATTTACATGGCCCTCTGATTCCGCTGCCGGAACTGTTGGGACGCAGGTTTGAATAATAAGTTACTTTTTAATATTGAAGCAGAGAAAACTTTAACACTTCAACATCGTAAAGAATCCATGAAAATGAAATGTGCAATTAATGAAGGGAGAGGGTTCAATCTAAAAGGGGTCTATGGGGACTCCAAGAGTAAAATAATAAAGCGCGAATATACAGAAAGCGGTTCAAACTTCAAACCCGGTATATTAGCAATGTCTGTTGTTCGTTTAGCAAAGGAGGCATTCCCCTCTTCCCCTACGCCAAACGGGCTGCCGGCGCATATAGCGTGGCAGCCCGTTTGGGAGTGTTTGGGGTGTTGTGTAAAAAACCAGAAAGCCCCGCTGCGGTATTCTGCAACGGGGCTTTGGTTAGATGGAGCTGGCAGCGACC
>NZ_JAVJSK010000136.1:0-11700 GCF_040219495.1 Phaeodactylibacter sp. | reverse complement strand
GCTTATACTTCGTCCCGAAAATCCTTCCCGCAAATTGCGGGACAGGCTATTTAGCTAAGGCTAAACTCCGGTTTTCGTGCCTCGTCTAACCAAAAAATTGTTAGTTTTCGACTAGAAGACAAAAGTCCCAACACGCTCTTAACCCTGTAATGATCCCCAACGCATCAAGTCTAGTACTGCCCTCCCCTCAATAGGCTCTGAAAAATTAGGGAGCCTCCCTTCAAACCTCTTCTAATCCCACAACTGCCCCTACTCAGACTGCGGAAGTAGCCTGAACGACTGCCGGTGGTGAGGTGTTGCACCGTGCGCCCGTATAGCTGCCCGGTGCGCCTTGGTGGGATAGCCTTTGTTTTTCGCCCAGTCGTAATAGGGGTAAGCTTCATGGATTTGCATCATATAATCGTCGCGGTAAGTTTTTGCCAGCACCGATGCCGCAGCTATAGAGAGGTACTTCCCGTCCCCTTTAATGATACAATGATGAGGAATACCCTCGTAAGGCTTGAACCGGTTGCCATCAATGAGTAAGGCTTCCGGCACTTCATCCAGTTGCTCAATAGCACGGTGCATCGCCAGAAATGAAGCGTTGAGGATATTGATTTCGTCAATTTTCCCCGGGCTCACCTGCGCGACGGCCCAGGCTGTCGCTTCGGCCTCTACAATAGCACGTGCTTTATACCGCTGTTTCTCCGTCAATTGCTTGGAATCATTCAGCAGCGGGTGCTCAAAATCAGGAGGAAGGATGACCGAAGCAGCGAAGACCGGACCGGCAAGGCAGCCCCGGCCAGCTTCATCACAACCGGCTTCAATCTGGTTTTTGTCGAAAAAAGGCAATAACATTAATACGAACAGTTGAATTAGTGGCCCCAAATATATAGATTACGTCTCAACAGATGATGAAAAGCCCAATACTATTATTCCTGCTACTGCTTGCCTCCGCCGCTCCACTCCTGGGGCAGGTGACCCTGCACGGGCGGATGATAGATCAGGATACCCGTGAAGGCATCCCCTTTGGTAATGTCTTCTTTGAAGGGACAACCCGTGGTACTTCTACCGATGAGGACGGCTACTACGAACTAACCGTTGACGAAGTGGGGGACAGCCTAAGTGCCAGTGCCATAGGCTATGATGTTGTGCACAAGCCCGTAGACCCCGGCCTGGCTGATCAGGAAATCATCTTTTACCTGGGAGGGTCCAGTTTTATGCTGGACGAAGTGGTGGTCATTGCCGGCGAAAACCCAGCCAATGCGATTGTGAGAGGCATCATTGAACACAAGCCCGAAACCCGCATGACTGCCCGGGAATCTTACGCTTACGAAAGCTACGCCAAAATTGAGCTGGACCTCGAAAACATCGATGAGGAGCTGCGCAACAAAAAGTTGCTCAAGCCCTTCGAGTTTATTTTTGAGAATATAGACAGCACCTCCGACGAAAAGCCCTTCCTGCCCATCTATATCAATGAGGTCATTTCGGAGGTCCTTTATGTGAAGGATGCGGGTGAACCCAAACGCATCATAAAAGCACAACGGGCCACCGGGACCAACAATCAGACCGTAATTGAATACATCAAGCGGATTCACCAGGAATATAGCATTTATGACGACTGGGTTTATGTATTGGACAAGCCCTTTGCCAGCCCTTTCTCCAAATCCGGGCTTAGTTACTACGAATACTACATCATCGACAGTGCTGTAGTCAATGGCCATTGGAGCCACCAACTGAAATTCAAGCCCAAGCGTCAGCAGGAACCTACTTTTTACGGCGACTTCTGGGTGGCGGATACCACCTTTGCTGTTCAGCGTGCTAATTTGCGGATGACCCCCGATGCCAATATCAACCTGGTGAGCCGAATCATCATCCACGAAGAGTACGAACCAAGGGGGGAAGAACCATACTGGGTGCCTGTCAAGAAAAAAATGGTGGTTGACTTTTCGCCCGCTGAGAATGCCCCGGGGATGATTGCCCGCCGTACCGAAACCTTCAAAGGCGTACGCCTAAATCAAGTTGGGACCAAGCAGGACTATATCGAAAGGGAAGAGTTCTACCGCCTCGATGAAGTTAATATCGAAAGTGATTCCTTTTGGCAGGATGCCCGCCACGAGCCATTGTCCAAGACAGAGCAACAGGTGTATACCATGGTGGACAGCATCAAAAACATGCCACTCTTTAAAACTTACGTGGAGGTGCTGGAAACTGTTTTTGTGGGCTACCTTCAAATCGGTAAAGTTGAAATCGGCCCTTACGCCTCTATCTACAGCTTCAACCCGGTAGAAGGCGACCGTTTCCGGATTGGGGGGCGTACCACCAAAGCCTTTAGCGAAAACCTCCGCCTCGGCGGCTTCCTGGCCTACGGGCTGAAAGACGAGCGCTTCAAATACGGCGGGAGCGCAGACTGGATTATGAGCCGGCGCCCCAGGACCTCCGCCGGGCTGGCTTACATCGATGACATCAGCCTCAATAGTGAAAATAGTGAAGAGTTTGTGCAGGGCGACTTGTTCTCCGGGCTCTTCCGGCGCGATTTACTGCAAAAACTGATGCGTGTACGGGAGGGCAAGGTCTACTACGAGCGCTTTTGGAAAAACGGCTTATCCAACCGTATTACCTTTTTGCACCGGGACATGGACCCCTACGGTGGAATTTTCCCGGACGGGCGCGGCTTCAACTTCGCCTACCTCTCCGATCCAGGCCGGCTGACGGATATCGACACGACCATCCGCACCACCGAAATTATTTTCAAGGCCCGGTATGTGAAAGACGAGATGATTGTGGACGGAGACTTCAGCCGCAGCAGTTTTGGATCGAAGCACCCCATCATAGAGTTTCAGTATACGCTGGGGGTTGACGATTTGCTGGGCGGGCAGTACACCTACCATAAGCTCAACCTGAGCTACCGGCATTACTTCTACATTAACCCAATGGGCTGGCTGTCTTACCGCATCCGGGCGGGCAAGGTCTTCGGCACAGTCCCCTTCCTGCTCATGGAGGTACACCCCGGCAACGAAGGCTACCTGGTGGGGCGGAATATCTTCAATATGATGACGCGGTACGAATTTGCCAGCGACACCTACGCCAGCCTCATGCTTGAGCACCACTTCGATGGTTTTTTCCTAAACCATGTCCCACTGCTGCGGAAGCTGAAATTCCGGTCCTATGCGACCTTCAAAGCCATAATGGGTAGTCTGTCCAATGCCAACCGGGACGTCAACCGGCTCAACCTCTTCATCCCTACGGAAGATAATACCTATCCGGGCTTCCGGGCCCCGCAGGACCAACCCTATATGGAAGCCAGTATCGGTATTGAAAATATTTTGAAGGTCTTTCAAATTGAAGCCGTTTGGCGCCTCAACTACCTGGACAATCCACAGGCGCGGCGCTTTGGGCTACGCGGTGGGGTAGCCTTTTACTTCTAAGAGCTTGTTTGGAGCGGTTTCGTCATGAAAATCAAGGATTTATGGTTCTGGCGAAGTCACTAAATTTGAGTTTAGCGGGCTAAATGAAAATTTAGTGAGGAAGTCAGATTCATAAAGCGTTGATTTTCAATAGGAACGAGCTCCAAATATGCTCTAAATGGATGACTACCGGTACGCCCGGAAGACCATGTCCAGCTGAGAAGCATAATTAGCCGGCGGGGAAAAAGCAAAAAAGACTACAATTTCCAGGCGGTAACTTTCGCGGGATAAGTCGCGCTTGACATTCCGCAGCCCGGGCAACAGGTCTATACGGTCATCCTCCGGATAGCGCTGCAACTGATCGATGTAGAAGACCTCATCGGCGGGCGTGCAGGCTTCTGTCCCATCTTCGCAAATGCGTACGGAGACCCCTTCCATGAAGACATAATCAAAGCCGTCGAGGCAGCGCAGCGTTGCGGTATATGGGTTGATCTGAGTAAAAGCAGAGGTGTCCGTATTATTTTGGTTGAGAAAAAAACCAATATTAGTCGCTATGCCCCGGATGGCATAAGCACCAGGGATAATGGGGTTCTGCCCGGCTTCAATGGTAAAACGGAAGTTGGGGTAAGCCAAATCGAATAAGGGAGTCCGGTTGTCGCGGCGGCAGGCCGCAAGAATAAGTACCGTGAGCAGAATATAAACCAGTTGCTTCATAATTTCATAACACTCAAGTGCCGGGAAAGATTGTGTGCACAGCTCACCTTAAGGCCTTGTATTTCCCAGGTCCTCTTCAAATCCAAAATTAAAAACTAAAATTATACCCGGCTTTCCAATTATCAACTATATTTAAGCAGCTGAACAAAACGACACACACTTATGGGCGAACAAAGAGTCTCTCTGGTACAGGACAAAGCATCTATGCAACAGTTTGTAAAAAAGCTCCTGCGGGACGTACAGGCACTGGAGTACATGCTGGATAACGATTGGTTTGAGAATGATATCGTCCGTATTGGGGCGGAACAGGAGATGTGCCTGGTACACCGCAAAACCTACAAGCCGGCCACGATTGCCATGGAGGCCCTCGAACACATGAAGGACTACGATTGGGTGGAAACCGAACTGGCGCGTTTCAACCTGGAAACCAATCTGGACCCCCGCGAATTTACTGGCTTTTGCCTGAGCGAGCTGGAAAAAGAGAATGCCGGCAAGCTGGACAAAATCAGTGAGCGGCTCGAAGGCCTGAAAGCCCAGTTGATCCTCACCGGGATACTCCCTACCCTGCGCAAGTACGACCTGGAGATGCACAACCTCACGCCCAAGAAACGCTACTACGCACTTATGGAGGCCATCAATTCCCAGCTACAGGGCAGTGCCTACGAACTGCGGATCTCCGGAATCGATGAATTGCTGGTCCGCCATAATTCACCCCTACTGGAAGCTTGCAATACCAGCTTTCAGGTCCACCTGCAGGTAAGCCCTAATAATTTCGCTCCACTATATAACATCTCGCAGGTGCTCGCGGCGCCCGTCATTGCTATAGCCGCTAATTCGCCTATAGTTTTTGGCAAGCGCCTCTGGCACGAAAGCCGTATTGCGCTTTTCCAACAAGCGCTGGATGTACGCACGACCCAGGAGCATATGCGACAGCGCAGCCCAAGGGTAAGCTTTGGCACCAACTGGCTGGATAAGTCTATCATGGAAATCTACAAAGAGGACATCGCCCGGTTCCGGGTGCTGCTGAGCGCTGATGTGGAGGAAGACTCCATCAAGCTGCTTGCGGAAGGTAAAGTGCCCAAGCTCCGTGCACTGCAGGTACATAACTCTACGGTCTACCGCTGGAACCGCCCCTGCTACGGTGTCAGCCCCAACGGCAAGCCGCACCTCCGCATAGAAAACCGGGTCATCCCTGCCGGGCCAACCGTTGTTGACGAAGTGGCTAATGCCGCATTCTGGTTGGGCGCGATGGAAGGCATGCACGCTGCCTATCCCGATATCCGCACCAAAATTGGCTGGGAAGATGCCCAGGATAATTTCATCAAGTCTGCCAAATTTGGTGTTGATACCAAGTTTACCTGGTTTGGCGACCAAAAGGTCTCTGCTACTGATCTTCTCCAGCAGGAGCTCATCCCTCTCGCCAGAGAAGGCCTGAAGCGCCGAAATGTAGATACCGGTGATATTGACCGGTATTTGGGGATCATTGAAGAACGCGCCAAAAACCACACGAGTGGGTCGCGCTGGCAATTGCGGGCTTACACCAAACTATCGAAAGAGGTGACCCGGGATGAAGCGCTCTGCGGCTTGACCGCCTCTATAATTAAAAATCAAAAAGAGAATAAACCAGTACATACCTGGGAACTGCCCAACGCTGAAGATATGCCCGATTACAAGCCCGCCCGCCTAATGGTCGATGAGTTTATGGAGACCGACTTGTTTACGGTACAAAAAGATGACCTCATCGAACTGGTGGCGGAACTAATGGATTGGCGAAAAATACGGTATATGCCCGTTGAGGATGCTAAGGGGAAAATTGTTGGCCTCATCACCTCGCGCCTGTTGTTGCGCTACTTCACGCACCAAAACAAACTCAACAGCAAGTCGGCCACCTGTGTTAAAGACATCATGATCAAAAACCCAAAAACCATAGGCCCTAATGAAACCATCGTGGAGGCAATGCGGAATATGCGGAACAATAAAATCGGCTGCCTGCCGGTCGTCCAAAACGATGAGCTCATTGGTATCATCACCGAAATGGATTTCTTACGCATCTCCGGCCGCCTGATGGAGCGCCTCGAGGCGGAGTTTGAGGATTAGCAGACTGCCCAAAGGCAATCGGAGAGGTGCCCGATAAAGGAAGTTACGCTATCGGAGAACCGGCAGCTACGGATTGCCCGTATCCAAAGCACGCTTTAGGTCTCGCAGCAACCGGCGTTGCCCCTGCTCAATGCGGAACTCCATGCGTTCATTAAGCGCCCGGCCTTCTTCTGTGGTATTGGAGGCGCGTGGTGCGAAATCGCCCTTTCCGGCAGCCGTTGCCCGGCTTGTGCTGAGCTCGTACTTCCGGGTGAGCTCATTGACGAGCGTGGCGGCACGCATGGCGCTAAACTCCCATTTGCTGTCAATATGCTTACGGTTCAGGGGTTGATTATTGTTGTGGCCAACAACGGTAAGCTGCAGCGTAGGATAGGCAGCCAGGTATTGGCTAATGATAAGAAGGGTCTGGGCAGCAGTTTCCTCCAGGCGGGTGGTGCTGCCTGGATAAAAAAGATAATCAGAAAGGACCGATAGCGATAAAACCCCATCAGATTCCACCTCCAGAGTGAATACAGCAGAGTCTACCCGTTGAAGGGTATCCAGCAATTGGAAGGCCAGTGTATCCAATTCGGCACTGCGCGTTTGCAGCACGGTCCTGATTGCATCAATTCTAGCCTCTCGTTCAGCAATAAGGGCATCCCGTTCTTTGAGTCGGGCATCCAGGTCTTCTACTTCACTGGACTGATCCCGATCCATGCGCTCAATCTCATCATCCAAAGCAATGATGCGGTCCTGCAGTTTATCCTGGCTGGCAAGGAGGGCGTTGTTTTCTCCCCTGCGCTCCGCCGTATCTAACCGCAACTGATATACCAGCTGTGTGGTTGAATCCAACCGGTACGACAAGCTATCGGCTGTAGCGTCAGCAACGGTCAGGGCAGCAAGATGCTTTTTCTTACTCACACAGGAAGCCAAAAGCAGAGGGAGCAGTACAATCCATAGTATATTCCTCATTTGCAAACGTTTTGCTACACAAATATAGCTTTCCTATGGCTTGCACTGAACATCCCTGACGCAATTCCTAAAAAGAGCAAGCCCCGGAAACTGACTTATTGCAATTCCCGGGGCTGCTGTTTGGGATGATTCCGGCTTTAACGCAAGCGGATACTGGAAGAGCCCAGCATGCCAATTTCCGAGAAGATAGACACCCGGTAATACCCTGGATCGAGCTTGTCTTCCAAATCATAGACGAAGGACAAACGCTGGTTTTCAGCGATATCCACATCTTTGGCTTTCACTGCGATAATATCCATTTCCTGGTTATTGACGATGGTCTTTGCCTTAACCGGGTTCGTCGCAGCTATTGGCGTCCCTTTGTCGTCATTGATGGTAAGGTAGAGGGTACGCAGCCCCTGAAGGTCCTCGGGCACGCCCGTGAGGTCAAAGCTTATGCGGATGGTACGTACGCGGCGGGCCTTGGAGGTTACTTTATCGTTGCCTTTTTCCAGCTCTACCTGAAAAGCGGAAGCTTTGAAGTTTTCCAACGTCAGCCGGTCATTTTCATCTTCGATGGTCCTGCGGATGTTGTTGAGTTGCTCGATCTCTTCCTTGGAAGCGGTAAGCTCGCCTTCCATCACGCCCATCACCTGCCGCAGGGAGTCATTTTCAGCAACCAGCCCCTGAATATTGTACTGCAGCTCATCTTTCAGTGCCATAAGCTGCTGTATTTCGGCACGCAGCGCGTTGATCTCTGAAGAACTCTTCGCACGGATATTCCGGATTGCAGCTTCTTTTTGTGCAATGGTTTCCTGAGCTTGTGCCAGGTCGCCCTGCAACTCTCCATTTTGCTCGGCGAGCATCGTGTACTCACCCTGTAAGCTATCTACTTCTGAGAGCAGGTCTGCTCTCAGCCCTTCAAGGTCTTCAACGGTGCCTTCCAATTTATCCCTGACACCTTCGAGCTCTTTACGCTGATTGTTTTGCGTGAGCCCCCAAATGCCTGCGGCTATAAAAAGAATAGCAAGAATAACGATGGCGGCAATCATGCCTTTCTTCTGGTCCATAGTTGTTAAAGTTAGTTGGTTTTGATAATGAAACATGGCCTAAAACCAGACCTGTTTCTCCCCATCTAACGAAGCGCTATGGCCGAATCGCATGAATGCACCTGTTTTTTTTAACATTTTTTTAGCACTCTACTCCGCAATAGTAATTCTCAGCGTGGTATTGGCCTGCCCTATATTCAGCTGCAGGTTGTATGTGCCGGCCGGCAGTCCCTCAAAGGGCAACTGGAATTGGAAGCTGCCGGGTGAAATCTGCTTTTGCCCACTGTGCATTTGTTGCCCCATTTGATTGGTCAGGCTCCAGGACAAGAGGCCTGCTTCAGGGCTGTTGACCATCAACTGAGCAGTATGACGGACCGGGTTAGGGAATACATTGGCCTGCAGCACATTCTGCCCGGCTGAGGGGGCGCTCGATGGGTCAAGGTCCATCACTTCGATCAGGTCGAGGTATATGAAGTTGCCATAATCTCCCACATTCTCAAACTCGATGGTCACCGCTTGCCCTGCAAAATCGGTAAGCGAAACCGTTTCGGTGCGCCACTCCTCACAGCTCTCGGGCACAAAGGGGCTAATCTCCGGGCTGGCGGTCGCCAAATCAATACCGAAGGTTTCGTATACCGTTGTTTTGTTGCCATCGCAGTCGATGAGATTGACCCGCAGGCCGTCCTCAATCGCAGTGGTTTTTTGCGCATAGGCCACATCAAAGCGCAGGGTTGGGTCATTCAGGCTGCTCAGGTCAAAATTGGCGCGCAGGTAGTCGCTCGTGTTGCGGGTATCCACCAGGAAGTTGTTGATGCGCATGGCACCGGGGTCGCAGAAGTCAAGGTCAATCCGCTCCCAGGCGGCCAGATCGCCTTCCGGGTTGTCCACGGTCCATATTTCTGCGGGGAAAGTGGCTTCGAAGGTTTCCAGATAAGGCTGTTGCAGTTGGCTTACCTGCACATGGTCCGCTTGGGTGAGGGTATCCGACAGGCTGCCTTTGTAGGCAATCAGCTGCACTGCATAGCTACCGCCTTCCGTATAGAGGATGGTGGGCATCTCTTCAGTCGAAGTAGCCGGCTGCCCGCCTGGGAAGTCCCAGCGGATACTATCATACACCCCGGTGGTTTGGTTGCCGAAAGTGACCAGTTCACCCGGGCAGATGGCCTGAGGTGCAGGGCCAAAGGCCGGCTGAAGGGCATCCACCTTGAACCGGAAGTAACCCTCCGGTGCTACAATGGGGCGCACCTGGGTTTTCCCGCTGTTCGCCTCGGCTGCCAGGTAATACTCGACAACGGTGTTTTCCGGGAAAGCCGGAATGCTGCTCGTCCAGATGGCTTCCGTGGTGTCCGACAGCTCCATTTCCACCGCTGTGTATCCGGTAGCCCCTGCTGTACGGTAATGCAGGGTCGCTTGCGCAATGCCACTCCTGTGTTTGATGATGGCACTGACCGGATAAGCCTCTTCTGTACTTTCCTGGTCCCGCAGGCGGGCGTGCGCAATCCACAACGGTTCGTGCACACCAACCAGCTTCGTAATGCAATGAATGGCGCCCAGGCTTGGAATGATACCATTGCAATCGATACCTACTATGTTGTAGCCCGGCAGGGATTCCTCGTAGATGCGCAGGGCGGTAGTATCGTATTGTTCATCGTAAGTAGGCACCAGTACCGTCCCATTTACAAACAAAGAATTAGTATAGGTGCGGTAATCACCGTTCTGGTCGGGATACCGCCCATCATCGTCCGGTGGCATCGGCATACGGATGATACGATAAGGGTTGCCGAAGGGCGTGGGTACCTCGTTGAGCAGGTATTCAATATTGGCCTCGATTTGGGGCCCGTCCGATACGCCTTCAGGGTACTCGCCAATGATGATGGTTTCTTCATCAATAAACCGCATGTGCATATCCAGGTGGTGGATGACATCGTAAGGCAGAGACGGCAGCTTCACATAGCGGTCTACCCCAAAGTAGAGATTAGCGATTTGGTCAATCTCGGCTTCCGTTTTAAAAGGGTTTTCATCCAGGATCAGATCGGAGGAAAAGATCGTACCCAGGCCATCACGGAGGTTATTCCCGCCGCTATGCACCCAATCGTAGGGCGCTTCAATAGCTTCGTAAATGGGCAGCCCTAAATGCTGGGCGATATAGGCCGGAATTTTATCATCATCCGGTCGCCATGGGCGGTTATAGATGTAATCTGCAATCATCAGGCTGTCTACATCGTTGTGATAGATCGTCCAGGGGCCATAGTCGCGGATCCAGATAGAATCGTAATCCGGGCTGAGGATTTCCACATTCTCAAGGTCGACATCACCACTGATCAGGTAGTTGGAAACCGCCGTAGGGTTATCTGCAAAGATGATGACCTTGCATTCCGCTGCCCCATACCGCACAATTTCCCGCAGCAAAACAGCGTGTTGGTTGCGCCAGCTCACCAATAATGCCTGTGACTCCTCCCATTCCGCCATGAGGCGTACAGGGGCAGGCGGGGGGTCAGTACTGACTAAAACCGGATTAACGGGCCCGGTCTCCTGAGCCTGCAGAGCTGCAGCAGGGAGCAATAGTACCAACACAAAGTAGATAAGCAGTGTAGACCTTAGTCGCATAGGATGAGTTTTGAGTGCTCTAAAGATACACCGATGCAGTTACTTTTGAAAGGGGAACACCGGGTTGCGTCGCCAAAATTGCGAGATCAACTTAGGTATCGTGTTCAAAAGGCTGTACCTTTCTCTAAATACTTATAGTTCATGCCTGTTTTTGAGGAGAGTGGCTTACGGTTTGATTTCGATGCCCGGTGGGCCGTCCGCAAATACGATGCGCACCGCTTCTTCCAGGGCTTTAGCGGGGCGGGGCTGAAGGGCGTTGACTTCATCGCCCTCCACGGGAGCACGCTGATACTGCTCGAAATAAAAAACTACCAAAGGCGGCAGCGTTGGCAAACCGAAAACCCGTTTGACCCCATCCTGGCTGCGCCCGGCTCCTTCGCCAACCATATGGCCAGCAAATACCTGGACACCCTGCGGGCACTGCGGGCGATTGGTACCTACTACCATCGCCAATGGCTGTTCAGGCTGCTGCACCCTGTTCTAGTGCGCCTGCCCGGACGAAAGATGGATTGGGTTTTCTGGGCACGGGTAGACCAGCATTTGCGGGAGGGGCGCCCTGTAACAGCCTTACTCTGGCTCGAGACTGAACCCAAACAAACTGACTTCCTTGCCACCCTGAAAGTGGCAATTACCCCTCTGCTCAGGGCATCTGTGGCAACCTTCCAAATTGTAAATCTTGAAGGGGCGCAGATACCGGAAGGGATCACCGTAACTGCTTTGCCTGATCAATAAGAGCGTGTTGGGACTTTAGTAATCGGCCTGCAAACTACACTTTTTTGCTTATACTTCGCCCCGAAAATCCTTCCCGCAAACTGCGGGACAGGCTATTTAGCTAAGGCTAAACTCCGGTTTTCGTGCCTCGTCTAACCAAAAAATTGTTAGTTTTCGACTAGAAGACAAAAGTCCCAACACGCTCT
>NZ_JAVJSK010000135.1:0-66457 GCF_040219495.1 Phaeodactylibacter sp. | reverse complement strand
CCCATAAGCTTTAGCTTCATCCAGAATCTCCAGCTTCTCCTTTTTGCTGAATTTCCGGCCTCTGTTTTCTTGCTTTTCCATATCTAAATCTCTAAAAAAGTTTTTAGACTTTTGTCAGAGTATTTAGGGGGCTGTTACAGTATGTTTTTCTTTGATACTCGATTTGCTTTTGTTCTTCTTCATATTCGGCTTTCTTTTTTAAGTATTCTTCATATTCTTCCTTTGTGACTTCTTCTTCTTCTTTTATAGGTTTAATATCAGTTGTATCCTCTGATATGTACCCCAAGATTGCTTCAATACCGTCATAGGTCTTTTTTACGTACTTTTTCTTAACGGGCTTCTCAGGTTCTTGAGCGTCTACAATACTCTTTGGGTCAAAGCTATCTTCAGTTGGAATCCAATTTATTTGTCCGAGACTATCTCTTTCTCCAAGAAAAAGGCCCATTTCATCTTCTGTAAGTTTTGGAAACTCAACTTCAAGTCCTTTACCTTGCTTCATTTTGAGCTGCTTTCCATCAGAAGTCATATTTAAGTAGTAAGCACCACCTGTCACAAGTATTTGTCCATTTGAAACTGTCTGAGTGTTATTCAGCAGCATACTTGAGTTATCTGTCATTTCCAAAAGTTCAATTTGGATGTTGTCTCCGAGAGGAGAACCGTCAACAGTCTCAAGTCGATTTGGGTCAACATAGACTATCGCTCCTTTTGCACCTGTTACCGTTGTTGGCTTGTCGGAAGGTGTGGTCAGATGTTGAGGCTTTTCTGCGATTTCTGAAAGCAGATTATCAACTTGCTCCAACTGGTCAAGAGGATTGATTTGTACTTTTTTGTCCTGCTCGTTATTACAACCCATTAAAATGACTGTGACTAAAATTGAAAGTATGTATGTCTTTTGTCTCATGTTCGTTTTTTGCATTGCTCACAACTAGGATATATCCGCCCCCCCCATTTCATAAACCTTTTAGGGCATAAAAGCCCAAGTCAGCTAGCGGGCTCTGCAGGTTACGCAGTACCCAATTGTTCACACGGGTATACACGAGGGCAGTTTGGGTATCCGAATACTACGCCTCCCCTCACCACAAATCAGCAACCTCCTAATCAACCGCTTACGCCCTAGCATCCATTTACAAACGATAATAATCTTTTGTAGACAGGCCATCAACCCTGAAAGTCCAGCAACCCCGGACTTCAAACCGTGAAAAACACGGCATGACCCCGGACCAGCCGATTGACGCACGGGGCAACATCGGCTTCCAACCCCCGCAAGATAAAACATTGCAGCTTCAAAAAAAAGCCAATCCAACCCAAAGCTTAGAGCGTGTTTGGAGGTGCACTTGTCTTAGTAGGCAGTCAAAACAAATCGACAACCACACATCATGATCACTAATTACAGCTCGGAGGATAAAGTGCTGTTAGCCGTAGACTGTATCATCTTCGGCTTCGATGAAGAAGACCTGAAAATCCTGCTGATCCGAAGGGGGTTTGAGCCGGAAAAAGGAAAGTGGTCCCTCGTGGGCGGCTTCCTGAAAGCCGAGGAAACCCTCGACGATGCCGCCCGGCGGGTACTGGAACGGTATACGGGCCTGAGTGATGTCTACATGGAGCAGTTGGCTGCATTTAGTGAGGTGGACCGTGACCCGGCTGACCGCACCATTTCCATGGCTTACTACGCACTGATCAACATCAAGGAGCACAAGGAGAAGCTGATCAAACAGTTCTCGGCCAACTGGTTCAGCGTTTCCCAGGCGCCTTCCCTGATCTTTAACCATGATAAAATGGTGCATTTTGCCATCCGACGGCTGAGAACACGGGCTACTACCCGCCCGATTGGGTTTGAGCTGCTGCCCGAGAAGTTCACCATGCGCCAACTGCAAAAGCTGTACGAGGCGATCTGGGACACGACTCTCGACAAGCGCAACTTCATCAATAAAATCCGCTCCCTGGATATTGTAGTCAAACTGGATGAAAAGGATAAGAAATCTTCCCGAAAGGGGTCATTCCTTTACCAGTTTGACCCCAGCAAATACGATAAGAAGGCAGCGGAGGGCTTTATGCTGAAGCTATGAGCCCCGCAGAGGTCTGCATTAGGAAAAACCCATAGTTAAAAAGGGGGGCTAAGTGCCCCCCTTCCCAAAAAGTAGTGTATGAAACTCTAAAAACCTAACCTAAAAAATCATAGCCATCTGTTACTCTCAATGTAGTTGCTTCCTCTCATTCAACCATCCTGATCTGTCTTGGCTTTTAGCGTGGAGGATCCACTTCAAACTGCCCGGACAAACCGCCCACCTTTACCTCAAATGTGCCGGGCTCCAGCACACGGTTAAGGTTTTTGTCCAGCAACATCAGCTGTTCAGGCTGCAGCTCAAAGCGGACGACCTGGCTTTCACCCGGCTTTAGCGCTATCCTGCGGAAGGCTTTCATTTCAAGGACAGGCGTGGTCACCGAGCTGTACTCGTCATTGAGGTAAAGGATAACGATTTCCTCCCCTGCCATTTTACCGGTGTTGGCGAGCGTAACCGAAACAGGCACCGTTTGACCGGCTTCTACATTTGCCGGAACCTTCAGGTCTGTGTACTCAAACTGTGTGTAGCTCAGTCCATGCCCAAAAGGGTAAAGCACTTTGGTTTCCTCATCTGCAAAGGACCGATAGTAAGATGAGGGCTTGTAGTTGTAAAAACAAGGGATCTGCCCCACGCTATTGGGGAAAGAAACCGTCAGTTTGCCGCTGGGGCTATACACACCGAATAAAGCTTCGGCCACCGCCTGCCCCCCTAACAGCCCGGGCTCCCAGGCCTCCAGTATAGCGGGTACGTGAGCAGTGCACCAGGGCAGGGCCAGCGGGCGGCCATTCACGAGCACTACTACCGTTGGCGTGCCGGTGGCGTGCACACGCTGCACCAGTTCCAGCTGCCGCCCAAACAGCCCCAGAGTAGCACGTGCTGCATTTTCCCCACAGGTGCGTTCATTCCAGGTATGGCGCAGGGAGTTTTCGCCGACCACCAAAATCGCAACGTCAGCTTCTCTGGCTTTGGCTACCGCCTGTTCTATTTCTTCATCCGTAATATTTCGCAGGTCAGCTACCGGATGATGGTCTACTATTGTTTGTTCAGCAACCACGGCCTGTATGCCTTCCAGTACGGTAATGAGTGACTCTTCCGGCTGAGGCACGGCCCAGTCGCCCAGGATAGTGGCGTTATGAGCATTAGGGCCAGTCACCAGCACCCGGTTCATATCTTTGGCGAGGGGTAGCAGGTCGCCTTCATTGCGGAGGAGTACCATCGACTTTCGGGCGGATTCAAGGGCCAGTTCCCGGTGTGCCGGTGCAAGCAGGGTTTCTGCAGCTTGCTCATCGGTGACGTAACGGTGCACAAACAGTCCCATCTGAAACTTAGCGTATAAAATACTGCGGGCCGCTTTATCAATGGTCGACTCGGATATGCGCCCCGCCCGGACACCCTCCAAAATACTGTCGAAAAACAGCGGCCCATGCATGTGCATATCCATTCCGTTATTAACAGCCAGAATGTCTGCCTCTTTACGAGTAGGCGCTACGCGGTGCAGATTGTGCAGCCGGGCGATATCAGTCCAGTCGCTTACCACAAAGCCTTTAAAGCCCCACTCGTCTCTCAAGATGTCATTAAGCAGGTATTCGTTGGCATGGCAGGGCACGCCGTTCACTTCATTATGGGCAGCCATAACTGTGTAGCAACCTTCATCAAGTGCTGCTTTGTAAGGAGGCAGCCAGAGTTCCCTAAGGCTGCGCTCCGAAATATCCATAGGGGAAAAATTGAGCCCCCGCAGCGGCTGACTGCCGCCGAGGTAATGCTTGGCACAAGCCAGCACCTCTTCCTGCCCTGAGAAGTCACTGCCCTGATAGCCCCGAACCATTGCTGCCCCCATCAGACCTACCAGGTAGGCGTCTTCACCAAAGGTCTCCCCCACCCTGCCCCAGCGTGGGTCACGGGAGACATCCACGTTGGGCGAGAAGGTCCAGTGAAAGCCGGTGGCGCGCATCTCGCGGGCTGTCACCCGTGCAACTTCCTCTACCATTGTGGTGTCCCAGCTGCTCGACAGCCCGATAGGGGTAGGGAAAACGGTAGCGCCGGGTGTGTACATGCCGTGGCCATGTATCGCATCTATACCCAGCAGCAGGGGAATCTTCAATGGCGACTCCTCTGCCAGCTTCTGTAAGGTATTCGCTTCCTGATAAGAATCTACGTGCAGGAAAGAGCCGATCAGCCCCTGCCGGACCAGTGCTTCTATGTCGGCCGCCTTCACGCCCTTGTAGAAGGAATAAGCATCGCTGGTAGGATCAACGCCTTGAGTTTTCCGGATTTCCTCCGTTTGACGCAGGTACTCCAGCCCCAGATACTGGCACATTTGCCCTACCTTTTCTTCAAGGCTCATACGGCCCATCAGGTCCTCCAGCCGCTCCTCCACCGGCAATTCAGCAGACAGATAAGGGGGTGTTTGGGCAAAAGACTGCCCTGCCATCATCAGGCCAAGCAGGAAGGCAAAAATGGTGCATTGATGTTTCATCTCGTTTGGTATTAGCCTCTGCACGGTAGTTTTGTACCCCTATGCGGAGTCCCCTCAAAAGGGTGGGTTGATTAATATTTAATGGCTGTTCAGGTAAGTGCCCTGCCCAAAGTTAAAGACAGCAGAAGGGGTCCGGGCTTTCCTGAGGATATCCTCAAGTGCGGCCACCACATCGGGGTATTGTGCAGCCAGATCACTGGTTTCTCCCACGTCATCAGCCAGGTTGTACAACTCTAATGGCGTATCAGGGTCTTCCAGCACACCGTATTTCACGCCTTTCCAATTGTCTTTCCGTACAGCAACCCGACCGCCTTTTTCGTGGAATTCCCAGTACAGATAATCGTGCCGGGGTTGTACCTCCTGCCCAAGCAGGGTCGGCAGGAACGAAACCCCATCAATTCCTTCGGGGGCTTTAGTGCCTGCCAGCTCAGCCACAGTAGGCATAAGGTCCCAAAAGGCGGAAACATGGCCTGCTGTTGCACCTGCCTGCACCTTCCCCGGCCAGCGGGCGATCATTGGCACCCGGATACCGCCTTCATAGAGATCGCGTTTGTACCCTCTCAGCGGCCCATTGCTATCAAAAAAATCGGGGTCTGCGCCACCTTCCCGGTGCGGCCCATTATCCGAAGTAAAAATGATCAGCGTATTCTCGGTCAGGTTAAGCTCCTCCAGTGTAGCTATAATTTCCCCTACCTGATGATCCAGGACCTCCATCATAGCGGCAAAGGCAGCCCGGGGGTGCGCCTGCGAACCATAAGGCCCTCTCCGGTAGTCCGGCCCTTCATCATAACCTTCGTAGGGCTCACCGGGAGGCAGCAATGACCGGTATTTTTCAATCAGGGAATCCGGGGCTGCCAACTCAGCATGAGGTATGATGGAAGGCACAAAGAGAAAGAAAGGCTCTGATTGATGCTCCCGGATAAACTGAAGCGTTTTCCCGTGGATGATCGCCGGCCCATACTCACCCGTATGCTGCCCGGCATTGCCCGACAACACTACAGAGTCGCGGTCAGACCACAGATAGTGCGGGTAATAATGGTGCCCGATGCGCTGACAGTTGTAGCCAAAAAACGTATCAAACCCCTGAGCGGTGGGGTCACCTTCAGAGCCCGGGTACCCCAGCCCCCATTTACCGAAGGCACCGGTAACGTACCCGGCTTGTTGCATCACTTCAGGAAGAGTGAGTACGGAATCCGGCAAGGGGTACTGACCCTCAGGCATAATCTCATAATTGCCCCGTACAAAAGTGTGCCCGGTATGCTGCCCGGTGAGTAGCGCAGACCGGGAAGGCGCACAGACCGTACTGCCGGAATAATGCTGCGTAAAGCGCATGCCCTCAGCCGCCAGACGATCAATATTGGGGGTTTTGTAATGCTGCTGCCCGTAGCAACTAAGGTCCCCATAACCAAGGTCGTCTGCCAGTATATAAATGATATTGGGCGGGCGTTCGCCTGCGCTTGGTGTTGCAGCGGGGGAATCACCGGAACCACAGGAGGAAAAACCCCATGCCCCCAGGGCAAGTACAAAAAGGTAGAATGAAAGCCGATTCACGTAATCTGTTTTTTTAGGTATGCTGATCAATAAATTCAAGAAGTTCCTCCATGCGCACAGAAGCCCGGCCAATAGCTGTATCACAGGCACCGTAGTACAGGTGCAGCCAACCCTCCTCCACGTAACCGCCGGTGGGGAAAATCACATTGGGTATATACAGCCCAAACTGCTCGTAATAGGCTTCGGGCTCCATGATGAACGCCCGGCTGCGTTTGAGCACCTTCGTGGGGTCTTCCAAATCCAGAAGCATAGCACCTGCCCGGTAGATGACCGTGCGGTCGGCTTCATGCAGCGTTTCCACACCATGGTAGATCACCAGCCATCCTTCACTAGTCCGTATTGGGGGCAAGCCTCCTCCAATGCGGTTGTTCTCCCAAGAGAATTCCGGCTTGGCGATCAGCGTATCACTATCCCAGTTTTCAAGATCATCGGAATAGGAAAGCCATATACCGGCTTTATCCGTCCCATATTCCGGCCCCACGTACTGCAGCGGGCGGCGCAGCATAGCATACCGCCCATTGATTTTTTCAGGAAAAAGGACCACATCGCGGTCGTCCAGCTCCAGGGGAGTGGCCCAGCACAGGTGCTCCCAGTGGTACAGGTCATCAGAGATGGCAATGCCTGAGCGGGTCTGATTCTTCTGGGGGTCGCCGTCGAAGCCCGGGAATTCGGTCTGAAAGGACTCCGGAACGCCTACGCCGGTGGGGTGCGAGCTCCAGGCAAAAGGGCGGTATGCGTAGGTCATATAGTAGCGCCCGTCTAAAGCGGTGATACGGGGGTCCTGTACACTGCCGTAAATACTACCTGCCATCTCTGGTGTAAAAACAGGCTGATCAGCAGAATGCCTAAAGCGTACGCCATCCTCGCTTTCCATCATACCGATGTAGCAGATAAAGGGGCGTAGCTGCCCGGCAGTACGCTCGTAAAGATACACCTTGCCGTTGGCCTGAATAATGCCGGGGTTAAAGACGGTCGCTTTACGCCAATCATACTTGCCTGGCTTGACGATGGGGTTGTCGGGATGTCGTTGCAGATGGAGTTTCATGCGGGCTATGCGGTTGAATGTTAATTTTCGAGTTTATCGTACCAGTTTTTCTTCAGCACATAAGAGCACAGCAGTACAATACCCAGAGCGCCCCAAAGCCGGGGCTGATCCTGTACGACAAAAAGTATAGGCAGGGCGATCAGGCCCAGTTGCCAGACTATGCCGGTAGCTACGTTGAACATGTCGCGCCCAAAGCTGGTGTTCTTCCGAAAGCCCGGGTCTTCCTGCCGCACCTTCTCATAGACTGGGCCCCAAAATCCCCAGGGGCGCACCTGCCGGTAAAACTGCATCAGTAGTGCATCCTCTTCCGGGGGGGTGAGGAGGCTGCCGCCAATGGAAGCCGACAGCCTCCTCACCCCCCAGGATAACGTATACCCCCGTGAAACTCATCATGATCACAGCGTAAGTGTTAGCCGACAGGTCCCACGGCAGGAATACCTTTACAAATTTGCCGATGCCCACAAAAGCGTAGCCCAGAAAACCCATCACGCTCACCAAAGCGAATGCCACTACAATAAGGTGCGACAAACGGGCACCGCTACCTTTCCCAAACCGGGTGGTGATCCACTCTGCCCCGGTCATCACGTTGGACCGCCTCAGCCATACCGAAAGGTAGACCATCATGAAAACCTGATTGAAAAAGGGCCAGAGCCAGGGGAACCAGATGCCTTTCAGGCCATAGACGAAAAATACCGATACCAACCACATAGTACCGGATACATCAAACATGCCCGAAGCATTAGACACACTGAGCACGTACCAGGGCATGTTCCTACCGCCCAGAAAGTACGCATCCATATCTTTTGATGCCCGCCTGGTAAAGTAAAGCCCCAGGAAAATGGTCATTCCAAAGTAGAGGATGATGATAACAAGGTCTAAAGCCGCTAACTCCATGGTTTTCGTAATGATTGGCGATGCCCGGGTGATTGGGCGATAAGCTACCCTTCAAATCAAAACAAAAACCGGCACCGGGGTATCCTGCCGCATGCTGCTTTGCTTCTCTGTTTTGTATTAGCCCTGAGCATGGCATACAGTAAACCACCGGATGGTTATGGGGGACCGGGCGGTTATCTTCCATCTCTGCACGTTCCTAACTAAAAACAGAAGCCGATGTATCAGACAAAAGACCGAAGAGCATTTTTAAAAGATTTGGGCACCGCCGGCCTCATAATGGGCGGTGCGGGGCTGCCGATTGCCGGAGCAATGACACCCCCTCCGCGTACAGAAAAACCCCTGGTGGGCATTCAAATCTCGCCTCTCAACTTTCTGGATGAGGGTATGGAAGCCTGCCTCGACCGCTTGGAGACAGCTGGCATCAACGCCTTGTTTTGCTACAGTCAGACCTACCACCTGAGCTACAATAAGCCCATCAGTGCCTTTGCCTCCCGCCCTGTCCCACCCCGGAGTTTTGCCGGGCGCGGCCTGCGCCATCAATGGATACAAACTCATCCCGAATTTTATAAAGACACCCTCCTGAGCCACGAAAAGCCTAACCCGGCTTACGAATACCACAACCGGGATATCTTCACTGAGCTCCTGCAGCCGGCCCGGCAGCGCGGCATGAAAGTCTATGCCCGTATCCTGGAAGCCAGCGCCAACCGGCGCGACCTCATCCCCAATTACGAAAAAGTCCTGACTGTAGATATCAACGGCCATACCGGGCGGGGCCCCTGCTGGAACCACCCGGACTACCGCGCCTGGATCAGCGGTACAGTTAAGGACCTCGTGACGCACTTCGACATCGCAGGCTTGCAATATGGGGCAGAGCGCACCGGGCCACTCTCCTACCTCCTGTACAGGGGCCTGGTACCTACCTGCTTCTGTGAGCATTGCACCCGGCGCAACGAAGCTAAAAATATTGACGCCGGCAGGGCCCGGGAAGGCTATCAGCAGCTTTATCAATTCATGCAAAAAGTCGAAGCTGATGTGCTGCCCGCTGATGGGGTACTCGCTTCCGTCTATGGTTACCTGCAACGCTACCCCGAGATACTCTCCTGGAACTATCAGTGGTTTCAGGCCGATAATGAAATACACCAGGAAATTTATGACGTAGCCAAAGCTATCAAACCCGACTTTGAAATTGGCCGCCACGTAGACCACCAGAGGTCCAGCTGGGATATCTGGTACCGGGCTGCCGTACCCTACTCCGACATGGCAGGCTCTGCCGATTTTGTAAAACCGATTGTTTACCATGACATCCTGGGCCCAAGGCTACGGAACTGGGTCATCAAAGAGATGCACCGGCATGCATGGCGGGACAAGACAGAGGCGGAAATACTGCAGGAATTCTATGCCTTGTTTGGATATGACTCCGCCCAAATGCCTGCACTTGAAGAGCTGAACAGCCGGGGGCTGGGCGCCCCTTATGTACAAAAAGAGACCGAACGCTGCGTCAAAGGCCTAAACGGTGGCGCCAAAGTATACACCGGACTGGGCGTGGATGTGCCATGGCACCTGCCTGAAGGCGGTATGGCTCCCTTCCCCAGCCCCCCGGATGTGCTAACGGCAGCCATACACGGAGCCTTCCAAGCCGGCGCTGACGGCATACTGATCTCCCGCGAGTACGAAGAAATCCGCCTGGAAAGCCTGAAAACCATCGGACAGGCTATGGCGGCAATCCACAGACCATAACACATCAAGTATGAACCTAAAGACAAAATGCCTTCTATTCTGGCTCGCTTTCCAGGCTTGCCTGATCAATCTGCACGCTCAAAGCCAACCGGCAGACCCTTTCGATAGCTTCAACCAAAAAGTCGAAGCTATTACCAATCAAATTACTGAAGTAAATATCCCCGATCGTACCATCAACCTAATGGAATATGCCGGGCAGGCACCTGACAGGGAAGGGACCTTCGACTTCCGGGAGTCCATCCAAAATGCAATACGGGAACTCTCAGCCCAGGGCGGAGGAACCCTCCACTTCCCCCATGTTGCTGAACCAGATGCCTGGGTCAAGCTGACAATGATCTACCGCATCAAAGGCCCAATCCACCTGGAAAGCAATATCGAACTGCTGATCGACCACTCCGTAAAGCTCTTTTTTGAATGTGCCCCGGAAGCCTATCTCGTGGATGGCAAAGGCACCCTGCGCCGGTACGAAGGCACCACGCTATACAGCCTCAGCCCCCTGATTTATGCCTTCAACAAACGGAATATCCGCATACGGGCCAATAAGGGCAACGGCGCCCTTCCGGAAATCACGGGCGATGGCGAATCCTGGATCCACTGGAGCAGTCAGGTGAAGGATGCAATGGCAGCAAGAGGAGAAGAACCCTACTGGGAATTCATCCGGGCCGTTAATAATGCTGATGTACCGCTGCGGGAACGCCACTATACAGATCTGGAACGGCACCCCTACCGCCCCATTATGATGGAGTTCTTCCTCTGCGAACAAGTGGAGGTCAACGGGCTTAAATTGTCTGATTCTCCCTTTTGGGTCGTCCACCCGGTTTTCAGCCAGAATATGGCTTTCCGGAATATCATTTTTGATGCCCAAAATGTCAATAACGATGGATTCGACCCGGAATCGTCTAAAAATATACTCATCGAAGACATCATTTTCAACAACCATGATGATAATGTCGCCATCAAAGCCGGCCGGGACAAAGAAGGGCGGGACGGTGTTGACATCAGCGGCACCGAACTCGAAGGGCTGGAGTCGGACTACATCCAAAACAGCCGCCTGGGCGGGGCCACGGAGAATATCGTCTTCCGCAACAGTACCATACAAGGCCACTATGCATTGGCTATAGGGAGCGAGATGTCAGGCAGCGTGCGCAATATCTATGCTTACAACTGTGTGGCGCCCATCTACGTCAAGTCAGGCCTGTTTATCAAAAGCAGCCGCAAACGCGGGGGCACAGTCAGCGATATTTATATCCGTAACTTCCAGATTAACCGGACATTACTGGATGCTATTGCGATAATCCCCAACTACGATGGGGATGCGGAATCTCCCTACCCTCCATCCTTTTCGAATATCTATATTGAGAATTTCCGGGTCAGGTCTACCGAAAATGGGCTGCGGTTATATGGTTGGCCGGATGCCAGGACAACGGACATCTACCTGAAGAATATCCGTTTTAACGAAGCGGCAAACCCCCTGCAATACAACTTTGTGGAAAACATCCGCCTGCAGCGTGTAAAAATCAACGATCAGGTGTACAACGACACCCTTTCGCGCAGTGAGGCCGACGAGTCCACACCGAATCAAAACTAATGCTACTGTGCCGGGGTGTCAAAATCAGCACCCCGGACACGCAGCATCTGCTGATGCAGGATATCGGTCAGTTCCTGATAGGCAGCCTGTCCGGCCAGGTTGTTCATTTGTTTGGGGTCTTGCCTTAGGTCGAATAGCATGCGGGCGGCTACACTGTCCGGCCCGGGCATCCACGCTGTGTAGGCATAATCATCAGTAATGAGGGACAGCCCGTCTTCCCATTTGGAAAAGGCATAACCCTGGCCTTCAGCGTCGGGGTTTTTCAGCTGCGGCTCCAGGCTTTGCCCCATAAGGTGTGCAGGCATTGGCACTCCTGCTAAATCGCAGAGGGTAGGGTAAAGATCAACGAGCTCGGCCACCGCATCTGTTTGGGAAGGAGCATAGCCTGGCGCACGCAAGAGCAAGGGAACGCGCTGAGCTTCCAGGAAGTTGAACTTTTTGCACCACATGCCATGATCGCCAAGGTACCAGCCATGATCGCCCCACAACACTACAACCGTATTGTCTGCGAGCCCGTATTCTTCCAGTGCATCCAGTACCCTGCCCACTTGTGCATCCACATAACTGACCGAGGCGTAGTATCCATGTATCAGCTTACGGGCCATAGAATCGGGTAGCGGGCCCTCAGGTATGCCGTAGTACACCAGCAGCTCTGTCCAGGGGTGAAAGGCCTCTTCGGGGGCGCTTTCCGGATGGTAAGACTGATGGCTGGGCAGCTCAATCGCACCGGGGTCGTACATATCCCAGTAACGAGCAGGGGGCGTAAATGGCAGATGAGGTTTAAGGAAACCGGCAGCCAGGAAAAAAGGCTGTTCCTGAGCTTTCAATTGCCTCAGGCGGGCTATAGCCAAATTGGCGATCTTACCGTCAAAATAGGCGGTATCGGGCAGGTCAAGATGCTCCCATGGCAAACCGAGCTGATGCAGGGAATCCAGGTAAAGATTTTCTTCAGAGTGGTAATCTGTCCAGCGCAGGCGGCCCTGAAAACGCTCGGGGGGCACACTCCACCCCTCAAGATGATCGTCGGCCCGGTCAAACACTTTACCAATGGAATAGGTTTGATAGCCTTGCTGCCTGAAATGAGTATGCAGGGGGACCGCTTCCGGATAGTCCTCGTCTGCCCGGGTGCGGGCACCCAGAAAACGATATCGGGTTGGATAGGCTCCCGTCAGCACGCTAGCCCGGGAAGCGCCACATACCGGCACCTGACAATAAGCGCGGTTGAACTGCACCGCAGTACTGGCCAGGCGGTTAATATTGGGGGTATGGATGTGGCTGCTACCGTAAGCGCCCAGCTCGGGCCGCAGGTCATCCACCGCAATGAATAAAATGTTTGGAGGAGAAGCAGGGGCGGGCTCACTGCAACCGATACCGCTCATCAAAAGCAGCACCAGGCACAGGAGCCAGCACCCGGTCTTCAATAATTGGCTTTGCATCATCCTAAATCCTTAAATATCTGTGATCAACTTTTTAGTAACCCAGGAAAGGAATGCCTTCCATATCCTTGATCATCATATCTTTCACTTGCAAGGCCTGCCCGGCAGCATCTGCACCCAACCAGAACCCGAGAGGACCGGCGCGGTCCAAAGCTGCAGGCACATGCGCCTCTGCCGTTTTCTGTCCGTTGATGAATACGGCTATCTGATCGTCAAAAGCGAACACTTCCAGCATATTCCAGCCTTGAATATCGGTACTGCCCGCCGGAGCACGACCGTAACCCATAATGGAGCCGGCTGGCCACTTTTCCAAATTGTCTTTTGTGGAATGTAAACTGATCAGCAGGCTATTGGCGTTGCCCACAGATGAAGACAGGGTATCCCACCTGAGCACTATTGCCGCCGCCTGAGCTTCTTCCACTCTAAAGCGGCATTTGAAGTAAACGTTTCGGTAAGCCTCAAGCGTTAGCAACGCTCCATCAGCAGTTGTTGTGGAGCCGGTGAGCAGTGCGTCGCTCAGGTTCCATTCCGCAGGCCCGATGGCCCGCCAGCCCTCCAAAGAGGCTGTTTCCAACGCAGGCCTGAGCTTGCGCTTGATGGTCCGGCGTAAGTAGTCTTCGATGGTTGGTCCCAGGTATACGGGTTCAGGTAGTGGCTTTATACGAATGTTGCGCCAGGACACTTCATGTTTGCGGAAGCCCCCATGGCACTGTAGCCCGATACGCCCCGAAAAACTGCGCCGCTCATGGGTTTCCATCATCAGGCTGTCATTGATCCAGGCCTGAATGTGATCGCCTTCAGCCCGGATGCGCAGGTGGTTCCAGCCTTCTGTATCAATATGGCCGAGCCAGGGAGCGCGGGCAACCCCATAAATCGATCCGCTCGGATAGTCTTTTTGTGGCTCATTCTCCAGGTTGATTTCATAACCAGTTACTGCCGGGTGCCCGGCCCTGAAGTCGTTGTAGCGAATGGCCACCCCACTGTTGTGGGGCGGAGGCAGGTAATACTCCGCTTCCAGTTCAAAGTGGGCATATTCGGCTTCTGTCAGCAACCAGCCTCCCTTCATGGAAGCCCGGTCTTTGAGTGTTAGCACACCGTCTGCTATTTCGATGTCAAAATCGCCAACGGCTTCCCACCCCATCAGGTCTTTTCCGTTGAAAAGCTCCTGCCAGGAAACAGGCTCCTGGCAGAAGACGGAGTTTAGACGGATCAACGTCATCCAAAATAATGTCCAATAAAAACTTTTTCTGTATTGCATGTTCCGTTTTAATGATAGTGGGACTTATAGCGTCATAGTGAGCCTTTGACAAAGGAAGACCGCCTCAGGGTGCCATCCTGCATTCTCAGCTGAACGTAATAGAGGCCTGGAGGCAGCGCAACGGTATCAAGCGTCAGAGGGTCGACCAGGCTATTCACTGAAGTAGCCAGCACCTGTTGCCCGAAAGGATTATAAACAACCAGGCCTCCGGTTTCAGCAGCCGGAACATCCAGGGCCAGCTCCTCCCGGCAGGGATTCGGAAATGCTCTTATGCCGGGGATTTCCCGCTTGAAGTCGAGGAAGCCGGTAGAGCTCTGGGCATAGTCGTAAAGGGCCCGGTACTTGGGCGCATCCGCCATAGGCTGCCCGGTGAACCGCTTGGAGCCCCAGCAGTTTTGGCTGGAACATTCACCAGCATTTACGTAATGGGCGAACACGGTAAGATAGTCGTCCAGTGCTTCCAGGTATTCGATGTACAAACCATACATCTCCGGATCATAATTGACCATGTCGGCATTCGTCTGAATATGCTGCCCGCCTTCGTAGGCAATCAGGTTTATTGATTCATCAATGGCTTTGACCTTTTCGTAATTTTTGATCACGCCGTCCATACGGGAATCTTTGCTGGGGTTGTCCCAGCGGTGGTCAAAAATATCGGTATGCAGCAGTTGCCACACATTGGAGACATTAGCATTCAGGCCATTGCCCCCGAAATAGGGCGCTATGCCAAACACATCCGGGTGGAGCCCGTTGGGATTGTCGCTGCTGTACAGGTAGGTGAGCTGCTCATGGCCGATCCAGCTATTGGTTGCCTGTCCGCAAATGGTCTTTACCACCCGGTTCTCAAACTCCTCACCAAATACAGTTTGGAAATTGCCCCACAGCTCTGCCGAACGATGAGCCACATATTGCTGACGGGTGAGCCCAAGCGCCGCCCCCTGCTGATCGGCATAACCACCCTGCTCCTGGAAATTCCAGACTTCATTGGAGTACTCAACATATACCTTCAGGCCGGGCTTAAGCTGTCCATGGATGAGCTCCGCCAGGTTGATGTGGTAGTCGTCCACAGCTTTGTGCGGCAGGCAAATCCACATATCCGAATCGGTGCGGTTGCAAAGGTCCACCATCCATTCATAGGCTATACCTAAATCCTCGTTGAAGGTAGCAGTCTGGCCCTGGTCCGTTGGCAGGCGGCGCTGATGCCAGAACTGAATTGGTGATTTGTTGGTCGGTACCCAGTCCATAAACCGAAGTACAGTGTAAAATTCTATTTCTTCCAGGAAGGCTTCGTTCCAAACATTCTCGTTCACCAGGTGGTCATCGCCAATACCGCTGTTCCAGGCAGAGGAGAAGTTGACCCCGTTTTTGAAGGGCAGCTCACCGGTCCAGTCTACTCTGGCCCAGAAGTTGGTGCCGATCTCCATTTGCTGAGCACTGCTTGGGCAGGGGGCGCTCAGCATAAAAGCAATCACCCAGAAGCCAAAGGCAAGAATACCTTTAGAAAAGGTGCCCGGGATATTTTCGGTTTTTTGTTTCATGATCATCAAGTTTTTTGTCTGTGAACAGGTATCTGTGATAGCCGTAATTAAGCCTCTTCCAGTCTGAAAATACGCGTTTCGTAAGCTTTGGCTTTAAAAGCAATCCGCTGCGCTTTTGCGGCCACTGCCTCTCCGGTAAGGGCGTCGGCTACTTTGGCTGGAGCCGGCAGGAAAACCTCCTGCTGCCCATCTCGTGCAGCGGTAACTGATACGTACCTGTTATTGGCATAAATAAGGGCATGATCGCGGTTGTAGACATGCACACCGGCCGATTCAGCAATATTGCGGATGATTTCAGGCTGCAACAGGGGCGCTGAGACGTAGACAGAGCGGTACTGCCCCATATCTTTGACTGCAAAACCAGTATGCCCGTACCCCCGCAGTTGCCCCAGAGAGGTCGCACTCCGGTCATTGACATAGAAAATGGGGGCAAACTTGTAGTCTCCTGTATTTTTGGGCCATGGCATCCAACGGATATCTTTGGTGAAAAAACCGGGGTCCATATCTGTACCAAAGCTTTCGCCCTGCTTTACGCCCTTCAGAAACGGATGACTGTTGCCCGTGACTTCCACCTGAATAAAATCCTGTTTGTCGATTTTGCCCATCTTCATCCCGGTAAGGGCTTCTATATGCTTCAGGCTCCCGGTTTTACCATCGAGGTAGCCCGGCGCATAAAACCAAATAGCCGTGGCCCCGTCAGCTTCCAGTTTCGCTTTAATGGCCTCCCGCATTTTTGGTGGTACATAGTGGACGTCCATAAAGACGTAGACCTTATAGGATTTTTCAACCATAGGCAGGGCCTCCAGGATATAATCATCAAACGGGATCCCGACTTTGGGCATAAACCATTGCCGGAAGGCTTCCACATAAAGATTGCCAAAGACCTTCTCCATACGGCGATGGTAAAGCCCCTCATTGGATGTAAATATGGCCATCTCAGTCACGGAGGCGTTGTTTTCACTTTGATTCTGGTCTACCAGTTTCTTCAGTTGCCCAATGGTATCGAGCAGGGCGGGGTCATCAAACCAGAAAGGGCCCCATGCCTCAGGGGAATGGCGTACAATGGGGAACATATTCCCGGGCCCGCCTTCCAGCCAGTAGGCGTGGAAGTTTTTGGTGAGGCTGTAGCTGACATCCCGTTTGAGTAATTGCTCAGACTCCCAGGGGGTAGACGCGTTTTGGTTAGATCCGCCCCGAAGGTGGGGTTTGCTATCAATCTGATCAACCATAAGCTTTCCGTGCAGGGTAACGGTATCCACTGCATGCTGAGAATAATGCGTACCGTTGATACTCCGATTGTAGTAATGATAAGGCGAGTGCATGAAGTCCACCCATTCGGACTGCATCGCCAGCATTGCGGTGCCGTGGCCGTGGTGGTGGGGATAGAGGTTGCTATCATGCCGCCCGCAATAGCTGTAGCCATACATCATACCAGCCAGGCGGGGGATATCAGAGCTTTGCTTAATGGTTTTGCACCAGTGAATACCAAGCTCTGCCAGCGTCTCATCATAGCAAAGGTAATAATCAGCAATGCGGTTGCCCAGCGGTGTGAGGGTGTAGAAGAAGGAAGGGTCTTCTGCATACAAACGCTGCTCTTTGGAAGGCACACTTGCTGTTTCGAAGGTCACATTGGGGTCATTCCAGCTTTCACGCAGGGCACGCTCATCGCCGGCATAACGCGCTCTGAGCCAATCCCGCAGGCGCTCCTGCATCGGTTTGGAAAAATCTGCCCAACCGAACTTCCCGCCTGATTTGCGGTGGTGGCTGAACCATTCATTGGCATTGTAGATGGGGTTGAACCCGATGATATTCTGCGCATACCGGCTGTTGGAGAAGTACTTGACAAAAGCGGCAAACGCCCGGGCACTGTCTTCCCACCATATTTTGGAAGCGATAGAGGCGGCCTCCAGGCGCTGCCCGGTATCAAACTGTGTCAGCTCCTCTTCATGGGCTTTGCACCATTTATAGGGAGCACCGCCGGCAGCGCCCACGTACAGAATAAGCCGGATATCCGGTTTTTGCTCCACGAGCCGGCGCAGGTGGGCCTCATACTTATCAAAATAGAACTCCTCCTCTCCGTTCCAGCAAAGAGAGATGGCTGTATCCAGGGAAGTAAAATACACCTGAATACCTGCCGGGGCATACATCTCCAGTTTTTCCGGCCCGTAATCACCGGGCAGCGCCAGGCGGGCCCACATGCGGGAGGCTTTCTGACCATCGATGAAGAGCTCAGGGTAGCCATTAATGACTTTGACAACGGCGCCCTTTTCCGCAACCGCATCATCCAGATACCTGGGGGTATCTTCAGCTGCTAGCGCTGGAAATACCGGCGAGATGAGCGAAGAGGAAAAAGCAAGACCGGCTTTTTTAAGGAAGTTCCGGCGGGAATCGTTTGATGACTGCATAATGGCTTTTTTAGCGGGCTTGATGCTTCGGGTATCATTGCGGGACCAAAATGGCTACCTCCTTCCCACTACACTGAACCAATGCATCAAATCCAATATATTCAAACATAGCTCTGCCTCATTTTCTAATGTTATGGCAGGAAGGCTTAGCGTGCTCTAGAGCAGGGTTTCAATGCGGTTGACCCCACTGTTCAGCGGTATATGTTCTGTACCAAAGCACCAGTCTCCTGAAAGACCATCCGGCAGTACAACCTCCGCCCTGAGCTTGCCTCCCACAACCTGATAGTGCACCTGAATACGGCCCTTGGGGTGGGGCATTGAGGCGCTTACTTTCTGAAGGCCGTTGAGGTTTGGTGCAATCCGAACCCGGTTGAAGCCCGTGTCTGCCGGCTGAATTCCACAAACAAGGCTCAGCAGGTAATACGATGGATGTGCACTCCAGGCGTGACAATCTGAACGGTCATGTGAAGCAAATCCAGTCTCACCAAAAGTGGTAAAGCCTTTCTCCTGAAAGCCCTCCCAAAAATCCAGGTGCTCCAGGAACAGATGCCCCCGGCCTGCTTTTTGCATGGCCTTAAACAGGAAAAAGGCAAAATAGGAACTGGCTCTTTCATCAAAATGCTCATAGCTCACTACCCTGTCGAATAGCGCGGGCTGCGAAACCGGCGCAACCGCATCACAAAGGATTGCGAGTATGTTGGTATGCTGTGAAAATTGCTTTTTGTCGGGGAAGTCCGCTATGAGCTGCTTCTCTTCATCCCAGCAGTGGATAAACACAGCCGTTTTGATTTTGGCAGACACCTGCTCCCAGTACCTGGCTTTTTCCTCTTCCCCCAGCATTTCATACAGCTTTACCGCACAGTCCAGGGTATGCGCATAGTACAAAGTCAGCATAGCAGAGTGGCGAAGGACGAACCGGGGCCTGGGCTGAGGCACGGTGCCTTTATGCATGCTCCAGTCCATAAAGTTCCGGGTATGAATAGGCCCCAGCAGCCCCATAGACTCATCAAGGTTGTACAAGTAGAAATTGAGTACGCCTTCTATAGGCTCAGCAAGCTGTTGCACAAAAGCAGTATCGCCACGGAAAACGAAGTAGTCCCAAAGGCTTTGCACCCATGCCAGGCTCCAGGTCCCCTGGTCAAAATTGAACCGGGAAGGATAAGCAGACTTGAAAAGGCGGGTTTCCTGGTTGACCGATTGCGGGTACAGCCGCATCATTTCGCGGAACAGCCGGTCATCAGTGGAGTTGTAAAAGGAGATGGAAGCAATGGGGCGGTTGTCGCCACCATAGCTCAGTTGTTCATAGTAAGGCGTATCATAATAGGTCTCTCCGGAGCACATACGCAGGGTGCGCAGCCCCATTTCAAATAGCTCGTTGAGCTGAGGGTCATTGCTTTCAAAAGTCCCCATATCCGGATAGGGGTAACCGGAATACTGACTGCGCAACGACAGGAGCTGAAGTGGTTCTTCGCCTGTAGTAATGTCTACTTCAACATAGCGGAAAGCGCGTTTCCAGATTGGCCGGAAGGTGCGTTTTTCTCCGTTAGTATGGAAGATATCGAATACGCCGTACATCGTCAGGTTGTCCACTGAGTCCCGGTGCCCTTTGATGTTGGGGCTTTCATAGAGGGCTTCCGCATAACGTACTTTAAGCGCACTGCCAGCCCCATTTTCTACTGTTAGCTCCGGGTAGCCCATCGTGAACACCTCGTAGTCAAACAGTATCCTAGCCTGAGTTTGAGCAGGTACGGTGATAGCAGAACGCCCCTTCAGAAAGCCAGGTGGCACTTTTACGCCCGCAGCCCTACGGATGGCTTGGGGGGTTTC
This sequence comes from Phaeodactylibacter sp., assembly GCF_040219495.1. GTDB lineage: Bacteria > Bacteroidota > Bacteroidia > Chitinophagales > Saprospiraceae > Phaeodactylibacter. Next base: position 46,639 of record NZ_JAVJSK010000135.1, on the reverse strand, counting down.
CATATGAGTGTCCATGAAGGGGATGTTGCGGGCCACCAGGTTCCAGGGAGCCTTGCCCTGAAAATCAAGCACTTCCGGTACCATCCAGCCGCTGTCATCATAAGCCAGGGTTTCCCACCCCCAGGGGTAGCGGTCAGCAAATACTTCATCGCCAGGCCCACAGGCATAGTACCCCTTTACCCATGAGCGGGTATCAAGCTCTTCATAGAGAATAGGATCATAGGCTTCATTCCGAAAGGTTTTCCACCCCTGATCGCTATTGATAAAAGCAAATACCGGGTCTTCGCTCCGGAATAGAAAAGCGGTTTGGGCAGATATAAACGCCATCGGCTTGTCATTGCCCATATTGAAGACCAGTACTGCGATAATATTCGCTCCTTCTTTCAGGAATGGGGCGAGGTCCAGTACATCGTACTTGTAAGTTTTGAGGTCGCCCTTTGCCGGACCGAAGCAGGCCCTCTGCCCGTTGACAAAAAGCTCATAGCGGTTATCAGCTGAAATATGCACCAGCAGCTCAGCGGGCTTCTCTTTCAGCACAAAAGCCTTTCGGAAATGGTAAACCCCGTACCCGGTTGTATTCGCTGTGGGATAACACACCCAAGGCTCGGTATTGTTTTGCGCCATCAAAACGCTGCTTGCCAGAAACACAAGAAGCAAAGCGATACTGATGCGAAGCGTATTTCTTAATCTCATTCCCTGAGTTGGTTTAATTCGTTGAGGGTATAAGCTACAAATAGATGAGTGGAGCTGTCTTTACCAACTTGTTCCATTAGAGATTCCAGGTGGTTAAGTGCTTGCTGCAGGTATCCGTGCCTGCCCAATGTACGAGCGGCAGCTACCTGTACTGCAACGGAAGGGTGCTCCAGCTGCTCACTAACAAAATTATAATGCTCCCCCAATGAAGCATCCTGTAGTACCCTGCTCATTGCATAAAGACCCCAGTACCGGACTGCCGGGAAAGGGTCACGGGCGGCCTTCAGGACCGCCTTTGCGTCCGTACCTGGCACATTGAGCAGAGCCGCTTCCCAGGAGCGCCGCACCAATTCCGGATTAGCTCGTGCCCAGTCATAAAGGGCCATGCCCTCTCTTTCCTGTATAGCATGTAGCTCCGGCTCGGGTATGGCCCCCAGATCAAGGGTGGCAGCCCGCCAGGATTCGTGTGCCAGCCGCAGCTCTCTGAGCTTGTCCTGATAAGCCGGATCGGCGGCAAGATTGTTTAACTCATCCGGATCCGATGCTGTATCGTACAGCTCCTCAACGGGCTTGCTCGTATGGAACCAGATCTCCTGTTCGGGCTCTAACTCACCAGCCTCATGCAAATCAATAAGGGACTGCATCATTGGCACCTGCAACCGGTACCTGATATCCTGAATGTTGGGCCGCTCGGGGTGGTAGTTCCGGAAATACTTATAGCGCTTATCCCGAACACCTCTGACCAGATCATACTGCCCGTCCATGCGGTCGCGATGCAAATACACATAGTCCCGCTCCGGTGCTTTCTGCCCACCCAGAAAAGGGCGGCCGTGCATATGTCCGGGCACGTCCACTCCCACCAGGGAAAGCATCGAAGGCCCCAGGTCTATCAGGCTGATCAGTTCATCTGTTCGGCTACCTGCCCCATACCCATCCGGGTAGCGAATGATGAATGGCACCTTAACACCGGAATCATACAACTCCCGCTTTTGCCGGGGCAGTGGGCCACCGTGGTCGCTCCAGAAGACGATGATGGTACTGTCCAGCAGATTTGCCGATTCCAGCTGCCGGAAAATATAGCCTACATGTGCATCCAAATCCATGATATTGGAATACACCCGGGCTATACTCTTGCGTACTTCCTCATTGTCCTGAGGATAATAACCTGGTACCGGCACGTCATCAATATCTACACCAAGGAAGTTGCGCTCGTTGTACCAGGTTTTGTGCTCGTGGGTGACGATGTTGTTAAATACCGTAAAAAACGGCTGCCCGGGTGCCCGGTTGCGCCAGTGAGCCGTTTGGCTGCTTTCATCCCAGGTCCCTGTTGGCTTTTTGAAGTTGAAATCTTCTTTGTGCTGATTGGTGCAGTAATAACCGGACTCCCGCAGGTAAGTGGTAAACGGGCGGATTTCAGGAGGTACCCCAATACCCCAGGTACGCATGTGTTGTGTGCCCATGGAAGTGGGGTACACGCCAGTAATCATAGAGGAACGACTGGGTGCGCATACCCCTGCTACTGTAAAGGCGTTTTCGTACACTACGCCTTCATTAGCCAGCCGGTCGATATTGGGCGTATAAGCTGTGGAATCTCCATAGGCTGCCAGCATGCAACCAATATCCTCGGTGGAAATCCACAGAATGTTGGGCTGAAAACCAAGGCGTTCTGCCGGGGAGGCCTCTTGTGCGAACAGTGGCGTACCCGTTAGCCCGATCAGCAGGCAGAGGCTAATCATACGAACACAAATCATCATGATTTATCTTATTTTTTGTTTGAAGTGAGGCCTTTATCCACTGCTTGCGTAGTATCAAAAAGCCTCCGGAAAGCAAACAATAATAAGGTTCTGTTTCCACTTTTACTACAGGATGGGGCAGGATAGCCTGCCTGACAGCAGGCTATTGCAGGACACTCTGCCCCACGATAGGTTAGAAATTAGGTGGATAAACCGGAGCGGCCCGCGTGGTTGCTCCCAAATCCATTATTTTATGCCTGACTATATCCGATTTTTTACGGCATGCCTGCTGCTCATAGCAAGCGCCTGCGGGCCCGATCAGCCTGCTGTACACGTCTACGAGGAAGAAGGAGCTGCCATTATTGAGCAGGAGCAACTACGCATTGCATTTGACCTCTCTACCGGAAAATATGATATCAACCATCGGCCTGACGGGAAAGCACTAATCAGAGGAGCCGCTTTTCAAATCAATGATTTGCAGCCTGACAGTACCTGGCAATATGAATGGGCCGCACTGCCTCTTCAAGACAGCCTTGGCAGCGGACAAACCCTTTCTATAAAAGCCACCAAATCAGGGCAGCCCGGGCTCATTCTACAGCTTCAGCTCTATGAGAATGCTCACTATGTAGCTTTCAACTGGGGCTATCAGAATACGTCTCCCCGCCCGGTGCAGGTAAAGAATGCAGCCGTCTTGAGTGGAGTGGCTTACCCCGGGGCAGCCTTCCGGGATTACTATGTGCTCGATGGGGAAAGCAATGACTATCAGACTGTTGTCACTCAGGCTGATACCCTCCTAAGCACCAATAATCTGCTCGCCACCTGGGGCGCCAAAGGCCAAACCAAAACTGCTGTGGTAGCCGGCGGGCTTACCTATCTGGAGTTCTTAAAATACATGGAAGCCATAAGAGTGGAAGACGGGCTGCAGTTACGGATGTGGCTGGAAGACCCGGTGGGCAAACGGGTAGACCCGGACAGCACTTTCCTGTCCACTGACCGCTTCTACCTCGATTTATTGACCTCCAACCGCTACGAAGCGCTGGAGCAGTACGGGCAGGTGCTCGCTAAGGCCAACAAAGTGGATATTTCCGGACCGGACTATGCGATCCTGAATTTCTGGTATGCTTACATCCGTTACTATGGCGGGGACGAATTCTTAAACAACACCTCCGGCACCGTTGAGGCGATGGAAAAAACCGCCCAAACCGGCTTTCTGAAATATGGCCCCATCGGCATACGGCTGGAACCCGATGACTATGCGATGCCCAATAACCAACAAGGCTGGTGGGATGACGAGCACTGGGCTATGTATGAAGGCGGGCAATTTTTACCTCCCTATGAGACGCTCAACAAATGGGCAGAGGCTATACATAACCTGGGCGGCCGGCCTTTCCTCTATTTTCAAACAGCACGGCGCTCAGAAGACTATGCCCTTGCCCATCCGGAGCATATGCTCTTTAATGATGCCCACCGGGAGCGCAGCGGCGGCCCCGAAGGCTGGTGGGAAGGGGGCGACCGGTACTGGAGCTATGATTTTACAGATCCGGGCTTTGTGGTTCATATGGAAGACGTGTATGCCCGGCTGCGCAAAGCCGGAGTGGCTGGCGTCAAATACGACTATCCGCTAACCGGATGGGCTTACGATGGCGGGTTCGAAGACCCCTATGCCACTACGGCCTATGCCTACCGTCGTATCTACGAACTGGCCTACGATGGACTGGGCCCGGGCCGCGACATCCACGAGCGTATGGGCAAAGGCGATATCACCCTCGGTGTGATCACCACCCATCGTACGGAAGGCGATAATGATGTAGTCATGCCACCAATGACTGCAAAGACGGGGCTCCGATGGTACAAAAACCGGGTAGTTTACCATTGCGACCAGGACGCCCGCAACCCTTACAATGCCTTGCCTTATGGTTCCCGTCACGGCGTAAGGGCTATGTTTACCATGACCTACCTGACCTCCGGCCGGATGGAAATTGGCAAGTACCTCTACAAAATGGCGGATACTATGCAGTACGACCTCTCGCGGGTCCTGCCCCTGCACCAAACGCCGGTCAGCCCAAGGCCCGTCGATGCATTCTCCGGGGTGGATTACCCTCAGGTTTATGACTTGCCCCTCACCGATCAGTGGCATATCCTCACCTTCTACAATACCCGTTGGACCGGTCAGGAATGGCCTTCCACGCTGAAGGGGCGCTACAAAAAACTGGAGGAGAAACTACTCCCCCAAACCATCGGGCTGCCGCTTGGCGCACCTACCGATGAAGGCGGGCTGGGTTTTGCTGCCGGACAGCTGTTCCACGTCTGGGATTTTTGGAATACCCGCTACCTTGGCACCTACTCCGGATCTGACTCCCTGATACAACATCTGGCACCCGGTGAAGCCCGGGTGATGGCCATTCATGCAGCAACCCCACATCCACAGTTCCTCTCCACCAACCGGCATATTCTGCAAGGGTATGTGGAAATGCCCGGACTACCGGTCTGGGATGCTGAACAGAAGCAACTACAAGGCAGCGTAGAAACGATAGGTGAAGAAGAAATGCAGCTTTTCTTTTCGGCCAACGGGTCAACAGTGCGTACCGTCAAATCCGATGCAGCCGCTGTTAGATGGGGCTGGATTGATGAGGAGAAAGGCATCTTCGCTCTATACCTAACCACCACTGCCAACCAACTTTGTGCCTTTACCATTGACTTTGAATAGCCCTGACCATGCAGCAAAAGCCCATAATTGTTTTGGCTGATGACAGCTCAGGAGCTTGCGAAATGGCAGGTATTGCCCTTCGCTTTGGCCTGCCTGCCGAGGTACAACAATCCTTTAATACAGCTACCGATGCAGCGGTGATCGTTTACAACAGTGACACCCGGAGCAGAGAACTGCCTGAGGCCCGGCAAATAGTACGGGCATTTTGCCAGCGACTGCCGAAGCAGGGCCCCGGGTTTTATTTATTCAAAAAGATCGACTCTGTACTGCGCGGGCATATAGTGGAGGAAGCCCGTATCCTTCAGCATGCGCTGAATCTGGAACAGGCTTTTCTGCTACCCGCTAACCCTTCCAGAGGGAGGATCATCCAAAACAGAGCGTACCTGATCAACGGGCAACCTCTGCACAAAACTGCTTTCCGCTATGATCCTGATTTTCCAAGGGCGCACGCCTACCTGCCCCATCTGCTTGGGGATAGTCAGCAAATTAACCATCTTCAGGAAGGGGAAAGGCCCGATCGGGCGGGCCTGTTCACGATGGATGTAACCCGGGCTTCCACTTTGCAGGATTTTGTTGATCCTCAGGCCGGGCATTTGTATTGTGGTGCAGCCGACGCCTTCCAAGCCTTTCTAAAAAAGCTGGGCAAGACTCCCACCCCCTCTAACCCGCCACTGGAGTACCTTACCGCCAACTATTTTATTGTGGTGGGCGGCAGTACATTCCAGGCCCCTAACCAAACCCTGCTTGACCGGCATACAACGCTGCCCCGCCTCACGCTGCCCCTTCACCTGCCGAAAGATAGCCACGCCTGGCAGGCAGAAGCCATTGCCCTTTTTAAGCAACACCGATGCCTTTTCATAAGAGCACCTAAGGAGATTCGCCCTTCCCCGGGTACTGCAAGGCAGATCGAAACCCTGCTTGCCCGGGCTGTAGTACTTCTTCTATCCCTAACTGAAGGGGAACGAGCCCATATCCTTGCCACAGGCGGGGCTACTGCCGCTGCGATCATTCAAATGCTTGGCTCCCCCTGCCTGCATGCCCGGCAGGAACTCGCACCAGGAGTTGTAGTCCTGGAAACTGCTGAAGGCCTCCAACTGACCATTAAACCGGGCAGCTATCCCTGGCCGGACATCCGTTTTAAAATCCGATAAGACTATGCAACCTTCTTTTAGGCCCATATTGGGCATTAGTACCGGTGACCCGGCCGGCATTGGCCCCGAAGTGACTGCCAAAGCGCTGTCAAAGCCCGAACTGTACAGCATCTGCCGCCCCCTTGCCGTGGGTGATGCAGGTATTATGGAGCAAATTATTGACCTGTGTGATCTTCATCTTCGGGTCAATGTTGTTCACGCCCCTGCTGACGGGCGGTACGAGCCGGGCACCCTCGATGTTTTAAGCCTTGACAATGTGCCGCCTGCTGAATTTCGGTTCAATGAAGTGTCTGGCATGTGTGGCAGCGCTTCTTACGAATACATCGCTAAAGTCATTGAACTGGCTATGAATGGGGACATCCATGGTACAGTCACCGGACCCATTCATAAGGAAGCACTACGGATGGCGGGATACCCATTTGCGGGGCATACGGAAATTTATGGGCACCTGACCGGCACAAAGGACTATGCCATGATGCTGGCAGATGAAGGCTTCCGGGTCGTTCATGTTTCTACCCATGTATCACTGCGGGAAGCTATAGACCGTACCAAACAAAACCGTATTCTCCGGGTCATCCACCTGGCTAATGATGCCCTGAAGCGTATGGGCATAACTCAACCACGCATTGCAGTGGCCGGACTCAATCCTCATGCCGGGGAGCATGGCTTGTTTGGTACCGAAGAGATTGAAGAAATTGAGCCTGCTATTGTGGCAGCCCGGGCACTCGGCATAGATGCAGATGGGCCCCACCCGCCGGACACGATTTTCCCCAAAATGAAGGGGGGCGGCTACGATATCGTGGTGTGTATGTACCACGATCAGGGGCACATCCCCACCAAAGTATTAGCGTTCAATTATGACCACGAAAGCGGGAAGTGGATGGGGCTTTCCGGTGTCAATATAACCTTGGGGCTGCCTATCATCCGGGTATCTGTAGACCATGGTGTGGCTTTCGACAAGGGAGGCAAAAACGAAGCAAATGAAGAGAGTATGGTCAACGCCATACAATATGCGGCCCGCTTTGCCTCCGCCACCCCTGTAAAAACCAACCACTCATGAAAGTCATGTCAACCCTTAAGCGCATTCCCGGAGGTTTGATGGTAGTACCGCTGATCGTTGGGGCTGCCCTCAACTCCCTGTTCCCGGAAGTCTTGCAAATAGGCGGGTTTACCACAGCAATAGCGGGAGGAGCGGCACCCTTAATTGGTGCTTTTCTGTTTTGTATGGGTGCGGGGATCCGTATCAGGGCGGCGCCACTGGCAATGCGCAAAGGGGCGGTGATCACCCTGAGTAAGTTTGCCTCGGGCACTGCGCTGGGGTTAGTCATTGGGTATTTTTGGGGCTCAGATGGTTTTTGGGGGCTATCTGTCGTGGCTGTCATTTCCGCAACCACCAATACCAATGGAGGGCTTTATGCCGCGCTTGCTGGTGAATTTGGGGATGAGACCGATGTGGCTTCTATCGCCATCATTTCAATTAACGATGGCCCTTTCCTTACTATGATTGCGCTGGGCGCCGCCGGTGTGGCCCAAATCCCTTTTCTTGCATTGCTGGGGGTTGTACTGCCTATTCTGGTGGGGATGATCCTGGGCAACCTCGATGAGGAGGCCCGCCATTTCTTTCTGACTGGCGGCATGGTACTCATTCCCATTTTTGCGTTCAGCCTGGGCTGTGGGCTGGAAGCAGCAATGCTGTTAAAAGCAGGGCTGCCAGGCCTGTTCCTGGGGTTCGTGGTGGTTTTTGTGGGAGGCTTTTTCAACATCAGGGCGGACCGGCTGGCTGGGGGAACAGGTATTGCCGGAGCTGCGGCCTCAAGCACAGCCGGCAATGCTGTGGCCACTCCTGCTGCACTGGCTCTGGCAGACCCCTCGCTGGAACCTCTAGTCGGTCAGGCGACAGCACAGGTAGCCGCAGCTTGCCTGGCTTCCACCCTGCTGACGCCCCTGCTCGTTGCCCTCGTGCATAAGAACCGGAAACAGTAACTCCTTTTCTAAACTTTGCCTGCCCCTGTCAGCACTACGCAGCTGAGTACCGGGCGCGGCGTCTAATCGTATTTTATAACTATGAAACCTCTTTTTATCAATCGTTGCTTTTGTCAGATGCGGATTTTGCTGTTGGTGGCCTTGATCTCTTATGGTCCATCGATCCTATCTGCACAGTATCCCGGTGCACCATCGGCCGGGCACTTGCTCGAAGGCGCTATTGACATCCACATGCACACTGCACCAGATATATTTGGGCGTTCAGTCAACGACCTTGAAGCTGCCGAAATGGCTGAAGCACGCGGGTTCCGGGCTATCGTGCTCAAAAACCACATCAGCAGTACAGCCGGCCGGGCAGCACTGGCTAATTTGAAGACGAAGGAACTTATGGTATTTGGAGGCATTGCCCTCAACCGGGTAGTAGGCGGCCTAAATCCGGAGGCCGTCAGAAATATGGCGCTCATGGAAGGGCGGTTTGGTCGTTTTGTCTGGTTCCCTACTTTTGATGCGGGGCACCATCAGTCTAACTTTGGAAGTAAAGGCACCGGCCTGAGTATACTCGAAGAAGGCACGCTCAAAACGGATGTCCTTGCCATCCTTGATTTGATCAAAACCTATGATCTGGTATTAGCTACCGGGCATTTGTCGGGAGAGGAAGTGGTTGCTTTGGTACAAGCCGCCCATGAACGGGGAATATGGCGAATCGTCATTACACATGCTATGGGCGACAGCCCGGGACTAACACTCGAAGAGATGCAGATGCTGAGCAAATATGGGGTTTATTTTGAACTGACCTACCTAAGCTATCTGACCGGACCACAATCTCACCTTGGCTTCTTGCAAAACGGCAAACACGTATCGATAGCGCAAATGGCCGAGGCGGTAAAAGCTATTGGTGCGGAACGGTTTATTATGAGTACGGACCTTGGGCAATCCGGCAACCCGGTGCCTTCTGATGGCATGCTGCAATTCGTAACCCTTATGCTCAATGCGGGGCTAATCGAGACGGAGGTTATTACAATGATCCGAAAAAACCCCTATCGCTTGCTGTTTGGGAAGCAGGACTAATTCGCTAAGAGCCCAAAAAAAGCGGGATGCAAACAAGGTAATTCCCCATCTGCATCCCGCTCCGGATTGCATGAGCAAGGGGTAGCCCTAAAGCTACCCGGCTTGCCCATACCTCAAGTTCCAAATCAATTTATCCTCCAGACCATGCTGGTTTTTGCGTCAAATTAGGATTCCGGTCTATAGCTTGCTGCGGGTAAGGCAGCTTCCAGTGGCGCTCGGGGTTGAAGCCACCAAAATCATTATCATCGCCGTCAGAATCTTTATCTACGATATCACCAAAGGCTTCAAAGATATAGTTCGGCAGGATGTCACGCTTACGCACGAAGTCGAACCAGCGCTTAGCTTCACCGAAAAGCTCCCAACGTCTTTCCTCAAGGATGGTTTCTACCTTGACATCTCCTGCTTCAAGCCCAGGAAGGCCAGCACGGGCGCGCACGGCATTGAGGCTGGTCAGACCGGCATCGCTAAGGGTACCGTCAGCAAGCAGGTCTGCTTCAGCGTGGATCAGCAGTAGCTCAGCATAACGGAGCACAGGGTAGTCTACGGTAGAGATACCATTTACGTTCTTCGAGCTTTCCTGGTACCAGAACTTCTGGAACCCCATACCATTAGGACGGGCACAGCAGCGGTTTTGGTTTAGCTGATTGTATAAGCTGGTGGTATCACCGTTGACAATGATGGGCTCATCCTGGAACCAGATGTTGTAGTCCTTGCGGGCATCCGCATCGTCCCATTGGTCAGCAATACCTTCGTAGACATACGCCCAGCCAAAGCCCCACATGTTGTTGCTGTTACGCTCCTGCCGTGGGTTCATGGCCATTGGGAACTGACTGCCAACGTCACCGTCGCTCCAGTTGCCGCCACCATTGAAGTGGTTAACGGAGAAGATGTGCTCTTTGCCGCTGTCGTTAAAGGTTTTATAAATGGACTGCAGGTTCTCGGCTGGTGTATCAAATTCATCAAACAAGCCATAAGGGCCTCCATTGATTACTTCAGCTGCCTTGGACTCAGCGAGGCCGTACCAGCTTGTATTGCCCAGCTCGTCAGCTCCAAAGAGATAAACATTGGCCAACAGTGCCTTAGCTGCCCAGCTTGTTGCCCGGCCACCCTGTGCCGCAGTAGGCAAAAGGTTTTGCTCGGCAAAAGTCAGGTCGGCTACCGCCTGATCATAAACCGCAGAAGCAGGAGAAGGCTCGGGGGTAAATCCGCTCGGATCATCAGGGATTTCCAGAACGATAGGCACCTCACCAAATATTTTGGTGAGCTGAAAGTAAGCATATCCTCTCAGGAAGGTTACCTCTGCAATAGCCTGTGTGCGTATTTCAGCAGCGACATCGGCATCCGGTGCACGGGAAATAACCTGATTGCACATATTGATGAGCTGATAATAGGCTGAATATACCCGCTCAATATTGCTGCTATTCGGGTCATAGTTAAACGTCGTCCAGGTCGCGTGAGAGCCATCTGTAGTGGTAGAACCGCTGTAGACGTTATCCGAAAACTGCTCGAAACCTACCATCCCCAGGTACTCGAATGACCTACTAAAACTGAGCCCTCCGTAGGCTGCAATGACAGCCTGGTTCAGGTCATTTTCAGTAGCAAAGAAATCCTCTCCGGTGGGCCCGGTGGGGTCTACCTGATCCAGCATGTCTGTGCATGCCGTGATGGCCATCGCAGACAAAACCACCAACAGGGCTGCTTTTAATTTTTTCATGGTTATACAATTTTTAGGATGATCAGAATGATAATTTCAGCCCGACAGTATACTGACGGGACAATGGATAAAGACCAGAGTCTACACCGGCTGTCTCCGGGTTGCCGGCGTTTCTCAGGCCGATTTCCGGGTCAAAGCCGCTGTAATCAGTAAACGTAACAAGGTTAGTACCTACAGCATAGACTTCAAGGCCGCCTGTATTCCAGCCTACCTTGCTCAGCATATTGCGTGGCAGCATGTAAGACAGGCGTAGGTTCTTAATCCGCACGAAGGAGCCATCTTCCACCCAGTGGTCAGATGCCCGCTCGTTAGCGTTGGGGTCCTGAGGCGCTGCCCGTGGGATCGTATTGGAAGTGCCTTCGCCCACCCAGCGGTCTAGCACGGTACTACGCTTGTTTTCCCAGCCACCACTGGAACGCTCCTGGAATACACGGAGCTGATTGTAAATTTCCACGCCATGTACCCCCTGCAGAAAGATGGAGAGGTTCAGGCCTTTATAGCCAAAGGTATTGGTCACACCCCATGTAAAGTCAGGGATAGTACTGCCGATAATCACACGGTCATTGTCTGCATCAATGATACCATCTCCGTTTTGGTCAACGAAGCGGAGGTCACCAGGTGCTGTTTGCCCATTGATGGTCTCCTGGCTGGTGTCGTCAGAATAAGTAGGCAGGCCCGTTACTTCATCAAAGGAGGCAACTGCCTGATTCTGATATGCATGGCTGTACACGTCATTCCAGTTTTGGAACAGCCCATTAGACTGGAAACCATACAGGGCACCAATTTCTTCACCTACACGAGTGATATTGACACCATTGAAACGGTCAGCATTTTCCGGCAGCTTCGACACCATGTTGGTCACAAAAGTGAAGTTGAGGTCTGTACGCCAGGTAAGATCCCGATTGGCGACATTCACGGAGCTGAAGGTGAATTCAAACCCACTGTTATCCAGCTCACCGAGATTGCCGGTAGGATTGCTCAGTGCGCCTACTTCAAGAGCAGGAGCAAAAGGCAGTAGCATGCCACGTGTGGTCTTGTCAAAGTAATCTGCCGTTATGGAAAGGCGCCCATTCAGGAGTGCCACATCCAAACCTACGTTGAGCATTTCAATTTCTTCCCAGCCCAGAAACAGGTTAGCCAGGCGGGTCAGGATAGCACCTTCCACACGCCCTCCGTTGAAGACGTAGTTTTGATCAGCACCTGCCCCAACGCGGGAGTTCCACTGATATAACCCTGTGTTGTCACTACCGCTAATACCATAACCGGCACGCAGCTTCAGGTTGGAAATCGTGTTGGAGTTTTGGAGGAATGGCTCATCAGAAATGATCCAGCCAGCAGAAACTGCAGGGAAAGTACCCCAGCGCTGCTCTGGGCCAAAGCGGGAAGAACCATCCCGGCGTACAGTAACAGTCAGCAGGTACTTGTCGTCAAAGCTATAGAATGCCCGCCCCAGTGCAGAAACGAAGGCAGATTCGTTCTGGAAATTGCCCACACTCGGAAAAACCAGAGGCACCGTAGCCACCACATTACCATCTGCATCGGTAATTTCGTTGGTCAGGCCCGGGCGGTCAAAGAACCAATAGTCTGTATCTACAAAAGCGCCGTTGTAGGAGTTAAACCCTTTATTAAGGTTGTTTTGCGCCTGATATCCAGCCATCAGGTTGAAGTTGTGACGGTTGATTCTTTTGGCATATGATAAGGTATTCTCAATAAACCAGGTCCTGCTTTCGTTATAATTGAGGCGCATGCCATTAGAAGCCAAATCCCTGGCAGATGCACCATCAATAGTATTTGCAGGAGAGCGGACTTCCCCGTTGTTGAAGCTCCAGTCTACAGAGCCCATTGTGTGGAATACAAGTCCGTCCAGGATTTCCACATCAGCAAAAAGCGAACCCCAAATCCGGTTGCGGATATCACGGTCCATACTTTGCTCCATAGAGAATATAGGATGCTCGTTGGCATAATCGAGCTGAGCTTCCGCGTCAGGGTCCTGAGCGCTTAGGCCGGCGTAGTCCCCATCAACAGGATCGAAAATCGGTTTGTAAGGGTTAGCAGCCAGCAAGCGAGTGATCCAGTCCTTGGTATTTTGGTTACCATCGACGTTACCAACAGTGTTAGCTACACTGCGGGAAACAGCCAAGGTATTACCAAACTTCAACCATGGCGTCACCTGATGATCGCTGTTGAGGCGCACGGTGTAGCGTTCCAGGTCAGAGTTGGGCAGAATACCGGTCTGATCAAAGTAGTTGGCAGACATAAAGAACTGCGACTTGGCTGTGCCAGCATTCAGCGACAGGTTGTAGCTGTTGGACTGACCGTTGCGGTAGGCATGGTCAAACCAGTCATAGGTTTCAGGAGCATTGCCTGCGCGAACCTTGTCTACAAAGGGCTGCCCGGGATAGGTATCCTGTCCGGACTCCGCCATCACTTCAGAGAAGTACTGCGCCCATTCCTGGCCGGAAAGCATGTCAAAGTTGCTCTGATCCAATACCTGAGCCGAGGTCCAGGTATCAAAATTGAGGGACATACGGCCTTCCTTACCCCGCTTGGTAGTGATGATGACCACACCGTTACCGGCACGGGCACCATAGATAGCAGTAGCGGAAGCATCCTTAAGGATATCGATGCTCTCGATATCGTTAGGGTTGATCAGAGACAAAGGGCTCACGGAGGTCTGTCCGCCACCCGTTACGTTACCAATAATGATACCGTCAATGACATAGAGTGGCTCCGCGTTGTTGAGCGAGCCGACCCCGCGAATACGAATGGAAGCACCTGCTCCCGGCACACCGGAACCTGTTGTCACCTGTACACCCGCTGCCCGGCCGGCAAGCGCCTGCTCAAGCGAGGGGGTTGGCAACTCATTAATAACGTCACCGGAAACAGAGGCTACAGATTCAGTCAGATCACGACGCTGTTTGGTACCAAAACCAACGACAACGACCTCATCCAGTGCCGCAGCACTAATGGTGAGGGTGATGTCCACGACCGTACGCCCGTTCAGGGGTACGTCTTTACTTTCATAACCGATGTAGGATACGGTTAGGGCTGTATCCGTGGAAGGGACCCGAAGTTCGAAGCCGCCATCATAATCTGTTATGGTACCAACACGACTATTCTTGACAAGAACATTAGCCCCGATGAGGGGTTCGCCTTGTTCGTCCGTCACTGTGCCAGACACGACTGTGGCTCCCTGTGCCAGCGCCCATTGGGCACAAGACAGGATGGCCAGAATGATCAAAAATTTCTTATTTTTCATAAGAAGAACTTTAAGGCATTTAGTGAATGAAAGAAAACTTGAATAAAGTCAATTAGCTAATCTTAAACTTGCCATCCTAAATTAGAGCAATCAGCAGGCGGGGGCATCCTGCTGTATACTGTAAAAAGTATGAAGCCCCTGTATTTATTGGATTGGAGAACTTTCACCTGCTTTGGTTATATTTGAGTAATGAAGCCATTTTCGCTAAATCTGCTGTTATTGCTCGGCATGTGGTTCGGTATAGTATACTGTCCGGAACTACAGGGGCAATCCAGTTTGCATTTGCAGCCTGCACCAGCCCGGAACCGGATTTCTGAAAACGCCAGCCGGTGCATGATCAAAGACTCCAAAGGCTTCATTTGGGTCGGTACGATTGACGGGCTAAACCGGTATGATGGCTACCAATTTCATGTTTATCACACCAATTATCTGGATACAGCCTCGCTTTCCGAAAATTTTATCACCTCACTACACGAAAGTGCAGGGGGCGATATTTGGGTGGGCACCCGCAATGGCATCAACCTTTATAACCCCTCAACAGACAATTTCCGGCGCTTCCAGTACTCTCCTGCCCGTAAGGAGACTATACCGGATAACTATATCAGGGACATTTTTGAAGATGCAACAGGGCAACTATGGGTAGCCACTTTCAAAGGTATTGCCCGGTATGACGAAGAGGACCAATGTTTTCGGCGGATTTCGCCGGGAAAAGGGATAGACAGCGCCCAGGAAGCCTCTGCCTTCGGAGCTACAGAAGGTGGCTTCTGGGTTGAGCTTGGGAGTGTGCTCTACCGGTATAAAAACGGCTGTTTTGAGCATTTTGCCAACCTTGCTATCCCGGAATCTGCATCCGATCTCTATGAAGACAAGACTGGAAAACTATGGATAGGGACGCCGAAAGGGATTTTTCGGTTTGACCCCAATGACAAATCCCTCACCTTCTGCCACAGCGGCAGAAGCTGGGATATTTATCCCATGGACGGTAAGATCTGGTTCAACCTCTACCTGCAGGGCATTCATGAGTGGTCGCCTCAGCAGCAGGCCATCGTACCTGTCAAAACCTACCTTGGCGGAAAAGAAATAGCTGGTGACGTCAAGGCTTTTTTTAAAGATGAAAACGGCATCATCTGGACCACCTACCATGGGTTATACAAACAGGATCCCTATGAGGACCGGTTTCAGTGCATCCGCCCTGAACAAGGCAACTCCAACAGCTTGATCGACCAGTTCGTTTCCGGTATTGCAGAGGACAATGATGGCAATTGGGTGGTTGCCTCCAGCAATAAAGGGATTAGTTTCTACGACCAAAACCTCCAACAGTGGAAGAACTACAAGACCCATGCCCGTTTCAATAATGAGCTGGTAGGTAAACGCGTATTTTTGCTGCGCTTGTTTGGAGACCAGGCTTTCTTGCTTAGCCAGCATGCCTTACATAGTTTTGATACCAGGACAGGGTTATTCAGGACCTACGACTCTCCCGGTGAGCATCGCCATGCCAATGCTTCTATCCTGCAGCTTGATACCAGCCGCTACCTGGTAAGCGGCGACCGGTTAATGCTCTTTGATCAGCCGACCGGGATATTTAAGGACCTTACGCCAAAAACTGCAGGGGCTGCTAACCCGGGCTATCGCTTATGCCGGGATACAGATAATAAAATCTGGGCGGTTTCCGCTAACGCACTTTTCACATTTGACCCTGAGCATGAAGAGTTTAGGACCTATGCACAAATAAAAATGCCTTTTACCAGCCCGAGCAGTGCTTTGATTTCTTTTCACTGCGATTCAAGTGGGCGGTTGTGGATGGGGCGCAATACGGGTTTGCTTGTTTTTGATCCGGAGAGCAGGGAACTACGGCATTTTTCCACCCTTGATGGCTTACCTAATAACAGTATCAATAGTATCCTTACAGACAGCAAAGACCGCCTTTGGCTGGGCACCAACAACGGTCTTTCCTGTTTTGACCCTGCTACTGAAACTTTCCGCAACTACGACCGGCACGACGGCCTGCAGGATGAAATATTCCTGCCCAACTCCGCCTTTGAAGCGCCGGACGGACGGCTCTTTTATGGTGGGGTCAATGGTTTTAATATTTTTCACCCCGATTCTATTGTCAGAGAAAACCCAAACCCACCCCGGGTACTGATTACCGATCTGAAAATTTTCAACCAATCGGTACAGCCCGGGCCGGATGGAGTGCTCTCCAAACCGGTTATGGACACCCGGGAAATTGAACTTTCCTACCAACACACCGTAGTCAGCTTTGAACTTTTAGCTTTGGGCTACAGCCAGCCCGAAAAAAACCAGTACGCTTATATGATGGAGGGCGTAGACCCGGACTGGAATTATGTGGGCACCAGGCATACCGCCTCCTACTCTGGTCTGCCCAGGGGCAAAGACCTAACCCTCAAGGTAAAGGCGGCCAACCACGATGGCGTATGGAGCGAAACTCCGGCTACACTGAAAATTTATGTCAATCCTCCATTTTGGGAAACGACCTGGTTCGAGGTTTTGCTACTGATGTTACTTATTGGTATGTTGCTCGTTTATTACCGTTGGCGAATGCGCAATATCAAGCTGCGCAACCGATGGCTGGAGGAGGAAGTCAAAAAGCAAACGGCAGAAATCCAGGATCAGGCAGAGAGCCTCTCCCAGGTCAACCAGGAACTACAGCAACAGTCTCAGATCATCCGGGAGCAGATGGCACAGCTCGACCAGCTCAACAAGGCACAGTCCCGCTTCTTTACAGGCCTGTCCCATGAATTCAGAACCCCACTCACCTTGCTTGTGGGCTACCTGCAAGAGTTGAACGCGCCGGACCGGCCGAAAGACCTCGGTCTGATCACTAACCGTATGCAGCAGAGCGCCAAACAACTACTGGGCCTGATCAACCAGCTTATGGATGCTGCAAAAATAGATAGTGGCTTCTATAAACTACAGGCGGCTCAGGGCGATCTCCAAAATGAAGTCCGCAAGATATTTCAGTCTTTCCAGGTTATGGCGGACCAGAAAGGGCTGAACTACACCCTTGATGATGCTGGTCTCTCAGAAAAGCCCTGCTGGTTTGACCACGATGTGCTCTGCAAGGTGCTCAACAACCTGTTGTCCAATGCCATCAAGTACACGGAGCAAGGTTCAGTGCGCCTGGAAGCCCGGACAACAGTGTACCCGGATGGTGGCTCATGGGTGCGGTTGAAGCTTACAGACACGGGAATTGGTATATCAAAAAAGCAATTACCTTTTATTTTTGACCGCTTCTATCAGGCAGAGGAACCTATGTCGCCACATAAAGCAGGAACGGGGATTGGACTGTCTCTCGTCAAACAGCTCATTGACTTGCACAAAGGGCAAATTAAAGTCGAAAGCCATAAAGGCCAGGGCAGCAGGTTTACCGTAAGTATCCCCGTAAGCGAAGCAATGTTTACCAATGAAGAGCTTTTCGATCATGCTAAACCTGCACAGCTACCGAGCCTGAGTAATAACCAAAGTGATACACCCCCCAACAGCACCCTGCCTCAGGCTGTGTCTTCTTCTGATAAAGAAGCCCCCCTGGTCCTTGTCGTGGAGGACAATATGGAGATCCGGGCATTTGTCTCCCGTCAGCTTCGCCCACATTACAATATTGTCGAGGCGGCCGATGGGGCAGAAGGATGGGAAAAAACATTAGAGCATATCCCTGATATCATCATCAGCGATGTGATCATGCCTAACCTCAATGGCTTCGGGCTATGCGACCGGGTCAAAACTGATCAGCGCTCCAGCCATATCCCTGTGGTTTTGCTCACCGCTTTGTCTGAGCAGGAAAAGAAACTACAGGGGCTACAGCATGGAGCCGACGCCTACCTGTCCAAGCCTTTCAATCAGCAGGAGCTGCAACTCATCATGGCTAATTTGCTCCGCCACCGGAATACACTACAGGAGTGGTTTCTCAAAAAGTATAATCCGGGCCACCTGCCGGAAGGCCTTGCCCCTATTGACCAGGAATTTATTAGCCGCCTTAATACCCATATCGAGGAGCATTTGAATGATGAAGAACTGGGGGTGGCCCAACTCATTAAGATCCTGAGCGTGAGCCGTACGCAGTTGTTCCGGAAGCTCAAATCTATCACCGGCATGTCCGCCACAGAATATATCAGAGATTACCGCCTGAAAAAAGCCTATCTGCTCCTGAGCGAAGGGGATAAGACCGTGAGCGAAATCATCCATACAACAGGCTTCAACTCCCGTTCCTATTTTTATGAGTCCTTCAAAAAAAAATATGGCGCTTCTCCCTCAGAGCTGATTGACTCGAAAAATCATTGATACGCCTCCTTTTTTGACAGGATATTACAGGATAGCAGACTGAAAATAACCGTGTATTCTCGGTAAATTTTGAGATCATGCCCTGGATAACTGATCCTCATCTCGACCGCAAGGACATCCTATTCATCCTTGTATTGGCTTTGATTCTCTGGACGCTTATCCTTAGCATCCTCTGAAATCAACCAGGATTACCAGGCCCGGGCAGTTGCTTCTGTTCTGAAACAAACAAAACCAAACAATACATGAAATCCCTTCTTCCAGTCATGCTCCTGCTTGGGCTGATCCTTCCCCGCCTCTACGGACAACAGGTAAAATCTTCTGCATGGCATGCTATTCAAATTGACAGTACAAAGGGCAAATGGGGCGACTGGGCTACCCCCGAATGGCTCCGCTACTTTGGGCTCGACATGGGCGATGTCAATCAGGACGGGGATGCTGACGTACTTTCCGGGCGCTACCTCTACATCAACCCCGGCGGGGATATGACTGCTGAATGGAAGCGCCTGGAGCTACCAGAAAATGTAGACGGTATTTTCATCATGGATGTGGACGGAGACGCCTATGCAGACCTTATCGCACAGGCCCTTCCAGATATTTACTGGTACGAAGCCATAGACAAAGCTGCCACCCGGTGGGAGGGCCGAAAGATTGGAACCGTCCCGGCGACCGGCCACGTTAACAGTCAGGGTTTTGAACGCGGGCAAATCATCCCCGGCGCTACTGAAGAATTTGTCATTGCAGGCAACGGGGACCTTTATCTTTTCCAGATTCCGGAACAGCCCGAACAGCAACCCTGGCCGCGTACCCTAATTGGAGAAAACACCACTGACGAAGGCATCAGCCTTGGAGATATTGATGGAGATGGGGATCTCGATATCGCTGCCGGCCGCCCGGATGAGCATGGGGCACTGCTCAGCCTCGTTTGGTTTGAAAACCCCGGCCAGGGACAGTCTCCATGGAAAAGCAGGGCCATAGGGCAAAGCCATCACCCCATCGACCGGGTGGAAATTGGCGACTTCAACGGAGACGGCAGGGCCGATGTTGCTGTTTCTGAAGAGCGCTGGCCCAGTAAAGAGCCGGACGGCAACTTATTTTGGTGGGAACAGCCAGCCGACCCTTCCACAGACTGGCCACGCCACCATATTGTTACTCAATACTCCATGAACAACCTGGACGTGAGCGACCTGGATGGCGATGGGGACCTGGACCTCGTCACCAATGAGCACAAAGGGCCAAGGCTGGAAACCCAGCTTTGGGAAAATGACGGCACCGGGCAGTTCACTAAACACCTCATTGATACCGGCCGGGAGAACCACCTCGGCACACAGTTATACGACCTGGACGGAGACGGGGACCTGGACCTTATTGGCGCAGCATGGGACCACTATCAGAATATGTATGTCTGGCGCAATGACTTCATCAATAAACGCTTCAGCTGGAAGCACCTGAGTACGGCCCGCGGCGAGCTGCCACCGACCAATGGCGGCCAACAGCAAACCGCCTCTCTCGTCGCTGACGTCAATAACGATGGCGTGAATGATATTTTTACGACAGACCGGTCCGTGACCCCCTCTGTGGTGGGCCACATTTATGACGCTGGCACATGGCAGCGCTACGTCATTGATGAAGAGCCCCTTCGCATTGAGGCTGCTTCTGCTACTTACGATATTGATGGCGACGGAGATACAGACCTCGTCTTTGGAGGCGAATCTCAAAGCAACGAGATCTGGTGGTGGGAAAACCCCTACCCCACCCTTCAACCCGATCAGCCCTGGACCCGGCGCACCATCAAGAAAAGCGGCAAAAACAAACACCACGATATCGCCTTCATCGACTTTGACGGTGACGGACAACAGGAATTTGTCTTCTGGAATCAGGGCGCACACGGTTTGTTTTATGCTGAAATCCCAGCCAATCCCAGAGAGGTGCAGGAGTGGGCTTATAAGCCTGTCTATACTTATACCACGGATGGAGAGATGGCCCCCCGGAGCACTTATCCCGGCTGGCGGGGCACCAATGAGCACGAAGGCCTGTTTGGGATAGATATGAATGGTGATGGCGTGGACGACATCCTGGGCGGCGGCCGGTGGTTCGAATACCAGGAGGGCACCTTCCGGGAGCACATTATTGATGCCAGCTACACCTTCACCCGGGCCGTTGGCGGGCAACTGATCGAAGGTGGCAAGCCCGAAGTAGTCATGGTAGTAGGCGATGGGGAAGGGCCACTGCTGCTCTACCAATGGGAAGAGGGCTTCTGGCGGCACTACCCTCTGATTGAGCACGTAAGCAACGGGCACACCCTTGACATTAAAGATTTTGACGGAGACGGGCATCTCGATATTTTCAGTGCGGAAATGCGCTTTGGGGAAGGCAACCCTGGCTCGGAAATCCTAATCTTACTGGGCGATGGCAAAGGTCATTTCACCCGCCACGTTGTAGCCCGGGGCTTTGGCGTACATGAGGGCCGACTGACAGACCTTGACGGGGATGGCGACCTCGATATACTGGGCAAGCCCTACAGCTGGCAGGCACCAAGATTGGATATTTGGTTGAACACCACGAAATAGTACCACACTAATTCGCTCCGGCAGGCAGTTATTGAGTGTAGCGCTGCCGGAGCATTTGCTCCTTCAATACCGATGAAAAATGCGTACGCCACTGCAAACGCCCATCTTTTTTTTACTCTTATGGTTAAGCACTACCCTGGCAGCAAAACCCAAACCATCAGACGTTTACCGGGAGCACATCTGGTTGCCAGACATGGTCCGGGAAACTGCTAAATTCCTGCGTGTAGGAGGTTCTCTCGACTACCATAAACCAGACAGCGCTTTCCCACACAACTATCTGGTGGATGCTGCACTGATATTGGAGGACAGCCTGGACCTGGAGGATGCAATCCGGGCGGAAGTTACCCTGGAAATGGTACAGTCGCATGAAGATACCAAAGGCCTGGCCCTTCGTATTAACCAAAAGGACTGGATCCCTGTCCCTGAGCTTCCGGGCCTGCCACGCCCGCAGTCTGATTATATGTTTCATGCTTATCCGACGGTGCAAGTACCGGTAAAGCAACTGAAGGCCGGCACCGGCAACACCTTTGAACTACGGGTTGACAGCCTGCAAAAGTGGGCATGGCCACAGCATATTTTCTACAGTATCATTTTTCGGATTTACTATGATGCCGACCACAAACCTCATGCAGGAGGCACCATTCAGGGAGGGAGTCAGGATACCCCATTGATGGGCAAGTTACAGTTACTAACACTTGACGACCCCGGCATCCACCGACCGGGAGAAAACCGGCTGACTCCAGGAATAGAGGACAAAATGGTGCACGGTATGGAAGTACAATACCCCGGGCCGATGGTCAAAGTAAAATACCACAGCCTAATGCCCGAAGGCATCCGCATTACAGAAGGCTATTATCAGGGCAGGCCCCACTTCATTGTGCATACCCCTGGTGCCATTTACTACTATGACAAAGCTGGCGGCGGTTTTTCCCGAATGATTGATCGGACCGGGAAAGACTGGATCAGCTTCCGCCCCGAGCCTTGGGGGGAATACCCGGCATCCGCCGCATCCGCATTCCGCGGCATCCCCAATCTCGTACACGGCACTGCCGAAGCAGGGGCTGGCCATCCCGGCCATGAGCAGTGCAGTAGCGAACAAACAGGCGCTAACAAAATAAGGACAACATCCGGGAGCGGCGTATGGCAATGGGAGTGGACATTCGAGCCCGGCTACGCCCGATTGGATATCCTACGCGTCAGTCCCGATGCCCCTTATTGGTTTTTGTACGAAGGCACCCCCGGCGGCGTTTTTGACCCTCAGCGACAGTTTTTCGGTACAGATAAGGGTGGGCCCCTTTATGTACAACCCGATTTTTACAAAGAGGATAAAATATTTGACTACTGGCAGTGGGCTTATTTTGGGCATGACGACTGCGAAGCCCTGCTATTCATTGCGCAGGCAGAACCAGATACACTGACCGACACCTTTTCCTATTTAGGCCATACCGGGGCAGGCATTTCCTCCACCGATGGCATGACCGTTTTTGGCTTCGGACGGGCAGATGGTACCCGGCCTCTACTAACAAAAATCAATACCTTTTATCTTGGCTTTTTGGACAGAAAAGCTGACAACAGGTACCTCCATCGGAAAGCCCGGCGATCCATAAAGACCATCCTAAAAGCAAACTGAAACATTATGGCATCTCAAAACCCTTGAAAATACTAAGTCTGGAACATAACCACACATATTTGGAACAACACCGGACAAACCCAATTTTATTCAGCAATAACTTAGTGAGTGTAATAAAAAATCTGATAGCCTAACCAACACTTACTAGTCATGATGAATGTCATCGAAATTCAATCCAACTCCCGGGTACCTAAGTACAAGCAGCTTTTTTCTCATTTCAGGAACAGGATCAACAGCCGGACCTTTCCGGGCAATGAACGGCTGCCTTCCATCAATCACCTCAGTGCGAGCCTTGATGTATCAAGAGATACAGTGGAAAAAGCCTACCGTGAACTCAAAAGGCGCAACCTTATAGAGGCAGTGCCCGGAAAAGGGTACTTTATCAAGCTGAAAGAGAAGCAGGAAGAATACAAGGTCTTTCTCCTTTTTAACAAGCTCAGCGCTCACAAAAAAACCATCTACGATAGCTTCGTGGAAACGCTGGGCGATAATGCTCAGATTGACTTTCATGTTTACAACAATGATTTTGCCACTTTCCAGCGGCTGCTCAATTCGCATGCAGGGGACTACACCCATTATGTCATCATCCCGCACTTCTACAACCGCTATGAATCGGCGAAAAGTGTAATCGATCAGTTACCCAAAGACAAGCTCCTTTTACTGGACAAACGAATTGCCGGTATCGAAGGGAATTATGCCTGTGTGTACCAGGATTTTGAGCAAAACATTTACGATGCGCTCTGCCAGTCTAAAGAACTGCTGCGCAAATACGACAACCTAAAGTTGATTTTCCCTTCCAAAACCTATCAGCCCAAGGAGATCATCAAAGGGTTCCAGCGGTTCTGCATTGATTGCAACTTCCGGGGCAGGCTTGTACCGGATATCCAAAAGGAAACCCTGGCTGCGGGAGAAGCCTACATCACGCTGATGGAGGATGACCTCGTAGAGATCGTCAAAAAATCAAAGGCTTCAAGCTTGAAAGTGGGCCGGGACATCGGCATCATTTCCTACAATGAAAATCCGCTTAAGGAGGTGCTCCTCGATGGCATCACTGTGATTTCCACCGATTTCCAACAACTCGGCCGCACAGCCGCAGAGATGATACTCAACGAACGCAAAGGTTTTGTGGAGAACCCTTTCCGCCTCATCCGCAGAAACTCCCTATAACACAGCTTTTGAATCATTTCATTTTGGTAACAGGGCTTGCACTACTTTCGGTAGCGTAAGCCCTTGTACCAATATGGAAAATATAACCAACCCGTAGGTCAGAAGCAATAGGGTACTGCCTGACATATTTTCGGTAAGCGAGTAAGCCAATGCCAGGGAAATCCCCCCTCTTAAGCCGCCCCAGGTCAGGACGGCTGCGGTATCCACCCAGCTGTGGGCATCGTGGCGCAGAAAGGAATACGGAATAACAACCGCTATAAACCGGGCAGCCAGTACCAGCACAATAACGGATAGCATTAACCATATCTCCGCCGTGCTGTCTGGTGACATCAGGTGGATGGCCAGCCCGAGAAATACGAATAGTATGCCGTTAAGGCTATCGTCCAGAATCTCCCAGAAACCAGCCAGCACTTTTCTCGTCCCGGCTTCGAAGTCCGGTCGCTTAATTTGGTGGCCGATATAAAGTCCGGCCACAACCATCGCCAACGGCCCTGAAGTTTCCAGCGCTTGTGCCAGGCTGTAGCCCCCGAATACGATAGCCAGACTAACCATCGTCGCAAGGTGGGGATCCTGATCCACCATTTTCATTGCCCTAAATCCCCAAAAGCCCAGCAGGGCACCCAAAGACAGGCCCAAAAAGACCTCCCTCAACAATAACTGCCCCAGTTCCAGCATTAAGGGTGACTCTCCGCCGGATGAACTCATTTCGGAAAGCAACAGTAAGCCTGTGAACACAATCACCCCAACACCATCATTAAAAAGCGATTCCCCTTCAATCTTTAGCTCCAGCGAAGGACTTACTTTTGTTTCTTTAAGCAATGCCAAAACGGCTACCGGATCAGTGGGTGAAATAAGTGCCCCAAACAGCAAACAGTCGAAGAAGGATAAAGGAACCCCAAGCCCGGCAGCAATACCGTACAGCCCTACCCCTATTATGACTGTAGACAACAGCACGCCAAGGGTGGCAAACCAAAAAACCGTCCAGCGCTCCGCTTCCAGCCCCCTGATGTCGACATGCAAGGCTCCGGCAAACAACAGGAAGCCCAACAAAATATCCAGCATAAAGTGGTTGAAGTCCACTTGCGTCACGGTATTGCTCAGAAATCCATAAGCGGCAGGCCATAGCGGTTTGGCAACCAGTACCAGCACTGCCAGCCCCAGCGACAATAGCAGCTGGGCTATAGTAAGCGGCAACTTTATCCATCGGTAATTGATAAAGCTAATCACCGCAGCGGTGAAGAACAGGAAGCTAAATGACTCGTACATAGGTACGAAGATAGTGTTTTAGTGGGGCAATCGCTTTCGCAAAACCCCATACAGGAAGGTGCCCGTCATAGCGGCCAGCAGAAAAACTACAAATACGGTGTACCCGCTGCCCATTAAAATAAACATCGGTCCCGGGCAAACACCCGCCAAAGCCCAGCCCATACCGAAGATGAACCCACCGATGATGTAGCGGGGCCAGTGTTTGTCTTTGTCGTGAAACTGAATCTCCTGCCCTTCTGTGGAGCGCAGGTGCCGCCGCTTGATGAATTGCACGGCCAATACGCCCAGTGCAATGGCCGAAAAGATGATGCCGTACATATGGAAAGACTGGAAACGGAACATTTCGTAAATCCGGAACCAGGAAACGGCCTCGGCTTTGTACAAGGTGACTCCAAACAGGATGCCCACCAGGATATATCTTGACATTCTCATCACAGCGTAGATTTAGGCATCAAAAATGAACGGGAAAAGAACGTAGGTCATAAACAGCCCGCCCGCAAAAAAGCCGATTAAGGCATAGACCGAAGCAATCTGCAGGGCCGAAATGCCACTGATCGCGTGCCCGGAGGTGCAACCACCAGCGTAGCGTGCCCCAAAGCCCACCAGAAAACCGCCGCCCACGATGATGAGCAGGCCTTTCCAGGTGAAGAGGGCTGCCCAGGTATAAAACTCGGGGACGAGGGGGACTTCCCCATTCTCAAAGCTGAAGCCCCTACTTTCCAGGCTTTCCACAGTGGCGGAAGAGATGTGGGCCACGTTGCCATCCGGACCGCTGAAGTACGTAGCCGCCAGATAGCCGCCAAATACCGCGCCCAGAGCAACGAGGAGGTTCCACCCCTGCGACTGCCAGTCAAACTTGAAAAAATCGGCCATGTCTCCTGCACCATCGGCAGCACACATGACGCGCAGGTTGGCAGACATGCCAAACTCTTTCCCAAAAAACAACAGGATGAACATGATCAGCGCAATCATCGGCCCGGCAACGTACCAGGGCCAAGGCTGGGAGATGAGGTCTTTTAACTGAAGGAGGAATTCGGGTACCATGATTTTGAAAGGTTAGTTTCGCTTTCAAATTTAATGGCCATTTGGGATCCTTTCCGATAAACTCTATCGCCATATAGGGTGATCTTTGTCATTGGGGAAGGCCAATCCTTTACTTTACAGCGTGTTGGGACTTTACAGAAGCTTCCGCCCCGACCGGAAGGCAGAAGGCGGCATGCCTACCCGTTTTTTAAAAAACCCACTGAAGTGCAGGGGCTCCTCAAACCCCAGCCTATATCCCACCTCCTTAATAGCCAGATCGGTATGCAGCAGCAGGCGCTTGGCTTCCAGTACCAGCCGGTCCTGAATGGCTTCCTTGGCGGGTTTGCCAGTCAGGTCTTTTACGGTTTGGCTGAGGTGCTTGGGCGTAATGTGCAGCTGCCCGGCGTACTCGCTTACCTTGTGCCAGCTGGCGTACTGCTGATCAATGAGCTGTTTGAAATCGCGCAAAATACAGATGCTGCCGTTTTCCTCGTCCAATTGGGCCGTGTCCAGTTGGGCGGTATTGTTGCAATAGATTAGGAAGAGCTGTAGCAAAGCCCCCAGCGCACGCTCCCGGTAGGTCAAATCCGGGCTCAGGCAGTTCTCCATCTGACTGATGATATCCAGCAGCCGGTTAAAAGTAGCCGGATCCAGTTGCAACGGAGGCGTATCTCCAAAGGCCTTGAAGAGATTGATGTTGGAAATGAAGCTTTCGGGGATGTTATTTTCTGCCAGGAAGTCCCTGGAAAACGTGAATACCCAGCCTTCCGGCCGTGCTTCCGCCAACACCTGATGCACCTGCCCCGGGCTGACAAAGTGGACTTCCCGTTCCTGAAAAGGATACGCCTGATAATCGACCACATGCCGACCGGTGGCATGCTCAATCAACAGCACCGTATAGTAGTCATGCCGGTGCGGCTCATCGGCTTGCCCGGCGGCGCGGTCGTAGAGGCGGCCCATGTGCTCCAGGTAGAAGGGGTGCTGGGGGGCTCGGTGTTCCAGCGTTGGGGTACTGCTCACTTGTGCTGACCTTGATACGGTGAATAATCTGTAACAATACGAAGATAGAAAATCAAAAACAGAACTGCTGCGATGCTTTCTAAGTCACAGCTCCAACAATTCTTTATGCCTTAATTGTTCGCTTTCTCCCCCACACTCCCGACTTTTGGGCCAGAACAAACGGTAACGCCCTATGCCAACTCCTGCTGATGCCACCAAAATACTCGAAGCGTACTACCAACTCCATGCTCAGCCCCGACAGCTGGAAGGCGAGCAAGACGCCACCTTTGAAGTCAGGCCCACCGGGGGCGGCACTTACTGCCTGAAAATCACGCATGCATCCCCTGCACTGGTGGACCTGCAACTGCAAATGATGCAGCGGCTGGCATCTGCCGGGCTACCCTTCGCCACGCCCAAGCCTATCCTCAACAACAAAGGAACCCGTACCTCTCCCCTACCCGATGGCACCACCGCCTACCTCACCACCTGGGTTCCCGGTACGCTTTACGCGAAAGCAAAACTGAAGGATGCTGTATTGCGCGAAAGCCTGGGTCATGCGCTGGGGCAACTTAGCCAGGCACTAAAGGGCTTCGACCACCCGGCAGCCCACCGGGAAATACGCTGGGACAACAACCAACTGCCCTGGGTAGCACAGCACCTGGAGCGCTTTGACGCGGCACAGCGAGCAATCGTTGAACAGGGGCTGGGGTATTTTCAGAAATATGCCGCACCGGCCCTACCCCACCTCCGCCACTCCGTCAATTACAACGATGCCAATGACTACAACCTGATGACCGAACGGGACAGGAACGGGCACTACCGCATAGCTGGACTGTTCGACTTTGGGGATGCCGTACATACTGCCACCATCAATGAGCTGGCGGTTGCACTGGCTTACTCCATGATGGAACAGCCCGACCCCGCCGGTGCCGCCGTAGAGGTCATCCGCGGGTACCATCAGGCTTTTCCGCTGGAGGAAGCGGAAGTGGCCGCCCTGCCCGCCCTGGTTTGGGCGAGGCTGCTCATCAGCGTCACCGTTTCCACTATCAATCAACAGGCGGCGCCGGACCGGGCGTACCTGCAAGTCAGCAATAATACGGCCTGGGCCCTACTGCAACGGCTGCAGGGCATTCCCTACAACCTGCTGCACTACCACTTCCGCCACGCTTGCGGATGGGAGCCCTGTCCGCAGGCTACGGTCTTTCAGGATTGGATACGGGAAGAACAACCTGAGTTCGCCCCTGTCTCCCCTATTCCCGAACAGTGGCGGCAGATGGACCTGGGCGTGGGCAGCCTGGAGCTGGGCAACAACCGAAACTTTGAGGACGAGTACCGCTTCGAGCGCCACATACAGCGGATCATGGAAGATGATGGCGTCGAATTTGGGCTGGGCGGCTACGGGGAGGTCCGCCCTTTCTACACCACCGATGCCTATCAGGTGGAAGGCAACAGCGGTCCGCGCTGGCGTACCGTCCACCTGGGACTGGATGTGTGGGCGACCTCGGGAACGCCCGTCTTCGCCCCTCTCGATGGACGGGTACACAGCTTTGCGGACAATGCAGCGGAACGCGACTACGGCCCCGCCATCATCCTGGAGCACACCCCACGGGAAGGGCTGACTTTTTATACCCTCTACGGCCACCTCTGCCGGGAATCTTTAACCCAACTTGAAGTCGGCATGCCCATCCAAAAAGGGCAACGGATTGCAACCTACGGAGCGCGGGAAGTCAACGGCAACTGGCCGCCCCACCTGCACTTTCAGGTGCTGCTGGATACGCTGGGTAAAGAAGGCGATTTCCCTGGTGTCGGCTTTCCCGATGAATGGCCGGTCTGGCGCAGCCTTTGCCCCAACCCGGAATTACTGCTGCATTTGCCGGAAGGCAGTACGCAGCCCAAACGGGTGCAGTGGGACGGAAAGACCATCCAACAGAAACGGCAGGCCCATATCGGGCCCAACCTGAGCTTGTCCTACCGACAGCCCCTGCACATGGTGCGGGCCTTCCGCCACTACCTCTACGCTGCCGACGGGCGGCGCTACCTGGATACAGTCAACAACGTGCCCCACGTCGGGCATCAACACCCCAAAGTGGTGGAAGCCGTACAGCAGCAGGCGGCCGTCCTTAACACCAATACCCGCTACCTGCACACCGAGCTGGCCCGCTACGCTGAGGAGCTTACCGCCACCCTTCCCGGGCCCCTTTCGGTGGTCTATTTTGTCACCTCCGGCAGCGAGGCCAACGAACTGGCGCTGCGCATGGCACGTACAGCCACGGGGCGCCACGATATCCTGGCGATGGACGGTGCCTACCACGGGCATACGGCTGCCTGTATCGATATCAGTGCGTACAAATTCAATGGGAAAGGCGGCAGCGGGCAACCTCCCCGTACCCACCTTATGCCACTTTTTGACCAATCGGAACAGCCTCTTGAACAGGCCAAAGCCCGCCTGGAGGAACTTTCCCAACAGAACATCCACCCCGCCGCCTTCATCAGCGAAAGCATCCTCAGCTGCGGAGGGCAACTGGTCCCGCCTCCGGGGTATTTTCAAACCGTCTTCGAAGCCATCCGCAGCATAGGCGGGTTGTGCATTATGGATGAAGTGCAAACCGGCTTCGGCAGGGCCGGCGAAGCGTTCTGGGCATTTGAGCTGCAGGGCGTGGTCCCGGATATCGTAGTGCTGGGCAAACCTATGGGTAATGGGTTCCCAATCGGCGCAGTGGTCTGTACCAAGGCTGTGGCGGAGGCCTTTGACACCGGCATGGAGTTTTTCAGCACCTTCGGGGGCAATCCGGTCGCTTGTGCAGCAGGGCGGGCGGTCCTGCAAGTCATTCAGGAAGAAGGGCTACAGGACAAGGCGCGTCTTACCGGACAGTACCTGATGGAACAACTCCGCCAACTCCAACAACGGCACGACATCATCGCTGAGGTGCGGGGACACGGGCTCTTCCTCGGTGTGGAGCTTTCGCAAAACGGGCAGCCTAAAGCCCGGGAGGGATCATACATCATCAACCGTATGCGGGCAATGGGCGTACTGATGAGCACCGACGGGCCTCAGCATAACGTGCTTAAAATTAAGCCGCCTTTGTCTTTCGGGATGAAGGAAGCCAACCAGTTAACAAAGCGGTTGGATACGATCCTGAAGGAATTGTAAAGGGCCTCATTACAGGTTGCACCAAAAATTCTTTACCCTACAATAGCCTGAATTCATTCCACTTTTAGTACTTTTAAATCCCTCTTGAGACGATTGCCCAAATCATTGGCAACTCCTGCTTATAAGCAAACACTATTCCATTTCCACTTTCGCAGCTTTCCTTGCATACCTGCGGGTCACCTTTGGCGGCCTCGTAAATTCAGGATCGTACCTGATCACCTAAAACCACCATATCATGAAGAAAGCATTGAAAATCCTCGGAATGGCCCTTCTGGGCCTGGTTGTCATTGTGCTGCTTGGTGCAGCTTACATCAACTTCTCCCCTATCCCCAAGCACGAAGCGGAAGTACCGGCTATCACCATTAAGGCGGATTCGGTTCAATTGGCACGTGGGGAACACCTGGTCAACGCCTCCTGCGCCCTTTGCCACAAAGGCAAGAATACCAACCAAATGGAAGGTGGGCTCTGGCGGGAAAAAGACTTTGGCGAGGTCTACACCTCTAACCTGACCCTCCACCCGGATTCTAAACTCTCGCAGTATTCCGATGGGGAACTGGCACTGATGCTCCGCACCGGCCTCAAAAAGAATGGCGAAGTGGCCTTCTTTATGCCCCGGTATATGCATTTGTCCGATGAAGACCTTAATGCCGTTATCGCATTCCTGAGATCAGAAAGCCCCCTTACCCGCCCTTCCGACAAGCAATGGCCGGAGCGAAAGCCCAATTATCTGGCAAAGCTGTTGGCCAAGGTAGCGATCAAACCTACCCCTTACCCTGAAACGGTAGCAGCGGTGGACTTCAACGACCCGGTAGCCCACGGCCGCTACCTGGCCCACAACCTGGCCTGCTATCACTGCCACTCCGGCAGTTTTGACGGTATCAACGAGGTGGAACCAACAGCCTCAGCAGGGTACTTCGGAGGCGGCAACCCGATCCTGAAAAAAGACGGGAGTGCCAAAGTCCTTTCCTCCAACCTGACCCCACACCCTGAACATGGACTGGGCAAATACAGTCCGGAGCAGTTTGCAAAGGCCGTACGCACGGGCAAGCGGCAAGATGGCAGCAACCTCGACCATTCGATGCCATTGTTCACCAACCTCACCGATGCCGAAGTCAACGCCATGTATGCGTACCTGCAAACGGTACCGGTCATTGATAATGCCATTGAGCCGGGGGCAGTTGTGAAGTAAAAAAGCGGGAGCGCAAGGGCCCGGTGCAATACCCGGGCCTGCTACCTTTTCCCATCCAGCAAGTGATATTCCAGTGCCGTCCGGACAAGACCAGCTGTATTGCGTGCGCCCAGCTTGGCCAGGAGATTACGGCGGTGGGTCTCAACGGTGCCAAAGCCGATGCTAAGCTGATCGGCAATTTCACCGGTTGTAAACTCTTCCACGATAAGCTGCAGCACCTGTTTTTCCCGCCTCGAAAGCCGGGGGAAAGGGGAAGCCGGGGCAGGCTGTGCTTTACTCTCGGAAAGCAATTGCGCCACATCAGTGCTCAGGTAATTGCGCCCGGCCATTACCTCGCGTACGGCCAGGAGGAGTTCATCCTGACCGGCATTTTTCAGCAGATAGCCATTAGCTCCCTGTTGTAGCATTTCTTTGATCAGGCTGGCTTCGCGGAGCATAGAGAGCGCCAATATGCGGACAGTGGAATTGGTTTTGCGGATTTCCCGGCAGACCTCCACCCCGTTCATTTCCGGCATATTGATATCAAGCAGGATGAGATCGACTGCCTGTTTCTGCAATTGCACCAGGGCATTCCTACCGTGCCGGGCCACTGCCACACAAGCCATATCCTCAGCATCGGACAGCATGAGCTGCAAACCATCGAGTACGAGCTGATGATCGTCAACAATCAGTATACGGATTGGGGACTTCATAATACAGCAGGTTTTAAAGGTTGGGCAACCGGCATTTGAAAGGTGATGGTGGTGCCCTCCAGGGGTACGCTGTCAACATCCAGAGTGCCCTGCAGAAACTGTGCACGCGAGTGGAGCCCTTTCAGCCCTAGTGTTTCCGCTGAGCTGTATTCGGGAGGTTTGAAGCCCCGCCCGTCATCTTCCAGAATGAGCGTCAGCTGATCGCCATGCATTAGAATCTGAAGCAGGACAGACTGCGCGTGAGCGTGCCGGAGGATGTTGTTGGTACCTTCCTGCAGCATGCGGTAAAGCGTCACCTGTTGCCTTTCCGGGATATCGGTGAGGTTGCCCCGGATTTCCAGGTCCACCCTGAGCCCACTTTGACGGAGCTGTCCGGCGAGGTCCTCCACGGCCCCTTTAAGCCCGTACAGCGCCAGGCTGCGGGGCATGAGGTTATGGGAAATACGGCGCACCTCCACGCAGGATTCATCTATGAGGGCCTGGGTTTTGGCTTTTAGCCCATCGGACAACCCTCCGTTGGCATATTGCCCAAAGTGGGCTTTCACGGAAGTGAGCAAGCCGCCCAGCCCATCGTGCAGGTCCTGAGCGATGCGCGCCCGTTCTTGTTCCTGGCCCTCCAGCACCGCATCGAAGGCAAGGAGTTTTTGCTGTTGTTCCAGTTGCTGAATGCGCTGTTCCTGCAATTGGGCCGACTGTGCCGCCAGCCGCTGTTGGGTCCGAAGGCGGAAGACCAACCCGAAACCTATGGATACGCCAAGCAGTACAAGCAAAGCCACCAGCCCAATGAGCCCGTTGCGCTGTTGCGTTTTCTGCCGGATTTCCAGGTTTTGGATGCGAAGGGCCTGTTCTTTTTTATCCGTCTCATAAGCCACCTGAAGCTCGCGTAAATGGGCTTCCGCCTCAGCGGTATTCAGGCTGTCCGAAAGCTGCCGGAACTGCTCCAGGGCGGTTAAGGCAGCGGCTGTCTCTCCCCGGGCTTTGTACAGCTGATACAGCCGCTGTTGTACCATCCCCCGGCGCAGGTGAGCCCCTGCGGCTTCGTAGTGGCGGAGTGCCCTTTCGTAGGCTTGCAGCGCGGCGGCAGGCTGCTGGTTTTGCTCAAAGTATTGCCCCCGGTTCTCCTGGCTCCAACCTGCCATAAAAAGGTTCCCACCGCTTAGGTAATGCTCGTAGGCACGGTCGATGCGGGCAAGAGTGGCAGTATCATCGGTCAGAAACAGTCGGGCCATGCTGTAGTGCCCGGGATGCTCCAGGATTTCTGAGGCGGAATGGTTGTCCTGCTGCAACGCTTCCCACTGCTGTTGCACCCTGGCAAAATCAGCAAACCGGTCGGCCATGAAGTACCATTCGGCCAGGTGATAAAGCACAAACCCCTGATCCATACGGCTATCACCGGACTGGGTAACCTGCAGGGCTTTGACCAGGTACGCCTCGGCTTCCCGGGATTGCCCCTGCCCTTCGTAGAGCTCGCTGAGCCCGAAATAGACATGCCAGTTTTCATATGCATTCTCACCCTCAGTAAAGTCCTGTTCGGCAGCAGTGAAGTAGTAAAAGGCGGAGTCCTGCCGACCCATGCGTTTGTAGACCAAAGCCAGGTTTTGGCGGGCAGAGCCCAGTAATGCACGCTTGCCATTGGTAGCAGCCAAACGGGCGGCCTGATGGAACAGGGCAACCGCTTCGGCTTCCCGGCCCTGCCTGTGGCCCAGCATACCGCGGATGAGCAGCGCCCGGATTTCACCGCTGTGGTTTTTCAGCTGCTGAGCCAGCGCCTCCGACTGCCGGGCATATAACAGGCTACTGTCGGGTTGCCGCAGGCGGTAGTAATTGGACAACTCCAGCATCAGTTGCAGGCGGGCGGTATCTGCCGTTGCTGCTTGCAATTGCTTTTGCAGGGCAGCCGTGCCAGACTGCGCCAAGCCTGTGTAGCAAAGGTTGAGCAATACAAACAGAAAGAAAAGGTTTCGCATAATCGGTTCATTAAGCAGCGCTTCGAAACTGCAAAACGCCCTCCAAATTACGCAGATTCATGTCTTGCGCAAAATCGGCGGCCCCTGGCTTGGACTTTGCCGAAAGGCTCGCCTATCTTTGCAACATATTTTCCTACTATGCAACTGAAACAGATCCAACATTACTTTGGGGAATACCGCAACTATCTGAAGTCCCGGACCGCTCAGGCCGAGCGG
Organism: Phaeodactylibacter sp.; assembly: GCF_040219495.1. Lineage (GTDB taxonomy): Bacteria > Bacteroidota > Bacteroidia > Chitinophagales > Saprospiraceae > Phaeodactylibacter. The sequence continues at coordinate 12,165 of NZ_JAVJSK010000135.1, read as the reverse complement.
CTCCCCATCTGGGAATCCCAGCGGGTTTTCCAGGAAAACTGGGATAAAGACGCAGCCGACTGGCCGGAGATGTACGACCATAGCCTCCGAAATTCCACCACCAAACGCCTGTGGAAGCGGGAAGCCTATGAGCCCAAGCGCATGATGCTGGAGCTGATGCGCATGCAGCCGGACTTCACCCGGCATATGTTTATCGACCTCTTCAATGAGGAGAAGAGCCTGGAGGGGCGCGCCAGCCGTTTTGTCTATTATTGCGATATGCTGCTGCAGGAGTACAAGGAGAAAAACCCGCGCTCCATTGACAACAACCACTACCACGACGATAACTACCAGATGGTTTCCCTTTACCTGGCTTTCCGCTATCCGGGCCAGTATGCGTACTACGATGCTGCGGCCTTCCGGCAAATGCTGGAAAAACTGGGCAGCACGCAATTGCCCGAAACCAATGACCTGGAGCGCTATGCCAAAGTCACGCAAACGCTTTATAAACTTATGGCTAAGGAGGAAGGCCTGCTGGAGCTAAACCAAAGAAGATTGCAAGCCGGGCTACACTACACGGACGAGAGCCGCCTGGTCGTCTGGGATTTTTGCAAATTTGTGGCTGGCTAGCCCTGCCAACACGTCTACTGAAAACCGTAATTATGCTACGTCACCACTTTACAATTTTACTCTCCCTTTGGTCTGCCCTGGGTATGGCCCAAATGCATCAGCCTGTATTCTCCAATCTGCAGGGCGGTGCCCTGATCCAAGCTTTGCAAGACACCTACCGCCCCAACAATCTCCTCTCCTACGGAGACGCACGGGACACCCTCTACCGCAATATTGACGCCCGCAACGACACGCTCTACTGCGTCTACACCGGCTATTCGGTCTACCTGCCACCGGGCGCAGACCCCACCACAGCAGCCTTTGAGAATGGTACCGGCATCAACACCGAGCACACCTACCCCCGGGCGAAGGGCGCTGAAGCTCCAACCCCCGAAGCCGATATGCACCATCTTTTTCCGACCCGTGCCCTGGTAAATGCGGCAAGGAACAACTTCCCCTTTACCGACATTCCGCCCAATCAGGTCAATGCCTGGTACTATCTGGACCAGGAGCAAAGCAACACACCCGGCAGTAACATCGAGCTGTACAGCCGGGTCGGTGACCAGGTCTTTGAGCCCCGCGACGACCACAAAGGCGACGTAGCCCGGGCGATGTTTTACTTCTACACGGTCTACCAACAAGAAGCAAACGCTGCTGACCCGGCTTTCTTCGCGCAACAACGCGCCACCCTTTGCCAGTGGCATTCTGCTGACCCGGTAAGCGAAAAAGAGTGGGAACGCACCCACGGTATTGCACCGTATCAGGAAGGCAAGCCCAATCCCTTTGTCCTCGATTGTACGGTGGCCGATCGCTGCTACTGTGAGGGGATTATCCCGCCCTGTACGCCTCCGGTTAGTACAGAAACGGCAGCCTCTGTCCGTGTCAGTGCCCGCATTTTCCCGCAGCCCGCCCGGGGGCAGGCGTATTTGGAGATCAGCCTGCCTGAGGCAGCGGTAATTTCCGTAAAACTGTACCGGGCACAGGGACAGGAAGTGCTCCACCTCCCCGGGAATTTTTATACAGCAGGCAAGCATCAAATCAAAATAGCCTTACCGCAGGAGGCAGGAGTTTATTTTTGCCGGTTGCAATGGGAAAAGGGGGCGCAAAAGGGCGGAAAAACGCTAAAGGTGGCCACTTTTTAGAGCGTGTTGGGGGTTCTTTAACGCCGGATAAAGGAAAAAGCGCTCCTGGAAAACCGACAATTATTGATTGCTCGTCGCTTAAGAGTATGTTTGGAGCAACCTTTACGTTGCAAATCAGCGTTTTGTGAACCATGGCGTCCGGTTTTTTCGGTCATTTAGTGAGGAAGTCAGAGCTTGCCCCGCATTCCTGCGGGGTTCATAAAGCGTTGATTTGCAATAGCAACGAGCTCCAAACATGCCCTAAGGCACATCGGACTCCACCGCGTACCGAAGTGCAACCGCATCTCGGTACGATGCCAGTGCTTTGTAAAGTTTGAAAAGCCGGGTGGCCAAATGAGCAGAAGGAGCATCTCCTGTGGCTGTGGATAACATGCGACTTCTCCGAAGTCGAACTCCTGTGGTGTTGCCAAGGTTAAAAAGGTGTGACTTCTCCGAAGTCTTGCAGTGTTTACTGGCCTGGCTCCACTCTTTATTTGACACTTGACGGAGCATTAATTTGTATGGTCTTGCGCTCCGGATTCGTATCCGGTTGAGCACGAATCAGAGCTCCCAACAGATTCGGATTTTTTACATTTTTTTGTATATTTGAAGTCGAAATCAGTTTACTCACTTTGGCTTACCGCATTCAAAAGGGAAGTAGCAACATGGGTAAGCAGCTGATTTTATTCCCAATACATCTGTAAGACTATCTACACCTCATATCTCGAAAACGAAGTAGACTTGCATTTTTCATATGCTTTACCACTTCCTGGCCGATTGCCCCGGAAGCACTAAGAGCTTGTTGACTACCAACAGCTTATCCTCAAAACCGTTATTCGAATTTACTGCATACAGAAAGTCAGTTGTTGCTTTAAAAGCTCTAAGCCTGCTGCGCGGGCCTTCGGAGAAAGACAGGCAACGGGCAAGCGCCGGTAAGGAGTGGATGAGCATAACGCTCACCTATTACAATCCTGCATGCCCAAATTCGTGAAACCCGATTTGTGAAACCATAAAAGTGCAGAATAAAATTTTCCATGGCTTTGTTTATGGAAAATACCCCAGTGTGGTATCTACCTTTCAATACCCTATGCACACCCTTTAGCTATGAACAATTTTTCCAGGTTACTAAAGATAGGGGGGCTGTTAAGTATAATACTTTTTATCCCCTTCAGAGTATTTGCAAAGAAGGCGCGAGGTGCGGCCACACCGGAAACGGTCTATAAAGAAGCCCTTGCCCATATCGAAGCCTTTCAGCTTGATCGGGCGAGCCTGCTGCTGGATCAGCTTGTCCTTGATCTCAGGCAGTCCGGAGGGCTGCATTCTGCGTTTGGTATTCAGGTACGCCTCAAACGAGCGGAAGCGCTTGAGAAGGATGATCAGGATGAGGCTGCCGTTCAACAATTACTGGAGGTTGCTACGGATAGCTGGCAACAAAAGTACTGGTCTAGTTACACCAATGCCCAGTTATCACTGGCCCGTTTGCACGAGAAGCAGGAGCGGCCTGCACACTGCTACAAAGCTTTGCAGAAAGCCCAAATCACAATTAAGGACCAGCAATTGGACAGCTTGTACCCACGCCTGGCCATCCGTATGTCTTCCTATCACCGGATTTTCGGACAGAAGGAAACGGCGCTGTATTACGCCAAGGAGGTCATCCGTACGGCCCCCCTTTATAACCAACTTGAATTTCTCGGTAATGGGCATATGCTGACTGCGCTGTTGCTGAGGGAGGAGTTCTTTGAAATCTCTGCTCAGCACTTCTTGGATGCTGCAGAGATATTCAATAGCCTGGGCAACCAAGTGGGCTATTCGGCAATGCTTTGCAACCTGTCTTCTCTTTACCTGAAACATCAGCAGCTGAACCTAGCCTTAAAATACAGCGACGCCTACCTTCAGGCTTATGACAAAGCTTGCAGCAAGGGCATTCCAGACTACTGGACGCTGTCTAAGTTTTATGAGGTCAGATCAGAAATTATGGCTGCAATGGAACAGCACGATTCTGCCTATCACTACCTGCAAATGGCTTTCGAGAGCCGTTTAAAACTAATTCAGGAGGAAAACCGGTCTAAGGTAGTTGAAATCGAGGCCAAATTCAACGACCAGCAAAAAGCGCAGAAGATCTCAGATCAGGCGCAGATGCTGAAGTACGAAGAGGTCAAACAAAAATGGGGCATTGGCATCGCCCTGCTTTCGTCTCTGTTTACAGGTATTGTCCTGTTTTTCTACCTTAAGCTCCGCGGAGCGAACGCCAAGATGCGGCAGCAGGCTGCCCTGATTCAGGACAAAAACCTGGAATTGGGCAAAAACCTGGAAAAGCAAATTATGCTGCAGGGCGAAATCCACCACCGGGTTAAAAACAACTTACAGGTCATCATCAGCCTGCTGGACCTGCAGAGAGATGAAATACAGGACCCCAATACATTGGACCGGCTGGAGTCCATGTCCAACCGCATTTACAGTATGGCTGCCGTTCACGAGATGCTGTACAACAAAGAGGGAGCGGAAAACATCAACTTACGGGCCTATACCCAACAACTCTGTGAACACTTCAGGCAAATTGCTCCCGAAAACCAAACCCCGGTTTTCAACTTAAATATGGATACGCCCCCACTTACCCTGGAAACCCTTATGCCGCTGGGCATTATCATGAACGAGCTGATGACCAACAGCCTTAAATACGGTACGATCCCCAACCGGCGACTGGAAATCGCCATCCATCTGCAACCTTGTGCAGACGGATTCTGTTTGGAGTATCAAGATAACGGCCCCGGCTTCCCAGCCGGGACCATTGAAGAGCGGGAAGGAGGGCTCGGTTCCTACCTCTTGAAGAGCATGGTCAGACAGCTAAACGGGCACCTGACCACGCATAACAGCGATGGCGCTGTCTACAACATTTTCTTTAAAGAAAAGAATCAACGAAAGTTGAGTTATGAATTCATTTCGGATACTAATTGTTGAGGATGAAGTCCTGATTGCTGATACCATAGAACGGCACTTAGCCAAAAAGGACTATGTAGTGACGGGCAAAGCAATATCCTGTGAGGAAGCCATCGAATCGTACCAGCAAACGCAACCAGACCTGGTACTACTGGACATCCGGCTTAATGGTTCTAAAACAGGCATTGATGTTGCCCGGTGGCTTCGGGAGCAAGGCTCACCTCCCCCATTCATTTACCTAACCTCCCAGATCGACCGCCAAAGCCTGGATGCTGCGAAATCCACCTACCCTGCCGGTTACCTTTCCAAACCGGTACAGCCCCAGAGCCTTTACTCAACCATTGAGATCGCTCTGCATAATCATCAGGCGCAGGAAAAGCAAAAGACCACCATCCGCCTGTACAACGGCAAGCAATACTTCCAGGCCCCGGTGGACAACATCCTTTACCTGCGCGCCGACCACATCTATGTGAAAATTACGCTGCAGGATGAAGAGGAAGTGGTACAGCGCGCCACCCTCAAAGAAATGATCGACCAATTGCCGGAAGGGCAGTTTGTACAAACCCATCGCAGCTACGCGGTCAATATACAACAGGTCACCCGATGGGACCAGGACTACCTCTACATACATGACTTTACAGTACCGGTCAGCCGGGGGCGCCGACAGGAAGTGCTGGCTTTACTCGAAAGCAGGGGCCAAAAAACCTGAGCCTTGCCCCTGTCCGCCACCGCCACTGTAGCCAGAGGGGAGGTGCCGGAAACCGCCCATCCTGAAAATCCTATTTGTCAAAACTCCTATCCGATCACTCCGCCCCTTCCCGTTTCCCCTTCCTGCATTCCCACTTCACCATCGCTCTGCCACCCTCATTGTTACCATTCAGAACACCAGGGCTACCATTCAGAACATTTTTGGCATTTTTCTGCGTAATACCAGGTATCCAAATTACCTTTTGGGAAATATACGGGCACAAAATACTTGTACAGGAATCAAACCAAACTCAAAATGACACCAACTAAAAGTCTTTCCCCGTTTTTCATCCTTTTATTTGGCACTGCCGTCCTGTTGATATCTTGTGGGCGATCATCGGATCAGACAGAGAACATCCCCACAGAGAACGCTGCAGCCTCAATGGTTCCCTCTAAATCGGAAACTAAAAACCCTACCGATACAGTTAAGGAAGCGATAGCAGCAGATACAACAGTAGATACCGCTCCCACCGAGGAGCCTGAGGAGCCGGCTCCAGCTCCCGATATGCCGGCTACAGATGACACCTCCTCCAATGCCAACAAGTCCAGTGGCAAGCTTGCAGAGCGGACGGTAAATGAAGAACGGCTTGGCATCATCCTCGACCTGATTTCAGAAGACCTCGAATCACAGCAGTTGGAGTACATCAGTAGCAAAGGGCAGGACTGCTCCGGTATTTATCATAAAATCAAAGACCTGGTCCAAAAGAAGATGTCTGTACTGGGCGATAAAACCAAGTTCCATTACCCTACCTTCTCTAAAGACCGGAATTCCCGTCAGATTGCCGACTGGTACTACCGCCACGACAACCTCCACATCGTACAGGATGCCAACAAAGACCGCAACCTGATCACACCGGGCACAGTGGTTTTCTTTGGCCGTACGGAAGAAAAGTACAGCAACATCACCATCGACCTGCTCACCAACCCTGGCAAGTTTGTGCACGATGGCACCAATGGAAAGATCATGCATATTGCTATTGTCACGACAGTGGAAAAGGACGATGCCGGCAACGTCATCAAGTACGATATGATGCACGGCCGTAACTCCCGCAACTTCGCCTCCCGCACGACGGCCAACTACGATGGCCCGGGCAGCTACGCCAAGAAACACGCCAAGTTCCCCTTCGGCAACTGGAATCAGCAGTTGGTCGCTTTGGCGCATATTGAGACACCGAAGTAGGAGCTCTTCCATCCGGTGAAGCCCACCGGGACCAAAGGAAACACCTAAAACCCAATGGTGGAAACTCCTAAACCCAGTGGCCGGCTCGTTCTTACTCGGGCTGGCCACTTCCTTTATCCCCTGTTCTTCAACAAATTGGATTCCGACTGGCTATCACTGCAATATCTCACCTAACTCAGCAGTTAGATGCATAGGCAAAGGTAGCCAACGACAAGGCTTATCCACCTTAGTTATAACCATATTAAACATCATTTACCGATGAAACGAGCTAACAGCACTTTGACATTCTTACTCCTACTGGCATTGACTTGCACCCTCTCCGCTCAGGAAGGGGGCATCAAAGGCAAAGACGGCCATACTTACGAGACTGTAAAAATCGGAAGCCAGGTATGGATGGCCGAGAACCTCAATACCGAAAAAGTGGCCTGCGAAGGCGCTGCTAAAATAAGCTTTGCCAATGGCAGCGAGCGCGGCAAAGACGCCACCTTTCAGGATGGGAAGCCCCACTTTGCCTACTACCAAAACCGGCCCGAGCTGGAGTTCGGTGCGCTGTACAATCAAAGTGCCATCCTGCAATGCGACGTTTGCCCGAGCGGCTACCGTATCCCGTCCAAAGCAGAGTGGGAAGCACTGGCTCAGCACCTCGGTGGTGTCGATAAAGCCGGCGCAAAGCTCAAGCGCGGCGGCAGCTCCGGCTTCAATGCCGATATGATGGGCCACCTCGACACGAGCGGGTCCGCCCTCGAGGGCAAGGCTGTTTCCTGGTGGGCCATGGCTGAAGATGGCTCCGCTGCCTATACCGTCGAACTGGCTAAGGATGGCACACTTACGCTGTACGAAGAGGGGAATGACAAGTGGGGGAATTATGTGCGGTGTTTGAAGGAGTAGAAAGCCTTCGCCGAAAGCGGATGAAAATCACCTTCCATAAGTAAAAAACAGGTTTGCCTGCTGCCGGGCAAACCTGTTTTTTGTTGGCCACTGATCCTAATACGCTCAAAACACTGTGTGCCAAACACCAATTAAGACATCCTCATTGTTGCCATTCAGAACACCAGGGCTACCATTCAGAACATTTAACCCCTAAAGTTTGGAGAATAACCGCCCAGTACCCTACATTGCTGTCAAATCAGTATAACTCCATAAGATCAAACAAATTAAACACAATGACCAGTTAAGTAAGGGGGAATACTTACTTATCTAATTCCGGGCCAGGCCATTAACTATGGCCTGGCTTTTTTCCTTCATGCACGCCTAACTTAACTAACCCCATATTTACACCTTTCCGCACCCTTGTAGCGCTCGCACTGCTCCTTATGGGCTTTGATGCCGTTGTTGCCCAGACCCATGAGGTCTGCCAGGACAACGATTACTCCCCTACGAGGCTGTGTCAAGAGTTGACAGAGCCTAGATAAGCCGATTCAAAGCGGCTTTTTCACACTTATGAGTATTCAAATCAACTAAAAAATTACCATTCAGAACACCAGGGCTACCATTCAGAACATTTTGCCCTAAAAATGGGGCAACCAGTTAGATAGAGCGCTATTTTTGAAATAACACTCACAGGCAACCTTTATTTCTAACACAATCCTGCACCCGTAAAACATAACACATTCATTCATCTACCCAAACAGATCCTGCCCACTTGGACATGACCTGAAAACCCCATTATTACCATGAAAACTTTTTTTTCTCCTTCCTTGAAGAACCCCCTGCATTCGATTATCACCGAAGAGGTCATCGTCAATTGATAACCTTACGACGGGCACCGATTTCCCGTTGCTTATGCCGAAGCCAGTTGAGGGCTTGTATATTGACGGTATCGTCGAGCAGCCCCTCAATCTGAGCCTTCTCAAAATCCGGAGCTTCGTAACAATCTAACAGTTGCCTGCACTTCTGTACAAAATTGAGAAACGCCATTTTGAAGGAATCCGAATACTCCTTTTTCCGGTATAGCCACCGTTCATAACTATCCAGGTAACTGAAGAGATAATCACGGTAGGAATGATCCTCCAGGTAAAGATCAAAATAAGCTTGCGCCCTAAGCACACGCCCGATGAGTTGAAAGTGAGGCGTATTAAACTCCTTCTTCACCAGTAATGCCAAACACTCGTTGAGCTGCCTGGACCAATAGGTAGTATGAGCACGTGCCCAGCGTTCACAATCTTCCCGTATAGCCTCATCTACAAATCTGGAGTAGCTGGCAATAAACTGATGGCTAAAATCAAATTCACCTTTGGTATTGCTTGCCATCACAATACTCGTGTAGGTGTTACGCGTCAATTGGCCTTCATGGAGTAAAAGATTAGTCTCCAGTCCGATTTTATAAAGGGGTAATAGTGCGGTGATATCCAGCTGCCCGTGACGGATCAGTCGTTTAGCATCATTGATGAGGTAGAGCAGGTGCAGTTTTTGCTCTCGTCCGCTCAGGCGCGAAAATTGCTCCACAAAAGCCGCTCTCATCTCCATATGCATGGGCAAGTCCGGCTCCTGATCAGCGGCAAACCTAGTCCGGTAAAGCCCTATCGCTGGATGGGTAACGCCTTCACTGGCTGACAACCACCGGCTCGTCTCCGTTTCCAGGTCGTGGTTTTCATCCTGCAACAACAACGCCCTCGACCGTTTCTCCTCAATGATCACGGCTTTTTCCAGCAAGTAGACCAGGTCTAGTTGCTCGCTCATACGAACAATGGTCTGATCACCAGCTTTCATACGGGGGCTGCGGGTTGGATGATGGTATACCGCCCGCTGTAACTGGAAAAGCATCAGCCGGTCTTCCCAGCTCATGACGGATTGCTGCTGTAGGGCTTCCATTTCCTGCTCCACACTTTTGAAAAACCATTGGTCCAGATGCCGCCCCCGTAGAATACCCAACAGCATTTGTTGCTGCTGAGTGGTATTAGCGGCAAACTGGTGGAATACCAGAAAGCGCTCGGCGGCCTTAAAGCCTTCCGACATCAGGTTGTTCATGCGCCGGTCGCTGTATTTACCTTTGGGCAATACCTTCTTAAATAGGTGCTCCCTGGTAAGGCGCATCTGATCAAAACCCGGATGATACCTCTCTAATGCTTCGATCAGCGGGAGTAGATTCTTATTGCTGTTACACCAGGGGGACCGGAGCCATTGGCGGAACGCTCGAAGAGTTGGTGCATCAAAGGTGCTCAGTAAAGTGGTGAGTTTAGCATCTCCAAGACCAGACATTGTTGTGATAGTTAGTTTTAGGTTGAAGCCTTGCCAATCAAAGGGTTCAGCCCGGCTAGAACACTAAATGTACAGTATTTTTTTGTGGTTTTAGCCAAAAATTGACTTTGCACTACTCAACCGCAGGGATGTACTTTTGCAAATGGAAAACCAAGTAAAGGCTTTTGTCAGGCCAATAAATAAGTTTCCCAAAGGAGCTTGCCGAAAATCCTGTAAAGAGTAGGCTTAGTCATATCAACATCATTAAAATGGGAAATACCAAAACCTATTTACCCCTCTTTGTCTTATTTTTCCTTGTCAAGAGCATGAGTGCCCAAGTCACACAAACTCCATGGCAATACCAGGAAGGAAAGGTCGTTCAATTCAGCACTGCAAAACCTGCTGATGAATCTGTAGAGGACGTATTAAGAAAGCCTTTCGACGAGTATAAAGAAGACATTCCCGAAAAAGATAATAGTGGTTGGAAAACGGCACCGGTCAATAGTGCGGGGCAAACTGAATATACCTTTCGCAAACCGGTGCAATGTGCCAAACAAGTGGATTTTGTTTACTTTCAGACCATTGTAAACGTGCCGGAAAACGTTGATATAGAAAAATTCACTGTATCTTATCAAACCGCTAACGATGCTGCCCGCATCTACTTTTACAATTCAAAAAATGATGGGACTTTTGACCTTAAGTCCGATTTGATAAGACGAGTAAGTACCAATCAAAAAAGTGATCTGCGTGACAAAGTTGTACCCGGAGAAAACCGAATAGTCATCGTAGCCTACAATCAATGCGCGGGAGGCGAAGTTAGAGGGATAAACATACAAGTAAATGGTAAATCCATAGAAGAGGTTGAAGCGGAAGTCACAAAGAGCCACTGCGGAAAAGAATACGAAGTCGTTACGATCGGAGACCAGACCTGGCTGAGGAAAAACTTAATGGAGGAAAGTTGTGAATGTGATAGCCTGATGAAGGTCGATGGTAGCAAAGGCGGGAAGAAAGGCAGCCCCAGCCCTCTGTATGTGAATGAACCGCGTTTTGCAACTTACAAAAACATCCCCAATTACGAGGTAGGAACAATCTACAACTACGCTGCTGTAATACAGTGCGATCTATGTCCAACCGGATACCGACTGCCAACTAAGGAGGATTTTGATGATTTGATCAGCAGCCAGGGAGGAACAAGTCAGGCAGGCAGCAAATTGAGAAACGGAGGCAGTAGTGGTTGGAATGGAGGCTTTGACGGCCGTATTGATTCTTATGGGTCAGTACTCAGCGGTAGAATAGGCTTTTGGATGACTTCCACGCCATCCCCGAAAAAAAATCATGTATGGCACTTTGAGATTCATCAGGATGGGACGGTTAAATTGACGGAGCAGGATGCCAGGACAGGTGCCTATGTCCGTTGTATAAAAGTAGACCACAGCAACCCTTTGGGGCTTGAAGAAATTGAAGAGGAAGAGTTTACAATCAATGCTTTCTCCGTCAATCAGGGAGCGGGTAAAGGAAAATGGTTCATTGGATACAATAATAACGACGGGAATAAGACAGGACGGATTGTTAAGGATGATAATACGGCAGCAACAATAACTACAGTAGAAAGGATCAATGCGGATCCGGAAACCTATGGTGAATACACTTACGCATTCAAGGTGAAAGGCGAAAATAGCTATCTGGTCGTCAATGAAAACTCGGTAAACGTATTTTTTGAAACGATTGAGTCCTCAGATCCTAAGGACCTACCTGCTAGGGCACTATTCAGAAATCACCCTGCGTTCACTAAGGCTGATGGTGCTGAGCAGTTCAGTTCTTTTGAATCCTTGTACAAACCAGACCACTTTTTGCGGCACCAGGGCTATATTCTCTACGTACATACGGAGAATAATTCTGAGCTTTACAAACAAGACGCTTCCTGGAAACTCATGAAGGCGGAGTAGATACCCAGCAGCCTGTCAGAGATAGGCTGCCAGGATTCCCGGAATTAACAGAACTGCCCTTTGCAAGGATGCAAAGGGCAGTTTTTTTGCTCCCCTTACTAGCGTTTATGAACGTAAATTTTGACTTAGCTTTGTTGATCGGCGCTTCGCTCCTCTGGATCCCGGCTCACCACCTTGAAAAGCCCCGCCGTAGCTCAGGGCAACTTTTGAGCAGCTTAAAACGTAGTGGATGCTATGCTGCTGCAGCAAACGGCGAATTTCGATGAGTTTTTGAATGCGAAGCGCCAACTCCTGCGGGCTGAAGGGTTTGGTGAGGTAAGCGTCGGCCCCGCGTTGCAGGCCTTCGAGGCGGCTCTCCAGGGAGGCCCGGGCGGTCAGCAGGATAAGAGGGATGTGGGAGGTGCTGAGGTTGCTGCGGATGGCCTGGGTAACGGCAAAGCCGTCCTTTTTCGGCATCATCACATCCGAT
>NZ_JAVJSK010000134.1:0-94802 GCF_040219495.1 Phaeodactylibacter sp. | reverse complement strand
TCTAGTCGAAAACTAACATTTTTTTGGTTAGACGAGGCACGAAAACCGGAGTTTAGCCTTAGCTAAATGAGGATTTTCGGGACGAAGTATAAGCAAAAAAGTGTAGTTTGCAGGCCGATTACTAAAGTCCCAACACGCTCTAAGGTCTGCAATAGCCGCAATTTCCGAATAGAAATGCTGCAGGTAAGCTTTAACTACCTCCGGGTCGCTCATAGCCGACTTAAAGAAACGGTCGTCCGGCTGATGGATAACAATTTTTTTGGGCATGATACAGAGTATGCGTCACGCCCAATTTAAATCATTTCGTTTTAAAAACCAAATATTAAACACAAAAATGTTATCCCAGCAGTGCCTTATGCGTAGCATCCAAAATCTGACGTACCTCATCATGCTCCGGAGCCTGCGCATAAACCCGCAATACCGGCTCTGTGCCCGAAGGCCGGATCATCACCCAACGGCTGCCGCCGAAGTAGAATTTAAACCCGTCAAGATCTTCAACATGCTCCACTTTATAAGGGCCGAACGCATCAATACCGCCCGTTTCACATTGCTGAATGATGGCCTGCTTTTTCTGCTCGGTCAGGTGCAGGTCGTCCCGGTCATAGGCAAAGGACCCTACCCGGTCGTAAACTTCCTGAATTAGCTCTTTAATGGATTTCCCGGTTTTCGCCATGAACTCCATGATCGTCAGGCCGATCCAAATACCGTCGCGCTCCGGGATGTGCCCACTGACCGCAAGGCCACCGGACTCTTCTCCACCCACGAGTACAGATTCCTGAGCCATGATCTCTGCGATATACTTAAAGCCGATCTTGGTTACCTCAACCTCCAGCCCAAACTGTTTAGCGAGCTCTTGCATTTTTTCGGTCACCGAGAAGGTCACCACCACTTTACCCGTTTGCTTTTTGTACTCGTACATGTAAAGCAGCAGTAGTAAAAGAATATGGTGGGAGTCGACAAAATTGCCCTCTTCATCGTACATACCAATTCGGTCAGCATCGCCGTCATTCGCGAGGCCTAAGCCAATAGACGGGTCATTTTTGATCAGTGCCGACAATTCGCCCAAATTCCGGTGAATAGGTTCCGGTGCCTGCCCCATAAAGGAGGGGTTGTAATCACAGTGCAGCAAAACCGCATTGGGCAGGAGGCGGCGCAGCGCATTTTGGCCCGCACCATACATGGCATCGTAGGCGATTTTAAAATCTGCATTGCGGATACTTTCAAGGTCAAAGCTGACCGTGACGTGGTCCACATAAATTTGCTCCAGGTCAACGTACTCCAACAGCCCCTGCGCTTCCATTTCCTGCAAGGTGGGTAGTGCCATATCCACCGTTGCCGGTATAGCGGTTTCCACTTCAGCCACCTGTGCCGGGACCATCGGCCCGCCGAGTTTCGACTTTAGTTTGAAGCCATTATAAGAAGGCGGATTATGGCTCGCCGTGATGACGACCCCAAGGTCTGAGTTGGTTTTCACCACGCCCAGGGAAACCATAGGTGTAGACACGAAGCCTTTGGCCAGTTTCACCTTCATGCCATAAGCACCCATCACCCGGGCCGTAGTTGCAGCAAATAATTCGCCCCCGAAGCGGGCATCATGACCGATTACGACCTGAGCCGCATCGTGGTCTTTCATCCAAAGGGCAGTGCCCGCAGCTACCCGCTTCACGTTTTCTACCGTGTAATCTTCAGCGATAATTGCGCGCCAGCCATCCGTTCCGAATTTGATCTTAGTCATATTTGTCAAGGGTTTATATGCTTTGGTAAACAGATTTTTACGATGCGTTCACTACCGGGTTACAATTCTGATGTAAGCTTGGCAATGATTAGCGCCCGAATTTAGTAAATTCGCCAAACTCCCGCTGTAATTGCAATAAGAAAACCAGAAGCGATTGACTGATACGTACCGGCATAAAGGCATGCGCCGAAAGCTCGTGGAGCAGCTTAGCGCGAAAGGCATCAGGGATGAGCAAATCCTGAGCGCTATTGGTATGCTGCCCCGGCATTACTTTCTGGACAAGGCCTTCGAAGAATGGGCTTATCAGGATAAACCCTTTCCGATTGGGAACGAGCAGACCATTTCCCAGCCCTATACCGTAGCCTATCAAACGAGCCTCCTGGAAGTCAAAAAGCGGGAAAAAATCCTGGAAATCGGGACCGGTTCCGGCTATCAGGCGGGTATTTTGGCCATGCTGGGCGCCAGAGTCTACACCATTGAGCGGCAGGAGCTCCTCCACCGCCGGGCCAAAAAGCTGCTCGAACTGCTGCAGCTGGGCAACATCCGCTGCTACCTCCGCGATGGCTACAAAGGCCTCCCCGAATTTGCCCCCTTCGATAAAATACTAGTGACTGCCGGTGCTCCGGAAATCCCGGAACCACTCCTCCTTCAACTTAAAGTGGGTGGTCAAATGGTGATCCCCGTAGGAGAAAAAGCACAGAAAATGCTGCGCATTACCCGGCTGAACAAAGCGGGAGACATGGAAATAGAAAAATTTGCGGATTTCAAGTTTGTGCCCTTCTTGAAAGGCGTGAATAAAATCTAATCCACCCGCCGCCCACTCGCTGTACGCGACTGCACCGACACCTGATTGACCTTTCTCAAATCCACCAGCAAGGTCGCCAGGGCGGCACTTTCACCAGCACGCCACTTCCGCCCATCGTAAGTAACCACGGCTGCCCGGCGCTCCCAGTCAGAAGCGCGCAGGGTGTAACGCTCGTTCATAGAGGGGTTAGGGCCGAAGATAAGATAGCGGTTGTCACTACCGCTCTCAAATGAAATCGCCAGGCGCTGCTGATCCGGGGTAAACAGGACGGCGCCGGGTGTACCTTTGGGAATCACCACCTGCTCCACGGTTTGCCCGTTGACAATTTTGATCTCACCCGAAATCACTTCTGCTTTTTCAGCCCGCAGCTCACGGGTCAGCACAATGGGCTCGGATAAGTAAAATTGAATGCCCTTTAGTTCAGATTCGGTAAACCGGCCCTCCTGGTACACCTGTGTGGTGAAAGGGCTAAGAGTGGGGCCGCAGGAAGTCAGCAAAACGGCAGCCAAAATGGAAAATGGAAAAAACGTTTTCATAGCAATAGCATTTTATAGCGAAGCATTCCAAGAGAATCACCTCAAGGTAATGGTAGGACTACAAACTTGCCAGTGGGTTAAAACTCTTTAACCTGCTTTAACGACAGTTTAACGCCGCTGCCGGAAGAAAGCCTTAAGCAACAGTTGGCTTTCCTCTTGCAGTACGCCGTACTCAATCTTTGTTTTGGGGTGGAGGAGCTGATTGCCCTGCCTGAGGTAGCCCCGTTTCTCATCGGGCGCCCCGTAGACCAGGCGGCCCAACTGCCCCCAATACAACGCCCCGGCACACATGACGCAGGGTTCCAGCGTCACATATAAGGTACAATCGCGCAAATATTTACTGCCCAGGTGGTTGGCAGCAGCGGTAAGCGCAAGCATTTCGGCATGGGCAGTCACATCATTGAGCAGCTCCGTTTGGTTGTGGGCACGGGCAATGATCTGGTTTTGACAGACCACCACAGCTCCTACGGGGATCTCGCCGGCTTCGTAGGCCGTTTGAGCCTCTTGCAAGGCTTTTTTCATAAAGTGTTCGTCACTGAGTACGCTTAGCATGCTGCAAATATAGAAGGCTTATGCCGGATGAGCACCAATAGCGTATGATTTTTAGAATTCCATAGCGTCTCGCTTTTATTTTTTGCAGGCAAATTCCATACCTTTGCGCATGGAAATACAGAAAACAGCTAACAACAAATTCGTCAAAGAAGGGCTCACCTTCGATGACGTACTTCTCGTCCCCGCTTACTCTCAGGTTTTACCCCGGGACGTCAATGTATCCACTCAGCTTACTAAAGGCCTCCGCCTGAATGCGCCTATTGTTTCGGCCGCCATGGACACGGTGACTGAAAACAAGCTGGCTATCAGTATTGCCCGGCAGGGTGGCATCGGGATCATCCACAAAAATATGACCATTGAGCAGCAAGCCGATCAGGTGCGCAGTGTCAAGCGGTCAGAAAGTGGCATGATTGTCGACCCCGTCACTATGAAGGCAGATGCCACTATTAGCGACGCATTAAACCTGATGCGGCGGTTCAAGATTGGCGGCATCCCAATCGTAGACAACGGTAACAAACTCGTGGGTATACTCACTAACCGGGACTTGCGCTTTGAAACGCGCCTCGATGCTTCCGTACAGGAACTGATGACCAAAAAGAACCTGATCGTCGCTCCGGTAGGGACCAACCTGGAACAAGCCCGGGATATTTTGCAGCGCCACAAGATCGAAAAACTTCCTGTGGTGGATGATAACAAGCAGCTCGCCGGGCTGATCACCTACAAAGACATCATGAAGGTGCAGGATTTCCCGCATTCCTGTAAGGACAGCCTGGGCCGCCTCGTCGTTGGCGCAGCCGTTGGCGTTACCGCCGATATGATGGACCGCGTTGAAGCACTGGTCAAAGTAGGGGTAGACGTGGTGGTGGTAGACACCGCGCACGGGCACTCTGCCGGTGTGCTTAATGCCGTAAAAAATGTCAAAACCCACTTCCCGGACCTGCAGGTCATCGGTGGCAATGTAGCTACGGGCGCAGGTGCGCTGGCACTCGCTCAGGCAGGTGTAGACGGCATCAAAGTGGGTGTAGGCCCCGGATCTATCTGTACCACCCGTATCGTTGCGGGTGTTGGTGTGCCTCAGCTCACCGCCATTAATGATGCGTACGAGGCAGTCAAGCACCTGGGCGTACCCATTATCGCCGATGGCGGCATCCGCTACACCGGTGATATCGTCAAAGCACTGGTCGCTGGTGCCAATACCATCATGGCGGGCGGTTTGTTCGCCGGAGTGGAGGAAGCGCCGGGCGAGACCATCATCTACGACGGGCGTAAATTTAAGGTGTACCGGGGCATGGGGTCGTTGGGTGCTATGGAAAAAGGCTCCAAAGACCGCTACTTCCAGGATGTGGAAGACGACATCAAGAAGCTCGTTCCGGAAGGGATCGAAGGCCGGGTGCCTTACAAGGGGACCGTTGCGGAAGTGATGGTGCAGTACCTGGGCGGTCTCCGGGCAGGCATGGGCTACTGCGGTGCTTCCACCGTTGAGGAGATGCAGAAAGCGCAGTTTGTGCGGATTACCGGTTCCGGTATTTTGGAAAGCCACCCGCACAATATTACCATCACGAAGGAGTCGCCCAACTACAGCCGCCGGTAACCGTCATTTTGTAAAAAGCGGCAATAGTGTTAATTTCGGTGTTCAACCGAAAGGCGCCATTACTATGCCAGATACTCAAAAACGGATCCCCCGATCCTTCTTTACCCGGAGTGATGTCCTGCAGGTGAGCCGGGATTTACTGGGCCAATACCTGGTTACCGAAGTAGACGGCATAAGAACGGCAGGGCGCATCGTAGAGACAGAAGCCTACCATCAGGATGGCGATAAAGCTTGCCATGCCTATCGAGGGCGCCGGACCAACCGGACCGAAGTGATGTTCTGTACAGGCGGGCACGCCTACGTCTACCTGTGCTATGGCATCCATCATTTGTTTAATATCGTTACCGGCAGTGCGGATGTAGGCTCAGCCGTGCTTATCCGTGCGCTTGAACCGGTCAATGGCACCGGGCTTATGCTCGGGCGCCGGCGAATGGGTAAGGTGGAAAAACGCCTGACTGCAGGGCCCGGCGTCCTGTCCCAGGCTATGGGCATTACAACCGATTGGACCGGGTTAGACCTGACCACCCCCCAAAGCCCGATCTGGCTGGAGTATGGTGCACCGTTGCCCGCTTCGGCAATCAAAGAGAGCCCGCGCATAGGAGTAGACTATGCCGGTGAGTGCGCTCAATGGCCCTGGCGCTTCACCGTCAAAAACAGCAAGTGGCTCAGCCGGTGACAATTCCGCCCAAAAAAATTCGTTGATTTGAACAGGAAATACCAAAATACAAACATGAAAACGCCACTCCTTCTATTTTTTGGCCTGTTGGTCAGTGCCACCCTCTTTGCTCAGGAAAGCGAAATCAAAAACTACGATTACGTCTACGCTGACCATATCCGTTCTGTACGCTTTCACGTTAATGGCCTGATGCTTTCCAACCCTGTGATCAACCTGGAGGCCGGTGCTCCGCTCAAACTTTCTTTCGACGACCTGGATGGGGATGTAAAAGACTATTTCTACAGCATCGTGCACTGCGACCGCAACTGGAACCCGTCCAACCTGCAGGAGATGGAGTACCTTGATGGCTTCAACGAGGAGCGCATTCAGAACTACGAGTTTTCCTTCAAAACCCTTTGGCCTTATACCAATTATACCCTCACCCTGCCCAACCGCGATATGCGCTGGCGCCTGTCCGGCAACTACCTGCTACTCGTATATGATGAGTCCAATGACCGTCAGCTGGTCATTACCCGCCGTTTTGTGGTCGTGGAACAGCTGGTCGGCATCAGCCCACGGTTTTTAAGGGCCAATAATGTAAGTAAGCTGCGTACGCATCAGGAGATTGACTTCACGGTTTCTCATAAACAGCTCAACATCCAAAACCCGCAGCAGGAAATCACAGCGACCATCATGCAGAATGGCCGGTGGCGGAGCGCCATTACAGGCCTGGAGCCCAAATTTATCCGCCCCGAGCTCATGATTTTCGACTATCAGGATGAGGTGGTCTTCCCGGGGGGGAAGGAATTCCGGTTTGCCGATTTGCGCAGCTTCCGGCGCGTCAGTTTCAACGTAGCTTCGGTAAGACAGGAGCAGGATTCATACCTGGTGGAAATGAAAGCCGACAATCCGAGGGACAAACTGGCCTATACCACTTTTGAAGACCTCAATGGCAAATTCGTCATCGAAACGACCGACCAAAACCGGGGAGGGAACCGGCAGGAAGACCTCGCGCTGGATCAGCTCTACGCAGAATATGCAGACGTTTCCTTTGCCCTGGCTACCGAAAAACTCCCGGGCTATGATGTGTACCTCGTTGGTGGTTTTACAGACTGGTCGCTCAAAGACAGCTACCGGCTGGAGTACGACCCCAACCTGCAGGCCTATTCCACCTGGGTGATCCTGAAACAAGGGTACTATGACTATATGTACGCTGCCGTGCCCAAGCCCAACAACAACCGGAAAAAACAAGACCGCAACCTGGACCTCTCCTTGCTGGAAGGCAACTCTCACGAGACGGTAAACGAATACACGATCATTATCTATTACCGGCCCTTTGGCAGCCGGTTTGACCGTGCCGTCGGTTCGGTAACTTTCACCTCGACCCTTGAGCCCTAACATCCAAAAAAGGACATTAATCCGACATAAACGGGCCTTGATATAATTTTTGTGGCGATTTGGAGCAAGCTGCCTATTATTGTTGCCGAACCCGATTCAAGCAACAGCGTACACACTGGCCTGAAAAGCCAGAAAAGCAGCACTTGACTACTGCAAAACCCAAATCGTATGACAACCAGAAAAATCGCCCTGACGCTAGCCCTCTGCGCTTTAACCAGCTGGATGGTACAAGCCCAAACCCAACCCTGGTCACTGGAAAAATGCATTGAATATGCCCGGCAAAACAACCTGAACCTCCGGCAGGCTCAGTACGACATCCGTACCGCTGAGCTTGGCGTACAGGAAAACCAGTACAGCCGGCTGCCAGGCCTGAGTGCAGGCGCACGCGCCGGTTATCAGTTTGGCCGGACGATTGACCCCACTACCAACAGCTTTAACAACGAGCGCATCGGCTTCAACAGCTTCTCGCTGGATGCCAACGTCACCCTTTACTCAGGCGGCTTCATTAATAACTCTATCCGCCAAGGCCAGCTCAATACCCGGGCTGCAAAACTGGATGCCGACGCAACTTCCAATAATATTGCACTGGATATTGCCGCCGCTTACCTCAACATTCTGCTGTCGGAGGAACAACTGACTAATGCGAAGCAAAACCTCAAGTTGACAGAGGATCAGCTCAGCCAAACCGACAAATTGATCCGTGCAGGCTCGGTGCCCGCCAACGACCGCCTGGACCTGCTCTCCCAGATTGCCCAAAATGACCGCGCCATCATTGAAGCAGAGAATGCCGTCAACATCGGCTACCTCAATCTGAAGCAGTTGATGCAGCTCGGCCCGCAGGAGGACCTAAAAATCGTCCGTCCGGAATTTATCGACCTCCCGGCAAATGCCAATCCGCAGGCCGTTGGGCTCGAAGAAGTGTACACTGCAGCCCTGCAAACCCAGCCTCAGATTCAGGCCGCCGACCTACGCATTGAATCCGCACAGCTTTCCGAAGAAATTGCCAAGTCCGGCTTTTTGCCTACACTGACCCTTTTTGCCAGTTTGAATTCCAACTTTTCCTCTGCTTTCCGGTCTCCAATTTTTGAAACCCGGCGCGTACCACAAACCGTATTCATCGACGGCAGCCCGGTAACGATCGAATTCGAGTCTGAAGTCCCCGTCGATAATGAGCAAATTGCCTATACGGATCAAATCGACCAAAACTTCGGACAAGTCGTTGGGGTCAACCTCAACGTGCCCATCTACAGCCGTCATACCAACCGTATCAATCAAGAGCGTGCCCGGCTGAGCAAGCTGAACGCTGAAGTAGGCCGTACACAGCAGCGGCAGCTCCTGGAGGCGGATGTGCAAAGAGCCCTTGCAGATACCCGGGCCTCCTTCAACAGTTACAAAGCCGCACAGCGGTCGGTGGAGGCCGCAGAAACGGCTTTCGAAAATGCCCAAAAGCGGTTCGACCTTGGCGCAATCAACACGCTGGAGTTCGCCACTGCCAGAAATACCCTGGACCAGGCACGAATTGAACTCATACGCTCCAAATATCAGTACCTGTTCAACCTGAAAACCATTGATTTTTATATGGGCAAGGCACTGGAATTAGATTAACCGTTTTACTTTGTAACAGCGGCACCTGTGCCAGCTGCTCAATCACCAACTTTAGCCATATATCATGTCAAAGACAAAGACAAAGAAACGCAGCAATACTCTTATTTTCGCCCTGCTTGGCCTTATCGTCATTTTGGTCGCTTTCCTGATTTGGCGCAACCAATCCAAGCCAAAGGGTGAAAAAATCATTACGGAGCTCGCAGAAAAGCGGACTATCACTGAGGAGGTCTCCGCAAGTGGCAAAGTATTCCCTCAAACAGAAGTGAAGATTAGCTCTGATGTTTCCGGAGAGATCGTAGACCTGCTGATCGAAGAAGGCGACTCGGTTGTTTCCGGACAACTCCTGGCACGCATCGACCCCGATGCGTTTGAATCACAGGTAGAGCGGGGCGCAGCAAGTGTGAATAGCGCCAAAGCGCAATTAGCCAATACCCGTTCTCAAATTGAGCAGTTTAAAGCCCAAAAAGAACAGATCGAAGCGCAGCTGATCAACGCCCGGGAAATCCACGAGCGCAATGAACCGCTGTTCCAGGAGGGGGTCATCTCGGAAGCCGATTTCCAACAGTCCCTTTCCAACTTGCGTGCGCTGGAAGCCAACCTGCGGTCTGCCAGTGCAAATGTCAAAGCAGCCGAGCAAAGTGCGCAGGCCGCCGCCTATACGGTGCAAAGCTCCGAGGCAAGCCTGAAAGAGCTCAAAACCAGCCTTCGCCGAACGGAGATTTTTGCCCCGATGAGTGGCATTATTTCCCGCCTCGATGTAGAGGAAGGAGAGCGCGTGGTGGGGACCATCCAAATGGCTGGTACCGAAATGATGAGTATCGCCAATCTGAATGCTATGGAAGTCCGGGTAGAAGTCAGTGAGAATGACATCCCAAGAGTAACCGTTGGCGATGAGGTAGCCATTGAAGTGGATGCTTATATCGACCGGGTATTCAAAGGTAAGGTGACGCAAATTGCCAATTCTGCCACCAACGCCACAGCCGCAGCATCACTGACAAGCGATCAGGTCACCAATTTTGAGGTGCGCATCAATATCGATCCGGTTTCCTATAATGACCTCATCACCCCGGCCAAGCCCTACCCTTTCCGCCCCGGTATGTCTGCGAGTGTCGACATCAAAACGGAGGTCGCGAAGGGCGTCTTGTCCATACCTATTCAGGCGGTGACCACGCGGGAGAAAAAAGACAGCAAAAAGCCAGAGCCAAAAGCTGCTTCTCTGGAAGAAGAAGAACAAGACCTGATGGAGGTTGTCTTCCTGGTCAAAGGCGATACAGCACACATGCAAAAAGTCAAAACCGGCATACAGGATGATACCTACATTGAAGTAGTAGATGGACTGAGCGAGGGCGATGAGGTCGTGACCGGCCCCTACGCCGCCGTTGCAAGAAAGTTGAAATCCGGGGAGGACGTTCAGGTCGTAGATGAAGACGAACTCTACAAACGAGACGATGACTAAAAAAGCCAGGCGGGCACTTATCATTTTCGTCCGCAATCCGGAAAAGGGAAAAGTCAAAACACGATTAGCAAAAACACTGGGCGAGGATAAAGCGCTGGCCATTTACGAGGCGCTCCTCGCCAAAACCCGGACCGTAGCCGAAGGCGTTGATGCCCTTCGGCTACTGTTTTACAGTGTACGGGTGCGCGAAGACGACCGCTGGCCTGGGAGTAAGTTCAAAAAATTACAGCAACAGGGTGCTGACCTGGGCGAGCGGATGGAACAGGCCTTCGAAGTGGCGCTGCAACAAGCGGAATCCGCCATAATCGTCGGCAGCGATATTGCCCAAATTGACACCACCATCATCGAGGAAGCTTTTGAGACGCTCCGGCACCATGATTATGTCCTCGGCCCAGCTGTAGACGGCGGTTACTACCTACTGGGCATGAAAAAGACCAGCCCCTACTTATTCCGGGACATGACCTGGAGTACCGGTGAAGTCGGCCAAATCACACAAGACCGGATCCACGCCCAGGGAGGCTCACTGGGCTTTGCCCCTGCTCTTTCGGATATTGACTACGCTGAAGATTGGGAAAAGTTTGGGTGGGAGGTTTAGAGCGGGTCGAAGCAACAAAAAAGGGAAGCAAAATGCTTCCCTATAGTTTGTAGCCCGTACGGGATTCGAACCCGTGCTACCAGGATGAAAACCTGGCGTCCTAACCCCTAGACGAACGGGCCAAGAAAAATAACATGTCTTTTCCACAGTAGAAAACAGTATAAAATGGTAGCCCGTACGGGATTCGAACCCGTGCTACCAGGATGAAAACCTGGCGTCCTAACCCCTAGACGAACGGGCCATTTTCTTACTGCGGGATGCAAAAGTAACATTTGCTCAGAAAACTGAAAATCTTTCCTCATTTCTTTTTGTAAAGAATGGGTCAAAGAGCTTTAGATTTCAAGCTGCCCGGCACCTTTTTGCCAGAGCGATGCAAAGATAGTGGGTTTCCTGAATTTCCAAAAGTATCAGGAAAAAAATATTACTTAAATCTTGGTCAGGCCGTTAGCTGAACCCCACAAACTGGCAAGAGCAGTAACTTTGTCACCCTGATTTTAGTTCAATGTCCTGATAAAAAGAGCGGTGAATCAACTATGTTCTGGTGATTATTGTTATTTTTACACTAAGTGCCTCATAAGCTGCTTTTATGCCAAATATCATTGAAAACAGCTTGCTAAAGCCCCTAAATTTGTGTATTGTATAGATTTAGGCCACGTTGAGCGTTTCCTTTTAGAACGTATATAGGTCCAAAGGGGAAATTCCCAACAAGCTCTTAGTGAATTTTATACTTTTGAACGATCAGCGGAGGCTTTCCTCCGTCCCGGACCAAATCATTAACATCATTAAATCGCGAAAAAACCATGGCAAAAAAAGTTGCTATTAATGGCTTCGGCCGAATCGGACGTCTTACATTCCGCAACCTCCTCCACACAGAAGGCATCGAAGTTGTTGCCATAAATGACCTGACGGACAACCAAACGCTTGCCCACCTGCTCAAGTACGACTCTGCCCAGGGTCCATTTGAAGGCACCGTAGAAGCCAACGATGACGGATTTATCGTCAACGGTAAGCATATCCACTCCTACGCGATCCGCAACCCGGAAGAACTACCATGGGCAGACCTTGGTGTAGATCTGGTACTGGAATGTACGGGTATCTTCCGCTCCAAAGAAAAAGCAGGCTTGCACCTCAAAGCAGGCGCTAAGGATGTCATTATCTCTGCCCCCGCCAAAGGCAGCGATGTACAAACCATCGTACTGGGTGTCAACGACGACGAACTGGACCGCCGTGCCAATGTGTTCTCCAACGCATCCTGTACAACAAACTGCCTGGCACCTGTTGCGAAAATCATCCACGAAAACTGGGGTATTCAGGTTGGTTCTATGACAACGACCCACGCTTACACCGCTGACCAGAACATTCAGGATGCACCGCACAGCGACCTGCGCCGTGCCCGCGCTGCGGCCTTCAACATCGTGCCGACCAGCACAGGTGCAGCATCAGCTACCGGAAAGGTCATCCCTGAGTTGAAAGGCAAACTTTCTGCAATCGCACTGCGTGTGCCCGTCATTACCGGCTCAATGGTTGAGCTCAATGTAATGCTGGACAAGGAAGTAACCGTTGAAGCAGTCAACGCTAAGTTTAAGGAAATGGCAGAGGGCAAACTGAAAGGCGTACTGCAATACAGCACTGACCCCCTCGTTTCCAGTGATATCGTGCGCAACCCACACTCTTCTATCTTCGACAGCCTCATGACCGACGTCAACGGCAAACTGCTGAAGGTCGTGAGCTGGTACGACAACGAAGCAGGCTACTCTGCACGCCTCGCCGACCTGACAAAGATGATCCTCAATAAGTAAGGATACACTGAGAGCATGTTTGGAGCTCGTTACTATTGCAAATCAACGCTTTATGAACCCCGCAGAAATGCGGGGCAAGCTCTGGCTTCCTCAATAAATTTTCATTTAGCCCGCTAAACTCAAATTTAGTGACTTTGCCAGAACCATAAATCCTTGATTTTCATAACGAAACCGCTCCAGACAAGCTCTGATGATAAAGACATGACCGGAGCCTGCTGCTCCGGTCTCTTTGTTTTAGCCTAAATTCCAACCCTATGCAACTCGATTTCAAGGGCAAAAAAGCACTCGTAAGGGTAGATTTCAATGTGCCCCTCGATAAAGATTTCAAGATTACGGATGATACCCGTATCCGGGCGGCTTTGCCTACCATCAAACATATTCTTGACGGAGGCGGCGCAGCTATTCTGATGTCCCACCTCGGCCGCCCAACCAAGAAACTCAAAGAAGACGGCAGCATTGACCGCGAAAAATTCACCCTTAACCACCTCACCAGCCACCTGGCTGAACTGACCGGTGCTAAGGTTCACTTCTGCGATGAAACGGTAGGCGCCAAGGCCAAATCCATGGCTGCTGACCTGCCGATGGGCGAAATCCTCATCCTGGAGAATACCCGCTTCAACCCGGGGGAACAAAAAGGAGATGAATCTTTTGCTAAAGGCCTGGCAGAATTGGCAGACCTCTATGTGAACGATGCTTTCGGTACCGCACACCGTGCACATGCCTCCACAACTACCGTGGCACAGTATTTTGATAAAGGCGCCAAGTCTTTCGGTTACCTCATGCAGGCCGAAATCAAAAACGCTGACAAAGTCCTCAACAGCCCTGAGCGCCCCCTCACTGCCATTATCGGCGGGGCAAAGGTGTCTGATAAAATCCTGCTTCTGGAGCGCCTGATCGACTTCGTCGACAACTTGATTATTGGCGGTGGTATGGCCTACACTTTCGTGAAAGCCCAAGGTGGAAAAGTGGGCAACTCACTCGTAGAAGAAGACCGCCTGCCATTGGCTCTGGAGCTCATCGAAAAGGCAAAATCCAAGGGTGTGACCATCTACCTTCCGGAAGACAGTATCATCGCGGACAGCTTTGCAAATGAAGCCGCTCATAAAACGGCAAGCAGTAATGAAGTGCCTGATGGCTGGATGGGCCTCGACGTCGGCCCCGCTGCCCGGGCTCAGTTTTCAGAGGCGATTGCCCATTCTAAAACCTTATTATGGAACGGCCCGATGGGGGTATTCGAAATGCCCAACTTCGCCAACGGCACCAAAGCTATCGCTGAGGCCGTTGCTAAAGCTACGCAGGGCGGTGCTTTCTCCCTGGTAGGCGGTGGCGACTCCGTTGCCGCAGTGAACCAAATGGGACTTGCTGATAAAGTCAGCTACGTTTCTACCGGCGGGGGTGCCATGCTGGAGTTCCTCGAAGGCAAAGAACTGCCAGGCATCAAAGCCATGAAGGCCTAATCAACCGTAGAGCAGGGGGGGGTATAAAACCTCCCCTACTCTACTCCCTCTTTCTGTAAAATACCCTATCTTTACATCACACCACAGATAGCGACTACTCTAACTTAATTCTTCCCCTCCGTACTTTGCTGTTAAAATTATCCTAAACTGTACCTTGCCGATATGAAGAATCCTGTAAGATGGGCTCTTCTGTAAAGTAGGTTGCGGGTTATTGTGCCCGATCAGGCAACAGTATTTGCCCTTTTTATCATTTTTGCTAGAGAAATAAATCCCCTCGGTATGAAGCGTTTCGTTTTACCAACCCTGTTTGTGCTCCTGTGCCAATGGTTAAATGCACAGATAACCGTTGAGTTGACCGTTGAAAATGCCACGGTTACGACGACCTGTGATGATATTTTTTCAGGTCCCGACCCGCTCTGGCAGGTAGAAGTAGAAAATCAGGGCATCGCCATTTACCCGGCGCAGGGCCCTTGCTACACGGCACTCCCCAACGTTCAATACGCTGAAGATTTCAGTTGCCCGAACGACCTTCCGCCAACCATAGAGGTATGCTTTACCGTTTTTGAGAATGACCCGCTCCTGCCAATTGGGTGTTTTGTAGACCGCTCGTGCGAAGAGCAGATTTGTGCAGATATCACCCTGCCGGCAATTGATGAGACCGCCCCCTACACCCTTTCTCTTCCAAATGGCGGCAGTAGTGGTGGCACCCTGGAGTATTCCGTTTCCGTTACCGGTAATGGCAATTACAACGACCTGCCCTGCCAGGCTATTCCGCTGGGCACCCTGACAAGGGGGGACACCTTGGGCGATGCCACAATTGGGCAATACGACAACCTCTGCGCCAACAATCAAAATGAGCCTAACCCTGCTGACGATGGGGGATTTTCCAACTCTAACGGTGTTTGGTTTGAGTTTACGACGGGCCCAAACATTGGTAGCGTAGCTTGGATCGAAGCGCTGGGCGACCCCGAAAACACAGGTGACGCCTTTGATGTCGAAGTGGCCCTCTACCGTTCCGACAATGACACCTGCACCGGCAACCTGGAACTCGTGAGCTGGTCAGCACCCAATGACAACCGGGATGTCTATATGCGGGTCAGTTGCCCGGAGCCGGACACCCGGTATTACATTTTGGTAGACGGGGCGTTTACGGACCCCGGCGATGAAGAGGGCGTATTTGGGCTGCGCCTGATCAGCACAGATGTTGACGATGCCCCAAACGAACGCTGCGACGCCCTCAACCTCGGTGCCGTCCCCCCGGGAGATACCATTAGTACCAACGCCTTTTACGGCAACTACTGCGCCGACAGCAATAACGACCCCTTCAGCCCGAATTTTGTGGTCCAAAACTCTGTTTGGTTCTCTTTTGAAGCCCCGCCATCCGGCAACGTCTGGATAGAAGCTTTTTCCAACCGGGTGGTAGACTCTATCGGTATACAACTCAGCCTTTACCGGGCTTTCTCCACCTGCAGTGGTTTCTTTCAGCACCTGGAAAGTGCCTATGACCCCGCCGATGAAGACGAGTCCCTCAATTTCAGCTGCCTGGTAGGCGGAGCAACCTACTACGTCCTCATTGATGGCGATGGCGCTAATGGCACAGGGATGTTTTCCCTCGACATCTACGATGCCGGGGATATCACGCCCGTTACCGAAATCGATACCACGATTTGCGCCGGCGATAGCTTTGAAGTCGGCAGCTCCACCTATACAGAGGCGGGCACCTATGCAGATACGATTATCCTGTTTCTGGGCTGCGACAGCATCATCAATACAACACTAACCGTCCTTGAGCCGGTTTCAGTAAATATTGAGCAGGTACAACCCGCTATTGGAGAAGGTAATGCCAACGGGCAAGCCATCGCAACACCCACCGGTGGCAACGGTGGCTATACCATTGAATGGTGCGATGGTACTACCGGTCCTTCCAACAACAACCTCGTTGGTGGCGCAGAATGCTGCGTAACAGTGACCGACGATTTCGGGTGCGTTGGCGACACCTGCTTTACAATGGATTTCCTGACGGGCATCGTCCCCGTGGGGCAAGCTGATTCGGTAGCTTGCAATGGCGGCAATACCGGAAGCATCACGTTTTCAGCTATGGGCGGCCTTCCACCCTATGACTACAGCTGGGAAAAAACTGACCTGACACTTTCCGGTACCGGTGTACTCAACGAGGACAATGAACCGGCCGAGCTCCCCAACCTCACAGCAGGCACCTATGCCATCAGTATTACGGACAATTTTTTTGATACCACCTTCACGGTCCTCGTTGAAGAACCGGCTGCCCTTGAGCTGACTGTCACCGATCAGAGCAGTACCAGCTGCTTTGGTTTTTGTGATGGCACCCTTAGCGTGGCTGCATCCGGAGGCACCCCTCCCTATCAGTTTAGTTGGGGGAATGGTGCAGACACCTCCGCACTGATTGACCTTTGCGCCGGGGTATATCCACTCCTCCTTACTGATGCCAATGGGTGCGAGCGGTCTATTGACTATGAAGTGGAACAGCCAGCAGAGTTCATTGCAACGATAGAGGTGGGCCAGGAGGTCTCCTGTTTTGGTGGCAGCGATGGGCAATTGTCAGTCAGCACGAACGGGCAGCCGGTTACCTACAATTGGAGCACAGGGAGCACAACTGACACCCTTTCCAACCGACCGACCGGCTTGTATGCCATCACGGTAACGAATGCAGATGGGTGCCAGGATACTACCGAGGCACTGCTGCCACAGCCTGATGCGCCCCTTGTAGCCACAATCGCCCTTGCGGAACCGGTCACTTGCTTTGGATTCACCGATGGGGCACTGGACGCGGTGCCCGTTGGCCCGGGCAATACGTTCACCTATGCCTGGTCCGATGGCAGTACCCAAGCCACCAACCGCGGCCTGGGAGCGGGGCAATACAGCCTTACTTTAACGAATGAGCGCGGCTGCCTGGATACCACCACATTCCTCCTCCCCGAACCCGTGGCACTAGACTTTGAAGTCTCCACTACTGATATCACCTGCGTAAGCGGTGAAAATGGGGGACGGCTCCGTATCGATACCGTGACTGGTGGCACCCCTCCCTTCGAGTACTCTATTGATGGAGTCATGTTTGGCAACAGCCCCAGCTTCTCCGGCCTGTTTGCCGGCAGTTACAGTTTAATTGTTCAGGATTCCTTTGGTTGTGAAACAGAACGCACGCAGGCGGTAGCCCCCGCTCCGGTGCTGGTGGTGAATGCCGGGCGGGACACCACGATAAACCTTGGCGATACTCTGACCTTAACGGGTACTGCGACGCCTGGCTCCCCTGTTTTCACCTGGATTGCAGCAGACAGCAGTCAGTTCCAATTTGCCGGGCAGTCCGTCAACGTCAGCCCCCAACGGTCGACCACTTACCTGCTGCGGGTATCCGACACACTGAGCCTATGCACCGCACAGGATGTCATCAACGTGAAAGTGGAACGGACGCGCCGGGTATTTATCCCTACCGCGTTTAGCCCGAACGGGGACGGCCGAAACGACGAGTTTTTCATCCACGGCGACAAAGCCCTGGTTAATATTCCGGTGATGCGGATTTTCAGCCGTACAGGCAGTATGGTCTTCGAGCGCAAAGACCTCCTGCCGAATAACAATATGATGGGTTGGGACGGTACCTTCAGGGGAGAAACGCTGAACCCCGGCATCTTTGTTTACTATGCCGAAATCACTTTTTCGGATGGTGCCACAGAGGTCTACTCCGGCGATGTGATGCTGATGCGGTAAGAAATTATGGCACTGTCTGCGTCAGAAGATAATAGGGTGAGGTGGCATAAAATTTTGCCATCCAATCGGCGTTATGTATTGTTATATTCGCTGCAATAAATAACAAAAATCCCAATACGAAGCAATGAGAATCTGGATTGCCCTGTTATCGGTCTTCTGCTTACTGCCCCTGGCACAGCTCGATGCTCAACGGGTCGACCGCTATCAGCGGCGGCTGGAAGAAGCACGGCGTGAAAACTGGCCACCGGAGCGGAGTTATTCCCGCATAAGCCTGGGGTATGCCTTACAACGTATTTTCAAAAAGCACTGCGAATATTGCGGGTTCACATCGCCCAAAAACGGACGGCGGGACTATGTCCCTCAGGACATCAGCAAGTTCCTCGGCCGTCGAACCCTTCGTACAGATGTGGAAACAGCAGACATCCGTGGAGGTGGGCTGCTGTATTATATCTTCCAGAAAGAAGACATTGAGCGGTCATTTGAGGAAGTCGACTTCAGCCCCAACCGGGTCTTTACGCTGAGCAGCATGGAAAATCAGTTTGTCGTCAACCCCGATGAGAACTTTGACTCCTACTTCATGCATAAGACTTGCAGTGGTTACCTGCGTGCTGCACTGGAGGCAGGCGTACAGCCCCCATACGCTTCATTTCAGGCCGCTCTGGAAACCGACCATCAGCGGGAGTCTTCCGTCATTGCCCTATCAGGCTCTTTCGTTTCGCCTATGCAGTTTGTGCTGGAGGCTAATGACTACCGCACCACTGAAGCCATGCTCAAGCTTTGGCGTTTTTACCAGGAGAACCCCGAATTCATCGGTAATGCCTACTATCTGCGGGAGTTTGAGGGCGTGATGCTCAAGCACCTGACCTCAGCTGAAGAAAATTACCGGGTAGAAATGGAAGGCGGGCTCAACCTCACCGGACCTCTGCCTGCTAGACTTAGCACCAGCCTTGGTTTTGGTAAACTTGGTAACGCCACTTTCTCGGGTACCGACTGGGAAACCATCATTTACACTGAATTTGACTACATCCGGGATAAGTGGAAAATGTTCAGCCCGTTGCCTACACCTGATGACATACAAGCCTACCTCGAAAGCATCAATCCGGTCTTCCAAAAAGCACAGGACCTGCCCCTGATGATCGAGGGTATAGAGCACAAGCACTTCCTGATTGTGGAGGGCATACCGGAGTACATGACCCGCAACTTCTGGACCCTCGAGCAGGTACAGTCCGGCTTGTACGATGGCCAGCCTACGATAGACGCCGAGCCTTACTTTGATACTGAAGGCCAGACGAGCGGCTGCCGGTTTACCATTACCGGGCGCCCTCTGTCCGATAACTTTGACGGCCCCATTGATCAGCGGCCGAGCAAGCTGAGTGCCTGCTACCGCATCCGGAGCAAAGAACCGGTGAACGGGCAGTACCTTTATTTCGATATCAATGAAGAAATACAGACCAGCTCCCACCCTATCGCCAACGTAGCGGATGGCCGCTTCGACCTCACCAAAAAGGACGGCTGGGAGTTTGCCTTCCAGTGGAAATTCTCTATCGATATCGAAGACCACTACAATCCGGTCAACTTTGATGCTACGCCCTACATCGGTAACCTTATTGTCCGCCGTAGTGATAAGGCCCTGAACGTGCGCATTGTAGATGTAGAGCCCGATGCCAATCGCAAGCGCTTCTATGTCACCCTGGAAACACAGAACACCTACCCTTTGGAGCGTATCGACAACTCCGCTATGCAGAATTACAACCTGGCGCTGGACGTTCACCTGGAAAGCGCTCGCACCGCAGTCACCAGCGTACGCCCCATTAAAGGTATTCTACGCTTCCCCGCTATCCGGGAAATCGTGCCTGAGCCTGCTCCGGAAACAGTAGAAGCACAGCAACCACAACAACTACCGCCGGGCGAAGCGGCCGGGCAGCCCCCCGCTGCTCCTATGAAAAGGAAGGAAATAAACACCTCCCCATCAACCACGCCCCCCAATCAGGAAGCTGGCAGTGGACAGCAATTGGAGAAATTCAGCCCGGACGAGCAGTAGCGCTAAATCTTAATCCGCAGCCCCAGATAAAACCGGCGGGGCTCAGCGGGGATAATACCCGGGCCGGGGTAACCTGTAGCCCGGCGGGTAAAGTAGCTCGCATCTGCCAGGTTATTGACGCCAGCTTGTACCCGGTAGCGCTTCCAGGCATAACTTGCAGATACATCCATGACGGTATAAGTTGGGATAACGCCCCGGGTGGCATTCGCTACGAAGCGGGCATTCGTGGCATCAGAAAAATGCTCCTGAACATAGGAAAGCAGGTAGCTGCAGGAAAAGCCCCCACGCCGGATCGTCACCCCCGTTTTCAGGCTAACCGGTGGAATGAGCTCCACATCGTTACCGGTAAACTGCCGTTGCCCACTGATGTAAGTGCCTTGCAGGTAGCTGAAATTGACAAAGGCCAGTACAGACCAGGGGCTATCCTGATCTACGAAGAGCTTCCAAAAGTCCGCTTCAGCAAAAGCCTCCAGCCCAAGGATTCGGGCATCGCCAATATTGGTCCGAAATGCAACGAGGCGTTCAATCACGATAGGATCGGGTATGCTGATTTCCGACAGACCGATACGGTCGTTGTAGCGCAGGTAAAACCCCGAAACATCAAAGCGGAGCCTCCCGCTCAGGGCATCCCCTCTTATCCCGATGTCGGCATTATAGCCGCGCTCATCAGTCAGTAGGGAGTCCACTACAAGGTTGGGGTTGACCACGGCGAGGTCACTGAAATTGATCGCGCGGTAGTTCTGAGAGTAGTTGGCGTACAACTCGATGCCAGGCTTAAGTTGATAGCCCACCCCCAGCCCCATCAGCACTAATGAACGCTCATTCACCCGCTCATCTTCCAGGCGGCGTTCAAAGATGACTTCCCCACCCGAAAAGACCCGCTCTTTATAGTAACCATCGGATGCAGTACGGATGTATTCAAACCGGGCACCCGGCGTTACGCTCAGGCGGGGTGTGATATTGAATAGGTTTTCGGCAAAGACCGACACATTGCGGCTGGGAAATTCATAATTGGACTGCTCAAGATCTTCCGGGTTGAGGAAACGAAAATCGGGCCCCTCATCTGCGGAGGCATCGCCCTGCCGGTTCTCTGTAAAACCACGGTACACTCTTGCTCCAAGCAAAAAAGTACTCAATTGGTCATTCACTTTATACTGATGCAGCAGCCGGGCTTCTGATCCAAAATTCTGATACTTCCCGGAAATCAGGTCGCGCTCCCGCAGAGGGTCCGGGCGGTTGATGGGGCCAAGCTCACCCAGCGCATCCCGTTGAGCCATAAGCAGAAAGCTGCGCCAGTTGATGCGGGTGCGGCTCGAGAGGCGGTAGTCCAGTGTCAGAGCAGCCAGGTTCCAGTCCACCTTAAACCAGTTCCGGGCTCGTTTGGACTGCTGCGGGTCTTGTTGAAACTCAAAATCAGCCAGTCCGCCCGGCTGCTGTGCCAGATAGTTCATGTGGGTGTATTCCAATCCGAGCTCCAGCCGTTTAGTGGGTTTCCACTGCAAGTTGCCAAAGGCCGTGTGCTGTTCATAACCCGAATTGGGCCGCCAGCCATCGCCTCGTTTGTATTGGTAGAAAGCGTAATAATTCAAATCGCCCACTGTGCCCCCGACACTATTGAACGTATTGAACTGCCCGAAGGAGCCGTAGGTGTTCTCGGTGGTGAACTCAAAAGGCCGATCACGGGGGCCTTCCTTAAAAACAAAGTTGAGCAGCCCCCCAAACTGAGTGCCGTACTGTAGGGACGCCGCCCCCCTCACTACCTCTATGCGCTGCAAGGCTTGTGCCGGCGGGGTATAATAGCTCTCGGGGTAGCCCAGCGCATCTGCACTGATGTCGTACCCATTCTGACGGGTATTGAAGTTGGAAGTACGGTTGGGGTCCAGCCCGCGGGCACCAATCGCCAGTTGCAGCCCGGCACCATCATTCTCCCAGATGTTGAGCCCTGGTACACTTTTGTATATCTCCCGGGCATTGTTAGCAGCCAGGTTTCCCATCGCCTTGTCCAATTCGATGAGCTCGCTCTTTTTAGCCGCATAGATGGCTGCCCCCTCCACATTTCTAAGGCGCGACATGCTGTAAATGCCACGGGAAGCCTGTACCTCCACCGACTCCATATCAATACTCAGCTCTTCCAGCGACAGTTCAAGTGCGGCCACCGGCTGTTCCGGGCTCAGGGTTACTTCTTTGACCATAGTAGTAAAGCCCGGCATGAAAACCGTAATACTGTACGGCCCGGGTGCGGCAGCTTCCAGCTCAAAAGTGCCATCGTGTGCCGTTTCAACTACGGCGCCCGTCTCTGCCAGGAAAAGTGTAGCCCTATCCACCGGCAGTGCTTCGTCTTTGGTAACCACGATGCCAACGATGCTGTATTCCTGAGCAAAGGCCAACATCGGGGCTATCGATAAGAACAGTGCAGTAATCAGTATACGTTGCATAAAGTAGGTTATTGCTGAGCAATCTTTTCCTCGTCTTCAAAGGGCAAAATCCAGGATTTAGGCCACAAGTTGTCTTCTACTGCTGCCAGGTTTACATCCGGGGCAATCAGTCGGCGGCTGGAACGGCCATTGAGCGCTACGAAGCCGTCCACGGTCACTTCCGGGTTGGCAATGCCATAATCTTGCTGATAGACCTTCGCCAGGTGATGCGCATACTGCAGGATCAGGTCTGGCTGAATGGCCATCTGCTTTTCCTGATAGGGCGTCAGGTAGTCAGTGTTATCGACCTCCGACTGCCTCCCGGTCTGTGGGTCCCTTACGGTGAACGTTGCCTGCCCTGCTTTTTCTACCAGCATCACCCGCCAGGCAAAGCGGTAGCCTTCCTCTGTCCAGAGCACGTTGCCGGGGTAGCAAAGAAAGCGCAAGGGCAGCAACAGTTGCAATGCGAAATACCCCAAAAGCCCCGCACGGAGTAATGACACCTGTGCTTTCGGGAAAACAAGCTTTTTGCCTGTAGCCCCGCTGCCGTAACCTAATTTTCTCAACCACCGTTCGTGTGCTGAAGCTGGAAAAAAAATAAGCGTATTGAATATCATAATAAATGGGAACAAGCCAATATTGAACAGCAGCCTGGTCAGCAAATGAAAGGCAATGACCGCTACGTAGGCCAAAGGGCGGGTACGGCGGTTGAGCAGTAAAAACGGGATACTGAGGTCATATAAAGCGCCCGACCAGCTGAAAGCGTAGGCTGCCCAGGATTGTGTAAACAAGTGCCCCAGGACGGGCCAGTCGGCTTTGGGCGGCAGCCACACCGCCAGGGGCATCGCCCGGAGTAGCCAATCGGCATTCAACTTAGCAAAACCGGCGAAAATATAGACGATGCCCACCTGAAGCATAATCACATACAGGCACCAGGCCGGCACTGTTTCCACCCGAAGCGAGGGCTTGCGCCAAACATCAAGTGAGAAACGCCGGTGAGCGGGCAAAAAGATGAGCAGAAGCCCCAATAAACAGACCAGGTAGTAATGATTGAGGTAGTTGGTCACGTCAATTAGCTCTGTATAGGTGAAGCTCAGCCAGAAGACCAGAGCAGACCAGCGGTAAAACAGGCCCAGCATAATGCCCAGCGCACTGAGCCCTACGATGCCGTAAGCCCAGTACATGCCGGATACGCTGAGCGGGGCCACCCATTCGAAACCATAAAACTTGAAAAAGAAATCCGGCTCCCCGTACAGGCGCTCAATCCACCCGCTCGCCATAAACCGGAATGCCCCGGCTGCCATCAATCCGCCAAAAAGGATGCGAAAAGTGACAAGCGGGGCAATACGCCGGGGCTCGGTAAGCCCATCTCGATATGCTTGAACGTTAATCGGAATCACTAGGATTATCGATGTAGGTGATCGCAACACACAAAACCGAAGGCATATCGGTTTTGAGGTTCACAATTTGTCTGGCTATCTCATTGTAGGCGGTGACCGCAAGGTCGTTGTTCTCGTCAACGGCTGTACGCAGAGGTGCAGGTACGGCAGCGAGGGCTGCTTTAGCCACATCAAACTGCTGCTGAATGCGGGTATTCAGGCTCTCGCCCTCCTTAGTCGCATTGACGGCTTCCAGGTAGTCATCCAAGCCAGGGCCATTCTGCCCATCCCGCCCGACACCCAGGTAGAACTGCTCTGCAGCAAGTAAAGCACGTTGCGCCAGTGCCAGCGACAGGCCCGAATAAGGAGCCTCCACTTTATCCGGATTGGTGAAGCCCAGGGTCACTACGCCCGAAGGGATACCTAATTTATCCCGCTTGATCATTTCGTAATGCTCATTGAGCCCATTGATGATTTGACTCAGAGAAGCTCCCGCCGCAGTGCCCGTGGTTACCAGGAATTGGTCACGGTAGCCGTTTTTCCAGGCATCGTGCACCCTCTTGACCGACTCCGCCATAAAAGCGGTCTGTGCCGTTAGAAATTCTGCGTAAGCGGCCTCTTCAAACTGCGCCACAATCGCGCCATCGGTTCTGTCTCCCAACCCATAGAGCAAATAATCCAGTGCAGGGAAGCCTTTATCAAAGGTATTCGGGTTAGCAAAATCGTACGCCCCACCTACAATCCTGGATTCCAGGGCATTGATGTTCAGCGGAAAGTTATTAAGGGTAGCCCGCAGTGCAACCTCTTCGGCCGGACCGAATTCATATTGGGCGGCGTCCTGCCAGTTGAGGTAAGCAGCCTGAAAAGCAGTCCGCACCTCGTCCAGAGTCTCCGGGGATGGTGCTTGTGCAAAGTCAGAGGCTGCGGTTTGCAGATTTTGCGTACTGAGCTCCAGTGCGGCATAACCCGGCAGTATTAGTGCGTCAACCACATGCTGAAACAGCGCCTGCTGATCAAAATCGCTCTCACAGGGGCTCTGCGTACCGCCCATATTGCTATCGCAACCCGAAAACAGCAGAACGGAAGCGGTCAGTACAAAAGTGAAAACTGGCTTTAGCAATTGCATAAATTCTAATTTTTAGAAACTATCTTTTGACTCCATCAGGCCGAGTGCGTCTGCCAGCTTGAGCTTGGCAGCCTCCAGGCGCTGCGGCGTAGTATTGTACAGGTCCATTTGTGTGAAGTCGCTGCTGCCGGCAATATCCTCCAGCACGGCAGTTACTTCAGCATTGGTCATCCGCTTTTCCGGGCTAAACTGAATGGCGTAGGTAAACGCAATCGCCTCAGAAAGGGCATGCGCACGAATGGCCATGTCATCAAAGCTTTCTACTGCAGTATTCAGATAGCTTATCGCCGTAGCACCGGTAACAGTTTCCCAGGTTTGGCGGATTTCCGAAATGGCTTCATCCCGTGCCTTAAGGTCATCATTGCTGATCCCCGCCCGGCCCTTGATAAAGGCGTCCATCATATCTTGGTTGCAGTTCAGGATGGGGTCGCGGCGGTCAGAATATACCCCCCAGAATGCAATACCATCTTTGTTGAGTGGGAAGTCAACAGGTACACCATAGTAACCAAAGGCTTCATCCCAGTGGTGCTCCATTGCAGTGCCTTCGCCAGGCACAACGTCCTCATTGTCTACATTCATCCGGTCATCTCCGAAGTAGACCGTCAGGGACTGATAGTAGAAACAGGCGCCCATAAGCCCTTTCTCGATGAGCTGAGCCAACTCTACCCCTTTCTCATTGAGGAGGTATTGTTTGGTACCATCAGTGCTGACGGACACACCGGCCTGGCCTTCAGCAGCGGGGACCGTAGAAGTGCTATTGTCCGCGATGGCTTCCATCATGGCCTCAAATACCGCTTGTTCCTGCTCAAAAGTCTTGCTTTTCAGCTGTTTAGAGGCGTCATACTCCAGCGTCCAGTTTGCATTATCTGTATCATTGGCATACATGGCCTTAAGCCGGTCAGCAGTCAGCACAGTACCAGGAGTGTTGGCAGACCCGAGGTAGTTTTTCATTTCCAGCAACATCTGCAGGCGCTGCAGCTGCCCGTCGTAGCTTACATTTTCAAAATTGTAAGTGTCTGGGACTGTATAGGCATTTTCGTCTTCTGTATCACAACTCCAGAAAAGGGTGGTCAGCGCGAGGGCAAGACCTAGTAGCTTATAGTTTTGCATCCGAATTCATTTAAATGGATTAAATCTAAATAAACACAGTTGCAAAAATAGAAGCCCCTTTCCGGGCTTACAATACCCAAATTGGGGCAATGCGCTGCTGAAACTACCTACTGTTAGGTAGTGAACTGTAAGCTGAATGTTAAATCTTCAGACTAATCAGATGATACCGAAGTACCTGGCAATTTCAGGCTGGTCCGAATTGGTTGGGCCTATTTCATGCTTGGAGCCCTTGGTTGTCCCGAGCTCCTGCGTTTACTTACTTCCGGGACAATCCACTAGTGGGCAACCATCAGGCTGCTCACTTTTCGAACGGCCTGCCCATTGACGGGCTTGCTATTCAGGACCACTGCATAGTGGCCGGATGCCCAGGTCGAGACATCCGCCGCTGCCTGATGGGCGCCCGCAGCATAGCGGCCGGACAATAGCGTAGCAATCAGTTGTCCGTTGCTATGGTAAACCTGAAGGGTAATATCTGCCGGCACACCCAGTTCAAAAGGCACAGTCACCGTTGATGATGCCGGATTGGGAAAAGCCTGCAACAGCTGTAATGAGCTGGCCAGTGGTTCCTGCGTAGAGACCAGCTCCCGAAGGTCTGTTTCGTAAACGCCTAGCCCGTGGGTAGCTACCCGCAGCTTGCGACCGGCAGCGATGCTTAAGTGCATGGCCATTGTAGCATCAGCGATGCCATCCGAATACCACTCCCAGGTCTGCCCGTAGTCAAAAGAAGCATATACCCCAAGGTCATTCCCAACGTACAGGTCAGAAGGCTGCTCCGGGTCAACCACAATAGAGTTGGCCGGGATATCCGGTAAGCCTTCGCTAATGGAAGCCCAGGTCAGCCCGCCATTCTCAGATTTAAAGGCGTGATCCGTACCAAAGCCGGAACACACTGCGTATACCGTACCGGGAGTGGAAGGGTCGAATGTAATTTCCATAAACACGCGGTCGGGCAAACCTCCAACCGGGCCCCAGGAAGCGCCGCCGTCTGTGCTGCGCAATACCTTGGCCGTGCCGCCCTGTAAAGGCGCTGTAGCGACCAGCAACAATCCCGGATCATAAGGCGCTGCCGCTATTGTAAGGATAGGGTTTCCGAATTCGCTGTCGACCAGCCCTGTGGAGGTAGCAGACCAGGAGGTCCCAAAGTTATTGCTACGGTGGAGACGCTGAGCACCGGCGTAGATCGTTGCCGGGTCCTGAGGCGATAGGATAAAGGGGCCGTTAAAGTTGGTGACTTCAGTGCCCAGGCTGCTGATCGGCAAGGGCGAAAAGTCCAGCCCGCCATTCAATGACTGCCGGATATTCAGCCGTTGAAAAGAGCCGTACACCCGGCTGTTATCAATGGGGTCGATAGCCGTGCACATGCCGTCCCCACCTATGACCCTGTACCAGGAGTCGTCTCCCAGATAAACAGCTGTGGCATTATCCTGCAGCCCACCGATAGCCAGGTCAGGATTGGTAAGGCTACTGGAAAATTTGGCATAAAACTGCTGGGTTTGGTAGCCCCCGTTGCGGCCCGACCAGGACTCGCCGTTATCGTCGGATACAAAGACGCCACCATCGGTTGCGACAAAGACGGTGTTGTTGTCGAAAGGCGAATAGTAGGCAGCGTGGATATCCGCATGCACATAATCGGAAGGGCCTTCCGGGCCACCCACCGGCGTCTGTCCGAAGAACCAATTGAACCAATACCCCTTTTGTTCCACGGTTAGCCCGCCATTCGTTGATTTAAAGAGGTCTACCCCTGTGTAGATAATGGTATTGGGATCATCAGGTTTGATGGCAACATCATGGGAATACCAGCCCTGGAACCGGGCAATATCATCGGTATTGACCAGGTCCCAACTGTCCCCACCGTTTTCGGACTTGTACAACCCGCGGCTTTCGAAAGCATCCGCCAGGGAGATGTAGATGAGGTCAGGGTTAGAGGGGCTAATACTCAGCATAGCCTTGCCGGAGTAATCATTAGGCAGGCCTGAAAGCGGCTGGAAGCTGCCCCCGCCGTCCGTAGAGCGGAAGATACCCGCCTGTGGGCTTTCGTAACCTCCGTAGGTGGCAAATAAAATACTGGTATCAGCAGGATGGAGCTCAAGGTCCATGCCCATAGGGAAGTCATGTACAAGCGCCCAACTTTGCCCCGCATCTGTGGAACGGTAAGTCCCCTG
This sequence comes from Phaeodactylibacter sp., assembly GCF_040219495.1. Lineage (GTDB taxonomy): Bacteria > Bacteroidota > Bacteroidia > Chitinophagales > Saprospiraceae > Phaeodactylibacter. The sequence goes on along the minus strand of NZ_JAVJSK010000134.1, from coordinate 66,645 downwards.
GGTTGTTGTAGCCCAAATGGTGTTGGTATTTTCAGGATTGATGATCACATCCCAAACGCCGCGCATTTCTTCATAAGACCAATCCAGGGATTTCACCCAGGTTTGTCCTCCATCGGTGGTTTTCAGGATGCCCATGCCGTATGAACCGCGGGTGAGGCGGTTGGAGACACCGGGCATGGCTACCGTATAATTGTAGACTTCCCCTGTACCGATGTACATCTCTTCCGGGTCCTCAGGATTGATAGCGATACTGCTAACGCCCAGCACCGGATGCCCCAAAGGGATGCGCTCCCAGGCCTCTGCCCCGGCTCCGGCAGTAGTCGATTTCCAAAGCCCGCCGCTAGCTGAGCCGGCGTAGATGATACCAGCATTATCTGGGTGAAAAGCCAGGCAGAGCGTACGCCCGCCAAAGTTTTTAGGCCCCAGCGCCTCCCACTCTGCCGCATTATCGCGAAAACCGATAACCGCATGCTGCGCTTCATGGGCGACAGACAGATTGGCCATGTGGATTTCACCGTCCGGGTAAGACCGGACGCGGGCCCACTCTTCCATGGCCAGAGCGGCACCGCTTTCTTTTTCTTCGTAAGCTGTTGATTGTTCTTGCGGTGTGCAGGCACCGATGGCTATTACAAGGGGCAGAAGTAACCCCAGAACCGTATAAGTGTTGCTCATTTTTGAACTAAAAATAAGCACATCTCCTAATCAAAACGGTAAAATTTCAGGAAAATACTGTCTAATGCTTGTCTGTAGCTTAAATTCAGGCCATTTTTTCGGCTCCAATGACTGGCCCTTCTTCAATAAATTCGACCAATTGGTCCAGCGACCAGGCATCCTGAATATCGAAGTCCCCTACTTTGGTACGGCGAAGCGCCGTCAGGTAGGCGCCGCTATTGAGGGCTTTACCAAAATCATGAGCGAGTGAACGTATATAAGTCCCTTTGCTACAGCTGACTTCGAAGTCGATTTCGGGTAAGTCGATACGGGTAATTTTAAAGTCGAATATTTCCACTTCCCGGGGCTCTATTTCCACAGTTTCCCCTTTTCGGGCCTTCTTGTAAAGCGGTTGCCCGTCTACCTTGATCGCGCTGAACATAGGCGGCACCTGTTGTATCTTGCCAAGAAACTGCTGACGGGCCTGCTCGATCAACTCCGGTGTAATATGAGCAGTAGGGAAGCGGTCCTGCACTTCCGATTCTGCATCATAAGAGGGCGTGGTTGCGCCCAGGTACATGGTACCCGTATAAGCCTTGGAAAGCCCCTGAAGCTGATGCAGTGTCTTGGTAAATTTGCCGGTGCAAAGGATGAGCAGCCCGGTTGCCATCGGGTCAAGCGTACCCGAATGGCCGACTTTAATTTTCTTCACCTTCAGGCGGTGTTTAATTTTATAGCGGACTTTATTAACGACGTCGAAAGAGGTCCAGCCTTGCGGCTTGTCGACTAGAAGTGTTGTCCCTGCTTTAAAGTCATACCTCGGAACCGGTTGGTCATCTCCGTCCATGGCCATCAAAGTGTTTTATTAACAACAAAAAGGCGATCTTATTCAGATCAAAATTCAGAAAAAAGTGCCGCTGTCAGTTTAAAATGCCACTGAGAAAATAGCAATGGCACCAACGACAAAACAATATACAGAAAAATAGGTCAATTTGCTACGCTTTACCAGGCTGATCATCCAAAAGCAGGCTATGGCACCAGTCACAAAGGCGGCAACGAACCCCACCGCCAAAGGTACAGCCTGCCCTGCAGACAAGGCCATCTCTCCGTCGAGGATATCTTTGGCCATCTTGCCCAGAATCAGCGGGACAACCATCAGGAAAGAGAAACGGGCAGATTTTTCCCGGTCAATCCCCAGCAATACGGAAGTGGAAATAGTGGCACCCGAGCGGGATATACCCGGCAGGATGGCTATGGCTTGTGCGATACCAATCAGTAATGCATTGCCATAAGACACACTCTTATCCGTATTTTGTGCCCGGTCTGCTAAAAACAGCAGCAAGCCGGTTAAGATCAGCATAAAACCAACCAGCATAATCCGCTGCTCGAAAAGTTGCTCAATTTGTTCCTCAAATAGAAGCCCCACCAAAGCTGCGGGAATCATGGATAAGATGATTTTGAGCGAGAACTGCAATTCATCATTCCATTTAAACTGGAACAAGCCGCGTAGGATTTCACCCACCTCCTTGCGAAAAATGAGCAAGGTAGCCAGAGCGGTGGCAGCGTGGAGGGTTACGGTCATGAGCAAGCTTTCCTCTGCCATGCTGTCATCCCCCATGAAAAATTTCGCCAGCTCCAGGTGCCCGCTGCTGCTAATGGGCAGAAACTCGGTCAGCCCCTGAATAACACCCAGCAAAGCGGAACGAAGAATATCTTCCATGATTGTACATAATTAAAGCCTGAAACGCCGAAGCGCGAGGCATGAACAATAGGCTACTTCTTGAAGATCGCCCAAACTTCCATACCTAACCCCAGCAGGATTACAATAGGAGCCAGCACCGTCCGCCGGGCGCTGTAAATGAGGTCTTCCTCCCAAACGTCTGGAGAAGGCATATCGCCCCCGGCCATCAGGATCAACCCCAGGAAAACGAGCCCCAGCCCTCCGGCAATGAGGATATAGTTGGCCTTACCGAACTCCAGCTCCACCTTAGAAGTTTCGACTTCGCGGGCTCCGCGGCGCGAGCTCGTTGGCTTAACCATTTTCTTTTCTTTACTACTCTTATCCGTGGTAACCACCACTTTCTTCTTTCCAGGTTTTTCCTTACTCATGGCTTCAGTTTAGACTATTTTTAGTAGAGGTCATCTACTCTCATTTTCAAATATTTGCGTACCACCCAATAGGTACTCAGGGTGTTGATGAACATGCCCATGGTCAACAGCAGGCCAAACAGCATAAACATGCCCGTCCAGTCCTGAATATCACGCAGCCCCGGCACATCAGCCTGTACATAGAGGTAAAGCAGCAAAAGTGCTCCTGATGCCAGTGCGCCACTCAGTAAGCCGTGCAACATCGCCCGGCGAAGAAAAGGCTGGCTGATGAACTCCCAGGTGGCCCCTACCAGTTCCATGTTTTTGATTAGCAACCGGTTGGCGTACAGCGCCAGTCTTACCGTATTGTGGATCAGCAACCCCGCCACAATCAGGAATAGCGCCAGGATAGCCATCGCGGCAATCCCAATGGCTTTTATATTATCCGCAATATCATTGACCAGGCTTTCCTGGTAGTATACGTCGGTTATCCCTTTGCGTTCAATCAGCGCCCGGCGAATTTCTTTCAAACTGTCCGCGTGCATGTAGGCAGCTTTCACATTGAACGTGATCACATCATACAGCGGATTGGGCAGATCGAGCTTCAGAAAGTCGTCGCCAAAATCTTCCCGCATAAGCGCTGCGCCCTGCTCTTTGGAAATAAACGCTGCGGAGCCTTCCCTGACAAACGGCATTTGATCTACATCCTTGAGGATTTGCCGCGCAAGCACATCAGTATCTTCTCCCTGCAATTCAATGATCAGGTTCACTTTTTCCTTAAGCTCATTGACAATAAGCTGGGCATTAAGCAGCGTAAGCGCAAAAAAGCCCAGAGCGAACAGCACTAAAGCTACGCTAATGATAGAGTGCCAGTAATTGGGTCGGCTCTTTGAGCGCCGCTGATCCAGCTGTCCGGGCATAGGAGGTATTTGCTTAGGGGCACCGTTTATAATGGCGCCACAAATTGTAGAGTTTTATCGTTGAACACGCGCAAAATTAGAAAATATAAGCGAATTGGGCAGCCCTGTTGCAGATAAAGCCGAAAGGCCAAAGCAACAAAGCGAATTGGGCAGTCGTTTCCCTAAAAAAGGAATACGATGAGAAGCCTTGCCCTTGCCCTGTTATTGTCGGGCTTATTTGGCCTAACGGTAGCAGCACAGCCCATTTTCCTGAACAACGCTTCCTTTGAGGACGGTGCCCTCGATGCAACCGTACCCAGTGGTTGGTTTGGTTGTGAAACCGGCTCCACGCCTGATATCCTGCCCGGTCAGTGGGGCGTATACAACCCTGCGGAAGAAGGCGACACCTACCTCGGGCTCATTACCCGGGAAGACGGCACCTGGGAAAGTATTGGCCAGCGGCTTACCGCACCTTTGAAAAAAGGAGATTGCTACACCCTTACCCTCTTTTTATCGCATTCCAACAACTATGAGACCTATAACGGAGAACTACGCCTGCGCATTTACGGAGGCGCAGCAAAATGCCAAAAAGCACAAGTGGTCTACGAGTCTCCTCTCATTCGCCACCCCAGATGGGAAGCCTACGAAGTGGAGTTTTTTGCCAAACAGGATATTTACTATCTGGTATTTGAGGCCTACCATCCGCATCAGGGGCGTGCTTTCCGTGGCAACATCCTCGTTGACGCCATCTCCCCAATTGAGAAGTGTACCCGGGCGATGCTCGATTAAGGGCGTATCAGATAACCCTTTACTGCTTTTTCTGCTCCATATCATCCATAAGGTGCTCTGTCTTGCGCACGAGGTCCTCCCACTCTTCTTCTATTTCCTTGCGGCGGGAACTGTCCATTTTGGGGCGTTCGGCAGAGGTGCTGTCGTAGTCTTCCGGAATCTCCCGGTTGATGTCATCGCTCAGGCGCTGCCTTTTACGCTCTAGTTCTGCAATTTGGTCCAGCAGCTCGCGGTTGTCTTCCAGTTGCTCGGCTTTCCCCTTGAGGTTTTCCAGCAACCCGCCAACTTTATCTACGGCTTCATCGTACTTTCCCTCGTCAAATTTTTGCTTCTCCTGTTTGAGCAGGTCAAAAGCAGACTTGGTCAGGTCTTTGACATTGGTGAATATCTCTTTGGACTGTGCTTTTTCTTCCGGCGTGCCAAAAAAATAATTATAAACCAAAATTCCTGCCACCAACAGCAGCCCTACTTTGATCAGACTTTTTAGCATGTTTTTATTTTTTCGTAAAGATAAGATGGAGTGCTCAAATTTACGATCCTTTTCCTAAACCCGCTTCAGCATTACCCAATACCCGCAACTGACAAGCGGGGTTTCCCCGGAAAATACCTATTTTCGCGCTCTGAAAAACGAAATGGGAACCCTAGTTCCCCCTCCAACGTTAAGTCAAAAATCAAAACCGTAGCTGTAGCATGGAATATAAACCCGGAGAAATCGAGAAGCAATGCAAAGCATTCTGGGAAAAGGAAGGCATCTACAAAGTAAAAGCTGACCCCGGCAAGCCTAAGTACTATATACTGGACATGTTCCCCTACCCTTCCGGCTCCGGCCTGCACGTGGGCCATCCGCTGGGATACATTGCCACGGATATCTATTCCCGCTACAAACGGCTCAAAGGGTTTAATGTGCTGCACCCTATGGGCTACGATGCCTTTGGCCTGCCGGCAGAACAATACGCCATCCAAACCGGTGTCCACCCTGCCAAATCTACGGCCGAAAACATCAAGCGCTACCGCGAACAGCTGGACAATATCGGTTTCAGCTTCGACTGGAGCCGGGAGGTACAGACCTGCGACCCTGCCTACTACAAATGGACGCAGTGGATTTTCATGCAGCTGTACAATCACTACTATGATACTACCGCTGATAAGGCAATGCCCATAGCGCAGCTGATCCGGCACCTGGAGCAACATGGCAACGCCGGTGTCACCGCTGTAGCCGATGAAGAAACGCCCCCAATCACCGCTGCAGAGTGGAAAAACAAGTCAGAAGGCGAGCAACAGCTCTTCCTGCTGAACTACCGGCTGACTTTCCCGGAAGAAAGCTACGTTAACTGGTGCCCGCAGTTGGGCACAGTGCTCTCCAATGACGAAGTAAAGGATGGTGTAAGCGAGCGCGGCGGCTACCCCGTTGAGCGCAAACTCATGCAGCAATGGAGCATGCGCATCACCGCCTACGCCGACCGGTTGCTGTATGGCCTCGATGAGATCGACTGGCCGGAGAGCCTGAAAGAACAACAGCGCAACTGGATTGGCCGCTCGCAGGGTGCAAGTGTCAAATTTGCACTCGAAGAAGCGCCCGATACCACCATTGAAGTCTTCACCACCCGTGTGGACACCATCTACGGTGTGACCTTCATGGTACTGGCACCAGAGCACGAGTTGGTCACTCAACTGACGAAGCCGGAACAGCAGCAGGAGGTTGAAAAATACATCAAGTGGACCGCGTCCCGCTCTGAAGTCGAGCGCATGGCGGAAGTCAAAAGAGTGACCGGAGCGTTCACCGGCAGCTACTGCATCAATCCTGTCAATGGTGAGAAGGTGCCAATCTATATCGCTGATTATGTGCTGGCCGGTTATGGTACCGGAGCAGTCATGGCTGTACCTTCCGGCGATCAGCGGGACTGGAACTTTGCCAAGCACTTTGGTTTGCCAATTGTCCAAATCCTGGATGCGCAGCAAAACCTGGACGAGGTGGCTGACGCGACTAAGGAAGGGCAGTATGTCAACTCCGGGCTCATCAACGGGCTCGACTACGAAGCGGCCATTCCCAAACTGATCAGCTGGCTGGAAGAGAAAGGCATGGGCCGTGGCAAGATTCAATACCGGCTGCGCAACGCGGTCTTCAGCCGTCAGCGCTACTGGGGAGAGCCAGTCCCGGCCTATTGGAAAGACGGCGTTCCTTACCTGATTGAGGAATCAGAACTCCCTCTGGTATTGCCTAAGGTGGATAAGTACCTGCCAACCGAAACGGGCGAGCCACCACTGGGCCGTGCAAACGACTGGAAGTACAAAGACCAGTACGAATATGAACTCTCTACCATGCCGGGCTGGGCGGGCTCCTCCTGGTATTGGTACCGGTATATGGACCCCGGAAATGATGAAGCCTTTGTCTCCAGTGAAGCTGTCAACTACTGGCAGGATGTCGACTTGTATATTGGTGGCTCCGAGCATGCGGTCGGCCACCTACTGTACAGCCGCTTCTGGAACCACTTCCTCTATGACCTCGGGCTGGTACCCAAGAAGGAGTATGCTAAAAAGCTGATCAATCAGGGTATGATTCAGGGCGTGATTGAGTTCATTTACCTCGATAAAAACGCCACCGGGCAAAAGCGCTTTGTTTCTGCTGATCTGATTGACCAATACCCGGATACGGAATGGGCGCAGATTCCAGTACATGTGGACTTTGTAAGTGACTACGGCAAAGACGACTCTTACCTGGATAAAGCGGGCATTCAGCAGTTCCTCGACTGGCGGCCCGAATTCAAAGGTGCGGCTTTTGAGACCAATGAAGAAGGTAAATTGGTGACCTATAGCGAGGTCGGCAAAATGTCGAAGTCCAAGTTCAACGTCATCAACCCGGATGATGTAGTGGCGCAGTATGGCGCAGATTGCTTCCGGATGTACGAAATGTTCCTGGGCCCGCTCGAACAGTCGAAGCCTTGGGATATACAGGGTATTGATGGAGTGTATAAGTTCCTGCGCCGTTTCTATGATTTCTTTTTCGATAAGGATGGCCACTTCAGTGTCAGTGACGATGCTCCTGATAAAGCAGAGCTGAAAGCCCTGCATCAGGCCATACAAAAAGTTGAGCAGGACATCGAGCGGTTTTCATTCAACACCTGCATTAGTGCCTTCATGATTGCGACCAATGAGCTGCGCAAAACGAAGTGTAACAAGCGGGCTATTCTTGAGCCTTTGGTGGTGCTGATGTCGCCTTTTGCCCCTTTCGCCACCGAAGACCTGTGGTCGAAGCTCGGGAATAGCGGTAGTGTGCACAGAGACGGGCAGTACCCGGCTTTCAATCCGGAGTACCTCAAAGAAGATGAAGTGGAATACCCGATTGCGATCAACGGCAAAACCCGGGCTACAGCCTCCTTCTCTTCAGATGCGTCCAAGGAAGACCTTGAAGCGGCTGCAAGAGAACTGGAAGGCATTCAGAAATGGATTGAAGGCAAAACCATCCGTAAGGTGATCGTAGTGCCCAAGCGTATGATCAATATTGTTGTTGGCTAACAAAAACACTGCCCAGCTTAAATCAAGACCATGAAGTACCTGTTATCAACCTTGCTTTTCCTTTGTTCCTTCGGGCTTACGGCACAAACCGGAGAGATATCGACGGATTCACTGATGGCTCATGTCCGTTTTTTAGCCGCTGATGACCTGAAAGGCCGGGAAATAGGCACCCCCGGAAACGCCACAGCCGCGGCCTACATTTTGGACCGCTTCAAGGCCTACGGGCTCTCAGAAGCAGGTACGGAAGGTTACCGGCAGCCCTTTCGGTTCTACAGCCGGTTTTTTATGAGTACCTACAATGGGGTTAACCTGCTGGCGATGGTCAAAGGCACCCGCTCTGCAGATTCCGTTATTGTCATCTCTGCCCACTATGACCACGTTGGGGAGCGGGACGGCAAGATTTATAACGGAGCGGATGACAACGCCTCCGGGGTGGGCGCGCTGCTCGAACTCGCCCGGTATTTCCAAGCCAATCCTGCGCCCTACAGCCTGCTGTTTGCTGCTTTTGATGCGGAAGAGGTCGGACTCAGAGGCGCCAACCACTTTGTGGATGAACCAACCGTTACCCTGCAGCATATTATTTTGAACATCAACATGGATATGATCGGGCGGAATGACAAAGAGGAAGTTTACATCTGCGGCACGGGATACCACCCCCGGTTACGTGCACCGCTGGACAGTCTGGCGGAGGCGGCTACGATAAAGATCTCTTTTGGGCATGAATCCCCTTCACCTACCCGGGCAGACGACTGGACGCATGCTTCTGACCACGGGGAGTTTCACAAAAAAGGGGTCCCCTTTCTCTACTTCGGTGTGGAGGACCACCCGGATTACCATCAGCCTACCGATGATACTGAGCGGATCATGCCGGAATTCTACACCGCAGTGAGCCGGTTTATCCAACAAAGCGTCCTGCACCTTTCCCGGCCCTAAAAACAACAGCCTCTCCCGGAACGACCGGAAGAGGCTGGCAATAGTTTTCCTTCAAACAAGCTTTCTTTCAAGCCCTACTTTTTAAATGCCGTGAGCTCCATGTAGCTCTGCAGTTTCCCACCCTGATCATAAGTCTCGGACCGCACCACACCTATACCCTCTGCGAAGTACTCAATTGTGGAATAAGAACGGCTGATCATCATCTTGATATTGGAGGTCTGGCTGATCTTGTAGCACTCAAAGGTGCCCGCATCAGTAGAAAGGGTCACCTTCTCCCCCACTTTACGGTCTGTAATTTCGATGTTCATGGTTGCAATATTGATCCCACTTGCCGCGGTGGTGATCCTGGAAGATGCATCAGGCAATGTCTGCCCTACTTCAATTTCATTCGGGAAGGTCAAAGCATCGCCTTCGATGGTAACTTCATAACCGCTGAACGATTGCTGCATGGCGGGATTAAACATGGCGTTCATATCCATCATTAATTTTCCGTCTTTGCAAAACACCTCATAGGTGCCGGAGTAAGATTCTTTGCCTTTCTTGTCTTTGAGCACCGTACCTACCTCGGCTTGTACCTCTGTGCCGTTTTCATTGATCACTTTCACGGTATTTTCGGTAATACTCTCTACTTTCCCTTTTTTGTTGAAGGTGGTATACTCCATATAAGCTCCTTCTTTGAATGGGAAAAAGGTGGAACAATCCTGGGCTTTACCAGCACTGCTCAGTAGTACTGGCAGTAGTACGAATAGGATTCTGTATTTCATCAGTTACAGTATTTCGGTTTTTGTTATACCGGTAAGATAACGATCCTCGATGAATTCCATACTTCCGAATGTTAAGGCCGTTTTAAAAGCTTGTTGGGATGCTAAACATAGCATCTCTAAAGAAAGCCGCAAGCCCCTACGGACTTGCAATTGAAAACATTTCTGAAACCCTTTTTATTATACTGGAGTATTTGTAATCTTCGAACGTCACAAAAAAGAGCCATGAAGCGACTTTACTTATTTCTTTGGGCAGCCCTGGCTGCGGCACCTGCCTTTGGTCAGACCAACTTACTGCTTACCAATCCTGTAATGGAGGACCTGCTCAAGGGCAACTACCCGGCTTCCGACTACGAACCGGCCACCCTGATTAACCACCCGGATGAAGTATTTGCGGATTTGGTCGATGCGGTTTCCCCGGATTCTCTATACAGTTACCTTGTTGACTTGAGCAGCTTTGAAAACCGGAACACCGGAGCAGACACCACAAGTGCGACTTTTGGTATGGGAGCAGCCCGCCGCTGGGCGCATGGTAAATTCGAAAGCTTTCCGGCAGCACAGGAAGGCCGTCTTGAGGTCGGGTATTTCCAGTTTGACCAGGAGATCTGCGGTATGGGGCAGCACCGGAATGTCCTTGCCGTACTACCAGGCATTGGCCCCAACCGGGGCGAAGTCGTGCTCATTGAAGGGCACATGGACAGCCGGTGTGCGGAAGTCTGTGATACGGAATGCATGGCGCATGGCATGGAAGACAACGGCAGCGGTACCGCTCTGGTGCTTGAGTTGGCACGCGTGATGAGCCGGTATACGTTCAACCGTACGCTCGTCTTCATGATTACTACCGGAGAAGAACAGGGCCTTTTTGGGGCCAATGCCTTTGCAGAGTACGCTGAGCAGGAGGATATTCAAATCCGGGGCGTCTATAACAACGATATCGTTGGCGGCATTATCTGCGGCGCAACGGCCTCCCCACCGGGCTGCCCGGGGCTCAACGCCATCGACAGCATCAATGTGCGGGTCTACTCCTCCAATGGCGGGCTTTTTGGCGCATCTTCCTCTCGTTTGCTTGCACGGTACAGCAAGCTGCAGTACGATGAGAATATTGCTCCCATCGTAACGGTTGCGGGCGAGGTCAACATCATCTCCCGGGAAGACCGTGCCGGACGCGGGGGCGATCACATCCCCTTCCGGCAGCGCGGCTACTCTGCCGTTCGTTTCACCTCTGCTAACGAGCATGGCAACGGCAATCCCAGCACCCCCGATTACCATGACCGTCAGCATACCATCGAGGATATGCTTGGGATGGATACCAACGGGGACGGGCAGCTCGACAGCTTCTTTGTTGACTTCAACTACCTGGCACGCAATACCGTACTCAATGGTGGTGCTGCTGCTGCAAGTGCTATGGGGCCGGCTACCCCGGTTGATTTTGAGCTGGAAGCAACGCTCGCCGGAATCCGGTATAAATTTGAAGACCCGGCAGGCACCGGCCTTTACCGGTTGGGCATACGCAGCTTTGAGTCCGAAACCGCTTACTTTGATACCCTCGTTACCGTTTCAGCACTGGAAGACACCCTTTCCTGGCTGCCGCCTGGTACGGTCTACCTGATGTCTGCCGCCGCTCTTGATACCAACAATATCGAAAGCCACTTCTCAGAGGAGACCTTCGCCAACCTCACTACGAGCACGCAGGAGGTGAAAGCCTATGAAGGGCTGACCCTGCTGCAAAACCGGCCCAACCCCTTCGATGAAGCAACAACGATCGGGGTGATGGTGGAATCCAGCATCGATTACAAAAAAGCGTTTATCCGCATTGCCGATATACAGGGCCGGGAACTGGCACGCTATGATGTGGAGCTCAACCCCGGGCTTGTACAAATTGTGTACGGCTACGAGCACCACCGGTACGTGCCCGGTACGTACTATTACAGCCTGGTCATTGACGGCAGGCCCGTTGATACCAAGGCGATGATCTACGCCTACTAAAGCCGCTTGATGTGTCCGCTCCGTAACATTTACCGCCGGAGCGGGCAACATCCCATCTGTCAAATCGGTTTTTTGAACGTGATAATGATTATCTTCCCCCCAATTTAAAACTGTAAAACGACTATGATCTACATTTCATTTGTACTGGCAATCATGACCAGCATATCCACACCACAGGCTTCCGCCCCTGACCATAACCTTTGGGAAACGGTGCTTCAGCAATATGTCTCAGAGACCGGAGTGGTGAATTATAAAAAAATGGCCAAAAATGAGAAAGCGCTAAATGCTTATCTGGACGAACTGGCCAGCCACCCGCCTATGGACAGTTGGAGCCGCGATGAGAAACTTGCCTACTGGATTAATGCCTATAATGCCTATACGGTCAAGCTCATCGTAGACAACTACCCGGTCAAGAGCATCCGGGACCTGCACGATGGCAACCCCTGGGATGTGAAGTGGATAGAACTGGGGCGGCAAACTTATTCGCTCAATCAGATTGAGCATGATATCATTCGCCCCCGCTACGATGAACCACGCATCCACTTTGCGGTCAATTGTGCCGCGCAGTCCTGCCCGCCTCTGCTCAACCACGCCTGGACCGCCGAAAACCTCGAGCAAAACCTGGAACAGCAAACGCGGGCTTTTATCAATAACGAACAGTACAATCGCATTGGAGCTAAAGCATTGGAACTCTCTCAAATCTTCAACTGGTACGGTGAAGATTTCGGAGACCTTGCTGCTTTTGCAAACCGCTACACCGAGATCGATATCAAACCTAAGGCAAAAGTGACTTTCCTGGAGTACAACTGGGCGCTGAATGAGTAATAAGACCATTCTTTTTGTGCTGATGGCTGTCATCAGCGTACAGCTACATGCCCAACGGCGGGTTTTGCTGGAGCATTACACCTCTTCCTGGTGCGGAGAATGCCCCCACGCGCACCTTATTGCTCAGCAAATAGCTGCTGATCATCCGGACCGGGTCATATTGGCCTATCATCATTCTTCTGCAGACCCTATGGCTAATCCACATAGTACAGCCTGGAAGAATGCGTTTCTGATACCGGGCACTCCTCTTGGAGTCATCAACCGGACGCCCGCGGAGGCTACCGGTCCAATATATGCCTACACCGGGCAATGGTCAGCATTAGTGGAAGGGCAGCTCAGCGAGCCCGATTACCTGGATCTGGATATCCAATTTGCGCCACAATCTGAGGACGCTCCCCTTAGCTTTGAAGTCAGCGTTGAGTTATTAGAACCACTACCCGAAGCAGGTGAGCTCCGGCTCAGTGTACTGGTGGTTGAAGACTCCATCCAAAGTACAGCGCCAGGCTATCAGCAGTCGAATTACTACAACGAAGAGGAAGGGCACCCGCTGTTTGGCCTGGGCGGCTCTATACAGATGTACCCGTTTATGAATGTAGTGCGGGACATCATCGGTGAAACATGGGGGAGCAGTGCAGGGTTGCCGGAGCAGCTGCAAGTAGGCACCTCCTACACCTGGCAGGATTACCTGGTCCTTGATGAAAGCTGGGCCCCTGAACACCTCAGGCTTATCGTGATCGCCACCCTGCACCAAGAGGACGACTTTAGGACACGCCCTGTTCTCGATGCCAGCGAAATCAGTATTGGAGACCGGCTGATCACTTCCACCCAAACGGAAACTTTAGACTTACAGTTTGAGGCTTTTCCTAATCCGGTAAAGGACTGGCTCAGGCTTCGGTTCCCGGAGGATGAATACCGATTCAGGCTCCTTGACATTCAGGGAAGGGTGATACAGACTGAAAAAATAAAAGGCAACGCTCACCAGATTTCCACAGATAATTTATCCGGTGGGATGTACCTGATTCAGCTAATCGGCAGCGATGGGGTGTCTGGCTTAAAGACAATCGTTGTTGAGTAGACTGGAAGCTACCCCTTCTGCACCACACACTAAAAAGCCCCGGAGCGGTATACTACCTTCCGGGGCTTTTTTTACAAATTCGATTCTTAGCGCATGTTTGGAGGAGCATTTTTGCTCCAAACAAGCTCTTAGACGCTGCTGCGCTTAAGCCAGTTTAGTCATATCTCTAACCAGGATTTTGCCCCGGTTGAAGTAGATGAGGTCTGATTTCTTCAGTTCATTGAGCACAAGCGTAACGGTCTGACGGGAAGTACAGGTGATATTGGCAATATCCTGGTGCGTCAGGGAGTGGTTGAGCAGCATTTCGTAGCCTACGCGCCGGCCGCGCTTATCGACGGCATCCTTGATGAACTCAATAATGCGGGTACGGGCATCTTTAAAAATGAGTGACTCAAGTTTGTCTTCAGCCCGCACCAAGCGACCGCCAAATAAGTTCATTATGGAGGTGCAAAGGTCGAAGCTTTTCTGCATCAGCTTTTTCATATCCGATACCTTCAGCTGGTACAAGTGTATGTCTTGCTTGAGCGCCTGCGCAAAATCTTTGTAGTAAGGCTCCCCGATCAGCCCCAGCTCACCAAACATCGCGGTAGGGTGGATCAATGCCTTAATAATCTCCTTGCCATCGGTAGAGTGCGTGCCAATCTTAACAGCACCCTTAGCGAGGAAATAAATATATTCAGAAGCATCTCCAGGCATATAAATGAAGGAGTACTTAGGCTTCACCTTATACTCCATCATCTCTGCCAAGGTGGTTTTATCTTCATCCGAAAGGACAGAGAAGAGAGGAAAAAGGTCAATAAAAGATGATTTTGCTTCGGCGTTCATAATAGCTCTTTTAGATAATCTCACTTTTAGACACGGACTGTATTCAATGCCATGTGTTCTGTAATTTCATCTATAGAGACACTAAATATCAAAGCCTCCCCTATGCGAAGAAGAAAGAATTTCAGAATTACGGTACTGCAAAATTACTGATCTTGAAAAAAGAGGCCGGTAAGTACGGGGAAAGGCTCAGTAGCCTACAACAAGGGAGTCGCTCGAAGTGCTAAAACCGGCAAAGACCCCCTGACCGCCATTGATGTTATCAAAAACGATTACCGGATCGGAGAAAGGCGTATCAGAAACACCATCCTGACGGCTGATTGTAGAGAAGTATTGGTAGTATTCCTTAGAAACCGCGCGAAGTTCAATAAAAAGCTTGCCTAATTCGTCCCGCGCAGGCCGGTATTTAAACTCCACCGGCAGGTCTAGGCGGATGGTTTGTCCATCAATACCTTCATCTTCCAACAGCAGCCCTCCGCCAATATGTGCCACCTGAAAATTGGTGTTCATCTGATTGGAGAAGACCACCGGCCGCATCTCTTCCCGAAAATAGAGGGTATCTTGCTCAATGATTGCAAACTCCCTGAACTGCTGTAGCAGGTTAACGTGGTAATAGTTCTCCACCAGGCCCGGGTCTTCAAAAGCTACATTCACATTATAGCGCACGGAGACTTCTTTTTCTCCTACGGTCTCAGAAAATTGAAGATCCGAGATTTGCGAGGAGATCATTTTAATGGGCGTAGGAATCTGACTGTGGGCAGTAACCGTTTCAAAACCGGGTACATCCACTTTGACCGTATACCTGATCCCTACCTGAGGGTGGAAATCGCCGGCAGAGTAAAAGGGAAGGTTGGAGATTTTATCCTTATCTTCAGAAAAACTAAGCTGTGTAAGGAATTCTTCATTGCGGTAAAGCTCGACAATTGCGTTATCGATATAGCCCACGGGCTCATCGGTAAGAATGCTTTGAGAAGCAGAAACGTAGACCTGCAGGGTGCGGTCAAGCGTGAAATTGCTAACCACTACCAGCTGAGCGGAGCGTGCGTCTACCACGGAGTTGACATCAAAAGTTTTTTCGCAGCTAAGCAACAGGCTTAACAGCATCGAAAGGATCGGCAGTAAAATTATCCGCGGCATAAGCTATCCGTTTTCTCCATACTAAAGACGCCAACAAACAAATATGAAAATCAGAAGGCGATTTCGGAATAAAATTCGGCGAGTTCTCAAAATTTGATCAAGCCCGGCTCATCCCGATGGTAACTCCCCTAAAATGTAAGGAGATGTCAGCGAATATACAATTATAATTTCAAAGAATAGTTCAGTGCGGGTATTAAAGGTAGCAGCCATACCGGGGTAAACTGGCGTTCTTCCCTGATTTCGCTGCCCTCTGATACGTATCGGGTTTCCAGATTATAGTAGAGCGGGTTGCGGCGGTTGTAAAGGTTGTACACGCCCAGGTTCAGGGTATGCCTGACCGCCTCCGTTTGGATATAAATATTAACACCCACGTCCAGTCTGTGATAAACCGGCATGCGGAAACTGTTTTTTTCGCCGTAGTCTACCACATTTACGCTTCCAATGCCCGGCAGGAAAACCTGATACCGCCCCTGTGGCAGGCTGAAAGCGAAGCCGGAGTTCATTGCCCATGATCCGGAAAACTCCAGCCAATCGTTAAAGTTGTGCACAAAGGCCAGGGTTAAACTATGCCGGCGGTCATAGCGATAGGGGTAACGGTTTCCATTATTGACGAGCGGGAACCGGCGGTCCGCCCAGGCGAGCCCGTAAGAAGCCCAGCCGGTGGTTTTACCCTGCCGCTTTTCCAGCAGCACTTCCATCCCGTAGGCACGCCCCTCGCCCGAGGTCAGGTTGCTTTCCCAGTCGTTAAAAAACAAGGCGCCTTCTGAATAGGTCAACAACTGACTCATACGCTTGGTATACCAATCACTAGTCAACTGCCAGCCTTTTTGGAGATGCCAGGTGGAAGACAAGCCAAACTGCCAGCTTTGCTCGGGCTTTACAGCACCCGTACTTGGCACCCAAAGGTCATTGGGCAGGCCCAGGGTTGCATTGGAAAGCAAGTGGACAAACTGCGTCATTTTGCTGAGGTAGCCGTTTAACTCAAGGTCCTTCCTGATCTTCCAGTTAGCCTGTAGCCGGGGCTGCAAAGAGGAGTAAGTCCGCCCATCAACCTCGAAAGCCGCTAAATGAAGCCCGGTGTTCATTTTGAAGTCAGGCGTAACTTGCCACTCGTTTTCCAGGTACGCTCCAAACTCATTGGCAGATATAGAACGTGCCTGCAACTGCGGCTGCCGCAGGGTGTCCGATTTTTCAACCAACTCCAATGACAATAAGCCCGGCTCAAATTGGTGGCGGGTAGCCGAAAGCCCAAAACGCAGGAACAACGCCGGCGAGGGCCGGTAGTCAAAATCCAGCCGCGCCCCAAAATCATTGATCTGTGAGAAGTACCGGCCGATACTGAGGTAGCGGTCTGCAATACTACCTGAACTAAGATTGGTCAGGGAGTCGCTGCGTTCGTACGTTATGCCCACATCAAGCCCGCTGTAAGAAGCAGTCAGGCTGGCAAACAGCTGCTCCCCGAAAAGGTGGGTCCAGCGCATAGAAGCCACTGTATTCCCCCAGCTCATTTCTTCCAGCGCACTTCTGGAAGAAAGGAATGGTGCAGGCTCTGCCACGCTTGTATCCTGTGCCAGGAGCGTGTCCAGGGTAATGCTCCGGTTTTGATAGGCATCTGCTCCCCGGTAAAAGCTAAAGTAAAGGTCGTCCCGGTCGGAGAGCGTAAAATTGAGCTTAGCGTTGAGGTCATAAAAGTCATAATCGACCAGGCTCTGCCGGTCCTCTTCAGACCGCATACTTTCGGCCAGGGGCTGCAGGTACCAGCCAACCAGGCTCCGACGCCCGGAGAGGAGGAAGCTGCTCTTGCCTTTTTGGATGGGGCCCTCCAGGGTCATTCGGCCCGACAGCAGCCCCACGCTGGCTTCCGCCTCGTAGTGCTGATTGTTGCCATCCCGGGTACGAATGTCTAAAACGGAGGACAACCGGCCTCCATAGCGGGCAGGAAAACCGCTTTTGTAAAGCTGTGCACTTTTCACAGCATTCGTATTAAATACTGAAAACAAACCAGCCGCATGAGAGATATTGTAAACCGGCACGCCATCAATCATGATCAGGTTCTGGCCGTTGCTACCGCCCCTTACGTGCAAGCCGTCCAATCCGTCGGTACCAGACTGCACCCCTGGCAGAAGCTGTAGAGCCCGGACTAAATCTGACTCCCCGGCAAGGGCAGGCAGCTGCTCCAGTTGCTCCATATTGAGCTGCGTAGTGCCACCCGGTTGTACCAGATGCTGCTCCAGCTTTGGGCGGTCCCCCACCACTTCAATAGGCTGCAGCTGCAGGTCAGACCGCAACTGCTGATCCAGGCGCTGGTTTTCCATCAGGTAGAAAGAAGCAGACCGGACGCCATAGCCTACATAGGAAAAGTCCAGCTCAACCGGGCCGGCCGGCAGGGTGATACTGAAGTAGCCGTACTCGTTGGTCACAGTGCCTTTCCCGCTTTTATTATCATAAATGTTGGCGCCAATCAACCGCTCCCCGGTAGCCAAGTCAATGAGAATCCCATTGATGGTAAACTGTACATCTTCAGGCAGGAAAATCACAATTTGCCCGCCCAGCTCTTTATAGCGCAGGGGCGTATCTTCCAGCAGGGCTTCCAGCACCTCTGCTACTGCAATTTGCCGGAGCTGTATGGAAATGGTTTTGGGAGGAAGGATATCATTGGAAAAGGACAGCCGCAGACCTTGTTCATCGCCCAGCCTGTACAAAGCCTCTTCTAGCCCCACTTCCCGGAATTCAGCAGAAACCCGCTGAGTGAGCACCCCCTGAGCGGTCAAAGCGTAACCACATGGCAACGTAAACAGGAGAAGAAGTAGGATTCGCTTCATATGAACAATTGCAGATCAGGGGAAGTCGCTATTCTGATATTCAAAAATACGGTGATTTTTCAGGATTAACAACAGGGCTTTGGCACTACAGGTTGAAGACCAGGTAAATAGTAAGGCCTAAATGGGCTTTCAGCGGAGTATTTTAGCGATCAATCCATCATTTGCCAACTTCTGTAGAATCCATACGCCTGATTCCATAACGTATGTTTACCTTTAGAGCTCGGTCTGAAAAGCCGCTCCACAGAGCGGCAACCGTATAAACCAAACGATTGGAAATTAATGAAAAGATTACCACTACTGGCAAGCTGCCTTGCCTTCTTTTGCTTTACCACAGCTCAGGCTCAAGGCGAGCAGCAGGCTCCTGAATTTAATATATCCAAAGCGGACATGGAAGCGCACCTCCGTTTCCTGGCTTCAGATGCATTGGAAGGCCGGCGCACCGGCGAAATGGGCAATGACATCGCAGCCGCCTATATTGCTTCTCAGTACGCCACCTACGGCCTCAAACAGGTAGAAGGGGCCAACGGTTATTACCAGCCGGTGCCCTTCGAAGCGATTACGCCTCCGGTGGCAGCCAGCATCAAAATCAATGACGAAACCTATCAGCAAGGGGAAAACCTCCTCGTGATGACCGGCAACCTCGACCTCACCAAGACCAAAGCGGTTTTTGCCAACTACGGCTGGATGGACGAGGAGGCTGGCACCAATGACTACAAGGGGCTGGACGTAAAGGGCAAGCTCGTCTTTGTTTTGCCGGGCACTCCTGAGGGCAAAGACCCCCTCACCGTATTCAATTCCATGAGCAAAAAGCGCAAGCTGGCCAAAGAGCAGGGCGCCATTGGACTAATCGAGCTGTACCGGCTTCAGTTCCCCTGGCAATTCTTCCTTTCCTACTTTAATAAGGAGAGCCTGAACTTGTCTGACGACATGGAGACGACCAAATCGAACCCCAACTTTGTCTATGGCTGGATTAAAGAAGAGAACAAAGAGACCTTCAACGACATGAAGGAGAGCAAAAAGACCAAGGTAGAAATCAGCAGTGAGGGCTTCTCCCGCCGGTCTGTCTATTCGAATAACGTTATCGGCATGTTGGAGGGCACCGACCCGGAGCTGAAGGAGGAATACCTGCTCATCACTGCCCACTTCGACCACGTGGGTACAGGCAAAAACGGTGGCTCGCCCTACACGCCTGAGGATAGCATCTTCAATGGTGCCCGCGATAACGCTATGGGCACAACGGCACTTCTTGGTGCGCTTCAGGCGTTGGCAGAGCAGCCTCCCAAGCGGTCCGTGATCTTCCTGGCCGTAACCGGTGAGGAAATCGGGCTCCTGGGCAGTCAGTATTACGCTGAAAACCCACTGATCCCGATGGAGCAGACCATTTTCAACCTGAATACAGATGGCGCAGGGTACAATGACCCGTCTTATGTATCTATCGTAGGTTTCGGGCGTACCGGCACCGATGGGCTGGTCGAAGCCGCCGCCAATATTTTCGGGTTGGATGTTTTCCCCAACCCTGCCCCCGAGCAGAACCTCTTCGACCGCTCTGATAATGTCTCCTTTGCCAAATTAGGGGTGCCGGCACTCTGCTTTAGCCCTGGCCTTACCTCCTTTGATGAGGAGATTAGCACCTATTACCATCAGGCAGCCGATGACCCGGATACCATCGATTTCGATTATCTGCAGAAATTCTGTCAGGCACTGGCACGTACTGCCCGCCTGATTGCCGATGATGAAGAACGCCCATTCTGGATGGAAGGGGATAAATACGAGGAAGCGGGTAAACAGTTGTACAACCGTTAAACCATTGGCCTCAAAAGAAAACGAAGGCACGTACCGGTCAACGCACGGGTACGTGCTTTTTTAGCGCGTTGCTTTAACCACTCCGATTTCCTTTTCGA
Source organism: Phaeodactylibacter sp. (assembly GCF_040219495.1). GTDB lineage: Bacteria > Bacteroidota > Bacteroidia > Chitinophagales > Saprospiraceae > Phaeodactylibacter. The sequence goes on along the minus strand of NZ_JAVJSK010000134.1, from coordinate 46,443 downwards.
TTAGGTAGCTGTTGCGGTCAGAAGCCGTTCGGGAAATAAGCTCCGCGAGGAAGCCTGAAAGGAACAGCATCGTACCAATAACCATGCAAGTCAGGGAGATAAAAAAGTAGGGGTTATTCGTTACGAGAATGGTGGGCAGCCCCTGGCTCAGGCGGTACAGCTTACTGATGCCGATGTAGCCCGCCGCAAAAAAGCCGAGTACGAAGATAAAGACGCCCCACATCCCGAAAAAGTGCATGGGCCGCTTACCGAACTTGGAGATAAAGATGACCGAGAGCAGGTCCAACGGCCCCCGGATAAAGCGCTCGATACCGAACTTGGTTGTGCCGTACTTCCGCTCCTGATGCTGCACCACTTTCTCCCCTATCTTTTTGAAGCCCGCCCACTTAGAGAGCACCGGGATGTAGCGGTGCATATCGCCGTAGACCTCAATGCTTTTGACCACCGCATTGCGGTAAGCTTTGAGCCCGCAGTTGAAATCGTGCAGGTGGATACCGGTCATGCGGCGGGCGGTCCAGTTGAAGAACTTACTAGGCAGGTTTTTAGTGAGCACCGGGTCGTAGCGCTTTTTCTTCCAGCCCGACACCATGTCGTACCCGTCCTCGGTGACCATACGGTAAAGCTCCGGCAGTTCCTCAGGCGAGTCCTGCAGATCGGCATCCATAGTGACCACCACATCGCCCTGCACAACAGCAAAGCCCCGGTTGAGGGCAGCAGATTTTCCGTAGTTGCGGCGGAACTTGATGCCCCGGACACAGGCATTTTCCCGCGCCAGTTTTTCCACCACCAGCCAGGAGTTATCCCGGCTGCCATCATCCACGAAGACGATTTCGTAGGAGAAGCTATGTGTTTCCATCACCCGGCGTATCCAGGCTTCCAGTTCCGGCAGGGATTCTTCCTCATTAAAAAGCGGGACGACAATTGAAATATCCATGTATCAGCTTCTGGTCTTAAAGTGAAGAACGCGCAAAAATCAGAAAAGATGCTTATTTCCGGCTGGCTAATGCCGCCAGGCCCAGGGAGATCAGAAAGTATCCGATCAGGCTGCGGGCGTAGGTCAGCAGGGTATTTTGCAGGCCGACTTTCAAGCCGTCCCCTTCCAGGGATTCTTTGAAAGCATCGTACTGCTCTTCCGACAACATGCCCTTACGGGCTTCCAAAGTCTCAGACATCACCGCACGCTGTACCTCTTCCAGGCCCGGGTCAAAGACCCCGTGCAGCAAATAGTAGTACAGGTAGTATACCAAATTGGCGACTACAAAGACCGTAAAACCCACCTTGAGCGCTTGCTGAAACTCCAGCTTCCCGCCCAGGGCCTGCCGCTCATCATCAATGGATTTCCAGGCGATGGCCAGGTAAAGCCCCACCGTTGCCCAATTCAGGAAGGAATTGAAAACCAGTTCTTTATTAATCAAATAAAATAGCAGGTAGATACCCACGGTAATCCCACCTGCTATGATGCCGTACTTTACGCCTCGATTTTGCTTTAGCATATGCTTATTGGTTGTACGGCAAATATACGTGGGCTAAAGCAAAAAATAGTATGATCGCTAAGCTTCCCGCTTCATAATAGCGCCAATGATCAGCGAAAAGACAATACCGGCAATCAGGGCGCCGATCGCACCAAATAGAGAAAGCATCGCCGGGTTCATCATCCACCCCATCATCCCCATGGCTTTATCGGCATCGCTTTCGCTCATGCCCTGCTGCTCAATCAATTGCTCCCGGCTCATTTCCATCATCGTATCAATCAGGCCCGGCTCTACAAAGGAAAAGAAGATGTACCCCCATATGGCGGAAACTATCGCAATCATCAGTGATGCTATAAACCCCGTGTAAAAGCTACGGCCAAAGGTAATGTAGCCGCCCAGGTCCTGGTCGCGGTGCTGCCGAACCGACATGACGATTGCGGCAATCATCACACCCCAGGTAGCAAAATTAGACAGCCAGTTACTGCCTGAACTTTGCCCGGTGTAATCCACCAGCCCTGCCATGTGGATAACCAAGCCAACAACGATTAAAACCAGGCCGGCAAGCAGACCATGACGGCTGGCCGTAGGCCATGGTGAAACCTGCTGAGGATCAATTATGTCATTAGGATTGTCAAGCGTACTCATGAATGTAATGGTTAAAGTTGGTGAATAAACCTCAATATCGCTCAATTCCTGTTCTCTTGCCTGAATTTTCTATGAATGGGCATTAACAAACGACTGATTGTTATTGACTACTGCAACGGCACGCCCACGCAGTTCCTGCCCCAGCACCGGCGAATTCAGGGAGCGGGAATATACCCGGCTGCGGTCGTACACCCATTGGGCATCAGGTTGAAAGAGGGTCAGCTCTGCCATTTCGCCTTCCTTGATTTCGGGTAGATCGAGCCCCAGAATACGGCGGGGGGCATAAGCAATCTTTTCAACCAAGACCTCATCGGTAAGCCAGTCACGGAGGTGGGTGCGGCAAAGCGCATAAAGGGTCTCCAGCCCGGTTGCCCCAAATTCGGCATAGGGGAATTCCAGCTTTTTGGCTTCTTCTTCCAGTGGTTGGTGATTCGAGGAGATGATATCAATGGTGCCATCAAGGACGCCTTCCTGTAATGCCTCCCGGTCGGCGGCGCTGCGCAGGGGCGGCAGTACTTTGTAGTTGGAGTCAAAAGTTGTAGTGGCTTCATCCTCGTAGATGAGGTTCATCACAGCCACACTTGCGGTCACCTGCAAGCCTTTAGCTTTAGCTTCGCGTACCATTTGTACAGCGCCTGCTGTGGAGATATTGGCGAGGTGCAGGCGGCTTTCGGTGTATTCCAACAGGTGCAGGTCACGGCGTACCATCACCTCCTCGGCTATAGCCGGAATGCCCGGCATGCCCAGCGACGTGGAAACAATGCCTTCGTGCACCTGCCCACCGTGGCACAGGTGATCGTCCAAAGGCTGATGGGCTACTACTCCACCAAAGGCCTTTACATAATTAAGCGCCCGGAGCATCACCCCGGTATGCTGCAAGGCGACAGGGCCATCGGTAAATGCCACAGCGCCCGCCCGTTGCATATCGATCATCTCGGTGATTTCCCTGCCCGCACATTTCAGGGTCAGCGCCCCCATGGGGTAGAAGTTTACCAATTTGCCTTCCGCATTCTTACAAATGTACTGGACACCGGATTTCGTATCAATGACCGGGTCGGTATTGGGCAATGCCACTACAGCTGTAAAACCGCCCGCTGCTGCCGCTGCCCCCGCAGTATGCAGGGTTTCGCGCTGCTCCAGCCCGGGGTCGCCCACCTGCACACCGAAGTCCATCCAGCCGATTGACAGGTGCAGCCCTTTTGCTTCCAGTAAAGGGGCATCCTCCCCCTCAAAGGGCGTTTCCCCGATTTTCTGAATATACCCTTCCCGGATCAGCACACTGCGCACCTTGCCGTGGTGCAGGTTACCGGGTGCGATGATGGTAGCGTTCTTAATATGCAAGTCCATGCGCCTGTGATTATTGGTTCTCTAACAACTTCCGCGCCTTGAAGCAAATACTTTCACGAAAAAACCTACTCCTTCTGGTCGTATCTCGCGTCGCGAAAGCATTTCCCGCCAAAATGGTCAGAGAAGGTGATTATTCTACCGGATACCACCGGTTGTTCTTGAACAGATAATTTTGCCCTTTCTGATAAATCTCCGCAACATCATGCCGGATGAGCAGCTCATCTATATACAAAGGTGCCTCCCCTATGCCCTGATTATCCACCCAAAACCGGATACGGCTATCAGACCGCTGAGGGACAAAGCCCATTTCCACCAATGCCCAACCATTATTATCAAAAGTACGGAAGTGATCGTAAATGCGGTAGTGCTGCTCCTGCAATCGCTCCCCGCTCTGGGCATCATACTCTTCAATATGGAAAAAGCCAGTGGCCAGGCGGTCCACATACACGTAGATCCAGGTGGAAAAGGTATACCAGCCTGTACCATACTGCCGGGGCAAAGTGCCGTCAAAGAGGACATTCGGTTGGCTCACCTCGCCAGCGTAAGCTCCTCCGCCACGGTAGTAGCGCTCAGCAGAAAGCGTATCGAAGCTCTCGTAGTAAAAGTTGTGCGTGGAATCCCGGGAAAGGAATTTACCCACCGGGTACAGGGCGGCACTGTCGGCTTTCAGGGTATAGCTGATTTCGCGTACTTTAGCTTCAATCCGCTCTTCGAACGCATTCAAAGACAAGCGATACAAGGCGTACTGGTCATTTTCAAACAGCAGCTGTGCCCCAGTAAGCATATGCCCGTAGCGGTCTTTCTTTTGTTCGAACTGATACTTGCCCAACACCAGCAACAACGGCTTGTTATTGGGGAAATCTTTCAGGATTTTGGGGATGCGGTAGGGTTCGGACACCAGCTGCAACTGATTGTAGGATTGACTACGGCTTGTGCGGGTCAGTGCGGCACCGGTCGTAGGCAGACCGGTTTGCATGCCCAGCATGAGCGTCCATGGCATTACATTGCCAGATGTTTCAATCCAGAAGTTATCGCTGCCCAGGTTAAAGTAAGGCAGCGGTACTGTTGCCTGAAATTCCCGGTAGTCAATGCCTGGCAAATCAGCAAAAGTCTCGCCTTCGTGCAATTGCCGGATGTCATCCAGTTTCAGGTCGGGGTCGGTACAGGAATGATAGGCTTCAAAGCCAAGCAAGAGCAAAGCCCCAATGCCCAGACCCAGCTTCCACTGTGCTTTGGATTGGTCTATCCATGCCCAAAGCTCAGTGAAGACAATCAGGTTGATGGCGTAGTAAAAAGGCCAGTTGAAGCGCCCCACGGACCGGAATTGCTGATAGGGGCCGGTATAATCCAGCAGCCCTTCCAGCCCCGGAATAGTGAACGGTAACCCAAAAGATAGCAGCAGGAGCACCAGGCTCGTCAGCATCATTTTATTTAGGAACGGCTGCAACTCACCGCCTGCCTGCACAAATGACGCTTTAAAGCCACTGCTCACCCAGCGAATGGTAAGCACCAGAAGGCCAATTACCGCCACCAGCCCAATGTAACCCTTACCTTCAAAGCCCCCATCCTGAATGGCAATCACCTCCTCATTAATCCAGGCAAAATAAGGCATGGCTGTGGAGGTGACAATATCTTCCCAGATGGAATGAAAGTGGAAAAAACCCCAGGGGCGGGCAGCCCGGTCCGTCACCGGATTACTGTGGTACATCCAAAGGTAAAAGAAGACCAGAGGCGGCCCAATTTGCACGCTAAAGTGCAGCAGATAGCGGAAAAACCGGCGCACCGTAGGCTTACGCAAAAAGCCAAAGAAAAAATAAAAGGATATGGTCATCGCCATAATGACGAAATAGTAAAAGTGGATAAGCGGGAAGACCAGCAGCGCCACGGCCATCCAAAGGCTGTACTTCAGGCTGTGCGCTTCCTCCAGCCGGATGAGGAGGTAAAAGAGTATGGGAATCACCTCAATATGCGACAAACCGTAGTGCGCGACAAACCGGTAAATCTGGGGAGACAGGAATACGATGCCCAGACTGGCCACAGCCCCCCACCACGGAGCCGTACCAAGGCGCAAAAAAGAGAGGTAGAGGAAATAAGCCCCCAGCAATATGCCCAGCAGCAGCGAAAAGTTGACGATTGCCCGGGTATACCCCGTGATGTCCACAACGTAATCGCTCACGACTTTAATGAGCCCGGAGACAAGAGGCTGCGTAACAGCAGCCGAAGCATGATCGCCGTAGGGGTAATTCATCCCCTCGAAGTAGGTGAAGGAGCTGTCATGGCGGGCGTGGTATTCGATATTGGTGTACGCCTTAAGCCCATCGGCATAGGGCTCGATGACCAGATTGGGCGTGGCAAAGAAATCAGGGAAGCGCAACCCCAGTAGGGCAATGCCCAGCACAATTACAGCCAGGCGGCCAAGGTTTGCATCTGAAAAGCGGTCCTTCATGGTGGCGGCGTTCCTTGTTTAGGAGCAAATGTACGTTTTTGGGAGGAAATGAGGTGGGGTTTCACTGAAAGACCCTCGCATATAGACCGCAAGAGGGCTGGCAATTTTTTCACGCAAAGGGCGCAGAGCCATGCGCTGCCCCTGGTTTCACGCAGCGCGCGCAAAGAATGAGCCACAAAGGACTCAACGTCACGTTTGGCATACCTGGCTTGATAGAATCGTCAAGCCTTTCTTCGCGTGAAACCCCTCCGCGATCTCTGCGCGAAACCCCTCCGCGATCTCTGCGTGAAACCCTCCGCAATCTTCGCGTGACTCCCTCCGCGATCTCTGCGTGAAACCCCTCCACGGACTTCGCATGAATTCAATCCCAAACGCCCATAAAACAACCCAACCTTTCTTATCTTCAGCCCCGAAACCAAACCCAGGTCATTGGATACCACTCCTCCCATCATCAGACGGGCCCTGCTTGCCATCGCCCTGCTATTTATAGCCGGTTATGTGCTCATCGACCGGTGGGACGAAGCCCTTTACTACGGCGACAGTAACAGCTACTACCTCCATGTAGTCTCTTTTTGGATCAATCAGGATGTAGGCGACTACGATGCGACCATCAGCAGCCTGCAGGCTGCCAACCCAGGTTCTGCCGATCCCCGCGAGGATGAATTTGGCATACGCCTCACAGAACGCGGGCGGCGCTACATCAAATACACCCTGGGCGTGCCGGTGATGGAAACGCCTTTTTTCCTCCTTGCCCACGCCTGGGCGAAAGCCACTGATGCTTACCCCGCAGATGGCTGGAGCAAGCCCTACCTGCTGGCAGTAAGTTTTTCGACCATCGTGTACCTGCTGCTAGGCTTCTTTTTGCTCAGCCGGGTCCTGCAGCGATACTTCAGCAGCAAGGTGACGGCGGTAGTGCTGCTCACCCTTGCCTTTGCCACCAACGTATTCTACCACGCCACTTACGTCACAATGGCGCATGGTTTCCTTTTTTTCAATTACTGCCTGCTCCTATTTCTAACGGAAAGATTCTACGACCGCCCCGGCCGGGCCAAAGCATTCGGTATCGGACTGGTTGTGGGCCTGATTGCTTTGACGCGGGTGCCGGAAGTCATCAGCCTGCTTATCCCGCTGCTTTGGGGGGTGAATGGCACGGAAACCCTGCGCGAACGCTGGCAGTTCTTCCTGCGCCGGCCGGCTTACCTTCTGCTCGCCGGGCTGGGGCTGGGGCTTGCTTTCAGTCCGCAATTGGGTTACTGGTACTATGTGAGCGGGCAGTTGTACTTCAACCCCTACGAAGGTGAAGGCTTCAACTTCCTGCAGCCCATGATTTACAAAGGCTGGTTCGACTTCTCCAATGGCTGGCTGATTTACACCCCGGTGATGCTCTTCAGCCTGATCGGGCTGTTTCGCCTGCGCCGGCATGCTCCGGGCAAGCTGCTGCCTGTTGCACTGTTTGTGGCGCTGCACGCCTACATCCACTACTCCTACTACGCCTGGACGTACTTCCCGGGGCTGGGCTCCCGGCCCATGGTGGAGACCTATCCCCTTTTAGCTTTTGGATTGGGGGCCTGTTTCGCACCTTTACTTAGGCACCGTTGGGCAGCCGCAGGATTGGGGCTGGGGCTGCTGTTTTTCGCCTGGCTCAACCTGTTTCAAACCTGGCAGATGAAGAAGGGCGTCATTTGGTCAGAGCGGGGCAATGCCGCTTTCTACCTGGAAACCTTCGGCACGCTGCAGCCCACCTGGCACTCCATGGTCGCCTTCGACACGAAGGAACGGCAGCCGCGTGACACGACCACGCTACAAGCAGCCGGCCTGCTTTTCCGGGAAGGCTTTGAGTCTGCCGATCTTCCGCACCGGTCTACTGAGCAGGTTTTTCAGGGGCAGGGCGCTTTGCTGCCACCTGATGGCGACTACACCCTGTCTGATCAGATCGCTTTGGATACTGCACAGCCCGGCGACTGGCTCCGCATCAGCCTGCGTGCCTATATGCCCGCAGCCGACCGCATCTGGAACCGGGACCTGGGCATCATCCTCTTTGCAGAATTACGAAATGCAGAAGGCCGCCGCAAAAAACGCCGCCTGATGCGCCCTACTTCCTACATCGGCAACAGTGACTACTCCATCTGGCATGCTGGCACTCCTGATCAGTGGGGCGAGGCGGCTTTCTTCCTCCGGCTCCCGCGCGGCTTTGAGCCCGATTGGCAGCTCCGGCTTTACCTGCGCAATCCGGCAGGGCAACGGGTGTATTTGGATGAGGTGCGGGTGGAGCGTTATGTCCCCAAAAATTAAGGTTACGGCTTCATTAAGCTAACAAGAACGGCTCAAAATTATGTTGATGCAGTAATTGGACCTCCGCTTTTGGGTAAGCTTTTGCGAAAGCAACGGGTGTCTTAGCTTTTTTGGGATTCCATTTGAATTCGTAACCGTGCAGCTTCCCATCAGATTCTTCCACATAATCCAACTCCTGATGGTCATGTGTGCGCCAGAAGTATTGTCTGGGAAATCGCAGGCGTGCGTGCAGGTATTTCATGCGTTCTGCAACTAAAAAATTCTCCCATAATGCGCCCTGGTCTGCACGGCCCTTCAATGGCTGGTACTGCTGTATGATACTGTTGCGTACGCCCAAATCATAGAAGTAAACCTTCTTCTTTTTACTTACCTCTTTGCGGAGATTTCGGCTCAATGCGGGCAGGCGGAAAATGACGAATGCCTTTTCCAGCAGGTCAATGTACCTGGATACCGTACGTTCATTGACCTTCAACTTAAGGGCCAGTTCATGAATGGAAACTTCGTTGCCGATTTGAAAAGCCAGTAGCTGCAACAATTTGTGGACAATATCAGCTTTGCGGATGTTTTCAAAGACAAAAATATCCTTGTAGAGATACCGTGACGTTAAGTCATCAAGCAAAAACCTGGCATCTTCCTGTGAAGCTTGGACAACCTCCGGATAGGTGCCAAAACGCAACCAATTTTCCAGCAGGCCCAACCTTTCGCCGGGCCGGTGAAGTTGCCCGAGCTCCTCATAAGAAAAAGGGTATAGGGTGAATGTAAGCGCCCTCCCGGTGAGTGGTTCCCCGGTCCGCTGCGCCAGCTCAAAGCTTGAAGAACCGGTAGCTATAACCTGTACTTCCGGCAGGTGGTCTGCTATGACCTTCAGGATTTGCCCGATATCCGGGATATACTGTGCTTCATCCAGCACGATCAATCGGTGTGCCCCAAACTCACGCCTCAGCAATTCGGGCTCCTGCTGTTCCAATACTTGCCGTACAGAAGGTATCTCACAATTGTAGTAGGCATTTAAATCACCACCGTGCTCACGCAATAGCGTTTTGGCCAAAGTCGTCTTTCCAACTTGTCTTGCACCATATAGAATGACGATCTTCCCCCGAAACAACCAGCGGTTGACCACCGCCTGAAGCTGCCGCTGTATCATATTTTTTTGTACTAAACTACAAATTTTAATGTAATTTTTTGTACTAAACTACAAATTTTTACATTTATGACTAAGCCTGGAGTTTGGAAGGATCATTTTGCCTGTAAAAAAACACGCTGAGTGCGCTGAAACAAGCACAATATCAGTATCCGAATTTCACGGTTTATCCCGCTTTAGGGCGAACAGCGTGCATGTTAATTTTGGTTCCCCTAACAGCAGCTCCGTTCTCAATACCCGCATTTTTTTCCCTACATTTGTCAGTTCAGATAAAATCAAAGTAAAGGGAAGGCGCATCGTCGACGAGTACCCGCCTTCTGTACAGGAGTCGCAAACATGCAGTTATTCAAAACCGATACACAGCGCGCCACGCACCATGTGGTGTACGATATTTACCACTTTGCGGAGAAGCTCTACCTCCCTACTGCCTACATCGTCAGTGAAGATCAGGAAGGCTACCTGGCGCACATCAAGCAGAAGGCGCTCAAAGACACCATCGGGAGCTTTGAGCTGGAGCTGACGCCTACCCGCGACCGCCTCTTTGACCTCATCGAACAACTGCAGCCCAAACTGTTGGCGGAAAAATTCCGGCCCAACAAACGGAGCAAACCGACGCTGGAAACACTCCTGGCGGACCGCGACCTGGCGGGGCCCATTTACAAATACGTACATACCCGCCTGGCGGAACTCCTGGAGCGCGCCAATGCCGAAGGGCTGCCGTTGACTTGGCAGGTAGAGCGCACCGTGCTGGCTAAAGACTTTGTCATAGAAACCGGGCTGGAGCCCCTGGAGCCTCAGCTGTTTTTCAAACGGGAAAAAGCGGGTGTCCACTACCGCCTGCAACTGGCTGACCGTGACGGGGCCTGGGCGATTGGCTCCCGCGATGTGGTGCCCATTACCAACCACCCGGCCTGGCTCTTTGTGGACTACAAACTGTACCGTGCCCCCGCTATCAACGGCAATATGGTGCTGCCTTTTCAAAAAAAGGAAGAGGTACATATCCCCCGCAAAGCCGTCAAAACCTACTTCCAGAAGTTCATCCTGAAAGTAGCGGCTAAATCGGAAATCGAGGCAGAAGGCTTCGAGGTACAGCAGCACGAGGAGCTGCAAGCCTGCATCCTTGAGCCTGTGCAGGACCTCTTCTCCGGGCAATGGGTGCTTTCGGTACAAATGGCTTACCCCGGCAGTACGTTCACCTGGAGTGACCCGAAGGACAAACGCACGAGCCTTGAATTCGATGAGGGGGACGAGGTGCGCATCCTGCAGGCACTCCGCCAACGGGAAGCAGAGGCCGCTTTTGTGGAGAAGCTGAAAAACCAGGGACTGGAGGTCAACGCGCATCAGCATTTTGTACTTGCAGAAGCCCATGAAGACCGCTACGCCCTGCTGGAATGGATCAGCGAGAACCGCACTACACTTGAGGCTGAAGGCTTTACGCTAAAACTACCCTCAGCGGAGGGCAAGGCACTTTACCTGCACCCACCCAAAATGGAGTTGATCGCCAATCAGGATAATGACTGGTTCGACCTCAAAGGGCAGGTAACGGTTGGGGCCCACACCTTCCCCTTTATGAAGCTGGCCAAGTACATCCGCGATGGGATACGGCTCTTCCCTTTGCCCGATGGGCAGTTCTTTCTCATCCCGCAGGAGTGGATGGCCCGTTACAAGGGGCTGTTCCAGTTTGGGAAAAAAGACAAAGACCAGATGCGCCTGGCCAAAAGCCACTTCACCCTGCTGCAGGAAATTGGCATCAGCGCCGGCGATGAGGTAGCCGAAGAACGACAACTGGCCGTGGATTTCATACCCAGCAATCAGCTCAAAGCCGCCCTCCGCCCTTATCAGCTGGAAGGGGCAAGATGGCTGGTAGGCCTTTACGAAAGTCAGCTCGGTGGCTGCCTGGCTGATGATATGGGGCTGGGCAAGACGCTGCAAACCCTCACTGTCTTGCTATACGCCAAATCTCAACGTGCCAACCGCCAACAGGAAGCAAAAGAGCAGGGCACGACAGACACTGGCGCACAGCTCGGTCTGTTTGCGCAAGCCGATGACCACGATACGCTCAAGCCTTTGCAGTCGCTGGTGATTCTGCCGGCTTCTCTGGTGTTCAACTGGGAGGCCGAGATTAAGAAGTTCGCCCCTACCCTGCAGGTGTACCGGCATACCGGGCAAAAGCGCTACAAAGACATTCGCCTGCTGTCGCGCTTCGATGTCATCCTCACCACCTACCAAACCGCCCTGCGCGATGTGGAGGTGCTGAAGCAGATGGAATTTGAGTACATCGTGCTGGACGAAAGCCAGTACATCAAAAACAAGGACAGCAAGGTCTTCAAAGCCATCAATCAGCTGGAAGGGCTGCACAAGCTATCGCTCAGTGGCACACCGATTGAGAATTCGCTGTCTGACCTCTGGGCGCAGATGCAGTTCATCAATCCCAACCTGCTGGGCAGTTTCAACTTTTTCAAAAAGGAGTTCATCCGCCCGATTGAGCGCCTACAGGATGAGGACAAGAAAAATCAGCTCCGCCGACTGGTGCAGCCTTACCTGCTGCGACGGACCAAGGAGGAAGTGGCTAAAGACCTGCCACCACTGAGCACACAGGTCTTCTACTGCGAGATGACCGCCGAGCAGAAACGCTTATACGAACGGGAGAAGTCCTCTGCCCGTAATTATCTGCTGGAAAACTACGATGCCGACAATCCGCAGTTCCGCTTCAAAGTACTGCAGTCGCTGACCAAGATGCGGCAGATTGCCAACCACCCCAAAATGGCGGCGGAGGCTTACGCCAAAGGCAGCGGGAAGTTTGAGGACGTGATCGAACATTGGGAGACCATCCAAAAAGGCGGGCACAAAGTTTTGATTTTCAGTTCCTTTGTGCAGCACCTGGAGCTTTACCGGCAGCAGTTTGAAGGTACGAATCAGCCCTACGCCTGGCTCACAGGCAGTCAAACCAGTAAAAAGCGGGAGCAAGCTATTCAGTCGTTTATGGAAGAACCGGAGGTGCAGCCTTTCCTGATTTCCATCAAGAGCGGCGGTACCGGCCTCAACCTTACAGCCGCCGACTACGTGTTCATCCTTGACCCCTGGTGGAACCCGACGACCGAGCAGCAGGCCATCGCCCGGGCGCATCGTATCGGGCAGGACAAGCATGTGATCGCCATCAAGTTTATCACCAAAGATACCATTGAGGAGAAAATCCTGCGCCTGCAGAACAAAAAATCCAAGCTGGCCGAAGACATCATCGGCGATGTGGGAAAAGCGAAGTTCTCGAAGGGGGATATTGAGTATTTGTTTGGGTAGGCACTACTGGAAGATCATAAAGATCAATACCCAAAAACCTCCTCCATACTCAGCTTACGAACGGGCCCCACCTGTTCCAGTGCCGCCCAGTCCATACGGTCGGCGCTGCCCAATACGACGTGCTTGTAAGCCCGGTCACGGACATGCTCCTGATGGAAACGGAGCAGGTCAGGCAGTTCACTACGCTGTAGCCTTTGGTACAAATCTTCCCGCATATCCTTTTCGAAGCCCAATCGGCGGGCGGTCAGTGACTCCCAGAAGTATCGGCCGGGCACAATGCGTTCGCTTTCAATGCGGCGCAGGATGGAATGCCGGGCCTGCATCGCCTGCCCTTCCAGCACGGGCATATCCTGCAAAATGCCGGTCAGGGCGGGAATAGCTTCCTGTAGCTTGTCAGGCTGCGTGCCCAGATAGGCCTGCAAATAGTGCGGCTGGTCCAGGCGGTCGGGCGAACTGTAGTAGGCGAATGAGGAGTAGGCCAGTGCCCGCGACTCCCGGATTTCCTGGAAGACGATACTCGACAAGCCGTAGCCGAAGTACTCATTGTACCACTCGCTGAGCTGAAATTCATCGAGGCTGAAGTGAGATGTGCCCCGGGAAATCAGCATCACATCGGCCTGTACAATTGGGAAATCGAGGAAAAGCACTTCGTTTTCTGACGTATGGGGCTGTTCAAAGGACCTGCCCTCCGGTACCGGCTTCAACTGATCCGCCCGCTTGTGGTACTGCTGAATGACAGCAGCAACTTCCTTCACCGGGTTTGGGCCATAATAATGCACTATATGCTCATAATTGCTCAGGCCCTTGAGCCGCTGAATCAATTCCTCCGAAGTTAGTGCACGTACTTCGGCTTCCTCCAGACGGTAGCGGAAAGGCGAGTCGGCACCATAACGGGCATAGCTGCCCAGCGCCCGGCGCAGGACAAAATTGCGATTCTGTTTGGCATGCTCGCGCCGCTTAATCACATCAGCTTTCATGTTTGCCAGGGCCTGCTCATCGGGCTGCAGGTTGGCCATCACATGCTCCATGAGACGGATGCCCTCAGACATTGACTCGCTCAGGCCGCTGATCGTCAGATAGGTGTAGTCGTTATTGACGTGCACATCAAAAGATAAGCCCAGGCGGAAGAACTGCCGCTGCAATTCGGCTGCACTGTATCGGGAAGTGCCAAGGTAAGGCAGGTAGGCGATAGCCATTGACAGGGTGCGGCCAGAAAGCTTGTTAAGCTCAAAGACGTAGTCCAGGCGGAACAGCTCGTTTCGGTAATTGTGGACATATTCCAGGCGGAGCCCCGGCTGCAGATCGACCTGCTGAATGCCCTTTTCAAAATCTGCAAATACCGGTGGCACAGGCGGCGTATCTACCGAAAGAAAGTCCTGCGCGTATTCCGACAGGCGGTTGCGCTGCAATTGCACTGCATTGAAAGGCGGCTTTTCTACCTTGATGACGTTGGGGTCATCGCCCTGCTGCTTGTAGACCACCACCCGGTTGTCGCCCAGATTGGCTTGCGCAAATTCCATAACGTCCCCTTTGGTCACTTTCTCCCACCAGTCGAAACGGCTGATCATCCGCTCCCAGCCGATGCCCAAAACAAAGGCTTGCGTGATCAGGTCTACCCGGCCGCGATTGCTCTCGGTAAGCTTCACTTCCCGCAGGCGGATATCTTTGATGGCCGCTTCGAGCATCCAATCCGCGAAGTCGCCATCCCGGAGGCGCTGTACTTCCTGCAGCAGCAAAGCTTCCACCTCCTCCATAGACTGCCCTTCCCTCGGGCGGGCTACGATGCCAAGTGCCGTATAGTCCTGGAACTGCCAGGACCAGGCACTCCCGTCAAGGACCCGCTGCTGCTGATTGAGGTTGAGGTCGAGCAGCCCCGCCTGATAGTTGTGCAGCAAGTTCTGAATGAGCGACAGCATCATGGGGTCATCTGAAGCAGCGCCCTGAAAGCGCCAGGCGATATCCACAAAGGGTGCTTCCTGCCCCCAGGCTTCGAGCCTTACCGGTTCCTCAATCGGGGGGGCGGGCTCGTAGCTGAATGGAGGCACAGCACCGGGCTCGAAGACACCGAAGTGGGCTTCCGCCAGCGCAACGGCCTGTTCCGGTTCAAAGTCACCGGACAGGATGAGCGCCATGTTATTCGGCACATAGTAGGTACGGAAAAATTCCTGTATTTTCTTTTGGGAAGGGCTGCGCAGATGCTCAGCCGAGCCAATTGTGGTCTGCGTACCGTAGGGGTGATTGGGGAATAATGCCTCCCGGATCATCCGGTTGACTTTTCGATTATCCTGATCCTGCCCGATATTGAACTCCTCGTACACCGTTTCCAGTTCGGTATGGAACAGGCGCAGGGCCATCATCCGGAAGCGCTCGGATTCCAGGCGCATCCAACGCTGCAGCTCATTGGACGGTATATTGTTGATATAAACCGTTTGGTCTACAGAAGTGTAAGCATTGGTATCCTTGGCACCTATTGCGCCCGATAGCAGGTCGTATTCATTGGGGGCAACGAGCTTTGCCGCTTCGTTAGACAAACGGTCGATTTCCTGATAGATCTCACGCCGTGCCTCCGGATTGCGGGTAGCACGGTGCTGTTCGTACAGGTCTGAAATCTGCTCCAGAAACTTCGACTCCTGCGCCCAGTCCAGGGCACCGATGCGGCTTGTTCCCTTGAAGAGCATATGCTCCATGTAGTGGGCCAGGCCTGTTGCATCAGCCGGATCCTGCTTGGAGCCCGCACGCACAACGATATTGGTGTGAATACGAGGCTCCTCCGGATTGACGGAAAGGAACAGAGTCATGCCATTGCGCAGGGTATAAATCTGCACCTGAAGCGGGTCGCCGGCAATGGTTTTTGGAACTAGGGAAGTGGTTGTTGACATAGTCTAACGCTTATTCTGATGGACTTTTGCAACAACAAGATGGGGTTGGATTAAGTTTTAATTTACTCTTCCAACTCCTTCAACTTACGGCGAGCTACCATGCCGTGCCGCATTCGCCATTTAGGGGTTTCCAGCAGTGCCGGGCGGACACTGAAGTCATAATCATCGCAGTACTGCGTGCAGAAGAAGCTATTCTTATCAATGGCAATTGGCGAGGCGATCTCCGCCAGTTCGGGGATGATCTCGTACAGCTCCTCCGGAATATCGGGCAGGATAAAGTCTACCTGGTCCATACCTTCCATTTTACCCCAGAGGTGCCAGCTTGCAAGGGGGCGCCCCTGCCCCAGGCTGTAGTAGTAGGAAATGGCATAGTGCTGCCCCTCGTCGCTACCTGCAGCAAAAGTAAAGCTTTTGCTTTCCGACCGGAGGAAGGAAGGTTCAAAGCTGAACGTATCGATTCTGGCCGGCAGTGCCTCCTTATAAGTGCCGTAAAGGGCAATGCCTTTGTTGTTGATATCTGAAAGGAACAAAGTGAGCGAGTCGAAATTCACACCACCCGGCAGAAAATAGCGTATCGTGTCCGTAGCCACGGATTGACCTTGTGCACTATTGAACAGATGGAACTCAGCCCCATCTTTCAGGCCCTTTACCGTGCCTTGCCATTCTGTTTTGTAAGGCATAGCGATTTTGCCCATGTAGACGGTCTTGCCCAGGCCTTCCCGCGAAAGCTCAAAGTTGTTGTCGGCGGTCATCGGGCTGGTAAAATGGCGCAGGAAGTTCTCTCCCGGCAGGCGCATGACTGCAAAAATCCCGGCATCATCCTCCAGCTTAGCGCTGATATTGAGTATGCCCCGGTTTACCCGGTACTCCGGCCGGCGGGTCAGCGGGCCAAACAACTGGAACTCCTCCACGCCGTTCACGTCCGCCACCCGTACGTTGAAGGGGCGGTAGTTTGGCGCTTTCGCCCGGGCGTTTACGGAACCAACGATAGCACCGTCTTTCAGGCCGATGTAGGTGGTATTCTCAAAGCTGTAATAGCCCTGGTCTTCCACTTGTTCCACAAGCGTGAGGGCAAGGGCCTCCCCTACACGCTGCCGCACCTGAAAGGTATGGGAAGAATCCTTAGGCAGTTGCCCCGCAAAAGCAAAATAGCGGAGCACGCCGTACTGATTACTCACCATAATGGCTTTGAGGTCTTCAGATTGCAAGCGGTCTTTATCAACCGAAAGAGTGAGGGTCTGTGCCGGCAGGAGCGCTGTCAGCAGCAGGAGGATACAGAACGAAAAAAATTTAGCCCCGGTCATGGATTTATATTTTTGTCTCATGGACTAAGATAACACGCCTTTACGGAAAAAGGTGTTGTGGAATTGTTAAGCCCGGCTACCAACTTACCCCGGCACCACCACCGCCGGAGCTGCCACCGCCGAAGGAACTACCTCCCCCGCCGCCAAAGGAGCCACCACCGCCGGAGGAGCTGCTTTTCTTGGGAATTGTAACGATGCGGCGTTTACGGTAATTGCAGTTTTTGCAAGTATGGATGATCTCCTTTTGCCCGGATCGGCTATAGGTGGCGCTGCGCAAAACCCGGGTGTCTGATAAGGCATACGTGCTAAACTGGCACTTCGGGCAGGCTTTGTATTTACTCCACCGCTTTTTGTAGGGCAAAATGAGAATATCCTCCTCATCTTCCGTAATCCACACATCGTAGTCGACCGAGCCCAGGTGCTCCTCCACCACCTGCCCCAATTCCAAATAGCGGTCATCTTCAACTTCGTGCAACTTGTGCATAATGGCACCGGTTTTGCGGCCATAACGGGGCTGATTGCGGAGCTTCTTCAGGTGCCGGCTGATCAAGGGGTAGAACAAAGCGTAGGGCAATGGGAATAAAATGATGAATACCCAGCTGTGTACCTTGCGCACCATCATGAAGCGATCGTACAATTCCTGCTTGCTGTAGTTGGTGTAGATGAGCCAGATGATGAGAAAGAGCACGAACAGGGCATCTGCTACTCCGTACCAAAACAGGAAGTTGGGCACGCCACGCACCATTTGCCGGGGTACCGGCCCACTGGAGCGGATTTCCTCAATCGTCTCCGGGTTTTCCAATATTTCCCTGATGCGCTGCGTAGCAGCAATAAGGCCTGCACCGTAGTTGCCCTCCCGGAAATAAGGTACCAGTTCCTGCATGCCGATGCGGTAGCAGATCGCATCCGGCAGTACGCCTTCGAGTCCGTAGCCCGTCTCAAACTCCGTGCGGCGCTGATCCATAACGGAGAAGACCAGGAGCCCGTTGTCCACATCTGCCTGCCCGATGCCCCAGTGGTTGAACAGGCGGGTGGTAAAGTCCTTGGGGTTCTCCTGCCCGATAGAATTGACGATAACAACCGCCACCTGAGCGGTGCTATTCTGCTCCAGTTCCCGGCACAGGGCGTTGAGGGCGCTGCGGTCTTGCGGGGTTAGAATACCATCGGGGTCACTGACGTAGCCCCCGCCGTTGTCTTTGGGGTTGGGGAGATTCTCTACGGTATAGGCGGACTGTGCCGTTGCGGCAAAAGTCAGCATCAATAATACGGCCAGGAGCAGCCATCGGGTATACATAGGAATAGGAATTAGCTGACCACTAAGGTACAGCTTTCAGTTCAATTTTGTCGGTGGGGTTGAGAAGGCGATCGAAGTCGGAAAAATTATTAGTGTACAGCACGGACACTTCTGCCTTCAAAGCCGCCTGCAGGTGCAGCGCATCGTAAATCACTCCACTGACCAGCCCCTTTTGGGCGCAGCGGTGAAGGGCGGCTTCGTAGTCAGACCTGGCCAATTCAACAATTTCAAAAATAGCCCCGATCTCTTTTGTGATCAACTGGAAAGCCAAATCCGGTGGAATCGCCAAGCCTTTGGGCAGCTTTGTCAGGTTGGAATACAATTCGGCATAGGTATGTGTAACTGAGGTAACGCCTACTCCACTGCTTAGCGCATTGTCCATCAACTGAAGACTTGCTTTATGCTGAGGGTGGGCCGAAACCAATGCCGGAAGCAAAACAGAAGTATCAAAATAATGCCTGATCATAAGCCCATTATTTTTTGGTCTCTTTCCTCACGTGAGGTCTTAATCAGGCTTGCAGCGTCAGGGGCGTCCTCTTGCTCCAGGCTTTCTTCAAATAAAAAAAACGGGAAGCCTTCAGCAGAATGTGTTAATTGCGGTGCTGCTACCGGCTGCTTTTTAAGGTAAATTCCCTCCTGCTCGTTCACCTGCCCTATTTCCAGATATTGCCCAGCCTTCAACCCCAGTTCCTCCCGGACTTTTTTGGGGATCAGAATGCGCCCAAACTTGTCTATTTTGACTTCCATAATCCTTATTTTGCCAATAAAACTAAAAAATTGCCAAAACAGTTCCAATACCGGAATGCTTATAGTCCAACAACTCAGGATTTGTGAAATCATGGCGTAGCTATTTTTTTAACTCGCAAGGCGGAAAACGCAGGCGATGCCTAAGCATCGGCGAGGCTTTGCAACGAGGTGAGATAGGAAAAGAGCAAGTCAGGAATCACAAATCTTGGGTTGGCGGACTATTAACCCGACGCAACAATCCGGAATCAAAATTGTCCATTCCGGCATATCCTACTATTTTAGCCGTTCAGAACTAAAAAACAATCGCATATCCATGCCCGACTACCAAGACCACCAACCTTTGCCCGATGACGGGCCACCACCTATCCTGAAGACCTGGAACCGGATGTACCTGTTTGTGCTCATCCTGCACGCCATCATTATCACCTTATTCTACTGGTTTACACAAGCTTATTCCTAAGGCAGTTGCCTGCCATTGGGGCACAACCTGCTGCCCATCCTCACTAAAAAAGACTAACCAAAGCACACATGGAAACACTGGACTGGATAATAATGCTGGGCACGCTGCTGAGTATCGTGGCTTATGGGGTATGGTACACCCGCAAAGTAGACAACGTACAGAGCTATCTGCTGGGCGACCGCGACTTGCCATGGTGGACAATAGGGCTATCCGTGATGGCCACGCAGGCCAGTGCGATCACATTTTTGTCCACGCCCGGTCAGGCTTATGAAGACGGGATGCGTTTTGCCCAGTTTTACTTTGGTTTGCCAGTGGCGATGGTGATTCTATGTGTGTTTGTACTGCCCATTTACTACCGGCTCAAGGTGTATACTGCTTACGAGTATCTTGAAGGGCGCTTTGACCTCCGTACCCGCACACTCACGGCCATCCTTTTCCTCATACAGCGGGGGCTGGCCGCTGGACTGACCATCTACGCGCCAGCTATTATTCTGTCTACGATTTTGGGCTGGAGCCTGCGGTGGACGGTCCTCTTTATTGGGGCGCTGGTTATCTTTTACACGATGTTGGGCGGCACCAAAGCCGTAAGCGTGACCCAAAAGCAGCAGATGATTGTCATCCTGTCGGGCATGTTCATCGCGGCAATGATCCTGATTTTCCAATTGCCGCCGGATGTGGACTTTAGTGATGCGGTGGGCGTGGCCGGCAAGATGGGCAAGCTCAATGTGGTGGACTTCGAGTTTGATTTGTCCAACCGTTACAACTTCTGGTCCGGCATGATCGGCGGGGTCTTCCTGTTCCTGTCTTACTTCGGCACCGATCAGTCGCAGGTACAGCGCTACCTCAGCGGCAAATCCCTGAATGAAAGCCGGCTGGGGCTACTCTTTAATGGTATTCTGAAGGTACCGATGCAGTTTTTAGTGCTATTCGTGGGTATCCTGGTATTTGTCTTTTTCCAATTCTATCAGCCCCCGATTCACTTCAACTCGGCCAATCTGGAGAAGCTGGAAAATACCGAATATGCGGATGAACTCGCCGACTTGCAAGCGCAGCACAATACGCTCTTCCTCACTCAACAGGAGGAAGTACGGGCGCTCATGGATGCGATTGACATGGAAAACGAACCGGCTATTGCAACTATACAGGAGCGGCTGACCGCCCTGCGGGAAACAGATAAAGAACTGCGCACCGCCACCAAAGACCTAATTCTGCAAGCCGACCCCGCATCTAAGATCAAGGACACGGACTATGTCTTCATCACCTTCGTCACGGAGTACCTCCCGGTGGGGCTGGTAGGGCTGCTGCTTGCAGTCATATTTTCGGCGGCTATGTCCTCCACGGCCTCCGAGCTGAACGCCCTGGCTACGACTACGGTGGTTGACCTCTACCGGCGCAGCTTTGCCAAAGACAAAACTGACCGGCACTACCTGAATGCGTCCAAAGCATTTACGGTGGTTTGGGGTTGCATCGCGCTGATTTTCGCTGCTACGGCCAATTTGTTTGAGAACCTCATACAGGCCGTGAACATCATCGGCTCCCTCTTTTATGGTGCTATTTTGGGTATATTCCTAGTGGCCTTTTTTATGAAAAAAGTAGGTAGTCGGGCGGTATTCATTGGCGCGCTGATTGGAGAAGCCATCGTGCTGGTCATTTTCACACTCAACTCCATGGAGATCATCAACATCGCCTACCTGTGGCTGAACCTGATCGGGTGCACGCTGGTGATGGGCATTGCGTGGATTTTGGAGCAGGTGCTGCCGAAAACGACCGCAACCGACGCTTAATCTTCCATAAAGCCTTGCTGCTTATTGAGGAGGCTTGCTCAGCAAGTCAGAGAGGCAAACTAAACAGAATTGCCTATTTTTAGGGTAAAAACATGCGCTATTTTCTACCTGTGCTGCTGTTGGTTTCCTGCAAACTATCCGCTCAGTATGTGGACCTGAGCTGGCAGCCCTCTTTTTATTGTCAGCCTGCTGAGATTATCCCTTATGGTGGGGAATGGTTTGTTACTGCAGAAACCTACAACCATCAAGGACATAATTCCGGAGGATACGCAGCCCGAATAAATGCTTCAGGCATTCAGCAAACATTTCATACCCCCTGGGAAGACCCTATCTACATGACGGATGCAACAATAAGTAAAAATGGTGATCTAGCCTGGGTAGGAGGGCAGGGAGGCTGCGATTTAATCTACAGCGGCGGTGCCGCTATTCAAAACTCCACAGGTGAACCAATAAGAGTACTAGACAACAATACACAGCCCAATTATCTAAGCTTAATAGAAAGTCTTCAGGACGGCAGGTTTGCAGCCGTAGGCATTCAAGGCACGCTGTTACTCGACTCTTTGCTTAATGTCCTGTTTCGGGACAGTGGTTCTCTGGTATATACGCGCGAGATAAAAAGCAACGGCGACTCCATAGTCTGGGTTCATTTAAAGCGGTTTAACCCAGCATCAACTCGTCTTTACCCACGGTACTACGACGCTACTGACTTGTCTTTCTCTTTAAGCCCTGGATTTATCGGCTTTTCTGAGCCAACCGTAGCCAATATTAAAGACTTTTACCCCTTCGGATTAAAAATTGGTGCGCTCATAGACAGTACGATTTGGGTTTCTGAGTACCCTTTTACAACCTCTACGACCGTAAACCTAATAAAATCTGGTATTGAGTACCAGCACATTCAATACTACGAGGGATATTACTACCTGTTTGGAATGGATGCCAGTAACCGGACATGGATGCAAAAACGTTCTGCTGATCTGGACACCTGGGAAAACTTTCTCATTCCCTGGGATGGTTATTTGTGGGATGTAGCAATACAGGAGGGAACCATAGCCTTATTAGGGCACCGGCTTATCCCTGACGAAAACCGTTACCCTGGACGGGATTTCCCCATTAGTATGCAAAGCGGGGGCGCAGCAAATATGATGACTTTTAAGACGCTATCGCTAAAAACTTTAGAGCACTCCTTTGAAGCTGTAAACATTGCTATTCATAATATCAGTTGGAACGGAAACTACTCCGTCTTGCCGGAGGACAGAATAAATTGTCCCTCTGACGAAGGCGGTTATGGTCAAGTATGGCTTAATGGTTTCACTATTGAAGTCGTCAACCTGGGCAACCGCCCCGTTAGTGGCATATCAGTGAGTACCCGAAGACCAAGTTGTGGGGAATTCACAGACATTTGTGAATCTATTTATGGCTTTTGGTTCCCATTCGAAGACGTGACGATCCCGCCCGGAGGCAGCGCCACACTTACCATTGACGAAGAAATGCAGTTCTTACTACAAGACCTGGAGCCCCCCTATGAGCTCTGCTTTTGGGCTACAGCCCATGGCGCACCGACGGAGCATACTTATCAGGATAACCTGCTCTGCACCAATCTGGATATCCACAATGGAGCGTCCCCCGAGCCTGACTGGCGCATCTCTCCTAACCCGGCGGAACATTGGGTGGACATCACGCTGCCTTCCGGCCTGGATACCGGCAGCGAGCTCCTGCTTTACCATTCCAACGGCCAAATACTCAGGCGCAGCACCTTAGGTCCTGGCACGCTAAAGCACCGGTTTGCGCTGGAGCAATTGCCGGCAGGGCTGTACGCTATTGTCTGGCTGCATGGGGATACGCAAAACGTTAAGCGCTTCATAAAAGCCCCCTGACAACCGTTAAGGGCGGGCTAAAGTGGGTAAGGGCTGTACACGCTATGCTCAGAGGTTTGTATTTTCAAAGCCAAACTTATTGGTATGAAAAAATACATTTACCTGCTGCTGTTACTCACCGCCTGTCAGTCCCCGAGACAAGCTTTCGAAGCAGGAGATTACGACAAAGCCTTCAAAAAAGCCCTTGACCGGTTGGAGCACGGTCAGGGCGACCCGGAACTCCGCGTCCTGATGCGGCGGTCCGCCGAGCAAATCCTG
Source organism: Phaeodactylibacter sp. (assembly GCF_040219495.1). GTDB lineage: Bacteria > Bacteroidota > Bacteroidia > Chitinophagales > Saprospiraceae > Phaeodactylibacter. The sequence continues at coordinate 23,203 of NZ_JAVJSK010000134.1, read as the reverse complement.
CAGCGCGAGCATGACGTGCGCGATCAACTTTACGCCTCCGATGACCCTGCTGACTGGGCTGAAGCCCTCGACCGCAATGCGGACCTGCAAGAGCAGCTCTCCCCTGCCCTGCCCTATCTGCAAGGCACCCTGCAATATGAACTCGACGGGCTGCAAAGCGAATACCAACGTACCCGGCCCTTAATCTATCAGGCCTACCTTGACCGTGGCCGGCAAAGGATGCTGGAATTTGACACTACCAGTCGCAAATCTACTGCTCAGGCGGCCTATTTTGACTTCAGGCATGCGGAGGAATATGCCGGCAATTCGGTGGAAGCCGCGCTCGACTCCCTGGTAAAAGCAGCACGAAAGGGTGGAACGCTTCAGGCCCGGGTGGAACTCGCCCCCCCTTTTTCTATCGCTTCGATACCGAGCGGGCGCTGGACAACCTTGCCGGGCCTGCCGGGGACTTTTATCAGCTGAGCTATAGCCTAAATCCTGCGGAAGCGGACTGCGTCATCCGGATCAACTTCAGTAATGTGGATATTGACGAATGGGAGGACAGTAGCGAAGACCATCATACCAAGGAAGTCATCACCGGGCACGAAACCAAACGCGACACCAGCGGTAATGCTTATGAGGTGCCTGTTTATGAAGAAGTATCCAGCACGGTGACCTACATCACGCATCACAAGCGGGCGAGCCTTTCTGTATCGGTGGACATCATCAATCAGAGCGGGCAGTGTACGATGTCGGGCTGTTCTTTTTCCGATCAGGTGGAAGCACAGGACGAGGAAGTTGAGATTTCCGGGGATTCACGGGCAATTCCTTCTTCTGTTTCAGAGACCACATTCAGCGATCTACCGGATGATGACGAATTAGCGGAGGACCTGATTGATGCACTGGCAAGGAGGGTAATCAGGTGTTTGAGATAAGAAATCTCTACTCAGTTTGTATGAATTATTGCCTATCTTAGGAGGTACAAAATGCCTAAGTCATGAAAAAATACGCAACAGAAACCAAATGGGCGCTAATCTTTTGTGCGGCGGCCCTGGCCTGGATGGTCTTTGAGAAAGCGATGGGGTGGCATGGCCCCAAAATTGAGCAGCACCCCTATATGACCAATATTTTCGGGCTGGTAGCCATCGTCATTTACGTATTGGCACTACGGGAAAAGCGGCAAAAGCTGGGCGGGCAGATGACCTGGAAGCAGGGGTTTATGTCAGGGCTGCTCATTAGCATTATCGTTGCGCTGCTCAGCCCGCTAACTCAATGGATCACCCATAGCCTTGTCTCGCCGGAGTATTTTCCAAACATGATTGCCTATTCGATAGATGCAGGGTATTACGATTCGCCGGAAGCTGCTGCGGAGTATTTCAACCTACAATCCTATATGATGCAAGGTGGGATCGGCGCCATAATTATGGGCATAGTGACCTCTGCAATTGTGGCCATTTTTATACAGCGCAAACCGGTACAAGCAGCCTGATATAACAAAGGGCGGCAGTTTTTCATCTGCCGCCCCTTCTTTTTGCTGTAATTGCGCGGGTTTAGAACTCCGCGTTGCCCGGCGTACGTGGGAATGCAATCACGTCACGGATATTGCCCATGCCGGTGATGAACTGCACCATACGCTCAAAGCCCAGCCCGAAGCCTGCGTGAGGCGCACCACCAAACTTGCGCAGTTCGAGGTACCACCAAAGTTCTTCCTCGTGCACGTTCATATCAGCCATGCGTGCTTTTAGTACATCAAGCCGCTCTTCCCGTTGTGAGCCGCCAATCACCTCCCCGATCCCCGGGAAGAGGACGTCCATTGCGGCTACGGTTTTGCCCGGCACGCCTTCCTGCTCATCATTCATGCGCATGTAGAAAGCCTTGATAGACGCCGGGTAATCGCGTACAATGACTGGCTTTTTAAATTTTTTCTCCACCAGGAAACGCTCATGCTCCGCCTGCAGGTCTTTGCCCCATTCCACCTCGTACTCAAACTTGCCTTTTTTGTAAGGCTTGGAATTGCGCAGGATGTTGACCGCATCGGTATAGGTAATGCGCTCGAAGTCGTTATCGACCACAAAACGCAGCGTATCGATGAGCCCCATAGCACGACGGTCATTCTTAGGCATGTTCTGCTCCAGCTTCTGAATGCGTTGATCCAGGAATTCAAGCTCTGCGCTGTAGTTTTCCAGGATATGGTTGATCAGGTACTTACAGAAGTCCTCCGCCAGGTCCATATTGTCGAAAATATCGTAGAAGGCGACCTCCGGCTCAATCATCCAGAACTCCGCCAAGTGGCGGGAAGTGTTGGAGTTCTCCGCCCGGAACGTCGGGCCGAAGGTGTAGACTTTACCAAGAGCCAGCGCCCCGATTTCTGCCTGCAGCTGTCCGGAAACAGTAAGGTTGGTCGCCTTTTCGAAGAAATCCTCTTTGAAGTTGACCTCGCCCTCCTCCGTCCGCGGCGGATTGCTGATGTCAAAGTTGGTGACCCGGAACATTTCACCTGCACCCTCGGCATCACTGCCAGTGATGATGGGCGTATGCATGTAAAAGTAGCCGTTGTCATTGAAGTACTTGTGCACGGCGTAAGCGATACCGTGACGGATGCGGAATACCGCACTGAAGGTGTTCGTGCGCATGCGGAAGTGCGCCTTCTCACGCAAAAACTCCAGTGACTGCGCTTTAGGCTGCATAGGGTACTCTTCGGGATTGGCCGCGCCCAGGATTTCCACGGTATCTGCCAGCAGCTCCACATCCTGGCCCGTACCCTGCGACTCCACCAGTTTGCCGGTAGCTTTAATACAAGCGTGGAAGGAAACCTGCTTCAGTATGTCTTCAGGTATCTGCTCAAAATCCACAACGACTTGCAGTGTGCCCATGCTCGTACCGTCATTCAGGGCTATAAAACGGTTGGAACGGAAGGCCCGTACCCAGCCCATAACGGTAAGCTCCTGCCCAATGCGGGGCGTAAAATCTTCAAGTATCGTTTGAATCTCCGTGCGCTTGCTCATTTTTCGTTTTTTAGCATGCCTCTGATGAATAGTTGTTTGCCCGGTAAATTAAAGCTTTACGAGGGACAGGCTTTGGTTTTCAGCCTTCGTATGCTTCCTAAAACCCATAAACCAGGACCCTAAAACACGGGATGCTATGGATAAATTCCCTGCAACCCCATCTTTGAGTGCGCGAAAATAGGGCTTTTAAGAAAAAGGGGGAAATTTAAAGGCCCGCTACTTTCGGGATTTGTAGCGGGCCTTTAATTTCTGTCAGGATTGAGAAGCTGTTTGAATTTAATCCTCAGGTTTTCTTATGGTCTTTTTTCGCCACTCTGCGTTACCAAAATCCTCATTTAGCGCTGCTAAACTCCGGTTTTGGCGCCTTGACTGGCAAAAAAATGCCTCATAATAAATTCCAGAAACCAAATTCAAACAGCTTCTGAGGGCTTCAGAGCTCTGATGCTATGGATTTAGAATAGCGTATTGGACGCTCAGCTGCAGGGACTGATTGAGGAGTTTAGGCTCACTGCCATCGACTAAGCTTTCTCCGTTCCCATCTGTAAATTGAGCATCTATGACCGTCAGAAAGCCGTGGCAAGCCCTCAAATTGACAGTAAGCCGTTCATTTACGACATAGCCGAGCCCCAGCACGGCCGATAAATCGAAATCATTATAAAGCTTTCCCAATATTTCCTCATTCCCAACAGGTTTGCCTTCCTCAATCGTTTCTGCCCGGAACATATAGCTGATGGCAGGACCTGCTTCGATAAAAAAGCGGTCTATGGGAGCAACCCGGAACAATACGGGCAAATCAAAATAATCAAGGCGGACCCGAGAGGCCACCCCAGATATTTCTTCATTGGCGCTGAAACCTCGTCGGGAAAATGTGGGGGAGACTACAACTCCAAAGGTCGAAGAGATCGGCAATTCAACAGACAAACCTGCCTGAAACCCAAAAGCGGTTTCATCATACTCATTTGAGGGTATGGTCTGCCCATTCAGTTCAAATGGATTGTACCATCGTACCGTCGAAATATTGCTTCCAGCAGAAAGACTGATCGTTGGGCGGAATTGAGCAGAAAGTGAAGTCGCCGTTGTTAGCAGCAGAACGGTTAGCAGAAGTGGTCTCATGATTTGATGTTTAGTTTATTGATAAACGAAAAAACCTGGGCGACCACGCGACCCTTACAAAATTTAACATTGTTAAATTCCGAGCCAGTGCCTCAAGTCATGAATCTCTGATACTTAAGTCGAAAAATAACGAAACTTGGGGTGTCAAGGATTTATGGCTTGAGGCACTAGTGTTCCTCCGGAGGGTTTAGCCTAACCTCTTGAATGAGTGCCTCCACTTCTTCTTCAGGCAGGTCGACGAGCTCTGCAATATCTGCTACAGACATCCCTTTGCGGTCTGCCCGGAAAATAAACAGGCGTGTCTTTTGCCATTTGCCTTTTTCAAGACCTTCTTTAAGACCTTTCTGAATACCCGTATTGCGCCCTTCCCTCATGGCCTGGGCTTTGAGTTCCTGTATGATCGCTTCTTCTATGCCCATAGCTTTTCTAGATTTTGTGATACCTCGGACTTGTTCTTCAAATTTAAAGCTAAATTCTGATTTTTGAAAGGGCAGGAAAATCCTCTGCCAAATCTTCAATTAGCCCTTTCCAAAGTATATCGTGGGGTACCATGCCACAATATAAACAAAATATGTCAATTTATTTGTTTTTGTTCAAAAAATACCTTTCTGACCGCTCCATCATAGCTCTAAACTTTTCAGGCGGCGGGGCCTCCACCTTTACCTTACCCTGTTCGCAGGGATGATCAAAAGCAATGGAAACGGCACTTAGGAAAAGACCTTTTTTGCGCAATAGCGGCTTGTCTTCAGGCGTATAGGCGTCATCCCCCAGAATAGGAGTGCCCAGGTGAGCCAAGTGCCGCCGTATCTGATGGGTGCGCCCGGTATGCAGGTGCAGCTCCAGCCATGACAGCCACTCACAATTCAAAGAACGGCATTCCTCTAGCTTTTGGAAAGTGGTTAGTGCAGGCTTGCCATCCAAGTCTCCATCGAGCGTCCCGCTATCCGGAGCACGCCCGCAAACAATAGCCTGGTAGACTTTTCTGACCGTCCGTGCTTCGAAGGCCTGACCGAGAAGCACCTGAGCCCGGCGGGTTTTAGCGACCACAACAGGGCCAGAGGTTGGCGCATCCAACCGGTGCACCGGCATTCCCCAGGGCAGTGCATCTTCCGCCGGAGTTATCGCTAACTGCCCAACCAGTGCATTCAGCAGTGTGCGGTAGTGGTTACCACTAACGGATAGCCCCGGAGGCTTGTGTACCACGGCAAGGAAGTCGTCTTCGTACAAGATTGGAATTCCCAGTGGAAAGGGTTTTGGAGGGTTTCGGTTGAGGTCAATCAGTGAAATGACCATACCAGGCTTTACCCAGACGCCAGTCGTTGCAGGTTGCCCATTTACCTGCACAGCACCACCCTGAATGGCTTTTTTACCTCCTTTCCGGCTGGGAAGGGTTTCAAAAACCTGATGCAAGTAGTCGCTTAGCCTGACCGGAGCTACACCCGGAGGTACGATATGTTCTTCAATAGCTTCCACTGATTAAAGGAAACGAGATTGAATATCGGGCGATGGAATCATGCAGGCCTCTTTTTTTCCGAACCAACGGTACCGGTTGCGGGCAATCCAGTTGTAGATGGCATCACGGATGGGGCGGGGCACTACGATAAAGGCATAGAGTAGCGCCCATCCGCCTTTGAGCTGCCGGGCAACCCGCAAAGCCGCTTCGGAACGGGCGTATAGCTTTCCATCCTGTACCAATACGACAGAGCTGAGATCAGGTAGGCGGGCCCCAAAAGTATGAAGTAAACCCTGCCCTTCTTCTGATTGCAGAGAAGCGAAGCGGAAGCGGGCTTCAGGGTCGCGCTCTATAATAAACTGAACGGAACTGTTGCAAAGATTACAAACACCATCAAAAAGCAATATGGGATGTTTAGTTGTATCCATATTTGATCAACAGACTTAGCAAGTCAGAGTTTTTTATTTAAACAGCGTGTAGTAAAGCTCCTGCACTTTAGATACCGCCTTGACCTCGATCTCATACCGGTTCTTGTCCAGTCCTTTATTGTTGTACTTGGAAATATAAATCTCCTTGAAGCCCAACCGGTTGGCCTCCTGAATCCGCTGTTCCACCCGGTTGACCGCACGGATCTCACCCGACAGGCCAACTTCACCTGCAAAACAAACATCCGTAGGGATAGCAACATCCTCCAAAGAGGAAATCAGCGCAGCGATAATGGACAAATCCATTGCCGGATCATCCACACGAATACCTCCTGCTATATTCAGAAAGACATCATTCTGTGCAAAAAACAATCCTGCTCGTTTTTCCAAAACCGCCAGCAACATACCCAGCCGCCTTAAATCAAACCCTGTAGCGGAACGTTGCGGGGCGCTGTATACCGAAGTGCTGACCAGCGCCTGTGTCTCAATAAGCATTGGGCGCAGGCCCTCAATGGTTGCTGCCACAGCACTACCACTTAAGTCCTCATCCTTTTGGGAAAGCAACAGCTCAGAAGGATTGGACACTTCCCGCAGCCCACTAGCCTGCATTTCATAGATGCCCAGCTCATCCGTACTTCCAAAACGGTTTTTGATGGTACGCAAAATACGATAGGTATAGTTGCGGTCTCCTTCAAACTGCAACACGGCGTCTACAATATGCTCCAGGAGTTTAGGGCCGGCAATGGAGCCCTCCTTCGTGATATGCCCGATGAGAAAGACTGGAATATGCTCCTCTTTGGCAAACCGCTGCAATTCGCCAGCACATTCCCGGACCTGAGAAACGCTGCCTGGCATAGAATCAATATGCGGGCTTGATAAAGTCTGTATGGAATCGATAATCACCAGGGATGGCTTCAGGTTCTGCGCATGTTTCAAAATCTTATTCGTGTTGGTCTCGGACAAGATATAACAGTTTGAGGCCTCGCCACCAATACGGTCGGCGCGCATTTTGATTTGCTCATCGCTTTCTTCACCTGAAACATACAAAATAGTGAAGGGTACGTTGAGCGCAAGCTGTAAAAGCAAAGTCGATTTACCAATGCCTGGCTGCCCTCCTATCAACACCAGGGACCCGGGCACAATACCGCCCCCCAGGACGCGGTTCAGCTCCCCATCAGGAGTTGTCAGGCGAGTGGTCTCTCCAGCTTTAATATCAGGAAGCGGAACCGGTTTGTTTTTCGATGCTTTCTCCGGGGACTTCCAGCCCTTATCTTTTGATTCTATCGTGGTATCCCTCGATATCACTTCTTCAATGTAGGTATTCCACTCCTCGCAATGCGGGCATTTCCCTATCCATTTCGGGGACGTTGCGCCGCAGTTACTGCAAGCAAAAACTTTTTTCACCTTTGCCAACCTTTTTCTATTTTTGATGTTACACTCTCAAATTCAGGCACTAAGATAGAATTGTAGAAGATAAGAGTTGCCTGAAATCAAAACAGTGTTTTTAGAAAATTTTTTTTTTATTAACTTTACACTGTTTAAACCTCTTAGCCTTATTACCTAACACAATCTGTCTTCCTGTTAATTGTAGGCTGTATGACTACTAGCTTACTTTTTCTTTACAACCAGACAGTACTTTTTTTCGTTTACTAACTAGTATACATTACAGAGATAATAATCTCTTGATTTAAATCAGGGGATCAAAGATATATGTAGATTGTTTTCATTTGGTTTTTTGGGGTTATACAGGGTGCTGCACTTCGGTGCGGTGACCCTGTTTTTTTTCCTTAATGAGATGGTCTTGTAAGTACCTGAGCTTAGAAGTTCAGCAAACCCAAGGCTTCAAAGGGTGAAATACGCCCAGCTATTTCGGACTAGTCTCACTAGTAATCTGCACACCTCACACACATTGTGCTTTCGGGCATATACATCAAGCGGGCAGGGGCGATAGGCTGCTTACACCGGCCACAAATGCCAAAATCTTCACGGTCTATTTTTGTCAGGGCAATTTTCAGATTGGTCAATTTTCGTTTGGCAGAACGCAAAGCCGCTTCAGAAACGCCTTTGTTATTGATGGCATCAATACGGCTCACCCGCCCGATCGCATTCTCAGGCGCAATCGGTTTGGTCTCCTCCATCAGGCGCTCCACCTCCTTTGTGGTTTTGACAATGGCGGCTTCGATTTTTGTTTTCAGGGTATTGCGTTCTTCCGGATTCATGTACAATTATTTTTAGCGCTTGTAGCCGAGCCGGCGCATTTCCAACAAGCTTTTGATAAAACAAAAACGCAGAGAGCGCAATTTGGCTCCCCGCGTTTTTGGCTTATTCGGACAAAAGTCCCAACACGCTCTTAATCACTAGAAGAGAAGATAGCAATCAGCCTGAGAATCTCTATATAAAGCCAAACCAATGTAATCAGTAAGCCCATTGCAGAGAACCACTCCATGTAAGCCGGCGCACCGTATTTTTCTCCTTTATCAAAGTTGTCGAAATCCAAAAGCAAGTTCATGGCCGCTACCGCGATGATCAAGAGGCTTATGCCTATGCCGATCATTCCTCCGTCATGCAAATAAGGCAGATTGATACCAAAGAAGCTAAGGACAAAGTTCAGCATGTAGACCACAAAAATAGCTCCGGTAGCCATGATGATGCCACTGCGCAATTTCTGGGTGACTTTGATAATGCCTGTCTTGTAGAAGAACAACATCAGAAAGAACACCGCACTCGTCAAAGTTACCGCCTGGAAGATGATACCATCGAAAGCACTGGCATAGACAGCGGAGATGCCGCCGACAAACAAACCCTCAAGCGCCGCATAGATGGGTGCCAGGATTGGAGAATATTCCATCTTAAACGTAGCGATTAGGACTACGATCAGGCCGCCGATAGCACCGCCCCACATCAGTAGCGGGTTAGCGGCTGCATAGCTGAGTACTGCCGTTGCAATCATCAATGCGCCCAACAACAGCGACTTGTTGACGGCACCAGAAACGGTCATGCGGTCTTCGTGCGCACCTGCCTGCGTCATGTCAGCGTCTAAAACCTGATCAGAGGCCCGCTGAAAAGCCTTCTCACCCATTACAGGATTACGCGATTGAAAAAAACCTTTTTTTCTGCTCATTTTACTACTAGGTTAGTGAATTGCTGTTTAAAATACAGAACTGGTCTGAAAAACGGGCTTGTGATACCCAAAATTCCCTTTTTGAGGCTAAATCTTGACGATTCAGGCTATTTTATCAGACAAGTTCACAGAATGAACTACTCAAATCTACAATTAATTCTCATTTTTGTTGCCGTAGTCCAATTGAACCTCCTGGCCTCAAAGGTGTTTCTTCTACAATACAGAGCCGACACATAAGTTTTTTTGCGTACGTTTGCGGCTGCATAAGAAAAAATGTCCCCGAAAAAATCTCCTAAATACATTTTGCACGCATAAACTGATAAGGATAACATCCAAACTGTAGCATAGATTTAAAAAGAAAAAACACTTCAATATTAAATGACAAATACCAACGGGATACCACTCATTAAGATTGGTGTATTTTACGATGGAAACTACTTCTACCATGTCAGTAATTTTTACAATTACGTCCACGAACGCAAAACCCGCATAAGCATCAAGGGGCTGCATGAATTCGTTCGGCATAAAGTTGCAGAACTGGAAGGGGACGGCACTAATGTCAACCACTGCCAGATCGTAGATGCCCACTACTTCCGCGGGCGGCTGAGCGCCTCTGAGGTTAGCCAAAAGGGCAAACAACTTTACTATGAGCGTGTCTTTGACGACATACTAATGTCTGAAGGCGTGACGACACACTACCTGCCGCTGCGCAACAACAGCTACGGGCGTAAAGCTGAAAAAGGCATTGACGTACTCCTGGCCCTGGAAGCCTTTGAGCAAGTCTTTTACAAACAATTTGATGTCCTGGTACTTATCGCCTCTGATAGCGATTATGTGCCGCTCATCCGGAAAGTCAACTCCCGTGGCACACGGGTGATGGTCCTTTCATGGGACTTTGAATATACGGATGACTACGGCAATCAGCGGTCTACCCGGACCTCTCAAGACCTGCTGGAAGACGTTACCTACCCTCTGGCCATGCATGAAATCATAGATAACCGCGTGACCCGGGACTCCCATATTGTCAACAACCTGTTTGTTCCTAAAACCGAACACTACACCAAGAAAGACTACCGGGACAATCCCCGGGAGCAACAGGAGAAACAGGCAACGGAAACCGCTGTACCGGAAGTGATGGTCACTGAGGATGGCGTCTATCACTCCAGCACCATTTTATCGCTCAAAGAAGGATTTGGCTTCATTGCCTATCCGCCAAACAACCTGTTTTTCCACCACTCTGAGGTACAAAACTGCGATTTCAACGACCTGCTCATTAATGACCGGGTAGAGTTCCGCCTGGGTAAAAATCAGGAAACGGGTCAGGATATCGCTATTGATGTGTACTTACAGGAAGAGGACGAAGAATAAATCCGCTTTAACCGGGCGTAGCTGAACAGTACACCTGCCAGTACTTTAGCTACGCCCTGTTTTGCGCCCTCCTAAACCGTTAGCCCATGCTTCAGTTGAGAGAATGGTACGAAACCGGCCAGTACTTCCAATTTGATGATCATAGGATTTTTTATAAGGAGACCGGTGCTGGGAAGCCGCGCACTCTGGTCCTGCTGCATGGGTTCCCGACCTCAAGCTGGGACTGGCGGGCGCTCTGGGAGGAACTAGCCCTGGAATACCACCTCATAGCTCCCGACTTTCTGGGTTTTGGGTACTCGGACAAGCCTACAGACTACGACTATGAAATCTCGGAACAGGCAGACCTGGTGGAGTCGCTGCTTGATTACATCGGCGTCACTCAGTATCACCTGCTTGCCCACGACTATGGAGACACCGTGGCTCAGGAGTTGCTCGCACGGGAGTCTGAAAGCGATGCACCCTTAAAAGTCCAATCCATTATTCTGCTCAATGGCGGGCTGTTTCCCGAGACCCATCAGCCCCGTCCTATTCAAAAGCTGCTACTCAGCCCTATTGGGCAGTGGCTCACACCATTGTTATCCAGGAGCACCCTAAAGCGGAATTTTGATAAGATATTCGGTCCCAATACCCGACCCTCCGCCCGTGAAATAGACGAGTGGTGGTCGCTCATCCGTTATAATAGCGGGCAGCGGGTGTTTCACCTGCTCATCCGTTATATGGAAGAGCGGGAGCAATACCGGGAACGCTGGGTAAAGCCCTTGTTTGAGCCTCCGGTCATGGTCCGGCTGATCGTTGGGGAAGCAGACCCGATTTCCGGAAGGCACATGGCCAGGCGCTACAAAGAACTGGTCAAGGCCCCCGACATTCAGCTGCTGCAAGGTGTAGGGCACTACCCCCAAACCGAAATGCCCGGGTTGGTCCTTGAGCACTGCTGGGCATTTTGGGAAAACCTGTAACCCTTCCGCCTTCCTGCATTATGCTATTGCTATGAGCGTATTCCGCACCCTGTTAATCGTGATACTGACCGGAAGCTTACTGACTGGCTGTAAACCTGACCGGACACCACCGGCTGTCAGCTGCTACTATTGGAAATCGACTTTTGACCTCAGCCCTGCCGAGACGGAGTGGCTGAAGCGCCAACGGGTGCAGCGTATTTACGTGAAATACCTGGATGTGGATATTGAAAACGGGCAAGCCGTGCCCAAAGCCCCCATACGATTCAAAGGAGAGGCTTATCAGGCCTACGAAATAGTGCCCTGTGTGTTCATTACCAACCGGACCTTCCAGGCGCAGGTTAATCCGGACGCCCTGGCTGAGCAAGTTTGGAATTACCTGGGGGAAATCAATACCACTTACCACCTCTCCCCTACTACCTATCAACTTGATTGTGACTGGAGCCCCTCCACGCAAGCCGCCTACTTCCGGTTCTTAAAGCGTTTCCGGCAGCTGGCAGAGGGCAAAACCCTGACCGCCACTATTCGGCTGCACCAATTGCAATACCCGAAGCAAACCGGCGTACCTCCGGTAGACCGCGGCGTTCTGATGTACTACAATATGGGAGATATTCAAAGCGTTGAAGAGCCCAACAGCATCCTGAACACCAACACAGCAGCAACGTACCTAACCAAAAACATGCAGTATGACCTTCCACTGGATTATGCGTTACCCACCTTTTCCTGGGTGCTGGCGTACCGACTGGGCGAATTGCACGCTATCATCAATCAGAGCAGCTGTAGTCAACTCGACACCATGACAGCAGTGGAAGCCCTGGGCCCAAACCGTTACCGCATGCAGCAAAATGCTTACTTTGGGAATCATTATCTTAACCAGGGGGACCAACTGCGCTGTGAAGCCCCCACGACCGCTGACCTTGAAACCGCAACAGACCAACTCAAACTCATTGATAACAACTGTGAGCACCTTCTCTTTTACCATCTTGACGAAAACCTATCCAATGCCTTTCCCGAAAACCTTCCGCAGCGTTTGGCTAAGCGCCTCGTTACTCCTTAGCCTGGGCGTACAGTCACTCAACGCCTGTGGCGCTTTCGACGATTCCATCCATTACTTCAACCTCTTTGTGCCCGAATGGCTGTTTGGCGAAGAGTACCAACCGACCTTCTATACCTCCAGCGCCTACTACAATATTTGGGCCAAGGCCGATTACCCCGACGCCAACCTGCAAAGCTGGCAGCATTTTTTTGAAAAGCCGGTCAAGGAAGACCCGTTACGCAAAGTCCTGTACGACAGCTGGATCGAAGGCTACCACAATGTGGGCCGGGACGTGCTCGTCAAATCCGTCTTGTTTGATGGCTCCATGGTGTCCATACCCCGGCAAGAGGCCGCCAAACAATACTTGCTGCTCGCCCTGGAAATGGAAGCCCTATCCAACCGCCCCACCGACACCTGGGGTTACGGCAGGCAGGAGGAGCTAACCCCGGAAGCCGCTGCCAACTTAACCGAGCGGCTAAAAAAGGCGATGGAGCGCGAAAAATTCCCCTTCCTTAAAAACCGGTACGCGTTTCAGTTGCTGAAAGCTTACCGCTACACCGGGCAAACCCAGGAAGCTATTCAATTTTACAATAAGTACTTTGCCCCGCTGGAGCAAAAAGACCTGATCAGCTACTGGGCAATGGACCACTACGCCGGGCTTTTACTGCAGGCAGGAGAAACCGGAAAAGGATACTATCACTTCCTGAAGGTCTTCGAGCAAGCTCCCAGCCGGCGGCACAGCGCCTACCACAGCTTCAACATTGCTAACAGCCAAGACTGGACTTCGACGTACAAGCAGTGCCAAACCAACCAGGACAAAGCCTTAATGCATTTCATCCGGGGCACCAAACAGGATGTGCTGGGGCTGGAGGACATGCGCTCCATATTCGGCCTTTTGGGCAATCATGAATGGCTGCGCATTGTGATGTCCAGAGAAATCAACAAACTGGAAAGCAATAACCTAAAGTTCTACGGCCAACAGCCCATCGCCGAGCTTATGAAGCGGGTTGAAAACGGGCAGAGCCTCCTCAAAAATGAGGACTATGAGGACTATGCCGGGCAGCTCCTCCGGTTTTCGACTACGGCCTATTACAACAACCGCGACGACCACTTCTGGGCACTGGCTAAAGGCTACCTCGAACTCATGCTCGGGCGGCTCTCCACGGCAAGGATCACACTCGAGCAGGCAGGGGAGCTGGAAGGGCCTCAGGCTCGTATTCAGGGCGAACTGCTATTGGCCATTCAGCTCATGCAACAGGTTGAGCCTTTATCTACCGTTCAGGAAAACACCATCGCGATTCAGTTGGTGGAGCTCTTTGCAGACCCTATGGCGAATTGGTCGACCCAGCAGAACAATCAGGAGTTTATTTTGGAACTGCTGGCGCACCGAAAACGCCTGGCCGGAGACCACATCATGGCCCGGCTGCTGGCACGGGAAGTCATCAGCTCTAACAAAACAAATCCTGACATGGAGGGGATAGATAGCCTTTTGACCTTCATCAATCAGCCTGACCCAAGCGAACTTGAGCTACTGGCACTCAAACATTTCACCGGAAACGAAGCGACCTGGTCTTCCTTTGTGCAAGACCCCGACGCAGCCATCCGTAGGGTACGGTACGATGTGCTCGACATTAAGGGGCGGTTGCTGATGCGCGATCCGCAAACCCTCGGTGCTGCGGCCGCTTTATTTGACAGTTTGCCCGCTGAGTACGATTTCCCACTGGAGGAAAACCCCTTCAATATGAGTATCAACGACTGTGTGCACTGTAAAGCCTACACCAGCGCTTCCTTTACCCGCAACCGCTTCGTACGGAAACTCGCGGAGGTCTACCAAATAGCACAGGAGACCAACAGCCCAACCGATTATTACCTACTGGGCAATGCTTATTACAATATGACCTACTTTGGGCCAGCTTATGAAATCATGAACTTCTTCCGCAGCGGTGTCTCTTATGATGGGTTTTACGATTGCCGGGTAGCTCTTGGGTTTTACGACAAGGCAATGAAATATGCCCAGGAACCAGAAATGGCAGCCCAAGCTTGTTTTATGGCGGCAAAGGCCCAGCAAAAGGTGTTTTACGTCAAAGCAATGGCAGACCTGGATCAAGCCAATTATTGGTCCAATAAGTTTATCATGGATGATTGGAGCAACTCCGAAACCACTTTTTCTCAGGTCCAGAGTCAAATGCAAGCCCAAGGGTACCTTTCCTACTTCAAGCGCCTGAAAGAGCAATACCCGCAAACCCGGTTTTTCCAGCGGGCGATACGTGAATGCAACTACCTTAACTACTATGTAAGCCAATAAAAAAGGCGCTGCCGCCAGGCTATTTGCTGGCGGCAGCGCCGCATTGAATTGCTTATGCAAACTGGAGCATTGGATGACAAAATTAGTTGTCACCGGATAGCTCCTGGTCAATTTTCTCCAGGGTGCTGTTGACGTTTGTTTTAAAATCTTTCCAGCTATCCTGAGCTACATTACCCAGATTCTGAATTTTCTGATCCAGATCACTGCTCCAGGCTTTCAGCTGGTCAATCTCTTTCTGGATTTCTGCTTTGGCACTCTCTGAGGCATTCTCAAGGTCACCTTGCAGTTCCTCGATTTCTTCATTTACCTCTTCTCGGGTACGATCAATCTCGGCCTTCATCTCTTCTTTGTCAGAGCGGAACACATCTGCGATTTCATTCGCGGTGTCCTCGACGGCATCTTCTGTGTTTTCCATCGCATCGTTACTATCGCTGCCACAGGCCAGAAGCCCGAAGCCCAAAAACAATACGAGAAGGGTTTTTAAATTAGCAATGAATCTCATAATTAAGTGGATTTTGATTGTTTTCAATGGTAATAAATCTATAAAACCAGCTACCCGAATCAGTATTATCTTTTGGTGCGATATCCTGAATCAGCGTATTCACCTATTGCAGGCGAGTGAAGAATAGCTGGAAGCCGATAGAAAAATCGAGCTGATTGGTATGGAGGTCTTATTCCCCGCAAATGATTCCAACTAAGGAACGAGCAGACACTGAGGATGTTCGTTTTGTATCAGGAAGTGGCTTTATTGCGGATCATAGCGGCCGCCTTCTCCGCAATCATCATCGCCGGGGCATTGGTGTTGCCCCGGACAATAACGGGCATGATGCTGGCATCCACTACGCGGAGGTTCTGAACCCCCTGTACGGCCAGCTGATGATCCACCACTGCCGCTTCGTCTTGCCCCATTTTGCAAGTACCGACCGGATGGTAGAGCGATTGTGCCCAATCGCGAAAGTACTGCACCAAAGTAGGCTCTGTTTCGACCTCAGGAGGCGGCATAAAACGCGACTTGAGGTAGGGCGCTAAAGCAGGCTGCGCCATGATCCGCTCGGTGATACGGTAACCTCTGATTAGGGTATGCAGATCACGGTCATCGCTCAGGTAGTTGGGGTCAATCAGTGGCCGGTCCTCAGGATTGGGGCTTTGTAGCTGTACCTGCCCCCGGCTGTAAGGGCAAATCAGGGTCATCCCCAAACCTGCACCATTGCCCGTTTCGGGGTTATCAAAACCGTGCCTCAGAAAGTAGCTTGGGGAAAAATGCCACTGCAGGTCCGGCGCATCCTGACCCGGAAGGCTACGCAAGAAGCCACCACATTCAGCAACGTTAGAAGCCAGCAGCCCCTTCTTCAGGAATAGGTACTGAAGCAGGTAGCGTATTGACCATGGAAAACGCTCGGCACTATCAAGGGTGTTTTTCAAATGCGTATGGTAGACACAGCCAGCCAGCAAATGATCTTGAAGGTTTTGCCCGACCCCAGGCAAGTGATGCACCACCTCTATCCCCAGTTTTCGCAGTGCATTCCCATCCCCGATACCCGATAGCATCAAAAGCTGAGGACTATTGAAACTGCCCGCACAGAGCAGCACTTCCCGCGTTGCTTCAACCTCGTGCATAACGGCTCCCCGCTTGTACCGGACTCCTGAGGCCCGCTTTCCGTCTGTCAGAATACGGTGGACAGTAGCCTCGGTTTGAACCTCCAGGTTGGAGCGGTGCCGTACCGGCTCCAGAAACGCACGTGCAGCGCTACATCTTTCACCGCCCCGCTGTGTCACCTGATAGTACCCGAAGCCTTCCTGCTGAGCTCCATTAAAGTCTTCATTGAGCGGGTACCCGGCTTGTTCGGCGGCGACCAGCAGCTGCCGGCTGAGCAAATGATGATGCCGGCCTTTGCTTACCGTCAACGCCCCTTGTGTGCCGTGGTATTCGTTCTCAAATTCCAGATTTTGCTCAAATTGCCGGAAATACGGCAGCACCTCATCGTAGCCCCAGCCTTTATTCCCCAGGGCTGCCCAGTGGTCGTAGTCGGCCCGGTGCCCACGGATGTAAATCATGGCATTGATGCTGCTGCTTCCACCCAATACCTTACCACGGGGTTGGAACAAACGCCGGTTGTTCATCCCTGCCTGAGGCACAGAGTCGTCATTCCAGTCGTAGGGACTGCGGAACAGCTTACTGAAAGCGATGGGGATATGAATCGACTTGTCGGTGTCTTCCCCTCCGGCCTCCAGCAAAAGCACCCGGTGATTGGGATTGGCCGACAACCGGTTGGCGAGCAGGCAGCCGGCAGAACCAGCGCCCACGATGATGTAATCAAATGGCATGCAACAAAATTTGGTTAAGGCATCCAAAGCAGAAAATTAGCGAATTTTCGCCATAAATTCACTATTCCCTTAACCATCTTAGCGACGAGCCATTAACCTAATTGATTTTCCCGGTAGCGGTAAAGCTGCAGGCCTGCACTTTGTCTCGGCATCCAATTACTTTCCTTTGAAATCAGCGCTGCGCTTTTCGATGAAAGCTGCGGCACCTTCCTTGAAGTCTTCCGTACCCGTAGTTTCACCAAAAGCTCTGACCTCCCGGTCGAAACCATCTTCATCGAACTGGAAATAAGCATTGATAGATTCGATCGTTTTGGCGATAGCAATCGGCCCTTTTTTAGCAATCTTCCCTATAATCGATTTAGCCTTTTCCAGCGCCTCGCCCGCAGGCAGCACATAGTTGACTAAGCCCCAGGATAGCGCCTGATCTGCGGTGATCATATCGCCGGTCAGCAGAAGCTCCGTGGCTTTCGTCTTACCCAGGTACTGAATCAGCCGCTGCGTACCTCCATACCCGGGAATGATGCCCAGGTTGACTTCGGGCTGTCCAAAACGGGCATTCTCTGTCGCGATACGCAAGTGGCAGGCCATTGAAAGCTCGCAGCCTCCACCCAGCGCAAAACCATTGACCAAAGCGATGACCGGTTTGTGAAAGCGTTCGATGAGGAAGAAAACATTTTGGCCTCTCTGCGCCATCTCCTGCCCCTTTCGGGTGTCCAGTGCTAAAAACTCCTTGATATCAGCACCGGCAACAAAAGCTTTTTCGCCTGCACCAGTCATGATGACCCCCTTGAGCCCTTCCCGCTGTGGCGCATCTTCACTAAAGAAATGCTGCAGCTCCAGCATAGTCTTTGTATTCAGCGCATTCATAGCCTTTGGGCGATTGAGGGTCAGGATAAGGATACCGTCCTGTTCATCTATCAATAAATTGGTATAGGGCATGATATTTTTTTGGATGACTTAATAATAACGAGCACCTCTGTACTGCGGAATCTATCCGGCAAGAGCCAAAATAGAGATTTTTGACGGAATTAAGAGCGTATTGAGACTTTACATTTCGGGCTGCTCTTGCCTACTATCGTTTGCTGCAAACATGCACTAAATCAATTGAAAAAAAGAAGAAAAACATCTTTCTTTGATAAAAATATCTATATTTGCAGGGTTCCCCACCAATTGTTCTTTCAACACATCAAAAATATGATGGTATTTTGGTGTTGTGTCTCGCCTTAGTAGGCGCATCCCTCACCTACATTAATGCCATTAATTAGTTCGATGTCCCACTAGGCATAAGCCAGCCAAAAAGGTTCAACTGTAATAGAGAGCCTTGACGGCTAATCTTCTACTTAAATTTAGTCGTAAAAAGCCAAAACCTTACTTACGGTCATTCCGTAAAGGTAAGAGCGTGCTGGGACTTTGGGAACCGGTCTGCTGGGTAACATCAGGGTATCCCCTGCTAATCCTGCACCCCGGAAACCCTTCCTGCATGCTGTAGGACAAGCCATTTAGCTAAATGGTAAACTTCGTTTTTGTGCCTCTGCCCCCCTGGCAAACCAGTTTGGCAGGCTGTCCGTCTAACCAAGAAAACAACGGTTTTTTTGACTAGATGGCCCACACACTCGAAGTGACAAATATGCATTTTATAACCTACTTAATTTATCATTCTCATGAAAACAAATTTGCACACATTGCTACTATTTGCCTTGTTCTTAGGCAGTAGTTTCACCGCCCTGGCGACTGGCGGTAACATTACCTGGACAGGTGACGGGGACGGCTGGCGCTGGGAAGACCCTGACAACTGGGATACAGATGAAGTCCCGAATGAGTACAACACCGTCACCATAGCCGGAGACGCTTACGTTCAGATTACAGCTTCTGATGCAGCTTGCATGTCTGTTTATCTCGACAATGATGCGACCCTTCTTATTCGTTCGGAAGGGGATTTGACCGTTGCCAACTCCTATGCAGAAGGTATCTTTATGAATGCTTCCTCGAGCCTCGTCATCTGGGGAGCGCTCGATATTCACCATACCGGTCAGGAAGATTACACCGGCAATGGTATAGAGATGACTGACGAGTCCCGCGTACTCAACCGCGGAGAATTGTCCATTGCTTACGCCGATATGGAAGGCGACGGTATTGATATGGAAGACGACGCACTGCTGGTCAACCGCGGCAGTATTTACATTAGCTACATCGACAACGAGGGCATTGAAATGGACGATTATGCCATCTTCCGCAACCGGGGTTTGCTTGAAATCATGTTCGTAGAATCCGATGCCATTGATCAGGACGATGACGATACTGAATTCATAAACAACGGAACGATTAATATCAGTTTTGTAAATAACGAAGGGATTGAGGTTGACGATGGCTATTTCCTCAACACCGAAAATGGAGTCATAAACCTTGGGCTTGTAAATGAGGACGTAGTGTATATCGAATCGGGTGCGGAATTTGAAAACGAAGGAGCACTCAACATCTTTATGGAAGTCTTTGCACCATCCTCTCCGGGGGCTCCGGAAGTCGAAGAAGGGCCAGATCCAGGTGAGACACCGGACCCTGAGAGTGTGCCTGAGGGAGAGGTCTACGCAGCTGTATATGTAAGCGACAATGGCAATTTTGTTAACCACAACGTGGTTGATATCTCCTTGAATGATATCATAGGGGGAGCTCCACAAAACCCGGAAGCACCATATTATGATTTCATCATTGGCTCGTTGGTGACCTCAGGTAGTGGCCTCATTGAGAATAAGGATTGTGCCACCATTTATATCGATGGACCTTTGCCGATTGTCAATGATGGCCGCCTCTATAACGAGGGCACGATTGATTTATCATTGGGTAACATTCCTGTTTCGCCGCAGGAGGGACCTGGATTTTTCTTTGAAGGACATCTCAATACAGGCTACTTCTTCAATGACGGAGACATCCTTTCGGACTATCCGTTCTTCATTGGGCCAAACCAGATTGATGAGCTTTGGGATAAGAGCTCTTTGGGCGAAAATGGGGAAGGTGACGAATTTGTTTTGGGATGTGACATTGAGATTTCCACTTCCTCCCGCCAGGGTCATAACGCGACCAGCGATGACATGGCCTTCCTGAACCAGACCTTGTGCGGCAACAGTATGATCACAGCCCGCTTTGACGGTGTGAGCAATGGATACGCCGGATTGATGATTCGAGCAGGACAGAGTATCTCCCCACCCCAAATCCCTGTTTCCGGCGGTTCCAAGCTATTCGCTATTGCTGCTAATAAATCCAACAGAATATTGCATGCTGCCCGCTATAACGACGGGGATCCGCTGAACTTCACGCCTTACTTCGCCCCCCATGATACCTGGCTTCGCCTGGAGCGCATCGGCAATTACATCCGTGCGTACCACAGTAATAACGGCAACGCCTGGTATTTATTCCATCAAGTTTATATTGAACTGGGTGAATGCGCAGAAGTAGGCTTGTTCACAACTAGCCGCAATGGCAACCTGGCTACAGCTCTGTTCAGCAACGTAGAGGTTTCCGGTTCTGGAATCATGCCGCTCTCTACTCCGAATGTACCAACAGCGGAGGCCTCGGCCGTTAAGCAGGGCGCTAAAGTATGGCCAATGCCCGTACAGAGCCTGTTTACGGTGGAGTTCGAACAAGCTACAGTGGTAGCCGGTACAGCAGTACTGCGCAATGAGCTCGGACAGGCTATCGGTCAGCGCAAACTGGAGCCCGGAACCTGGCAACTGGAATGGGATGCTAACAAACTCCCTGCGGGGCTTTATCTGCTGGAAGTCCAGACAGAGGATGGCTACCGTGAAGTGCTTAAGGTACTGAAGCAGTAAGTGATTTTTTCAATGGATTGACTAAATATACCCAATAGATATAGAAGAAGTCAGTTCCAGTCGGGGCTGGCTTCTTCTATTTAGGAAACAGAAGCATCAATCTTCACTACAATGGTTTTGCAACAGTTTAAGAATTATTTAGATCGGTTTAACCTACCCAATGAGTTACAAAATAGCTTTTTCCAGCTGGGAAAAATTCGGGCGATTAAAAAAAATGAGTTGCTATCCTATCCTGATGAAGTTCATACTAAAGCTTTTTTTGTACTCGAAGGAGGGTTTATTATCCGGTACTGGCAGGAGAAAGAGGATTGGGAGAAAACTATCAACTTTCATTTGGATAATTACTTACCTGTGATGGTGGATATTCATAGCTATTTTGATGAGTCTCCCAGTCACTCCTCAATTCTTGCTATTCAAGACTCTAAAGTTATTGAATTTCCTAAATCCAAAATGGAAACATTTTTTTATCAGCACCCTCCAACATTGGCCTTTTTCATTGCCACTATGGCACATGCTATCCAAACCGAACACGAGTATAGAATAAAACTTACGACTTTATCAAAAGAGGCAGTATATAATTACCTGGAATTAGAACACAATCCTGTAGTTCAAAGAGTACCCCATAAATATATTGCTGAGTTCATTGGAATAACTCCCGAATGGCTGAGCAAAATCAAAAGCAAACGCCGTGTTTCTTAAATTAATTCAAGACTAAGCTCTTTAATTGCTCTTATCTTTGAGGCGGAAATCATCAAGCACTTCCGAATCGATTGTCCGAACAGCACACTCCCCCTTTTCAATAATTTGACTGTTAGCCTTTAGCTGATCACCAATTGCTATAGAGTCATGGTTAGATACATGGCCACTTATGGAGTGGATGAGATGACTCATCCTACACAGGCCCGTTTGGCGCCTCGAAGTAAGTATTGCAGGGATCAGCTCAACTTTAGATAAAACCCAACAAATATGCACCATTTCACCTCAAGGGCAATATGCCTAACTATGCTGGGGCTTCTAAGCTATTGTACGATTTTCGCTCAGGACTTGATTAACTTCAACGCCACAATCACTAGCGTGAGCCACAATTCTGAATGTCAAACAGATGCAGGCGGTTTTCCTCCTTTTGCTCCAAACGCCCCGGAACCCAGGTTTAAAATCACGCTGAAATATCTATTTGAAAATACCGTAGAAGCTCTTCAGCCTGCCATTATAAACCTTGGCACATCTAACTGCGGTACTTATTCAAGGAACGATTTTGCAGGAGAAGGGCACGCCATTTGTGCTACAGACTTTGAAATAATTGCGCAAATGTGGGAAGAAGATGGATGTGGAGGTGATAATACGCTTGACACAGACGCCTCATGTAACGCTCAGGATACCGACCAATCTCCCAGTTCTAATAAAGAAATAGATTTAGATTTCTTTTCGACTGATGGGCAAAGTGTTGTCATCAACGGATCAAATGGTTACTCCGTCACTGTTTATATTGACTGGTACCCGGTAGCCCCGCCGGAAATCATGGGGGGCACTACCGTTTGTTCCGGGGGTGAGTTAAGCTTGACTGCAGCTATGGCCCAGCCACTTATTAATGGAAGCATCAAATGGTATAATCAACCTGAGGGAGGCAATGCTATCCATACAGGGGCTACGTTAGTACAGCAATTTACAGAGAGTACTACACTTTACGTTGCCTTTGAAACAAGCCAATGTTCTACCGAAAGGACCACCGTAACAGTTACCGTACCTCCATCACCAGCTGCTCCTGAAGTCCCGGCCGAACCAGGGAGCAGTTGTACAGCTGGAAGCTTCCTACTTGAAGCAACGGCTTTTGATGCGGACCAGATCAATTGGTATTCAGATGAAGGCTTAAACAATCTTGCAGGAACAGGAAGCTCGTTTCAAACCTCTGAAATCTCAGAAACGACCACCTTTTATGCTACTGCGCTGTCTTCTTCCTGTGAAAGCCAGGCTACCCCAGTTACAGTTATTATTGGTGACAACACCAAACCTACTGCGGCCTGCAAAAACATCAATATATTCCTCGACCCGCAGGGCAACGCTTCCGTTTCCGCAGAGCAGGTCGATAATGGGTCCTCAGACAACTGCGCAATTCAGTCCAGGGCACTAGCCCCCAATCAGTTCTATTGCGCAGTTATCTGAGGACCCATTATCGACCTGCTCTGCGGAAACGGAAGCGTTGCCCTGCGGGTCGAGGAATATATTGATGTTTTTGCAGGCTGCGGTAGGTTTGGTGTTGTCCATAATGTTGATAGAGGCATTGCATTCATCAGTGTTC
>NZ_JAVJSK010000133.1:0-15674 GCF_040219495.1 Phaeodactylibacter sp. | reverse complement strand
TGGAAGCAAGATATACGGCACCAAATTTTCATCATTGGTTGTGGCCTGCACAACCTGCGGGTCCGCTTTCGGAGCTCCGCGTATGCACGTGGCGCGCAGCGGATGCGCGCGCGTCTAAACTTTTAATTTTAATAAACTCTACTGGTTATCATTTACTTATAGCTGTGTGTCCGGATTTTGGTTAAACATGTCCGGATTTTTGCTTCGATATGCCCCCATCTTTGTCTCATCGAATTCATTGATCACCTAAACTATAATACAGATGAAAACGCAAATCCTGACTTTCGATGCACAGCCAAAAACAGAAACTAAGGTTGACCTCAAAAAAGCTGTAGTATGTACAGCCTGCCTTTCCTTCTTTCCACTCGTCTACGTTGTAGGCAAATTTGTCATGTCCCTGGGATAAGAGCAATAGCTGATTTTGTGCTTTCAAACCGTAACCTGTTTACCTGTCAGCCCTTTGCCATTATGCGCCTCACGCATGAGGCTATCCGTAGCGGAATCAACCCATTGCAAAACATCAATAGACTTGATGCGATAACTTGAATTTAGAAAAGAAGGAGAGCGGTTTGAAAATCCGTCCCAAAATGTAAAGCCGAACGATTTCAAGTCCGGGAGGCGGTATCATTGTGCCATTATTCAAGTAAAAAGGATACCATGATACCACCCCGGACAAAACGCTTCCTCACCCGCCTGCTGCCCTTTGGGCTGATCTGGCTTTTTGCCGGTTGGGTATTCCTGCTGATTGAGCATGCGGCTACAGCTGGCATCGACACCCTGCCTTCCACCGTTATACAGATGGACTGGCGCATATTTGTAGTGGCTAGCTTTGCGGTGACCGTAGCTGGCTTTTTCACGGGCTATCTGGAGCTGCGCTTCCTAGACCCCTGGCTGGGGCACCTGCACTTTGCCCGGCGCTTGTTTCTTAAGCTGATGGCCTATGCCGGTATTTTTTCGTTTGTGATCTTGGTGACGTTCCCTGTGGCAGCGAGCCTGGAGATGGGTACGAGCATTCTGGGGCCGGAGGTATGGTCAAGGTACCTGGACTACCTCACGAGCATCACCCACCTGAGCACGGGCGTGCAATTGGGCGCAAGCCTGCTGCTGTCCCTGTTTTACGCTGAAATCAGTGAGTTTATGGGGCAAAATGTCCTGAATAACTTCTTCACCGGGCGCTACCACCGTCCAGTAGAGGAAGACCGGGTATTCATGTTTCTGGATATGAAGTCGTCCACGACGATTGCGGAGCAGCTTGGGCATCAAAAATACTTCCACCTGCTGAAGGCCTACTACGACTGTTTTTCGGAAGCCATCATTGACCACGGCGGTGAAATCTACCAATACGTTGGGGACGAAATCATTCTTTCCTGGCCGTACCGGCAGGGGCAAAAAGACAACCGGCCACTAGATTGCTTCTTTGCCATGCGGGACAGCCTGCGGTCCAAAGCTCTGTGGTTTAAGCAAAGTTTTGGGGTAGTACCTGCCTTCAAAGCCGGCATACATTTAGGCAGGGTGACCACGGGTGAGATTGGGATGATCAAAAAGGAAATCCTGTTCTCCGGCGATGTGCTCAATGCCACCGCCCGTATTCAGGGGCTGTGCAACAGCTACGGCGTAGACCTGCTCCTTTCGGAGGAAATGCTGCAGCATGTGAAGCTAACGCCTACTGATCAGGTGAAAAGGCTGGGTGAGGCGACGCTCAGGGGGCGGTCCGCTTCTGCTCACCTCTTTACCGTTCAGCGGACAGTACCTGAGCCTTCGCGGGCCCCTTCCCGGTGGATGCCGGCAGTAGCGCTGCTCTAAAGCATCAGCATGATCAGCGTCAGGATGATGCCCCCGGCGGTAAAATAAAGCCCCTTTTTGAAGATATCGGTACCCGGCATGAACATCCAGAATGCGGAAATCACAAAAAACAGCAAGGATGCTCCGAAGAAAATATTGAGAAAATACAAGGGGCTGTTCGTGGTAGCTTTGTGAAGGCTTGTCATTTTATCTAATACCAACGGCAATTTCTTCACGGTATACTGAGCCATGCCAGTAGACTGATCAAAGGTGCCATTCTCGAAGTAGACCAGGTTGCCCTCTGTTTTTTCGACCTTGAGGTTCTTCATATTGAGGGCCTTTCCGAGTTCAGCAGTGGTGGTGGCCGGAGGGAGCTGTTGCTCAATTACGGTTTCTTTTTTGAGGAAATCCGTTTTGCGGAAAATCAGCACCACGCCGCTAATGGCATAGACGGCCATTATGCCAGCCAGAAAGAAGCCGAGGTAACGGTGGTAAACCCGAAAGGTGTTGCTGAGCTTGCGTTTGTCCATCTGAGAAGGGCATTTATGTGTTAGTGTATGTTTCAACAGGGCCCAAATTTACAAACTCTTTTATTTAGTCTAAGTTGAGAAATGAATATTGCTTTCAATGGGCTATGCCTGCTTTTCCGTTTAGTGTAGGCTAATCGACGACAATAATCCGACCGCTCACCGTGCGCTGGAACGGTTGCATATCCAATTCCCGGAAGCATTGGAGACGCGCACGCCAGAAGTAAGCACCGGCAGCCCGGGGCCATTGCGCCTGGTCAAGACTGGCCGCGCTGCCTGACCATACCTTTTGACCAGCTGTGGTGAATAATTCCAAGGTGTAACGTTCTACATTTCGGGAAGGAATGGGGATCAGTGGGGCAGAAAGCCGAAGAGGTGAGGGCATAATCAGGTCGCAAAAACAACCATCCGTTTGCACCTCGAATGTCTGTTGAATAACATCGCAGCCGTAGAAGTTGTTAACGACGTACTGCCCGGGCATCCGGGTTTGGAATTGCTGCTGCACATCCTGCCCAACCCACTGGTAGCTATCGGCATCGGGCAGGGCTTCGAGCCGGGCATTGCCGCTGTCGCAAATGATAGTGTCCTGTAGGGGTAGTTGGGTAAGCATACCTCCTGTTTCGCCGCAGCGGGTCAGTTCCACCTGGTCCACAAAGTAGTAAGCCCAGAACCGGCTATCCTCAACTGCCGTTTCCTGAAAGGTGGTCTGGGTCTGGCCGTATAAATTACCAATGAGCAGGTATTGTTCGCCGCCCTGAGCAAGGTACTGCCCGCGGATTTCCATCCATCCGGACGTATCGGATAATACCCGTCCTTCCTGGTTTTTAACTACGTAGTAATATTTGCTTAAGCTATCCTGCTCCGGGCGCTCCTGCAACAGCATAGCCCCAAAGTCATCGGTCATATAGCCTGACTGCTCGGAAAGGCTGACCTGAAAGCTTAGCGTGTAGACCTGTCCGCCCTCCAGCGGTTCTGTTAATTGAACGGCAAGGAACTCTCTGACATTCCAGGGGTAAACGATCATCCCTGCGTAGCCATCCCCTTCAAAGGGTTCCTGATAGCCGCGCTGATTGAAGGGCACACCCGCAATTGGAGGGTAGGTCCTGTGAAAGAATTCCGTGGTGTATTCAAATTTGAACCAGTCTGCGGTAGCATTGACACCATTGACGCTCAGTTCCGGATGCTCGAAGTACGATTCAAAGCCTGGATTAGGGACGAGGTTTTGAGCCTCTGTCCCGAAGCCGGGCAGTAAAGTACAGGAAAGAGCGACAAGCCTGAACAGGTATTTTAGGTAAGCCATCATTCGTTCGGTTGATAAAATATTAAAATAGTCAGAAAACGCTTTCCTTTTGGCAAAAGCCCGGAGCTTTGTATTTTGAGGGACTAAATATCAACGAAAACCAACTGCTATGAAGCACATGCATTCCCACTTTCTGCTGCTGACCTTTTTGATTACTCTACCCACCTTGATAAGTGGGCAAGCGCTGCAGCAAGTCGTTCCGGAAAGCGTCGGGATTTCCTCCGGCCGTTTAGCGCATCTGGACCGCACTTTTCAGGATTATGTGGATAACGGGCAATTGCCTGGCGCGGTGGTTCTTGTGGCCCGCAATGGGCAGGTGCCCTACTTTAAGGCTTTTGGGCAGCGAGATATGGAAACGGGCGAGTCGATGCCTAAGGATGCCATTTTTCGCATCGCTTCCCAAACCAAGGCGATTGTCAGCGTTGGGGTTATGATGCTGCAGGAAGAAGGACGCCTGTTGATCGGTGACCCGGTGGGTAAATACCTGCCGGAATACATGGAAACTACTGTGGCAGTGGCAAAGGAAGAAGGCGGGTATGAGGTGGTAAAAGCTGAGCGCC
Organism: Phaeodactylibacter sp.; assembly: GCF_040219495.1. GTDB lineage: Bacteria > Bacteroidota > Bacteroidia > Chitinophagales > Saprospiraceae > Phaeodactylibacter. The sequence continues at coordinate 11,505 of NZ_JAVJSK010000133.1, read as the reverse complement.
CGATCACCATCCGTGACTTGCTGACCCATACGGCTGGTATCGGGTACGGCTATGGCCCGGCAAAGGAGGCCTGGGAAGCCGCTGGCATTCAGGGTTGGTACTTCGCGGACCGGGAAGAGCCGGTGCGGGAGACCATACGGCGCATGGCTGGCCTGCCCTTTGATGCACAACCCGGTGAGCGTTTTGTGTACGGCTACAATACGGATATCCTCGGTGTGCTGATTGAGGTGGTCTCCGGACAGCCTTTGGACGCGTTTCTCACCACTCGCATCTTTGAGCCCCTGGGCATGGAAGATACTCATTTTTACCTGCCTGAGGAGAAAGTCAGTCGCCTGGCTACGGTCTATTCCAAAGAAGCGGACAATCTGGAACGTGCGCCCACTCCCGGGCACATGCGTGGACAAGGCCACTACGTCGAAGGTCCCCGGACCAGCTTTTCCGGTGGTGCAGGCCTGCTCAGTACGGCTATGGATTACGCCCGCTTCCTGCAAATGATGTTCAATGGCGGAACCTACAACGGTCAGCGTATCCTGTCCCGCAAGTCAGTCGACCTAATGACGGTTGACCACATGCGCGATATCCCCTACGGACGGGATGGGCAGGGTTTTGGGCTCGGCTTTACAGTGGCTACCGATCTTGGTGCCCGCGGCACGCTCGGCTCAGTGGGCGATTATGGCTGGGGCGGCGCATACCATTCCCATTATTGGGTCGACCCGGTGGAGGAACTCGTGGTGGTCTACTTTACGCAAGTCATCCCTGCCCGGGGGCTGGACGATCACGCGAAGCTTAGGGCGCTGGTGTATCAGGCGCTGGAGTGAAGCAATTATGCTTTTTGATATACCCACTCCTTTGCAGGGTTCTTGTATCGTCTGTACATGTTAAAGGCAATCAGAGCAGAAGCAATGATTCCAATAATGATAAGGCCTGTTTGACCAACGATATCATACAGCAAACTCAAAATGGCACGTCCGGAACGGCTTTTTGCGGTCCCGCCTTCCCCTGATGCCATTTCAGAAGCATCACCCAACAGGACATATCCGGTGAAGCCCAAAGCTAGTAACAGATAGAAGCTCTTATTGAGTAAAGGTTTTAGCGATTTTTCCTGATGTTCTTCAACAGGCAACTCGCTTTTTTGACCGATGAAATGACCTGCCGTTACCGCTTTGGCAGGCTCGTCAAATTTGATTTTCAACGATTCAGATTTGCCATTCTCATAGAGCATTTTGAATTTCAATTCAGGTGAGGACTCATTAAACTGCAGATTTTCCAGATTTGTAAGCGGGTAAGCAGTGGCGGACCTCAAAAAGCCCGTTCCTGTTGCGGATTGCTTAAACTGCTCAATATCTTTCATCTTTTTGGCGCTAACGTACAGCATTCCTTCACTGAGTAGCAGGGACTTCCAGTTTTCCCCGTCAAGCGCGATAATTGTGTTTTCCATTATTCTAACTTGAGTTTAATTTCTGACAAAGATAACTAGTATTTTGTCTTGTAGGTGGGGTATTGACTTGAACCTACTCTGTTTGCTGTTCAGGTAGAGCAAACGCAACTATAGTATTCCCTTTGGGTGTTCCCAGCTTTTCTCCTCCACAGGCAATGGCGATATACTGCCGACCCTCTATTTCGTAAGTAGCCGGTGTGGCAAAAGCGGCGGCAGGCAGGCGGGTGGACCACAACAGGGCTCCGGTATGCCGGTCGAACGCCCGGAAGTACCCATCTTTCGTGGCCCCATTCAGCACCGCCATCATAGCCGGGCAGCAGCAAGACCGGCTCAGTGGAGGGAGGCGCATAACGGCGATTGTCGAGTTGCCGAAGTGTGGCTTTCAGCTCCTCCGGGTTGGGGGCATAGGGGCTGATATCCGCTTCTGTAATATCCGCTGCCTGTCGGGCAAAGGGGCGGGGCTTTACCGGCACCGGTTGGGTGGGGGATGCCTGTTCGCCATCGAGCTGAGAAGCAGGGACAGGTACTTCTTCAATGTCAAAAAGTGGTTCACCGGTGCGACGGTCAAAAACAAATACATAGCCTTGTTTGGTGATCTGAGCAACAGCTTCAACAGCATTCCCATCCTGCTGTACGGTAATCAGATTAGGAGGCGCGGGCGGGTCGCGGTCCCAGAGGTCGTGGTGGACAAACAATGCGTAGTCGCTTTAAAGTTAAATAAAAAAGGGCCAGCCAGAAGGCCGGCCCGGCAATAGGGTTCGTTAGGCGCTGCAGCAGCAGGCGGCTTGGCTAGCCTGCCGCTTTAATCCAGATTAAAAGGTGCCGGTGCTTTTGCGTCGTTCGGCGCAATCCGGTACGCCACACTGAAATTGATCAGGTAATCCGCGAATGCGGCATCACCGTTTCGGGGCTGCCCGGTGGCCTGCTCAGTTTCCAGGTCGGTAAGGCTCTGCGGGCGGTTGCGGAGCATAGCGACCGGCACAGAAAGGCTGACCGTCGTCCGGCTGTTCATCAGGGTCAGCCCGGGCTCCAGCGACAGCACTTCTCCTGGGCGGCGGAACCCCCCACTGCCGCCGATGAGGTCCTCTACCGGCACGGCTTCGTAACGGGCACCAATAGATACGCTCAATGCAGGCACAGGGGTATTGTAGCTGAATCCACCCCGCAGCCCGTACTGGTCCGGTACCGACATGATGGATTCATTTTGCAGAATCGGGCTAAGCGTTTCCCGAAAAGTGCGAACGCCATTCGTCTCCCTGGGATTGGCCAGGTAAAAAGCACCAGCGTAAGCAAAAAGCGTGGGAGACAGCTGCTGGAAGAACTGCAGGTCTACTGTCAGGCCAAAGCCGCCATCGCCAGGTTGGATAGACTGGTCTACGGGACGGACCTGAGGGGTACCTTCCGGTCCGACGTTGTAAAAAATGTCCGTTGCATTGTAGTCGCCCGTGGGTAGCTTCACGCCCAACCCGAGTGCGAGGTTGCCCTTGGGGCTGCGCGCAGGGTCGAAGAGCCAGTAACCCAGGCCCAGCCGCACATCAGCAAGGCCGCGGGAAAAGGTCGTATTGCGTTCCTCTCTGCCATGTTCGTATAAGGAAGAACGGGTGTTGACCACAAATGGGAGGATGGCCGTGGCGTACATCCGGTTGCTCAGGCTGTAATTGACGGAAAAGTCCCAGGCGTGGGCATGGTTGATGACCTCCGTCTCATTTGAAACCCGATCGGGCTCCTCGTGCGTGCCCCGGAAGTGGCGGAAGGATTTGAAGTAGCGGTAGTTCATCCCGATCTGCCATTCACCAGCAGACAGGAGGTTGGAGGAAAGATTGTTGCCACCACAGGAAGAGAAGTGGCGGATGGCTACACAGCCTTGCCCCTGCAATTGCAGGGTGCTGAGGATGGCGAACAGCAAAAGGGGCAAAATACTTTTATAATGGGTATTCATTGAGAATAAATTTTAGATGGGCAAGCACGGTACAGGCAGGTCTGTACACCAGTCCCCTCCTGAATCGCGTTCAGGGAGTCCGTGTGCTCCAAAGATTTAAATTGGTCAATTGACTTCAGGTGAGGAAATCAGGCTCTGGGAGGAGGGTCAGGGAGCGATAGGCTGGCCGTGGAGGCTGGCTGCTGAAAGAAAAACGAACCCCGGGCAGTGGCGACCGGCACCGATGGCAGAGGGTGCAGTGGCGGGTCTACCCTGAATTTGGAAAACAGCTGGTCGAGCAAAGCCCGTCCGCTGTTCGATTCTTCTGAAACTGGGGGCATAGCCTGCAGGTACTCTACCAATTGAGTGGAGTCTGCCGCAATTTTATAGTGTATGGTTTCGCCCCCGATTTCTTCTGATAAAATAAACTGGCTGCTGTAGCCAATCAAAGCGGGATGGAAATCTTTTTCAATGATAGCGACTTGATAGGAGGCACCCGTGCTGGCCTTGAGGGCTTCTGACAATTGTGCCTCACGCTGGTCCATCTTGCGTTGCACTTCTATAACGTGGAGTGTTTCTACCACTAAATGCCCGGCCATCCACTGGAAGGTGATTAGAAAAAGCAATAGCCATGAGGTTAGTGGTCGCATGCAGTCAATTGGGTAAATCTATAGCTTAAAGGTAGGAAATTCTTTGTATAAACTACCTACCGTTATTTTTATCCGTCCTGTTATTTGAAAATGAGATTCAAGTGTGCCGTTTTTTATCGGAAAAATGATAATAGACTTGATGCGTCGGGGATCATCGCAGGGTTAAAATGGCGCTGCCCCTTCCCATCAAGGTAGAACCGGGATGTCTTTTTTCAGTCACTTAGCTCAGGCTATAGTCCGCCAACCCAAGATTTCGCTTCGCTGATCGTCGATGCGCTCCTCTGGGTTCCATCTCGCTGCGTTAATCCCGGTCAACTGGGACGCCGACTTCACCATGGGCCCTATCCCACGCTTCGTGTAGGCATCACTTACGTTTTGCTTCGCATCTACTTCGTTGTCGCTTCGCCGAACAGACGCATCAAGTCTGTTATCAATAGGCAGAGAATACACTGCACCGCCAACCGCTTTAAGACTGGTTTTGAATCAATATACCGACTCTAATCCAACCCCTTGCGTGGTAAAGGACAAGCCTTGTTGGCCCGAAGTTGAGATCATGACCGCTTCGAATAGGGGAGGGTTGCTCTCGAAAGAGGTGCGCCAGTCAAAAAGGAAATTAGCACCTGTGCCCCCTTCGCGGTCGATTTCGTCAATAACAATTTCAACGGTTTCCATAGGGGCAATAAAGATAGGCCTTGCTAAATAGTTTCGGATTGGGGTGCCATGGGTATCGTAGTATACCGCCTCTTTGATATAGACCGTATCCTTTCGGTTCACATTACGCAGGCTGATGGTAGCCGTAAGGTCATGAGTGCGGTGCTCGGTCTGACTGTAAATCTGGGAATAGACCGATAAGTAAGTCGTGCCTGAAGCCAGGGAATCAGGGTTTGGGATTTCAATTTTCCGGTTTTCCCAATTGACAGGGTCGATTGAGCTGATTTCCTCCCTGGGGGTGCAGGAGGCTAAAATAAGTACAAAGGCTAAAATGGAACCGTTTTTCATGATCTGCCGCATTTGATTTACAGGGGTGAAGCTACTGCTTTTAGCTAAGAAGCTAGTTTTCAATCTCCTTATGGATCAACGTAAGAATGGCCTTCAGCTCTTCCATCAGGGGCAGGTAATGCGTGTCAGTAGTACCTGCGCAGGCCAGCAGAAAGAGAAGCAGGTGGTTCTCAAAAGACCGGGATTGCAACAGCGGCAAATTAGAAGTAGCATCTTGGGAAGGCGCGAGGTCGAGCTCATTGGCTGCGAGCCCGGTCTGTTCCAAAACTGTCCGGATACTGTAGCGGTCGCTTAGAAAGGTATTGAGAATACGCTTGCGTTCCTGTTCCTGATCCTGTTCCTGCCGGGCAACATCCTCCAGAGTAGCAATCCAGTTGGTCAGCCGGCGGCGCAGCTCAGGATTGGATAAATCGCGAAGGCTGCCGGAGTTGATCATCTCATTCAGCAGTGAGTTGTTGGGGTTGAACGCGATATCGTAAGCGAGGGTGCTGTAAATCAGTTTGGAGAAAGCAGCCTCATCCGTGAGTGTCGTAGAGTCGGACATGAAGGCGAGTAAGGCGCGGGCACCTTCCGCGTTTTGCTGATTGAGGGCGATGAGGTTTTTAAGCTTGTATTGACTAACCTTAAACTCTTCCTGCAATCCCTTTAGGTACACTTGTTCCTTGTCCCGGGTCAGTCGCTGCTCATTGCCGTTATTTATGGCTAGTGCGATGAGGATGCCAGCGACCACCAATACGATTTCCCCCAGTGCATACAACAGGTACTGGCTGATGCGCTTTTCAGCAATTAACTGTTGTCGTATTTTCCGGAAAAACTTGATCATGGTCTTGAGCTGCTTTTAGTTAAAAGTCTGTATCCGCACCATCCAGCTCCAGTTCCTTAATCCATATATTTCTGTACAGCACATCATGCCCTTCGGCCTGCAGTTTGATGCCCCCGGGGGTATCTGTGATGCCAAAGCCTTTATCGTTGCCGCCGTCTAATCCAGAGAACTTTCCGCCCCAGACTTTATTGATGGGGACGTTTTGGTGCACTTTTTGCCCGTTGAAATACATACTGACAAGCGGTTGCTCCACGAGTTTCCCATTTTTAAAGCGGGCCGCGCGGAAGGTGATATCGTAGGCGTTCCACTTGCCGGTTCCATTGTAAAGGGCGTAAGGGGATTCCGTTTCGTTGATGACCGTGGCCATGCCATGCTTCGTGCTGTCCCCATCCAGGATTTGAATTTCATACCGGTTTTGCAGGTAAACCCCACTATTGCCCCCCTCACTGGGCACCAGGAATTCTACATGCAGGCGGAAATCCCGGTACTTCTTCTTTGTCACAATATCGGCCGAACCGTACAGGCCGCCCTTTGAAGCGGGGTCGTTGCTGTTCAGTGCGGTCCCTTCATCAACCGGGTCCTCCACGATCTGCCATTTGATGGGCAGTGCTGCTGAAAAGCGCGGGCCTTCCCAGTAGGTCCACTTTTCCTCCAGCATGGCTCCTGATCCGTCAAATAAGACTTCTGCACCCTCCACCGGTTTCATGTAGACACCGGGGCGTTCCTTTGCTGAAGCGCCGGAAGTCTCCTTGTTTAGCGCGGGAGAACAGGCACTTAGCAATCCTGTAATAAGCACCCCTGCAATTAACCAGACCAAATGCTTGCTTTCCATGAGCTGTTGTTTTTTAATGCTGAATTTAAGAGGGATTATTTAATTAGAATAACATTTCGACTATTGTTAATGGGCATGATGTACAGAACCATGGAAGGAAGGGGATTTAGGGAATGAGCTATACATTCCGTACCTACGGCACGGGGACCCTTTTAAAGCCAATATTTTACCTATATAGCGCACCTAAAGGCGCGTGGATTAACTCTGGGAAATTGCAAGTTTTGCGAACTTACGGGGTAATCACTTCCTTAACTAACGGGCAGGTGATTTGCTCAACGCCTGATAAACCCATTCCGCGCTCCTGACTGCGCCCTCCATATATCCGGGAAAGGCATTCGCTGTTTCCGAGCCTGCTAGGAAAAAACGGCCGTTCCAGGCAAACCAGCAGCCCCTATCTCAGCAGACTTCTGCCGTTTACAGCCCAGGTTCAAAAAATGAAAATGTACATTCTGTTTCTGACCAAATGGGCTTTTGTGCATTTTTCTTTCGATATTTACAATATTGGCGTCAGTTTCACTGAGACTGAGAGTATGTTTTTGTAGTGAGGCAACCGCAGGAATAACGCTCCCCGGCCTTCACAAATTTTGAGTTCTCAGACTACATAAAATATTCTTGTGGAAATATACTACATTAAAATAGTAGAATCAATTGTAGCCATCTTTGTATTCTTGGCTATAAGAATTGTGATTAATCGAATTATTAATAAAACCATTATAGAAAAAGTCGTTCAAAAATCACGAACGCAGCTTGTAAGAAGAGCTATCAACTTTATTTTGATAGTAGTTACTCTAATTGTATTGATGATAATTTGGGGTGTAAAACAATCTGAATTAGTTGTTTTTATAGGTTCCATATTAACAATTGTTGGTGTGGCTTTCTTCGCACAATGGTCATTGTTGTCTAACATAACCTCAAGTATTATTCTATTCTTCGGTCATTCCGTAAAAATTGGAGACACTATTTCAATAATGGAAACTAAAGATTATGAGATACGAGGTGAAGTTTTAAACATTGGTTTGTTTTTTACTAAGATTACATTAGTGGACACAAATGATGAAATCACTTTACCTAACAATATTTTCATCATAAAGACCATCAGAAAAGTTAACCCCACTGCGGAAGTCCTTGAAATACCTAAAAATGCAACCTAATCATTTGAAAAGAGTATTTGATTGGGTCAATTCCTGGTGCACCCACTCCGCACTCCGCAACGCCCCTTCCATATACCCAGGGAAGGTCTCCGCCGTTTCCGAGCCTGCAAGGAAAAACCGGCCATCCCAGTATGGCTTTCGGTACATTTCGTGCCCGTTGTTTTGGTGGGGAAGGACAGGATGTTCATAGGGGGCATGGGTGAATGGCTCCGCTGGCCAAACCGCCTCCTCATAGGAAGTATAGTTTAGGGCATGCTGCCCGAAAAACTTCACGAGTTGCCCTTCAACCAGCCGTTTTCGTGCTGGGGCGCCCAGGTTTGCCATGTCATTCCTAAGAAAACCCTTTAAAGCAAAGTGTCCCTCCTCAGCATCTGTATGGTCATAAAGCTCGGTAAAGGGACCCGTGTGACTGAAGGCGGTACCCTCCTGCCCATCCTTCCTCCAAAATAGGCTTTTATAAGCCACCCCGGCTTTGATGGACTCGCCCATCCACGTATGGGTTTGTTGCATGAGGCGGATTAACGAATCCGGCAGGGCAGGCTGCAGTTTGATACGGTGGGTCAGTAAATTAGGCGGAAGGGTGGAAACAACGACTTTGGATTTGATCGTTAATGCTCCACTGAAGGTATAAACCCCATCTGCTTTTGCATGAATCTTTTCAACCGGTGTATCCAAAAGGACAGCCTCATCCGGAAGATGCCGGGCAAGTGCCTGAATCAGCGCGGAGGTGCCTCCCTGAATCCGGTAGCTGGGGTCGTTGTTGGGGGGAAGGGGGACAATCTGTGCCTTATCCTGCTGATGTTGCTCAAACAGCGCCTTAGCCCCCAGGCGCTGCTGAAAAACCGGGAGATTCAATTCCTGCAGCAGCTGCACCAGGTGAGTGTGCTTTTGGCCCAGCCAGGTGGCACCCATGTCAATATTCACGCCTTCGGTAGTGGTCTTTGTCCAAATCCTGCCGCCCAGCCGGCCGCGGGCTTCCAGGATTAGTGCAGCGTAGCCTGCCTTTCTTAGTAAATAGTTTAGCGTCAGCCCGGTCAGCCCGCCTCCTATGATTAGCACATCTGCTGTTCGCATCGTCTCTGTTTTGTCTGCTATTCCTATCACCAACAATCCAGCCTAAGTTTTGGATGAAAAGGGGGCATTGTGGTGAACTGCCAAAGATTAGGCCTTGTTACATTGCCATGACAATCAGTGGATTTTCACTCAGTTTTCAAAGTATAGGATTTGACTATCCGCTTATAAGTTTAATAAATGATACTTATCTTACCTTTACAATATTAAACAAACCAAATAACCATTCACCATGGAAAAAAATACAGAGCAAAGCAAGCCGAATAACGGTAAGGTCTGGGATGTGAATCAATCCAGCCGCTGCCCGTTTATGAACGGCAAGCTGGAGCACGGAGCAGGTGCAGGTGCTTCCAACCGCGATTGGTGGCCCAACAGCCTAAACCTGACGATTCTCCGCCAGCATTCTGAATTGTCCAACCCAATGGGTAAGGATTTCGATTACGGTAAGGAATTCGAAAGCCTCGATTATGAAGCGCTAAAGAAAGACCTCCGGGAGTTGATGACTTACTCTCAGGACTGGTGGCCAGCCGACTATGGTCACTACGGACCTTTCTTCATCCGTATGGCCTGGCACAGCGCAGGTACCTACCGTATCGCCGACGGACGGGGTGGTGCCGGAGCAGGCACACAGCGTTTCGCGCCACTGAACAGCTGGCCAGACAACGCCAACCTGGACAAGGCCCGCCTTCTCCTGTGGCCCATCAAGCAGAAGTACGGGAAGAAAATCTCCTGGGCTGACCTTATGATACTAACCGGTAATGTAGCCCTGGAAACTATGGGCTTCAAGACCTTTGGTTTTGCCGGCGGCCGTGAAGATGTTTGGGAACCGGAAGAAGATATCTACTGGGGACCGGAAGGTGAATGGCTGGATGACAAGCGCTACACAGGCGAACGTGAGCTGGAGAATCCACTCGCTGCCGTACAGATGGGCCTCATCTACGTAAATCCTGAAGGGCCCAACGGCAATCCCGACCCGATCGCTTCCGCACACGATATCCGCGAGACTTTCGGCCGTATGGCAATGAATGACGAGGAGACCGTAGCCCTGATTGCTGGTGGCCACACCTTTGGCAAGACCCACGGTGCCGGTGATCCTGACCAATACGTTGGCGCGGAGCCTGCAGGGGCAAGCATTGAAGAGATGAGCACCGGTTGGAAAAATACCCTTGGCGATGGCAACGGTGAGCATACCATCACTTCCGGTCTGGAAGGGGCATGGACCGATACGCCAACGCAGTGGAGCAATAAGTACTTCGAGAACCTGTTCAAGTACGACTGGGAGCTGACCAAAAGCCCGGCAGGTGCCCATCAGTGGCAGCCAAAGGGTGGAGCTGGTGCAGGTACGGTCCCTGATGCACACAACCCGGAGAAGAAGCACGCGCCATTTATGCTGACCACGGACCTGGCGTTGCGTATGGACCCGGCTTACGAGAAAATCTCCCGCCGCTTCTACGAAAATCCCGATGAGCTTGCAGATGCTTTTGCCCGCGCATGGTTCAAGCTGACCCACCGCGATATGGGGCCAAAGGCTCGCTACCTGGGACCAGAAGTACCGGAGGAAGAGCTGATCTGGCAGGATCCTGTGCCAGCAGTCACGCACAAACTGATAGACGAAGCAGACATCACGAAGCTGAAGCGTATGATCCTGGCTTCCGGCCTGACCACTTCGCAACTGGTTGCTACCGCCTGGGGCTCGGCTTCTACTTTCCGTAACTCCGACAAGCGCGGTGGTGCCAATGGTGCTCGCATCCGTCTGGCACCTCAAAAGGATTGGGATGTAAATAACCCAACGCAACTGTCGAAAGTACTGGATACATTGGAGGGCGTACAGAAAGAATTCAACGGTGGCGCATTGGGCGGCAAGATGGTCTCCATGGCCGATCTCATCGTACTCGGTGGCTGCGCAGCTATTGAGGAAGCCGCTAAGAAGGCGGGCTATGAGGTAACCGTGCCGTTCACACCGGGCCGTACCGATGCCACGCAGGAGCAGACCGACGCATCATCCTTTGATCCGCTGGAGCCTGCTGCAGACGGTTTCCGCAACTACATGAAGACGCAGTATTCTGTTTCTGCAGAGGAAATGCTGGTGGACAAGGCACAACTGCTTGCCCTTACTACGCCGGAAATGACGGCACTGGTAGGCGGTATGCGCGTATTGGATACCAATTACGATCAGTCTCAGCGCGGCGTATTTACCGACCGCCCGGGTACCCTGTCCAACGACTTCTTCGTGAATGTCCTGGACCTGAGCACCAAGTGGAAAGCCGTTTTGGAAGACGAGGCTGTGTTCGAAGGTCGCGACCGTAAGACCAATGAAATCAAGTGGACTGGTACTCGCGTTGATCTCATTTTTGGTTCCAACACGGAGCTTCGCGCTATTGCGGAAGTTTACGGTTGCCAGGATGGAGAAGAGCGCTTTGTGCACGACTTCATCGCAGCCTGGAACAAGGTAATGAACGCAGACCGCTTCGAGCTGAAGCAATAGAGTTTATTAAGGTAAGTTTTGTATAGGGTATGGATGAGTATTTTTTGCCAGATCAAAGAACGCCCGGAACCTCGTAGCCTAAGCTACGAAGGTGAGGACGAGATGCAGAGCTGGTGAAAAAGACCATTCAGAGACATA
>NZ_JAVJSK010000132.1:0-25464 GCF_040219495.1 Phaeodactylibacter sp. | reverse complement strand
GTAGCCAAAGCCTTAAATCCGATCATAGCGGGTTGGGTCAATCACTTCGGGATGTTCAACCCTCGGCAGCTGATGCGAGCGATGGGAAGTCTGAACGATCGCCTGGCCAAATGGGCCTGCCGACGGTACAAACGTTTTGGTAAGTCAATGCGAAAAGCAAGTCGTTTTTTGCGTAATTTAGCTGTGGAGAAACCATTGCTTTCCTATCACTGGCGAAAGGGCTACCACACTGCCTAATCCTCGTACATGAAGAGCCGTATGATGGGAGACTATCACGTACGGTTCTGTTGAGAGGCTTGGGGTGAAAACCCCCTTGCTTACTCGACAAAAAACTGAATTATGACATTTAAAGAATTAGATTTAAAAAGCTCATTTAAACTTCAAAATGAATTACTCTAATTATTTATTGCTTTGCTTCTTGTTTTTGTTTTGTCTGATGTCTTGTAACCAAACTCATACACATAAAAAAGATACAATTACAGAACCATCAAATCAATATAGCCAATACATATTTCCAATTGGAGACGCTTCTGTGACATTATTGTACAAACTACAAAGACAGATAGCCTCTACTTCTTATGACAGTTTACAATTACGCAAAATTATTATTGATAGTATTTATATCCCGAACGAGAGGTTGTTTAGCTATTGTTTAGGATATGACAAAAAAACCTTTGCGGATAAGTATGCTAGTGCTCTAAATCAAAAATCTGATAGCTTAATTCAATTAACTAAAACCTTTGAAAAGATACATCTCGATACAATCATTATAAATACAATGAAAGTAATTGCAGAAAAATTCGTTTATAAATTTGAGGGGAAATACGTAATTGGTTTTTTTGAAGATGCAGGTTGTATCATGTGTGGCTGTGATAACACAACGATGTTAGGAAATACTTACAATAGCTATTATAAAAATCCCAACCCTCTCAAGGTAGTAATAGCGCATGAAGTAAATCACAACTTTTTTGAGACCGCTAAGAAAGCTGACCCTGATAATAATACATTACTATATAACGCAATTGATGAAGGTTTTGCCAATCTTTTTAGTATGAAAATGATGGATGTAGACAAGTTAACTGCATTCAACATGACCAAAGATGAATACAATTGGCTGGAGAATAACGAACCTGAATTAAAAGAAGAATTCAGAAAAGTAATCTTTAGTACTAAAGAAGAGGATTGGAACCCTTACAGCGAAAAAATACCAAATCGAATACTTGAGGGGTCACCAGGGGATATTGGCTATTTTCTAGGATATAGAATTATAGAGGAATGGCTGAAAAAAAATGATAGCAAAAAGTGGGAAGATGTTTATTCAACACCAGTAAGACAGATACTGAGAGAAAGCGAGTATTTTAAATAAAATTACTGCGGGCAATAACTAAGAAAGTTGGCTGCAAGCCAAGACTTTACGCTCTGGTGTTGTAGGAGACCGGAGCTGAGCGGTGGAATCGGGCACTATGGGGTAATCAATAGGCATTTTTGGGGGTAGGCTCACACTTCGGTCTCCGGTGGCCAAAGCCCACAGGCGACGAGACACAGGCAGGAAAGTATCCTGGTGCACCGGGACAGGCCGATTACTAAAGATCCAACACGCTCTTAGCCCGCTAAACTCAAATTTAGTAACTTTGCCAGAACCATAAATCCTTGATTTTTATTCCGAAACTGCTCCAAACAAGCTCTAAGAGGTCTGCCCTGCCTGGTTCGTAGGCTGTAGAGGAAGAAAGAGATAATTTAACAAAAAAATGATTAGCAATGAGTGTAAAGATGATCAAGTACAACATTAACCTTGAAGTTGATATTGATGAGTACATCGAGCAAGTCAAAATAAACAAGGGGTTTTATAAAACAACGGATAAAAGCGCAGCAAGGGGGTTTTCCTTCTTCATGATGGTTATTAAACGAGAGTTAGAAAACTGTAAAGAGTCAATCAACAATCATCAGTATTTTAAATACCATTTCAAACCAAATGGTAAAGAAGTGATCTTTGAAAAGGCAGTAAATAAATTGAGCGAAGATGAAGTAGTGAAAATAGATATTCAAAAGAGGGTGAAGAAAACCTATTTCACTGATGAAAATGGGGATAAAATGATCAGGGAGGAAAGTATGAATTCGGAGCAATCGGAACTCATAGAGTATGAATATAAAAGGGTGGAAACCGATACTCGCATCATTCAAGGTTATGAATGTCATCGGATTGAACTGAAAGAAGTATCGAAAAAAGAGGGTGAAGACAAAGAAGAAAGATTTTATACCTTGTATGTCACTAAAGAAATAAATCTACCCGCACATCTGATACTAGAATTAGCCACTCCGATTATTGATGAATGCCCTCTTTATGTTGAGATGACTGACCTATGGAACGATAAGCAAATGACAATAATGGAAGCAGAAGAAATAAGCAGAATTGTCAGTGAATCCGTACTTAAAGAGGTCAATCAAAACTGGGAAATAGAAGAATCAACCCTTAAAAGTGGTCAGAAAGAATTAAAAAGGACGAGTATAAGAGAATTGGCATGTAGTTAAGCGCTCCAAACAAGCGCTAAGGCTCAGTGCTTGTGCATTGTGAATTGGCAGGTGAGCATCTTTGGGTTCAATTGGGTTGCTTTTCCAACTACAGTGTTTTATATTGTGGTGGTTTGAAGTCAGTGGTGATCCGTGCATCAATCGGCTAATCCGAAATAATGCGGCATGGTTCTGATTTTATAGCCCGGGAGGTGCCTGACTTTTACGCTCTGAGCAGTTGTTACCCGTTTACAAACGGTTATAACCGTTTGTAAACGGATGGTAGGCTTTAATAAATTGATTATCAGGCTGTTAATTCGTGGTGGGGGAGTGTGTAGGTAGATGTGTGAAATGGGGGGAATGTTCGTATATATCCTAGTTCGGTGCAAAAAAAACATATAAAAAGTGAACCATTGTTGAGCTTTACTTATCTTTGTATATCAGATACTAATAACTTGATATTCAATTGATTACAGGAGTTGATTTATTTTCGGGAGCTGGAGGACTAAGCTTAGGAGCCAAAATGGCTGGTATAACGACTTTACATGCTGTAGAGTTTGACAAGATGTCTTCGTCAACTTATCAATTTAACCATCCATCTGTCAATGTAATTACAGAAGATATTTGTGATATTAACTTCTCAGTTATTGATAGTCAACCCTTTGTTCTTTATGGCGGACCTCCTTGTCAAGGATTCAGCACTTCTAATACGAAGAATAGAAATTTAGAAAATACAAAAAATCATCTATTCCATCAATTTGTTCGAGCAGTTAAAGAATTAAACCCTTATTGGATTGTGTTTGAGAATGTTGAAGGAATCACTACTCTACAGAAGGGTATAGTGTTGGAATGGCTTAAAGAAGCAATATCTAAGTTCGATCCAAATTACATCATAAGAGATGCAGTTCTGACCGCAAGTGATTATGGAGTACCTCAAGTTAGAAAGCGATACTTTTTGATTGCGAACAGAGACGATATAGATTTTGAGTTTCCAAGAATTCATGATACTTCAGTAACTGTTGGCGAGGCTATATGTGATTTGCCATCTTTGAAGAATGGTGATAAATCTGAAACCCTAACATACAAGTGTTCTGCAAAAAGTGATTACGCAAAATTAATGAGAGGGAGAAAAAAACTAAGTAGGCAAAATTTAGTTTCTGAAAATGCAGATTATATTATAGAGAGATACAAACATATTCCTCCAGGGGGAAATTGGAAGAATATTCCTGATCACTTAATGAGAAATTATACTAATAAGAATAATTGCCATTCAGGAATTTACAGAAGACTCGACACATCAAAACCTTCTTGTGTTATAAGTAATTATCGGAAGAATATGCTTATTCATCCTGAAGAGAATAGAGGATTGTCAGTTAGAGAAGCTGCTCGTTTGCAAAGCTTTCCTGATTGGTTTATGTTTCAAGGAACCTTGGAAAATATACAACAACAAATTGGGAATGCTGTTCCACCTTTATTAGCAAAAGCAGTATTTGATCAGATTCTTAGTTACTATGAGTACAACTAAAAAGCAAAATCTTACCTGGAGTTTTGACATTAGTGCCTATCGTCTGCTAGGTAGAGAGCTGATTACTGATAAAATTACAGCAATATTTGAACTTGTCAAAAACTCTTATGATGCTAATGCTAGTAAAGTAAATATAATTTTTCAGTTTGACGAAAGAGGGATATGCGAGAAAGTTATTATTGATGACAATGGAACTGGAATGACTGAGTCTGATATCAAGGATAAATGGATGGTCATAGGAAGCAGTAATAAGAGGCAAAATAGAACTTCTCCAGAGCCATTCTTTAGGAAACTTGTTGGAAAGAAAGGAATTGGTAGATTCGCTATTGATAAACTAGGAGCTTACGTTAAACTATCTACTCAGGCTGCCAAGCAAACAAGCTTAAACAATTTTATTATTGACTGGACTAAATATGAATTAGAAGAAGCTCGGCAGTTGAAATTATTTGAGGATGAAGATGAAAAGCCACTATTCACTGAAATTAACAATGAATTCTGGCAAACGAAAAGTAATAAAGATACAAGTGGAACAACAATAGAAATAAGCAAAATTCGAGATTCTTGGGATAAACACGATGTAGAATTATTAATATCTGAATTAGCCAAGTTGGCAACTCCCATGTCTGACATAAGTGCTAGCTTCAAAATGTTTATCACAGCACTTCCTTACGGATATAATGAGTACAAAATTGAGAACGAGGCAATTAAATTTGCTACTCATAGTTTCAAAATTGACTACGAAATAGGTGAACGAAAGCAAGAATATTTGGTATTTAATGAAATAACTAAACAAATAGATACAGAGACACAGGACTATTTATCTTTCGGGCCAGTCAAAATTTCAATTTTTTATTTTGATAAACTTGCAAAATCTAGGTTTAAAAAAAATACCATAAATCAAACAATAGATGGTGTTAAAATTTATCGTGATGGGCTTATTACTACTCCATTTGCTGAGAATAGTTCTTCCTTAGACCAGCAAAAAGATATATTAGGTTTAGATAAAAGACGTTGGTCTGGATTTTTTAGTAAAATCAGTAGCAGAGACTTAATTGGTTACATAGAGATAAGTGATGAAGAAAATCCAAATATAAAAGAATCAACAAACAGGCAGGGTTTTATAAATAATACAGAGTTTGAAGCTTTAAAGACATTTTTCTTTAATCAAATAGGAGTGATAGAAAATTACCTAGAGTCTTTAAAAGAAGATAGAAGAAATGAAACAGATAGTGAGCTTAAAATTGCAAAGGAGGATATTACCCATGTGAGCAAGATGCTCGAGGATTTGAAAAAAATTGTGCCGAAAGAAGCAAAAGAAGACGTTCGAAATATTACTCGAAATCTCAAGAAGCTTGAAAAAAGCATAAGCAAGGGTATTTCAGATTATCGTGAGATAGAACTAGAAAAAATACGGCAAGAAAATTTGTTTTTCAGCTTAATGTCTTTGCAAGAATATGCAGGTGAGATTGCCCATATGGTAAGAACTTCAATCGGTAAGATTACTCGTTATGCTAATTTTTTCTATGACGAGTACCCAAACCCTAAATATGATTCATTATACGGTAAATATGCCAAATCTATTTATAAAGAAATGATGTCTTTGAGCAATGCGCTGGACTTTATGCTGTCTTACAGTAAATCAAATGTTACATTTCAGAGTATTAATGTATTTGATTTAGTCACAGATTTAGTGAGAATTGTGTACAAGGATGATTTGAAAGAAAAGTCAATTAAATTAAAGATTGATATTGATGAAAATATTGAAATTTTTCACAACAAAAGATTCTTTGAAGACATTTTTCAAAATTTGATTGATAATTCTATTAAAGTTTTAAAGCAATCACCAAATTTAAATAAAACGATAATAATAAAAGGAGAAGCTAAACAAGAAGAGTTCGTATTTCAGATAATAGATAACGGTCCTGGAATTGATAGTAAAATTAAGTCAAGGATATTCAATGTCTTTTTTACTACTACAGCAGAAGATGGCGGCGGCGGGATCGGATTGTTTTCAGTAAAGAAAAGAATTCAGGCTATGAATGGGACTATTGAAGTTGCTCCAAACCCATACTTCGCTACAGGTGCTAATTTTAAAATCACTTTACCTTTTAACAAGCAATAGTATGAAGACTATACTCGTAATTATTGATGATAATTTGCCAGAGGATTTTGATCCTATTATTGTGAGGTCAGAAGAAATATTTGATGAAGTTGAAAGATTTGAATTTCCATCGGAAGCAATTCAATATATAAGTAATAATCTTGATAAATATTTAGTTGTACTGCTAGATTATAAATTTTCTGAAGATGAAGAGACTGGAACCCAAATTATTTCCAATATAAGGGGTATTTCTTCACTGATTCCCGTAATTATTTGGACTGCGGAGATCGGCCAAATTGATGATTACCCTGAATTAATTAATCGTCATGCCTATGCTGTCCACAGTAAGGTTAAGATGGAAGAAATTATGGAATCGTTGATTGAAGCAAAAAATGAAACCAGAAATTCTATTTTGGAAGCTTTAGAGGAATATATCAGCAAATACTCAGAAGGCGATCAACAAAGTATTAAGTTAGAATCGTTAAATGGGAAGTCATATTCCTTGAAAGAGTTGTTTTCTGAGATTAGTAATAGAACTGAAATAGGCTTAGATATTGAGAAAATTTTAGTAAAAATGACAATTAAATCGTTATTAGAAGACAATGAATAATCTACTTATATCTGATACTTTAGATGAAAAATTAGGCGATTTTTTCAAGTCATGCTCTGAACTAGCAATACTTCATTTTGGAGATAATCTTACTAGTTTAATTGATGATAGAGTGAATTCTATAACGGTATCAGTTGTTCTCGAATCTGCTGACAGTGATTACAACCTTGTAATTATTTATTGTCACGGGGATGAGAGTTCATTTTTAGGACTAAACAATGAAGTTATTCTGACTATTGAATCACCGGAATTAATAAAACTAGCCAATTCAATTATTTATTCATTCTCATGTAGTTCGGGATCTATATTGGGGCCCAAATTGGTTAATCTAGGTTGCAGGGCATTTATAGGCTATAACGGAGAAGCAAATATTCTTACCTCTTTAAAAGACGAGTTTGCTGCGTGTGTGCACACAGGTGTTGAACAGCTTCTTGCAGGAAGTAGCGCTGAGATTGCATATAAATCAGTCATCCATCAATACAAAAAACTGATGATGCAGGTAGATTTTTTCGCTAGATCAATCATCAATGATAATATTGATAAATTAGTTCTAATTGGTGATCCAAGTTCTGAAATTAATGAATAAAATGCGCAGAACAATGCATAGCTGACAAGCTTCCTATCGTCAGCCTGCAGCTATGCGAACCGTTACCACACATAAAAAAACAAGATTGAAAGGAAAATACATTTTCAAATCAACCAGACTTGGCTTTCGGAATTGGAGAAATGAAGACCTCGAAGAGTTTGCCGAGATGAATAAAGACTTAGATGTAATGGAATATTTTCCAAAGCCATTGAGCAGAACTGAATCCGAAAAACTAATGAAGCGAATGCAAGTACATTATGAAAAAAACGGATACACATATTTTGCGACTGAACGATTAGATACGGGTGAATTAATTGGATTTATAGGGTTAGCTTATCAGGAATATAAAACAGAATTTTCCCCGGCAATTGATATAGGTTGGCGTCTAAAAAAGGATGCTTGGGGTAAAGGATACGCTACCGAAGGTGCAAGAAGATGTTTGACACTTGGATTTAATGAATTGGGAATTGAAAAAATCATTTCTACCTGCACAATTGGAAACAAAAAATCTGAAAATGTGATGAAAAAAATCGGAATGATAAAGAAGGGAGAATTTAATCATCCAGAATTGACGGAGTTTTCAGGTTTTGAAAAATGTATTTGGTACGAAATAGAGAATAAATGAAACGTGTGGTAACAAAGGCTATGATGTCCATGCCTCCTAAACGTCGGCACGTTACGTAGCCGGACCTTTTAACAATGTCAGAGGTGAAAACTGAAATGAAAACGAAATATGAAATGTTCTATTTGCCCGAATGAAATTGGAGGAAAATATTGCTCAAATTGTAGACAATATTAAAAAGGTAGAAGAATTAATTTCACAGCATTTTTAGGAGATTTATTCGATGGCATTTTTTCATTAGAAAAATCTTTTTTTCAAAATATTCGAATCGGATTAGGCCAACCCGAAACATTAGTTTTAAACTATTGGAAAGGATTTCGAAAATTTGATTACAGTCCTGGAAAATTTTTAACCATAGCATCATTCTCTGTTGTACGAAGCCGGAGTCAAGCGGTGGAAAGCTGCACTATGGGGTAATCAACACGCTCTTAGCCCGCTAAGAGCGTGTTGGGACTTGAGTAATCGGCCTGCAAACTACACTTTTTTGGTTATACTTCGTCCCGAAAATCCTCATTTAGCTCAGGCTAAACTCCGGTTTTCGCGCCTTGTCTAACCAAAAAATTGTTAGTTTTCGACTAGAAGACAAAAGTCCCAACACGCTCTAAACTCAAATTTAGTGACTTTGCCAGAACCATAAATCCTTGATTTTCATGACGAAACCGCTCCAAACAAGCGCTATAACCCTGTAATGATCCCGGACGGATCAAGTCTAATGAAAACTGTTACCAGCTTACTACAACTTCAGCAATCGCTGGGTTTCGGCCCCAACCCGAATCAGGTACAGCCCGCCCGGCAAATCAGCAACGGGCACTTGCAAAGAAGAAGCACCCCGGGCTTTTCTAAGTGTGCGAACCAACTGCCCCGTTATTTTGAAGACATACACTTCTGCTGCCGGCGTATGGACGAAATCTATCCGTAGTACCTCACGCACCGGATTTGGCGATAGGGTAAAGCTCGGTTGCGGGCCTGCTGCATCGTTCTCCGCGCTTTCAACGCTAGTGGGCAATACGGTACAGGGGTCAAAGTCGGGCGTACCGCCGGGAGTAAAGTTATAGGCCAGATGCGGCTCTGCAGCAAGGCCACTTTCCTCCCTGGCAGAATAGGCGTGGAGGTTGGCTCCTTCTGCTTCTGCCGACAAACGGAAGCTCAGTATTCCGTCCCCGGCCATTTCGTCGTTCACCAGCGTGGTGATGTCGTACTCCACCCAGGCCCCATTCGGTGGTACGGGCTGTATGCCAACCATACTTCCAACAGCGGGTTGGTTGTTGTAAGTGATAGCCATTTCGCTCCAGCTGTCGTCAGGGACCAGATATAAGACATCCTGCGTTGGGTTCGGTGCGTCATTAGACACGTTCAGCCGCAGGCGCACGTCGTAAATGGGAGCGGATAAGCTGCTCAGGTCAAACTTGATAAAGCTTCGCCGGGTATTGCCATGGCCCTCGCCGTTATTCTTAACAGCCAACTGCGTGGCGGAGCCGAAATTCGTATCCGCATCACCACCGCCTCTGACGTAGGCATCTTCACTGACGTAGAGCGCCGCATCAAAATCGGGTTGTTCAAAGCCTCCTCCTCCGGCCCAGTTCTCCAGCAGGGCGTAGATATCCCCGGTCAATTGCTCCGGGATGGTGATGTTCTCAACGGCTTCGGCTCCCAGTCGGTCCTGCAGCTGTTGCAAATAGAGGCTTCGCGGCTGTATTGCCGTATTCCAATGCTCCCAGTGCCCGGCACCGCTTTGCTGCAGCCCGCGGCAACCCATGCCCCAGTTTTTACCCCCTTTCGGGCTTTCCACTTTGATTTCGCTGGTGTAAGAAAGTAAATTCCAGAACATCGTCGTATTTCCTGCCCAACCGTGCCCGCTGCCTGATGTGCCGCGGTTTTGTACCCGGATGGCCCCACCGCGAACATTATCGAACAGCAGTCCGGTAGCCCAGCGGTGGTGAGGGCCAATATCACTGTATACTTCGGTGCTATAGTTGTCCAGAAAAACATTGGGCCCGGTCACCCGTGAGCCGGTTACAAAATCGTGCCTGCCCTGATGGGTATAATTGCGCTGAAAAAGATTGCCTAATCCATCGCTGATGTTGAAAGAATACCGTTTTCCGCCACTGATTTGCGACCTGGGGTCGATGGAGGCACAATCCTGAATGGTGTTGAAGTTGGACTCCCCCCTGATGGTTACCGTGCCATAACCTAAAAACTGCCCCGTAACGTTCTTTACCCACGAGTCGGTGACTCGCTGTAGCAGCACCCCGATCCAGGCATGATCTTCGTCTGTCGGGTCATTGGGCGCATAATAAGACTGTATCCTCAAGTTTTCCACGCCACACTGTTTGATCCGCCCGGGCACAGAGGCTTTGTAGATTTCGCCTCCGCCGTACTGTTCTTCGATCACATCCACGATAGGGAGGTTAATGGTGAGGGTGTTGCCGGCAATCTCCATGATTACCCGTTCGTGAAAAATAGCATAGGAGGAGGGCGTCCAGCCAATTTCATCCATTCCTATGTCATCAATCCAAAATTGGTTAGGCGTTCTGCGCAGTACAATAGTATCTCCGACGGCATGGCCCGAGGCGTCCGCGATCTCAAAGCTATAAGCGCCCAAAGGGACGTAGGGCGTTGTAATGTCCTGCCTGGAAGAAGAGGGGCGGTCAAAGCCACTGCCTGTGCCTTGTATGGTGATGAAATCGTGTTGGGCCTGCAAATTAGCATGCAAAATAGTACCCGTACCGTCGTAGCCCTGCCCTTCTCCCCGCAAGACCACCCCGCTCTGCTCAATATAGAGTTGCCCCTCTATCTCGTAGCAACCCGCTTGTAGCAACACCGCACCCCGAAAGCCGTTGGCATCTGGAGCCATAGCCTCCACTTCATCAATGGCTTCCTGAATCATGCCCGTATCATCTTCCCCGGATGGGCTAAGCGTTATCGCAACGGGAACGGCTGGAATGGCCACACCGCCTCCCATGTAGCCTGCGTGGGAGTAGTCCGGGATGATATTCACGGCATTCGTTTGCCCTTCCATCGCAAAAGGGCTGTAACTGAGCGATCCACCATTCAGCCAGACGAGGCTTGAGGACTGCGCATCGCCGGTCAGGGGCGCACTCAGCAGCCACAAAAAGGTCAGAAAAGAGCAGGGCGTAAAGCGGAATAGTTGGGCGGGCGTCATGATTTTCATAGGGGTACCAATTTTAGAGCTTGTTGGGATTTCACCCTTTGGGCTGCTTTTGCCAAATTTCGTCCTGCTCTTCGTTGCTCTCCCGCCTGCCATAGTCTTGTACGGCGGACAGGTCAGTCACTTAGCTAAGGCTATGCTCCCTCATCACGCCTCGATCAGAACAAAATTTGGCTACGTTCGTTCCAAAAGCAAAATCCCAACAAGCTTTTACCGTTTTAGTAAGCGGTATAGAAACAGCCCGAAGATCTGTGCATATTTCTTCCGTAGCCATACTACCGGGTATAGAATTTGAGAATAAAGTTAGCCAATATTTTCGTTAGAGCGTGTTGGGACTTGGGTCTTCTAGTCGAAAACTAACCATTTTTTGGTTAGACGAGGCGCGAAAACCGGAGTTTAGCCTGAGTCAGATAGCCCGTCCCGCCGTTTGCGGGAAGGATTTTCGGGACGAAGTATAAGCAGAAAAATGTAGTTTGCAGACCGATTACAAAAGTCCAAACACGCTCTAAATGGAAGCTTCCGTAAAACAAATCATCAAAGCCTTTGGAGAGATACTGACTTCGGTGACCTGCAACCGGGGGGAAGTCATTCATCAATCCAATGCCAGGTGCAATAAGATTTTTATTGTGCAGTCAGGCGTTTTACGCTCTTACTATTTTCGGGAGGGTAAAGACATTACGGCTCATTTTGCTATGGACTACAGTATTATTGGGGCAGTGGATAGCCTCCTCAGGCAAACCACAAGTATCTATAGCATAGAAGCTCTGGAGAAAAGTAAGATTTTAGTAATGGAATACAGCGAAATGGAGCTTTTTTTAGATAAAAACCCTCGTTTAGAGCGATTGGCGAGGCAAGTTTCACAGTGGCTTTACCTTGACTTGGTAGAGCGCTTAGAAGGCATGATGTTTTTATCTGCCGAAGAGCGGTATAGCCATTTATTGAACCGCTATCCAAATATAACGCAAAAGGTCAACCTTGGCTACATCGCCTCTTACCTGGGTATAACGCAGGAAACTTTAAGCAGGATCCGGAAGTCCAGATGATTTTTTTGACATAGGTCAAAAGAGAAGCTATGCTGCTTTTCTAAATTTACAGATGAAATTAAGAAAACAGCAGACATGAATCTTACCGCAAAAAAAATGTTACTATTGGATGGCGTAGGTGCGTTGGTTACCGCTACGATGCTGAGTCAGGTGTTAGCGCGTCATGTACCTCTTTTTGGTATGCCCAAAGAGGTGCTGCATATATTGTCAGGCGTTGCGCTATGTTTTGCCGTATTCTCCCTAACCAGCCATTTGCTCGTGAAAAGTGGTTTTGATCGCTACCTCAGCATAATTCTCATAGCCAATATCACTTATTGTATTACAACTTTAGTGTTGATGGGCGTACATATTGAAAAATTGACCTGGCTGGGTATTGCCTATTTTATTGGGGAAGTGATCATCGTTTTAATACTGGTATATGCCGAATACCGTAAAGTATAGTCTGGCCACTTAAGTTTCGTGAAAATCATGACGCCACTATTTTTTGGGCTGGCAAGGCCAAAACGTAGGCATCGCCTGCACGAAGCGTGGTATAGAGCCCCACGGTGAAGTCGGCGTCCCGGTTAACCGGGATTAGCGCAGCAAAGCAGAACCCAGAGGAGCAAAGCGACGATCAACGAAGCTAAGAGCATGTTTGGAGCAAACGAGAGTTGATAATCAAAGAGTTGTGGTTGTGACTAAATGAAAAAATGCGCGTTTGGCGGAGCCTGCCCCGCAGAATGCGGGGTCAAATAAGTATTTTTTCATGACGTTCCCGGTTTGACCGGGATTCACAAGGCTTTGGTTATCAGCCGAAGTGCACCTCCAAACATACACTTAGTGAGGAAGTCAGAGCTTGCCCCGCATTTCTGCGGGGTTCATAAAGCGTTGATTTGCAATAGCAACGAGCTCCAAACATGCTCTCCCTCTACTCCTGCGGGTTTACAACTCCGATACCTCCTCTTCCTGCACCTGCTCGATCAAATAGCGGAGGCTGTTCTTTTCTTTCTCCTTCAGATCTACCCGCAGCTCAATGCCCTCCCGGGTAGCACCGGCCCGGATATCTTCAATCCGCCGAAGGTCATCATTCCATTTGGAGAAAGCGGCAGGCGCCCCCACGGCAGTAAAAATCTGCTGCATCATGCTCTGCTCTACCACATCCGCTAATGAGCCTTGCAGCCCTGTGTCGCCTGCTTCCACCTTTTGGAGCCAATCCGGATTGCTGGCCAGGTAGACCAGCCCATTTTGAACTAGAATCTGACCATCTATATCAATGGACTGAGGTGATCCCGTAGCGTCAGCGGGCATCCCTTTTTTAAACTTCAGGAAACGGAAGCGGCGGTCCGAAATGCGGTCGAGGCTACCTTCTTCAGCAGCCGCGTTCACGTTAGCCAAAAAACGGTCTTCATCCTTGATCCGGGCTGCAAAAACCAGGTTCATTTCATCATATGCAGCCAGCATAATATCTCCATCGAGCTCGTCAATCAACCCTTCGATATTAAAGCCGAAAGCGGATAGGCTCTCTTCAGCAAAACCTTTGGTATATTTCTCAATCAGCAACTGATTGAGACCGGTGATATCAAAGGCGGCGGTGAGCAGGAACACGGGGGCGCCGGCGGGCGCCAAAGCAGCAAAGTCGGTCTGTACCTTGTCCTTGAAGAGCATGCTGAGGTCATTCCGGATCTGCCCCTGAAGGTCGAGTGCCACACTGCTGCTTACGTAGCCTTTTTCAAACGTCAGCGTATGGGCCAGATGCTGACCTTGCAGGTCTTCTTCCTTATAGTTTAGCAGTGCGCCGGCAGACTTGAATTTGTCAGATTGCAGGATAAAGTCACTGGAAAACCAGTTGAGCAGGTCATGGTCGCCCTGCAAATGTTTGCGCAGGCTGGCATTCTCGGCTACCGACTGCTGATCGGCGTTTTCAAGCAGTGCTTTCAGCCGGTCCTGCACGCCTTCCTTATTGTTGGAAACGGCCAGCAAGGCTACCTCGTTATTCCAGGCGATCGCGCCCCGGTCAGGTGTGGACGCATAGTTGAAAGGCTGACTGACAGGCAGCAACTGTATCTCGGTACTCCGGATCATCCGCCCGAAGGCAGCACTATCGCTTAGCGAAGCCGAAAAGACCATCAGGGGCGCTTCCGTTTCGCTCAGCAGGTTGGAAAAATAAACGTTTTGCTGCAGATCAATACCCGACTGCTCAGGGTGGGCAACGATGGCGGACAGCGTTGGGTTTTCCTCCGCAATATCTGCTATCATCTTCTGGAACCCGGCCGTTTGTATCAACGTAGGGTAATCCGCTTTGCCCATCAACTGTTGAAGATTGATGGTGCTCACCGATGCCGCATGTGCAGGAATATAGGTGAGGCTATCGGTGGGGACCGGGTCTTTCCGGCAGCTGCTCAGGTTGAGTACAAACGCTGCTAACAGTGCAAAACTTAAGAGTCGGAGCAATTTCATAATGTGATTTCTTTGATTAAGTGCTCCAAAACTAGTGCTTCAGGGCTTCGAAAGCCAGATGCATAGATCAAGCGGGATGGAATTTCGATAAAGACGGCACATTTTGCCCGAAAAGCGCTGTTGGGGCTTTACATCAACCCCTGAACCACCTCCTGATCATGGCCACTTTCCCGTTCTGCCTGCCGTTTGATGTAGTAGTAAGTTTCCATTTGGGAACGGATGGCCAGGTCAGAGCCGTCCTTGCGGTAGTGGTTGGAAGATGCTGCGTCAATCACGCGTGCCTTCACATTATCACTCATCTGAATGGTAATGAAATCCTTGATCTGATTGCGGATATGTGTGGCGTAGATCGGGAAGGCCGTCTCCACCCGGTAGCTCAGGTTGCGCGACATCCAGTCGGCAGAAGACAGGTAGATCAGCTCTTTGCCGCCGTGGTAAAAGATGAAGACCCGCGCATGCTCCAGAAAACGGTCGACAATACTGATGACTTTAATATTGTCACTGATGCCTTTTATCCCGGGGACGAGCGAGCAAATACCACGGATGATCAGCTCTATTTTGACGCCCGCCTGACTGGCCTTGTAGAGTTTTTCTATCATGGGCTCATCCTGCAGGCTGTTGAGTTTGAGAATGATCTCTGCCCGCTTGCCCGCTTTGGCTTGTTCGGTCTCGTAGTCGATCAGCTGCTCCAGGCCCGTGCGCAGGTTGAACTGCCCAACCATCAGGTGCTCAAAGCCCTGCTGCGGCACCTTGACGGTTTCGAGAAAAGAGAAGACCCGCGCCGCTTCATTCACCAGGCGCTCATCGGCGGTGAAAAGCCCGAAGTCGCTGTATACTTTTGCGGTGTCCTCATGGAAATTGCCGGTGGAAAGATAGGCGTACATGCGGGCGCGGCGGTTCTCCACCCGGCGTACCAGGGCTACTTTAGAATGGACTTTCACACCAGGAAAACTATAATGCACGTTCACTCCGGCTTGTTCCAGTTTCTCGCCCCAGCGCAGATTGGCTTCTTCGTCAAAACGAGCCTTGACTTCAATGAATACCGAGACTTGCTTGCCGGCTTCCACGGCATCCATGAGCGCTTTCATGATCCGTGATTTCCGGGCTACCCGGTACTGCACAATTTTAATGTGGGTCACTTTGGGGTCATGCGCAGCGGTCTCGAAAAAACGGACCACCGATTCATAAGCATGGTAGGGCACATGTATAAGGTGGTCGCGTTCGCGCAGGGCCTGATAAAAGTCGTCCGCATCCTCCAAAGGGTGGTAGGGTAGGGGCGGCATAGGCGCATTGCTCAGGTGGTCGATATCAAAAGTGGGGAATTTGAAAAAGTCGAAGTTGTTGTGGTAGCGCCCCTCCTGAAGAATATCGTATTTCTCGAGGTCAAAGGCTTCCTTGAGAAAGTCGAGCAGTTCATCGGGCATTTCCCGGTCATACACAAAACGGGAAGCAGGCCCGACCTGCCGGCGCGAGAGGCTCGACTTAATTTTCTGTACCAAGTCGCCCGAGAACTCATCGTCAATGTACAGCTCCGCGTCCCGGGTGAGCTTGATGGAGAAGGTGTCGAGGATCTCATACCCCGGGAACATCCAGCTTACGGAGTGCCGGACGATATCATCCAGCATAATCACATCCTTGCGGTTGCCTTCCGACGGCAGCGTGATAAAACGGGGCAGGTGGTCAGACGGTATTTTTACAATCGCATATTTATGTGGCGCGTTGGGGTTGTTGCGCTCCGCGAGGAGGACGGTCAGGTAAAGCGCGGCGTTGTTCAGAAAGGGGCGGATCTTGTTTTTGACCAAAAGTACCGGCTGCACGAAAGGCAGCATGTGGTCCTTGAAGTAGGTCTCTACGTATTCTTTCTGGGTGTCGTTCAGGTCAAGTCGGCGGATCATGTAAATGCCGTGGTTGCGCAATTCCGGGATGATCTCCTCTTCAAATATCCGGCTGAATTCTTCCTGCTGTTTGTTAACGATACGCTGAATATCCTTGACAATCTGCTTGGAGTTGATGTGCAGCTCCTTCTTGGTCTTTTTACCTACCCGCAGCAGATTACGGTGATTGGCCATCCTTACCCGGAAAAATTCATCGAGGTTGGAAGAGTAGATAGCCAGGAATTTGATCCGTTCAAAAAGTGGCACGGTAGGGTCTTTGGCTTCCTGCAATACCCGGTAATTAAACGAAAGCCAGCTGATATCGCGCTCAAGTAAAGGGAACCCTTTGTCTGTTTGGCCAACAAGGTCGGTGGTGTCGTAATTGGATATCGCGTTTTCGTTTCTTAGCATTTCCTGGTGTTCAAGGAGTTTTGACATTGATGAAGTCTCTTTTTCTGACCTGACAAGTGCCGGATTGGTTCACTGGCTAAAATAAGGACATTTGCGCACCTTTTGCACCACCGGGCTCAGATAATTCCGGCCCACGGGTCTGAATACCCGTAATGCCCGAAGCTGCAGCCTCATGAAAATGGGCCGCCATCTCCGGTGCCAGGAGGTTATCGGGCTCATGCGGGAAAAAATAAATCTCGTGCACCCCCTGTTGTGCCCATTGCTTCAGGCGTTCCACCCAATCCGCGGCTCTTTCATAATCGGTCGGGTGCAGCCCGTTGCCGACAAAGCGGACCAGGGCGGTGGTATTCGTGACGCCCATGTGCAGCACATCCCGTCTGCCGGCCACATCGGTGATGACGATGCTCCGTTGCAGTCGGTGCAGGGTGTCGAGGAGCTGCTCCAGGCTTTGCGGGCTTTCAAACCAGCTTTCGTGACGGACTTCCACCGCCAGTTGCTGCTCCGCCGGGAAAGCTTCCAGGAATTGCACCAGTTGTGGCAGCCTCTCGGCACCAAAGTAGGGGGGGAGTTGCAAAAAGCAGCAGCCCAGCTTTTCCCGAAGCCCGGCAATGGCCTGGCAAAAAGCAGGGATCAGATCGGTGCCCAGCCCCAGAGCCTTGCTGTGGCTGATGGACTGTGGCACTTTCGGGCAAAACCTGAAATCGCTCGTAGATTCCCGGTACCACTTTTCAACGGCCTGCGCACTCGGGATGCGGTAGTGCGTGGTATTGAGCTCTATGGTGTTGAATTGCAGACTGTAGGCCTTCAGGTAGTCTTTGGCTTTGGTCCCTTTGGGGTAAACCCGGCCCACCCATTCCTTCATGCTCCAGCCGGTACAGCCAATGTACAGCTGCGGTGGCTCCGGGGAAGACGGCAGCGCCGGCAACCGGGAACGGTTGCCTGAAGGGTCAGGGGGCAGCCTGAAGTCTATATCGCTGATATCGGGAAGCTTACCAAATTTCATAGCGTAGAGAAGATGATAGTGATGTCGCCGAAGGTAAGAAAAAACTCTATTTTTGCCGACCGTAACCAGGAACCGTTCCTGAAACAGACTTGATGCGTCGGGTTGTTGCAGTGGGGAAATGAGCGATTTCACCCCTGTGGTGACCCCCAATGCATCAAGCCTGATAAACCACAATGATATGAAGCAACCTAAAGGCGTATTCGTAACCGGCATTGGCACAGAGGTAGGAAAGACAGTGACAGCAGCCCTGCTGGTCCGCACCCTGAAAGCTGATTACTGGAAGCCCGTGCAATCGGGGGACCTCAACCATACCGACACCATGAAGGTCCGGAAGTGGGCCGGTGAAGCTGCGGGCACCTTCCATCCGGAGCGCTACCGGCTGAACCTGCCGATGTCGCCCCACGCAAGTGCTGCGGACGATGGCGTTACTATTCAACTGCAAGACTTCGAACTCCCGGATACCCGCAATTTCCTGATTGTGGAAGGGGCGGGCGGGCTGCACGTGCCCCTGAATGACCAGGATTGTATCATTGACCTGATCCAGCGGTTGGGGCTGCCGGTAGTATTAGTGTCCCGGCATTATCTGGGCAGTATCAACCACACCCTGCTTAGTGTGGAAGCCCTGCGGCACAGAGGCATCTCCATCGCCGGCCTGATCTTCAACGGAGACCCGCACCCTTCCACCGAAAGTATTATCGAGAAGATGACCGGGCTGCAACCGCTGTTTCAGCTCGGTGAAATGCAGGCCCTGAACGACGAGTGCTTCGAGCGGCAGGTACAGCGCGTTGGGCAGGCTTGTAAAACCCTGCTGGACGGGTTGTGAAAACACAGCACACTTTTGTGCACAGAAGATTTGTTTGACTTGCTCCCGGAGCAGCAAAACTGTTGAATATATGAACTTGACCGAACGGGATGCCCGGCATATATGGCACCCCTACACACAAATGAAAACAGCAGCACCGCCCTTGCCGGTAGTCAGAGGCGAAGGCACGCTCCTGTACGATGAAGAAGGGCGTTCTTACATCGATTGTGTGGCATCGTGGTGGGTCAATCTCCACGGCCACGCGCACCCTTACATCGCGGAAAAGGTGTACCAACAGCTATTGCAGCTGGAGCACGTCATTTTTGCCGGCTTTACCCATCCTCCGGCGGTAGAGCTGGCGGAGCGGCTGATCGGCCACCTGCCCGGCCAGCAAAACCGGATTTTCTACTCTGATAACGGCTCATCTGCGGTGGAGATCGGCATCAAAATGGCGATCCAGTACTTTTTCAACCTGGGGCAGCCGCGCACCCAGCTGCTGGCTTTCGATATGGGCTTCCATGGAGAAACCTTCGGCGCTATGGCGGCTAGTGGCGACCACTCCTTTTTTACTGCTTTTCAGGACTTCCTCTTTGAGGTCAAGCGCATTCCCAACCCGGTGCCTGGGCAGGAAGCGGCCGCCCTGGAAGCCCTGGAAGCCCATCTGAAGACGGGCGAAGTGTATGCCTTTATTTTCGAACCGCTGGTCATGGGCGCCGGGGGGATGATCATGTACGAGCCTGAAATCCTGAGCCAGCTCATGGCGCTCTGCAAAAAGTACGGCGCGCTTTGTATCGCCGATGAAGTCATGACGGGCTTCGGGCGTACCGGGCGGATGTTCGCATCGGATTACCTGACGGAGCAGCCCGACATCATGTGTATGTCTAAAGGCCTCACGGGCGGCACCCTGCCCCTTGCGGTGACGTCCTGCACAGAGGCGGTCTTCGGGGCTTTCTGGTCCGATGATAAGTATAAGACCTTTTTTCACGGGCATTCCTATACGGCTAACCCGGTAGGCTGTGCGGCGGCACTGGCCAGCCTCGATCTCCTGGAGTCGGAAGCGTCTCAAAGTGACCGAAAGCGGGTGGAAGCCCAACACCGGCAGTTCCGGCAGCGTATCGAACAACACCCGGCGGTGCGGGCCACCCGGCAGCGGGGCACCATCCTGGCGGTCGAATTTGAAAGTGCCGAAGCCACCGGCTACTTCAACGATCTGCGGGACAAACTGTACCACTTTTTCCTGGACCGCGGTGTACTGCTGCGCCCACTGGGCAACCTGATCTATATGATACCGCCTTATTGTATCACCAACGAGCAGTTGGAAAAAGCCTACAGTGCCATGGAGGCGGCCTTTTCCGCTTTCCTGCTCAGGGAGGAAGCCTGAATCGGGTCCGGATTTCGGTAAGAATAAACGCTAATCACTAAAAATACCCTTCGGGCTTTCCGATAAGTCAAAAATAGGCCCTACTTTAGGGGGCTTAGTAGTTTGACGGAAACAAGTTAGGCCGTTCTCTCTTGAGGCTTTTGTGATATTTTAACGCAACTTCCAGTTTTTCAGTTGCTTATGATCCCGGTCAAACCGGGGCGCAAAAACCTCAAACGGTCTTACTTATTTTGTTTCCGTCTCATAGCAAAGACCTATGATTGTAAGAATTATCATTATTCTTTTGTGCCTGGTGTTTTTCATCAATGGGTGCAACAGCCTGATCTCTCAGTTCTTTGGTACGCACAAGTTGCGTTCCTTTGAGATGTCTACGGTCGTGAATTCCGGTATTGGAGATGCCGATTATGTGGAGATTTCGGGTGCCCGCCTGGAGCCGGTATTTGTGCATCAGGAGGCGGAAGAGCCCGGCAGCCCACCTATTATTTTGTACCCGGTCTTTGCTAAGGAAGGCCCTTCGCAGCAGCCGGTATTACTGGCCTGGACCGCTGATTTTTTTGACCCCTGCGTCGCAGCGGATACTTGTATTGCAGCGGGTACCCGAACCCTCAAAGGCGTAGTCCGCCCTATCCCGGATGCCAATCTCGCCGGACTGGACCAACTCCGGGAAAAGGGGTACCGTTGGGAGGAGCCCATTTTAACCCTCAATGAAAACGAAGCACCGGTAGCCTGGTACTGGAATGCACTCATGATGCTGGGGGCAGGGATCGTGGCTATCGGTATGGAAGCATTCTATAATCGTAAGAAAGCATAACATGGAAGAACGTAAAGAATGGGCGTTAGCCGAAATCCTTAAAGTACACCGAAAACCGCTCCTGGAGCTGGTGTACGAGGCCGCTACCGTCCACCGCAAACACCACAACCCGAACGAGGTGCAAATCAGCAGCCTCCTTTCCATTAAGACGGGAGGGTGTCAGGAAGATTGTGGCTACTGCCCTCAGGCCGCCCGTTACCACACGGACATCGAAGAAAACGACCTGATGTCCGTAGAGCAGGTGACTACCGCCGCCAACCGGGCCAAAGTGCTGGGCGCTTCCCGCGTATGCATGGGCGCTGCCTGGCGGAATGTGAAGGACGACGAAGACTTCGATCAGGTCATCAGGCTGGTGCAGACCGTCAACAGCATGGACTTGGAGGTCTGTGCTACGCTGGGCATGGTCACGGAGACGCAGGCCAAAAAACTGGCGGAAGCCGGGCTCTACGCTTACAACCACAACCTGGATACTTCGGAAGATTACTACAAGGAGGTGATTTCCACCCGGGGGTACGAAGACCGCCTGGAAACCCTCAGTAATGTCCGCAAAGCCAAGCTGACCGTTTGTTCCGGTGGCATCATCGGCATGGGCGAGTCTGTGGAAGACCGCTGCAAGATGCTGCTGACCCTTTCTCAGCTCGACCCACAGCCGGAATCTGTGCCCATCAATGCCCTCGTGGCGGTGGAGGGTACCCCAATGGAAGAGCAGGAGCCGGTGCCCATCTGGGATATGGTGCGCATGGTCGCTACCGCCCGCATTGTGATGCCGAAGTCAACGGTACGCCTTTCTGCGGGCCGCTTGTCGATGACCAAAGAAGGGCAGGCGCTTTGCTTTATGGCAGGTGCCGGGTCTATCTTTGCAGGGGACAAGCTGCTCACCACCCCCAACCCCGCTACGAACGAGGACCTGGAAATGTTCGAAATCCTTGGGCTACAGCCCACCGCGCCATTCGCTAAGGGCGACCGCCCGCAGCCTGAACCGCTGACGGAGGAAGAGCGCGCCAAAAAGGAAAATCCCAAATGGAGCCGCCCGGGGCACCGAATCCCGGCCCATGTTGAATACACCAAAAAAGGAAAACTCAAGAAAAAAGCCATTCAAGAATAACTTATGACAAAACGAAAGCAAATTGTAGCCGGCAACTGGAAAATGAACACGAACTATGAGGAAGGCCGTGACCTCACCAAGGCAGTCATCGATGGGCTGCAACCCTCCGATGCACTGGTGATCCTCGGTACGCCTTACATTCATCTTCGCAATGTAGCCAGTATGATCAAAGACATTTCCAACCTGAAACTGGCGGCGCAGAACTGCCATCAGGAAAAAAGTGGTGCCTACACGGGTGAAGTTTCCGTGGGCATGCTGAAGTCCTGCGGGGTGGAATACGTCATTCTGGGCCACTCGGAGCGCCGGGAGTATTTCGGTGAGACGGATGAGCTCATTGCTAAAAAGATTGATGCAGTTCTGGGGCAGGGCATGGAGCCGATTTACTGCTGTGGCGAAAAACTGGACGTTCGCGAAAGCGGAAAGCAGAACGAACTCGTAGCGCAGCAGGTGAAAACGGCACTCTTCCACCTTAGCGCGGAGGACCTCCAAAAGGTGGTGGTCGCCTACGAGCCGGTTTGGGCCATAGGCACCGGTAAAACGGCTTCTCCGGCGCAGGCACAGGAAATGCACGCTCACATCCGCAGCCTGCTCAGCGATAAGTACGGAGCGGAGGTCGCGGACCGCATCTCCATCCTTTACGGGGGCAGTGTGAAGCCGGGTAATGCCAAAGAGCTCTTCGCCAATACCGATGTCGATGGTGGCCTGATTGGTGGCGCTTCCCTTAAAGCAGCGGACTTTATCGCCATCGTCAACAGCTTTTAAGCGATGAGCAGTAGTGCCCCCAATAACCCTAAGCCGAAACCGCAATGGCTGGAGCGCCTGGAGCAGGAAAGCTATCAGGCGGAGCTCATTGTCTCGGGTGTGGCGCTGTTGGGGGCATTCCAATTACCAGGACTGCTGGACCAGTTGTTGAACTGGTGTCTGCAGCGCACCACCGCTGAACAGCAGGAGCTGCTCGGGTACCTGTTCATCTACTTGCTGTTCGGAGCTTTAATACTGATCTTCAACTTTATTCTTCATTTTTCCCTCCGTACGCTATGGATTGGGAACATCGGGCTGGCATCGGTTTTCCCGGAAGGGATCAATGAGCATTCCGATCGGTACAGCCCGCATTTTCTTGCCAGGCTCAAGGCCCGCTTCCCTGACCTTCAGGGCTTTAATCAGCGTTTGGACGACTTTTGCAGTTTGCTGTTTTCGATTGCAGGTATCAGCCTGATTACCTTTACTTTTCTCACCATTCTGTTAATGGTCTTTTGGGGGATCGGGTACCTTTTATCAATGGTTTTCGTGGGGCTGCCCGCGACCTACTTCGCACTGGGCGGGCTGTTTCTACTTACTTCGGTGCTGCTGTTCCAGAGCCTGCTCAATCATAAGAAGCTTCGGGACAGGAGCTGGGTGAAGAAAGTACAGTTCCCCTTGTACCTGTTTTCCGTCCGGATCATGACCGGACCCTTTCTGGAGCCATTCACCTACATTGGGCAGACACTGGCTACCAACGTTTCCAAAACCCGCTATATCGGGGTTACGGCAGGGTATATGGTTGTGCTCATGATCGGCTTTGTTTTTTGGGTGCAGGACTCCAATTTGTTTATGCTGGATGCCGGTACCCGTAAGCGGCTGGCCGGGCGTGAAAGCGTGCAGTATGCAGAGCGGTACGAAAACCTGAGGCCGCCCGGAGCGCATATCCGCTTTGCCATGCTCAGCAGCGATGTCATTCGGGGTACGGTTGCAACGGTCTTTGTGCCGGTACCTAAAACCGAGCGGGAGCTCATACAGGAGTACTGTGGCCCGGAGTGGGAAGATGGAGAGCGGGAGGAGCGGCAAGCCTGCCTGAAGTCTTACTACACCTTTAAGATTGACAGCACGGTGGTCGTACCATCTGGTTTGTACCTGTACGAGCAAAAAGATAGCAAACAAGATGGCATAAGAGTCTACCTGCCTATGCAGGGGCAGCGCGTTGGCGGGCACCGCCTTCAGATCATCCCGGCCCGGTTTGAGCAGGATTCCTTTCACATCAATATCCCGTTTCAGTACTTCCCCGAGGAGTCATTGCAGTAAACAAAAACAGCTCTGCCTTAGGGAAGACGGAGCTGTTTGCGTTCAGGCTTAGAAGTGCTTTGGCTATCTTTCTTTACCGTACTCAATGGCGTTGAGGTCTACCACAAAGCCTTTGATCTTATGCTTCTTCAGCAGATTCTTGCGGTAGTTTTCCGCAGCAGCTTCCTCATTGAATGGGCCCAGGAGGATTTTGTAGGCCGGCATGCGCGCACCTTCTTCAATACTGATCAGGACATTATCAAACCATTTGGCCTGAAGGTCAGCGACCTGCTTGAAGACGTTCTCGTAGTTAGTCAGAGAGGCGACCTGTACGGCGTATCCTTTTTCGCCAGGCTCCTGAATACTGATTTTGTACAACCCATACTTCTGATAGCCTTTGCCAACTAGTTTAGCTTGTGCTTCGGTAGAGGCCTCTTTGTTGCCTTTGGACTTTGTGCCTGAAGCGGCGGCAGGCTTTTGGGTGGTTGCCGCGGCAGTACTTTCCTTACGGGCAGGTGCAGGGGCGTTGCCTGCATCGGTTACAATGCGGTCCCGGCTCACATTATCGTAGCTGGAAGGAGCGCTGGCCTGCCGCTCTTTCCGTTTGGCACTTGATTTCCTGGCAGGTTCGGGCGCTTGAGTCCCTTTTTTGACCACCTCGAGCTTAACTTCTGTCAAACCATCTGTGACCAGGCCAATACGCTCCGCAGCGGCACGGGAGAGGTCCACAATCCGGCCACGCTTGTAAGGGCCTTTGTCGGTGACCTTCACCACGACTGACTTGTTGTTGTCCAGACGGGTCACCCGTACCATGGTTCCGTAGGGGAGTTCACGGTGCGCAGCAGTCAGCGCTTTTTTGTCATACTTTACACCATAGGCGGTTTCTTTGCCCTGGAAGCTATCGTGGTAGTAGGATGCAATGCCCCATTCTTCATTGCTTTGCGCAGACAATGCTACGGTAAAACAAAGGGCAAGGAGGAGGCTTAAGTTCAGTCGTTTCTTCATGGTTATCGTTTTTTGGACGGCTTGAAATTAATCAAAAAAATTGGTAAGCTTAATTAGATACGAAGGTTTGCGCGATTTTATTGCGGTTTACCTGGTGCAAGCCAATATTTCAGGCTGTAATTTTTGAGCTGATCTATCGACATGCCGGAATTCATACCCCTTTCCCTTTGTCAACATTGCACCTTTGCTATCATTTACGTATCTTACGAAAAATCCGAATGCGCCCATTCGCTCCCTTCTCTGAGGTGGATGTTTTACTTCCGCATCAGTTCTGCGCTCGCGTTTATTCGGTTGCCCAATTGGTCTGCTAAGTGCTGCTTTTTGAAGACATAGACTTCAAGAGTTCTGTCTCCTTGTTGCCCTTTACCAGGCTACCTAACACTGTATTTCTTAATTAACCGATAAATATTTTACCTATGAAAAATGTAAACCTGA